>CAVPET010000045.1:0-42396 GCA_963703525.1 Ilumatobacteraceae bacterium | reverse complement strand
CCGAACTTGGCGTGCTCGCTGGCGACGAGGAAGTCGCAGTTCAACGCCAGCTCGAAGCCACCGGTGATGGCGACCCCGTTGACGGCGCCGATGAGCGGCTTGGTGAGCTTCGGGAACGGCCCGCGGACGCCGTCGCTGTTGCGGCTGCCGTCGGCGCCGCTCCCGCTCGCCAGGTTGCTGCCGGGCGTGCCCAACTCCTTCAGGTCGAGATGGCCGACGACTCCGTGTTGTACGACGTGTCCGAGCGGATCGCCACGATCACGCTCAACCGGCCCGAAGCGCGCAACGCGCTGTCGAGCGGCGTGCTGCGGCTGATGCCGGAACGGATGCGGCAGGCGGAGTCGAGCGACGAGGTCGACGTGATCATCCTCACCGGCGCCGATCCTGCCTTCTGCGCCGGGCTCGACCTGAAGGAGTTGGGCACGCCGGGCAGCAACCTGGCGAGCGGGAGCGGCGCCGACGGCAGCCGCAACAGCGACGGCGTGCGCGGGCCGTTCCCGAAGCTCACCAAGCCGCTCATCGGCGCCGTCAACGGGGTCGCCGTCACCGGTGGCTTCGAGCTGGCGTTGAACTGCGACTTCCTCGTCGCCAGCGAGCGCGCCAAGTTCGGCGACACCCATGCCCGCGTGGGCGTGATGCCCGGTTGGGGCCTCACGTTGCTGCTCCCACAGGCGATCGGCGTGCGCCGGGCCAGGGAGATGAGCTTCACCGGCAACTTCATGCTCGCCGACGAGGCGCTGGCGTGCGGCCTCGTCAACCATGTGGTGGCGCACGACGAGTTGATCCCGACCGTTCGCCGGCTCGCCCACGACATCATCGGCAACGACCAGGACGGTGTCCGCCAGATCCGATCCACCTACGCGATGATCGCCACCGACGACGACCACTGGGAGATCGAAGCCCGCGACAGCCGCGCGTGGCGGCGCTCGCAGTTCAGCCCCGACCAGGTGGCCGCGCGCCGTACCGTCATCCAATCCCGCGGCCAGCAGCAGTAGAGCGTCACCACACACACCACCGGGAGAATTTCGCGGATCGGACCGGTCAGCGCGGCGATCGGAGGCGGCGGGTCGGAGGCGGCGACCGGAGACAGGGGTCGGAGGCGGTCAGATGGCGGCGCCGCGGGCGCGGAGTTCGTCGCGGATCGCCTGGGCGATGTCGAGCGCGAGGATCTCGGCGCCGTTCGTGTTCAGATGGAATCCGTCGTCGGCGCGTACGTCCTTGCCCTGGCGGTCGCGGGGGTCGATCACGAACTCGGCCCAACCGCCGTCGCGACCGGAGAAGCGCTTCCAGGTGTCGATGAACACCACATCGGGTCGTTCGGCGGCAGCCGCACGCACCGCCTGGTCCTGCACCCGGAGACGAGCGGTCACGTCGGGGCTGTCGTCGTTGGGGATTCCGACCCAGATCACCTTGGCCCCGGTGTCGAGCATCATGTCCATCACCTCGCCAACCCGGCGCTGGTACTCCCCGGTCCACTCGGCCTCGTCGGCCACGGGATCGGCGACGATGAACGTCCCGTCGGCCGTGGACAGCCCTTGGGAGTCGTTGCCTCCGAACGTGGCCACGATGACGTCGGGGTTCGCCGCCGGCAACTTCACCTCGAGTTCGGCCGGCCAGTCGAAGAAATCGGGCCGCGCCAATCCTGACGACACCTTGTAGTCGAGTTCGGTCTCGGCGAGGTTGGTGCCGTCGAGCAAGGTCTGCAGGTACGGCCCGAAGGTGCCGGCATCGCTGTCGCCGACGATGAACACCTTCGCCGGATTGGTGGCGGTCGGCGGGCCCGTGTCGACCGGTGCATCCGTCGCGGCAGGTGCATCCGTCGCGGCAGGTCCATCCGTCGCGGCCGGATCGGCGACCGACGGATCACCCGACGCCCCCGCTGACGGATTGGCCGCATCGACCGGGCCGCCGCCCTGGCTGCCCTGACTGCCGTCGATCGGGGCGGCGACCGCAGCGTCGGCGTCGGCGACCGCGTCGTCGCCACTGATCGCGCCGGCGGCGACGCGCACCAACCCGACGCCCACCAGCAGCACCAGACCCAGCGCGACGACGCGCCGCACGGCGTACGTGCGGCGGCTGACGCGACGGCCGCCGCGACGTCGGTTCGCAGGCGCTGACATGGCACCCACCACGATACGGCTCCGAGCACCCGGTTTCGGGGAGATGAACTCCTCACCGTCGAGTCGCGGTGCTTCCCAACCGCACCTACTGCTTGGTAGCTTTGTCTGTCACGTGAACATCTGACTCTGACGATTCAACGCCAGAGCACATCTCTAAAAGGGGAGAACATGATGAAGAGCAAAGCATTGCTGGCTCTCGGCGTCGTGGCCGCACTCGGCTTGGCAGCCTGCGGCAGCGACGACGACAGCAGCGACTCGACCGAGGCGCCTGCCGACAGCACGGCGCCCGGTGACAGCATGGCGCCCGGTGACACGATGGCCCCAGGCGACAGCATGGCGCCCGGCGACACGATGGCCCCAGGCGACAGCGCCGCAGCCGGCACATTCGTGACCCTCGAAGACGAATGCGCCTCGTACGACGGCCTCGAGGCCCCGGATGGATTCCGGGCCAACCTGGTGACCGACATCGGCAAGATCGACGACGGCACGTTCAACCAGTTCGCCTACGAGGGCATGATGGCCGCTGTCGAGTGCTTCGGCATCGAGGACACCAGCTACATCGAGACGGTGTCGGAAGCCGACTACGCGGCGAACATCGCCACGTCGCTCGAGGAGAGCCCCAACGTGCTCACCACCGTCGGCTTCCTGATCACGACCGACACCGAGGCTGCTGCCATCGACAACCCGGACGTCGACTTCATCGGGATCGACCAGTTCCTCCCCGAGTATCCGGAGAACATGGCGGGCGTCGTCTTCAACGAGGACGAGAGCGGCTACATCGCCGGTGTGCTCGCCGCGACGCTGAGCGAGAGCGGAGTGATCGGCGTGGTCGCCGGACGCGAAGACGTCCCACCGGTGGTCAAGTTCGTCAACGGCTACACCGCCGGCGCGCAGTCGGTCAACCCCGACATCCGCGTGCTGTCCATCTACAACGAGAGCTTCAACGAACCCGCCAAGGGCGCATCCGACGCCGCACAGTTCATCGGTGAAGGCGCCGACGTCATCTTCGGCGCCGGCGGACCGACCGGTTCGGGTGGCGTCAAGGCCGCCGCCGAGGCAGGTGTGTGGGCGATCGGTGTCGACCAGGACGAGTACTTCACCACCTTTGCAGGCGGCACTGCCCCTGGTTCGGAGTTCCTCGCCAGCTCGGCCATCAAGCGCGTCGATCTGGTGACGTTCCGCCTCATCGCCGATGCGATCCAGGACACGTTCAAGGGCGGGCTGGTCGTCGGCACGGCCGCGAACAACCTCGTGACCTACGCCGAACCCCATGACGCCGTCCTACCTGCCGAGGCCACCGCTGCGGTCGAGGCAGCCCGTGTCGCGCTTGCCGATGGCAGCGTGACAACCGGCATCTGCGGCATCGACGGACTCGTCCTCGGTGAGGGATCCGCCTGCGACTGATCGCAGCCCGGACCGACCTGTTCGACCCCGGTTGAGCAGGCGCGAACACAGTTGAACACGCGAACGGGCCCGACCCCTTCCAGGCGTCGGGCCCGTTCGCGTCCGGGGGCGGGTGAAGAGCCGTCGGTCAACGACGATGATCTATGCTCACGTCCGTGCACCAGCGAGAGGGCGGGATCATTGACGAGCGCTGATGACAAGGTCCCGGTCCTCGAAGTGAGCGGTGTGACCAAGACGTTCCCGGGCGTGATCGCCAACGAGGACGTCGACCTCACGCTCAATCAGGGCGAGATCCACTGCCTCCTCGGCGAGAACGGCGCCGGAAAGAGCACGCTCGTGAACGTCGTCTTCGGGCTCTACCAACCCGATGCCGGAACGATCCGCGTGCGCGGCGAGCAGGTGCAGTTCACCGGTGTGAACGACGCCATCGACCACGGGATCGGCATGGTCCACCAGCACTTTCAGCTGATCCCGGTCTTCACCGTCGTCGAGAACGTGATCCTCGGCAACGAGCCGGCGAAGAACGGGCTGCTCGACGTCAAGGAGGCCCGCCGACGGATCCGCGGACCTCGAGCAGCGTTACGGCCTGAGTGTCGATCCCGATGCGAAGGTCGAAGACCTCTCGGTCGGCGAGCAGCAACGGGTCGAACTCATCAAGGCGCTGTTCCGCGAGGCCGACATCCTGATCCTCGACGAGCCGACGGCCGTACTGACGCCCGGCGAGGTCGACGAGTTCTTCGCCGTCATCCGCAGCCTCGTCGACCAGGGCAAGTCGATCATCTTCATCACCCACAAGCTCCGCGAGGTGCTCGCGGTCGCCGACCGCATCACGGTGCTGCGCGACGGCAAGGTCGCCGGCACGGCCGACCCCAAGACGGCGACGCAGCAATCGCTGGCGAACCTGATGGTCGGGCGCGACGTCGTGTTCCAGGTCGGCAAGGGGGAGGCCACACCCGGTGACGTCGTGCTCAGGGTCGACGGGCTCAGCGGTCGAAGACGAACGTGGGGCGCCGATGGTGAACGGATTCGGCGTCGAGGTACGTGCCGGGGAGATCTTCGGTGTCGCCGGCGTCGAGGGAAACGGCCAGCGAGAGCTCGTCGAGGCGATCACCGGCTTGCGTCGAATCGTGGGTGGTCGGGTCGAGATCCTCGGACGCGACACGACCAGGATGACGCCACGCCAGATCACCGAACTCGGCGCCGCTCACGTCCCCGAGGACCGCAACAAGCACGGTCTCGTCGGCCCGTACTCGGTCGCCGACAACCTGGTGTTGAATCGCTACTACCAGAAGCAGTTCTCCCGCCGCGGCATTCGGAACACGAAGGCCATCAACGACGAGGCGACCGTCCTCGTCGAGCAGTACGACATCCGCACACCGGGGATCGACGTGCCCGTCGAGACGCTCTCGGGCGGCAATCAGCAGAAGGTCATCATCGCTCGCGAATTGAGCGGTGACGTCAAGGTGCTCGTCGCCGCCCAGCCGACCCGCGGGCTCGACGTCGGTTCGATCGAGTTCATCCACAGTCAGATCATCGAACTGCGCGATCGGGGCGTGGGCGTACTGCTCGTTTCGGCGGAGCTCGATGAGATCCTCGCGCTGTCGGACCGGATCGGAGTGCTGTATCGGGGCCGCCTCGTCGGCGCCTTCGATGGCAAGGATGCAACCCGTGAGCAGCTTGGCTACCTGATGGCAACCGGCGCATCACCCGACTCGGAGGAACTCGTCGGGTGAGTGCGCCGACCACCAGCCCCAAGGACTCACGCAGGTGGGTCTTCCAGATGTGGGATCTCCAGCCCGTCCTGATACCGCTGTACGCGTTGCTCCTGTCGTTCATCGTCGGCGCGGTGCTCATCGCCCTGATCGGTGTCAACCCGTTCGAGGCCTACTGGGCGCTGCTACGCGGGATGTTCGGGACCCCCGAGCGGATCGCAGGATCCGTTGCCCGGTCCGTGCCGTTCATCGGTTCGGCGCTGGCACTCGCCTTCGCCTTCCGAGCCGGCCTGTTCAACATCGGAGCAGAGGGACAGCTCCTGGTCGGCGGTGTGACCGCAGCATGGGCGGGCACATGGGCGTTCATGGCCGATACGCCGGGCATCATCGCCGTGCCGATCATCATCGTCGCCGGCTTCGTGGGCGGAGCGTTCTGGGGCGGTATTCCTGGTGTCCTGCGGGCACGAACGGGCGCCCACGAGGTGATCGTCACGATCATGCTCAACAGCATCGCCCTGTTCGGAACGCGGTGGCTGATCAACTCGACCGATCCGCTGATACTCCGTGACACCACGGCCAGCGTGCCGCGCACGAAGGAGATCTCCGACACGGCCAGGCTCCCCGAGCTGTTCGACAGCAAGCCGATCCTGCACATGGGTCTGTTCATCATGGTGGCACTGTGCGTCGTCGTCTGGTACGTCCTCAAACGCACGACGTTCGGTCTCGAGACGATCACCGTCGGCACCAATCCCCACGCCGCTCGCTACGCCGGGATCAGCGTCAACCGGATCATCGTGCTGGCCATGGTCCTGTCGGGCGGATTCGCCGGCATCGCTGCTGCGGCGGAGGTTGCGGGGACGAACTCCTTCTTCCAGCCCGGAACGTTCGCGTTCATCGGCTTCGACGGCATCGCCATCGCCCTGCTCGCGCGCACCAACCCCCTGGCCATCATCCCCGCAGCACTCCTGTGGGGCTCCCTGCTCTCCGGAGCACCACTGATGCAACAGGAGGCCGACGTCTCGATCGATGTGGTCCGCATCATCCAGTCGATGGTCCTGCTGTTCGTCGCCGCCGACGCCATCGTGAGGTACGTGTTCCGCCTCAGGACCGACAGCGGGCCTCACCTCGCCACCGGCTCGACAGGGTGGAGCAGCACATGAGCAGCGACGCCGGCGCGCCACTCCCCGGCAGGCTCCTCAACACCGGCCTCGATCAGGGGCTCTCGCTCTCGCTCCGGGTCGGGCGTCGCCAGATCGTGGGTGGCGTGCTGGGACTGGTCGGGCTCGCCCTCGTGTTCGCCGTCGGCCCGAACATCTCGAGTGCGACGAAGGCATTCGCCTTCGAACCGCCACCCGACCCCCTTCAGGTCAGCTTCAACCCCGTCGTCGTGATCACGGTCATCGGGATCGTGTACGTATTCGTCGGCGTGGTCAGCTTCCTGCCGCAGCGCTTCGATCGCCGGTCGCTGCTCGCACAGCTGCTCGCGGCAATACTGGCAATCCCCCTCGTCCTCGTCCTCGGTCTGGCACTGTCCGATGCGCCGGTCACGAACGTCACGAACCTGCTCGACGAGTCGCTGCTGCTGGCAACTCCGATCGCTCTCGGGGCGATGACCGGATTGTGGTGCGAACACTCCGGAATCGTCAACATCGGCATCGAGGGGATGATGCTCGGCTCGGCCGGAGTCGGGTTCATGACCTACGCGGTGCTCGGTTCGGCGAGCAGCCCCACATGGCTGTGGCTGTCGATCCTCGTCGCCATCCTGGCCGGGGGACTGCTCGCGGCGCTGCACGCGGTGCTGTCGATCAAGTACCAGATCAACCAGATCGTCTCGGGTGTGGTCATCAACCTGTTCGCCCTCGGTCTGACCGGCTTCATCCGCTCCGAAGTCATCGTGCCGACCGGCAACAGCAAGGGTACGTCGACGTCGGAGATCGGCATCCCACTGCTCGAGAAGATCCCGATCGTCGGCGACACGCTGTTCACCGGCGGCCCCATCCACTTCGCGATGTATGTCATCGTGTTCCTGACGTGGATGGTCATGTACCGCACACCGTGGGGGCTCCGAGTCCGAGCGTGCGGCGAGAACCCGCATGCCGCGGAAACGCTCGGCATCCGCGTGATCGCCACCCGATACCAGGCGGTGATCCTCGGTGGCTTCATCGCCGGTCTGGCGGGAGCATGGTTCTCGATGGAAGCCCAGTCCGGATTCGAAGACAACATGACCAACTCCGCAGGCTTCATCGCCCTGGCCGCGATGATCTTCGGCAAGTGGACACCGTGGGGAGCCTTCGGTGGCGCGCTGCTGTTCGGCTTCGCTCGGGCGCTCGGTTCACGGCTGCAATTCCTGAACGTCGAGATCGGCGACTTCGCCATCCCGAGCGAGTTCTTCCAGAGCCTGCCATTCTTCGTCACACTCATCGTCGTTGCCGGAGCGCTCGGTCGGGCGGTGGCGCCGGCGGCCGAGGGCCAGCCCTATACGCCGTCGAAATGACGCCTCGGCCCGCAGCGATCAGCCGGCGCTCGCCGGGCTGTGGTGGGTGCCTGACACAGGCCCTTCACGTCGGCGCCTGACACCGGCGCCTGATGCCGACACCTCACGCCGACACGTCACGAGCCAGCTCGGCGACCGCTCTGACCTCGATCCCGCCGCGGGTGCGCTGGGTGAGCATGACCCTGACCCGCTTCGGCCGGGCAGTGAGCATGAACTCGCCTGCGATCTCGGCCGCGAGGGATTCCGCGAACACCGCTCGATCTCGAAATCCCCACAGGTAGAGCTTCAGGCTCTTCGACTCGACGCACCACTCGTCGGGCTCGTAATCGATCACGACGCAGGACAGATCGGGCTGCTCGGTGACCGGACACATCGAGCTCAGCTCGTCGTTGGTGAACGTCACGAGGGTGACGTGCGCGGGAGCGGGGAACACCTCGACGTGGTCGATCGGGTGTCGAACTGTCTGGCCCAGCACGGTGAGTTCCATGTGTCGCAGGCTACTGTCACGCCGTTCCGGCGAGCCGTGGTCGCGTTGTCGGGCGGCCACACTCTCCCGCCGTCGGTGAGCCAGTCGGGGGAGCGCTCGTGAAACGAACTGCGCTCATCGACCGCAGAGAGCTGGAGGTTGGCGTCGACGAGCATCAGCGGTGTGACGGGCCCTCGAGCATCTCGATCGCCTCGGCCACATTCGACACATCGACTCGCAGACCGATCGGCGTTGTCCGCTGCACGAACCGCTCCCGCGGGCGCGAGGCCACTGCCCCGGCCCGGACGAGCTCGTTCGCGGCCTCACTCCGCCCCAGATGCCGTGCCTGCCGCTTGTGGACAGTCGTTCGGCGTTGCGGTGGCCTGGTCGGACTGTGCAGAGTGCCGGCGGGTTAGCGTGGTCTGATGTCGACCGCCGGCCTGATCAAGCGAGCGCCGAAAGCGCTGCTCCACGACCATCTCGACGGGGGGCTGCGGCCGGCAACGGTGGTCGAACTCGCGGCTGAATACGGCTACTCCGGCCTGCCCACCACCGACGTCGACGACCTCGCCTCCTGGTTCAACCGTGGCGCGAAGCGTCACGACCTTGTGCTGTACCTGGAGACATTCGCCCACACCGTCGGTGTGATGCAGCATCGAGACGCCATCGAGCGGGTGGCCTACGAGTGTGCGCAGGACCTCGCCGCCGACAACGTGGTGTACGCCGAGGTCCGCTTCGCTCCGGAGCTCGCCACCGAGGCGGGACTGTCGCTCGACGAGGTGGTCGAGGCCGTGCTCGACGGGTTCCGACGGGGGTCGGCCGAGACCGATCTCACCATCTATGCCATCCTCTCGGCGATGCGCACGGCCGCTCGGAGCTACGAGATCGCCGAACTCGCCGTGCGGCACCGCGATGCCGGCGTCGTGGGCTTCGACATCGCCGGGGCAGAGGCCGGCTACCCGCCGTCACGCCACCTCGACGCCTTCCAGTACATCAACCGCGAGAACTTCCATTCGACCATCCACGCCGGCGAAGCGTTCGGGCTCCCGTCGATCTGGGAAGCCCTGCAGTTCTGCGGCGCCGAGCGGCTCGGCCACGGTGTTCGCCTGGTCGACGACATCGACGTGAGCGGCGGGGTCGGCAACGAGAAGCTCGGCCGCCTGGCCACCTACGTCCGCGACCGGCGCATCCCGCTCGAGCTGTGCCCGACGTCCAATGTCAACACCGGTGTCGGTGCCCACCATCGCCGACCATCCGATCGGCATGCTGGGACGCCTGCGCTTCAGGGTCACGGTGAACACCGACAACCGGCTGATGAGCAACACGTCGATGACCAAGGAGATGACCAAGCTGTCCGAGGCGTTCGGGTGGGGCCTCGAGGATTTCGAATGGCTGACCGTCAACGCGGTGAAGTCGGCCTTTGCCCCGTTCCCCGAGCGGCTGCGACTGATCAACGGTGTGATCAAGCCGCGCTACTCGATGCTCAAATCGGACGAAGTATTCGGGGAGCGCTGAACATGACGGTCACCACCACACTCGTCGACCATCCCGTCGTCGCCGACGCGCTCACCCGCATCCGTGACCGCGACACACCCAACGCCCTGTTCCGCCAGAACCTCGAACGAATCGGCACGCTGCTGATGGCCGAAGCGACGAGGACGTTGCCCACGGTCGACGGCACGGTCGAGACACCGCTCACCACCGCGCCGGCTCGGCGCATCGCCACCCAACCCGTCGTCGTGCCAATCCTGCGCGCCGGGCTCGGCTTCGTCGGCGCGGCCCAGGAGCTGCTCCCCAACGCCGACATCGGTTTCATCGGCATGGCGCGTAACGAGACCACGCACCAACCCGAGCCCTACGTCAACAAGCTGCCCGAGTCGCTCGTCGGACGGCCGGTCATCGTGGTCGATCCGATGCTGGCAACGGGTGGTTCGCTGATCCACACGATCCAACTGCTCCGCGAACGCGGCGCACCCGAGCCGATCACGGTGGTCTGTGCGCTCGCCGCCCCGGAGGGCATCCAAGCCCTCGAGGATGCCGGCTTGTCGATCAACCTGTTCACCGCCGCCATCGACGACCACCTGAACGACCAGGCCTTCATCGTGCCGGGGCTCGGTGACGCCGGCGACCGCCAGTTCGGCACACCGGCCGTTGGAACTGGCCCTCCCGTTCCATCACCCTGAGATCGGCCTGAAGCGTGTCGGGTGTTTGCGCCCCGTCGGGTGTTTGCGCCCCACCGTACGCGGCGCAAACACCCGACGGCGAGCGATCGAGCCTGTGGGTCCGGACATGACCCGAGCGTCCGGACATGACCCGGGGCGTGAGGGTGACGGCATGACCCGCGGGCGTCACGGTGACGGCATGACCCCGGGCGTGAGGGTGGCGGGCGGTTGGTCCCGCGACGGCGGCATCCACGAGATCCCGATGCCCGCGAGCGTGCCGGGGAGACTCTGGCTGTGCGGCAAACACCACATCGCACCCGACGCCGACGGCATCGTCGCGGGGATCGGCGCCACCACGGTGGTTTGCCTGACCCGGCGCGAGGAGCTCGCCGAGCGGTACCCGGCGTACGTCGAATGGCTCGACCGGGAGATCGACACCCGCGCGATCTGGTTCCCTATCCATGACCTGAGCGCCCCGGCGCTCGCTGAGATCCGTCCGCTGTTCGACGAACTCGCCTGGCGTCTGCGGCGAGGCGAGGGACTGATCGTGCACTGCGCTGCGGGGATCGGGCGGGCCGGAACCACGGCCGTCGCAGTGTTGATGATCCTCGGCGCCGACGTCGACGACGCCCTCGCCACCGTGCGGTCGCACCGACCGATGGCCGGCCCCGAGGTGGGCTCGCAACTCGACCTGGTCACCGAGCTCGCACGCGCCTTGAGCGCGCCTTGAGCCGCACCTTGAGCGCCGATCGTCCTCCCGTCGGGTGTTTGGACGCCACCGTGCGCGTCGCAAACACCCGACTCAGGCCGGACTCAGGCGCGACTCCACGCCGACGGGGCGCAGACCCCGACTCAGGCCGGACGGGCGCCGAAACACCCGACTCCAGGCCGACGGGGCGCGAACACCCGACTCAGGCGGGCGGGACCGACGACGCGAGGGCGGCGAGCAGGGACTCGAGCAGCGCCCGCTCGAGATCGATGCCCTCGGCGTAGAGCTTCACTTTCGGCTCGGTGCCGCTGGGGCGGATCTGCAGCCGCACGCCACCCTCGACGACGAGCCGGACGAGGCCCGCCTGCGGATACGACGTGAGCGAGGTGACCATGCGGCCACCGACGTCCGCGGGCGGTGACGCCTCGAGGGCGCGCACCCACGCCGCACCGACCGCGGGATCGAGTCGCACCGACAGCTCCGCCGTCACGTACCTGCCGAAGCGGGCGGCGATCGCATCGAGTCGATCCTCGATCGTGACCCCATCGGCCACCGCGACCGCAGCGATCTCGGCCATCAGCACCGCGGCGGTGATGCCGTCCTTGTCGAGCGGGCGTTGCGTCACCAGGTAGCCGAGCGCCTGCTCGTAGCCGAACACGAATCGCAGGTCCGGATGCTCGGTGATGACCTTGCCGATCCACTTGAACCCGGTGAACGTCTCCTCGCAGTGCACGCCCGCGGCACCGGCCATCCGCGACAGCAGCGACGACGACACGATCGTGGTGACGACCAACCGATCGTCGCCGCTGGTGTTGGACAAGATGTGATCGGCGAACAACCAACCGATCTCATCGCCGCTGAGACGACGCCACGCCCCGTCACGCTGCGGGATCGCGACGCCGAGCCGGTCGGCGTCGGGGTCGTTCGCGAGCGCCACGACCGCGCCCGACTCGCGAGCGAGAGCGAGCAGCAGATCCATCGCTCCCGGCTCCTCGGGATTCGGGAAAGCCACCGTCGGGAACGTTCCATCGGGCTGGTGCTGGGCGGCGACCACGACGGGGACATCGAACCCGGCCCTGACGAAGGCGCGCTCGATGACCGCGCCGCCGACGCCGTGCATCGCCGTGTAGGCGACCTTGACACCGGCGACATCGGGCCGCAGGCGCACCCCCGGGACGGAATCGAGGTACGCATCGAGCCACGTCGTGTCGAGACGCGTGATCAGTGGATCGTCGATCGGGGCCAGCTCGACGGCGAGCGGGTCGAACCGATCGATGCAGGCGGAGATCTCACGGTCGACCGGGTCGACGATCTGGGACCCTGCTGCCAGGAACACCTTGTAGCCGTTGTCCGCGGGCGGGTTGTGCGACGCGGTGACCACCACACCGGCCGCTGCGTTCAGTCCGGAGATCGACCACGCCAGCACCGGCGTGGGCTGCACACCGGGATGCAACATCGAGCGGATGCCCATGGCGGCCAGCACGCGGGCGGTGTCGAGCGCGAACAGATCGCTCTTGCGGCGCGCATCGTGCGCGATCACCACGCCACGGGTTGTCGCATGGGGAAAGGCGCCACTGCGCTCGCCGTCGAGCAGCCACCGGCCGACCCCGGCCGCGGCCTGGCGGACCACCAGCCGGTTCATGCGCATCGGCCCCGCGGCCACCGCGGCCCGCAAACCGGCGGTACCGAACTGGAGACGACCGGCGAAGCGCTCGGCGAGCTCCTCGGCGTGCCCGCGCTCGGCGGCGCCGATCAACGCGCCCAATTCCTGCACGAGGTCGTCGTCGGGCTCGTGGGCCAGCCAACGTCGCGCCGTGTCGAGCAGACCGTCGTCGAGCAGACCGTCGTCGAGCAGACCGTCGTCGAGCAGACCGTCGTCGAGCAGACCGTCGTCGAGGTGATCGTCGTCGAGGTGATCGTCAGCCATCGACCACGAGGGTACGCAATTCGACGAGGGGTCGAGGCCCGACGTGGGCGATCACCTCGGCCGCGGCGATCGACCCGAGCGTGCCACAACTCCGCAGATCACGCCCGCTGGTCAACCCGTAGAGGAAGCCGGCGGCGAACAGGTCGCCGGCGCCCGTGGTGTCGATCACCGAATCGACAGCGACGGCGGGCACCGAGATGACCTCGTCGGCCGTCACCACGACGCAACCCTGCGGGCCCGTCGTGATCGCCGTCATCTCGCAGTCGGAGCGAACCGCGGCGATCGCGGCGTCGAACGAGTCGGTCTCGTACAGCGCGAGGAGCTCGTCCCGATTGCCGAACAGCAGGTCGACGCGGTCGCTGACCAGTGCGCGGAAGTCGTCACGATGGCGATCGACGCAGAACGAGTCCGACAACGTGAGTGAGACGATGCGCCCGTTCGCTTGCGCGACCTCCGCGGCTCGATGGAACGCGCCCTTCGCCGCCGGCCGGTCGTAGAGGTACCCCTCCATGTACAACACGCCGGCATCGGCGATCACCTCCTCGTCCAGATCCTCGACGCCGAGCAGGCTCGACACCCCCAGGAAGGTGTTCATGGTGCGTTGCGCATCGGGGGTGACGACGATGACACAGCGGCCCGTGGGAGTTCCGTGGTCGACGCCGCCACCGCGGAAGGTGACCCCGACCGCACGCATATCGTGCGCGAACACCTCGCCGAGATCGTCGTCGTCGACCTTGCCGATGTATGCCGCGCGCCCCCCGAAGCTCGCCACACCGCAGACCGTGTTGGCAGCCGATCCACCGCTCATCTCGACCGCAGAGCCCAGCGCCGCGTAGAGATCGACGGCGCGTTCGGTCTCGATGAGCGTCATCGAGCCCTTGACGAGACCGTGTCGGACGAGGAACGCGTCCGTCGTCGGCGCGATCACGTCGACGAGCGCGTTGCCGATACCCACGACGTCGAAGCGGGCCGATGCGCGACCCCTCATGATCGAAGCCGGCGCACTCATGGCCGGCTTCTCCGAGGCAGCAGCGGTCGGGGCAGGCCGTTCGGCGACGAGTCGGACACGACCCGACACGCTACCGCCGGTACCATCGCCGCATGTCTGTCACGGTCGCCCTCGACTCGCTCGACCCCTATCGGCTGCCCACGGTTGCCCGGCCCGTGCGCTACGACCTGCGCCTGCGCCCGTTGCTGGACGAGAGCCGGTTCGACGGGTCGGTGAGCATCGAGCTCGACATCGACGACGCGACCGACCATCTTGTGCTCAATGCCGCCGAGCTGACGATCAGCACGTGCACGCTCGACGGGGCGGACGCGACGTGGGTGCTCGACGAAGGGACCGACCGCCTCATCGTCACCCCGGCGACCACGATCGGAGCCGGCCCTGCGATTCTCGCCATCGAGTTCGCCGGCATCTTGAACGACAAGCTGCGAGGGTTCTACCGCAGCACGTATCTCGACGGTGACGGCAACGAACATGTCATCGCCACCACACAGATGCAGTCGACCGATTGCCGGCGGGCGTTCCCGTGTTGGGACGAGCCGGAGTTCAAGGCGGTGTTCGGCATCACCCTCGAAGTGCAGGAGGGCCTGACGGCCATCTCCAACGGTCCCGAGATCGAACGCACCATCGCCGACGGATGCAGCATGATCCGCTTCGCCGACACGATGATCATGAGCTCGTACCTGGTCGCCTTCGTGGTCGGCGAGCTGGAGATGACCGAGCCGATCGACGTCAACGGCACGCCGCTGCGCGTCGTTCACGTTCCGGGCAAAGCCCACCTGACCGACTTCGGCCTCGACGTCGGAGCGTTCAGCCTGCGCTGGTTCCAGGAGTACTACGGCATCGCCTACCCGAGCGACAAGGTCGACCTCGTCGCGCTGCCCGACTTCTCGGCGGGCGCGATGGAGAACCTCGGCTGCATCACCTTTCGCGAGAACCTGCTGCTCATCGACCCGGCAACCAGCACCCAGCACGAACGCGAGGTGGTCGCCGACGTCGTCTCCCACGAGCTCGCCCACATGTGGTTCGGTGACCTGGTCACGATGCGTTGGTGGAACGGCATCTGGCTGAACGAGGCGTTCGCGACGTTCATGGAGATCGCCGCCTGCGACGCCTACCGCCCCGACTGGGAGCGGTGGACGAGCTTCGGGCTCGAACGTACCGTCGCGTTCGAGACCGACTCGCTCGCAAGCACCCGTCCGGTCGAGTTCGAGGTCCGCTCCCCCGCCGACTGCGAAGGCATGTTCGACGTGCTCACGTACCAGAAAGGAGGCGCACTGCTCCGGATGCTCGAGCAGTACCTCGGCGTCGAGCGGTTCCGTGCGGGCGTGAGCCACTACCTGCGCACGCACTCGTACGCGAACACCGAGACGAACGATCTGTGGGACGCCATCGAGGAGACCTCCGGCGATCCGGTCCGGCGCATCATGGACTCGTGGATCTGGCAGCCCGGCTACCCGTTGTTGTCGGCAGCGCTGGTGCCGACCGACCAGGGCCCTGCGCTCTCGTTGTCCCAGCAGCGGTTCGGCTTCGAACACGGGGCTGTCGACGGTGTTGCCGACGGGGCTGCCGACGGGGCTGCCGACGGGGCTGCCGACGGGGCTGCCGACGGGGCTGCCGACGGTGTTGCCGACGGTGTTGTCGACGACGGGGAGGAGCAGTTGTGGGCGATCCCCGTGCACGTCGGCAACGGGGGCGTCATCTCGACGGTGTTGCTCGACGAACCCATGTCGGCCGAGCCGATCCCGCTCGTCGACCCCGATGGGCCCGTGATCGTCAACGCCGGTGGCCATGGATTCTTCCGCGTCGCCTACTCCGACGAACTGCGGAGACGGCTCGCCGGCGATGCGCTGCGTTCGATGAGCACGCTCGAGCGCTACAACCTCGTCGACGATGCCTGGTCGTCGACGCTCGCCGGTCGGCTGTCGTCGACGGAGATGCTGCGTTTCCTCGAGGGGTTCGGCTCCGAGCGTGACTACGCCGTCTGGCAGGCGATCATCATCGCCCTGCGTGGGATCGGCCGCATTGTCGACGGCGACGCTACGCCAGTGTTCCAGCAGCGGGTCCGCTCCCTCGTGAACCCAGCGCTCGATGATCTGGGCGAGCCCGCCGACGGCGACAGCGACCTCACGAGCAAGCTGCGTGGCCTGCTCGTCGGCGCGGCCGGGGTGCTCGGCGCCGACGTCGGCACGCAGGCTCGCTGCCGTGAGTGGTACGCCGCGTCGAGCCGTGATGTGAACAGCGTCGATGCAGAGTTGACCGCTGCGGCCACCTCGGTCGTCGCCGCGACCGGTGACCGCACCATGTACGAGCAGATGGCCGGGCGGTTCCGCACCGGAGCCACGCCACAGGAGCAACTCCGCCATCTCTACGCCCTCGCCGAGTTCGACGACGAGGCGTTGCTGTTGCGGACCTGCGAGTTCGCGATGAGCGACGCTGTCAGGACGCAGAACGCTCCGTTCCTGCTGCGCCAGGCGATCGCCAACCGCCACCACGGCGCGGCCGCGTGGGCCTTCGTGCGCGACCACTGGGCCGAGGCGAACGAGCGGTTCCCGACGAACACCATCGTGCGCATGGCCGATGGCGTCAAGCTGCTCAACGACCCCGTGTCCGTCGCCGACGTGGAGGAGTTCTTCACCACGCATCCGATCGAGCAGGCAGCCAAGACGCTCGAGCAGATCCTCGAACGCCAGCGCGTGAACGCCGCGCTACGCGAGCGCGACGCCGCGGACCTCGCCTCGTCGCTGCTGAGCGACTGACAGCACCGGATCGACCGACAGCACCGGATCGACCGACAGCACCGGATCGACCGACAGCACCGGATCCACGTTTGCGTCGGGATTTCTGCGGAACGGGTCGCAACAATCCCGACGCAAACGGGCGATCATCGTGGAGCTAAAGGGAATCGAACCCTTGGCCTCGACAGTGCGATTGTCGCGCTCTACCAACTGAGCTATAGCCCCAACGTGCTCGCAGAGTGTATCGCTGCGGCCCGGTGCTGCGTCAGCGGTACCCGACCGGGCCGTCGTGCCCGCCGGTCTGCTCGCGTTGGCGGATCTGCGCCAGCAGGTACACGTAACCGCACAGCGCCAGGAAGGCCAACGCAAAGAGGTAGAGCACAACGCTGGAACCGGTCGTGGCGGCGAGGAACAGGCTGCACGCGGTGAGCACGACGAGCATGAACAGCACGTTGCTCCGGCGACGGCGGACGGCTCCACGCTGGTCGTGCGGCCTGGCCATGTGCATCTGACGATGAGGGCCATGCTGCCCGCCGGTGGGGTCGCCGTGAGAGCGGTAGGGCTGACCGGCGGGTGCCTCGGGAAGTCGCTGTGCGGCGCGTGCGCCCGGCGACGTCGACGGCGCCGTGGGACCGTGATACACCGACGCCTGGCGGTGCAGCGCATGCGCCGGGCGACCACCGGCAGCGGGGCGTTGAAGTGGCGATTGCATGAGCGGTCGGCCCATTGCGCGCAGCGCTCCGCGGCGTCGAGGTGGACGTGCTCTGGAGCGTGCTCAACTGGCGACGGAAATCGGTGACCGATGAGTTCGGGTGGTTCTCGACGCGGGAACGGAGCATCGGTGGGACGAGGACTGCCGCCCAAGCGGCGGCGACGACGAGGAGGACGAGTTGGGCCATGGTTGGTGTCGGTTGAGTTGTCGGCGGGCCCCCGAACGGGAGCCATCCGTGAACTGTGACGATTCTACGACAATTGTGACGGCTGACGCAATCATGGTCCATGTACGTCAGTGTCACGTCACGCGCGTCCGGATCTCACGCATCGCACCGTATCTCACGCCTCGCGCCCGGTCTCACGGCGGTACAGGCCGGAGCGGCCACCGACCTTCTCCCACAGCGCCAGCTCGCCGATCACCATGCCCCGATCGGCCGACTTGCACATGTCGTACACGGTCAGCGCGGCGACGGCACATGCGTGGAGGGCCTCCATCTCGACGCCGGTGCGGTCGACGGTCTCGACGTGGGCCTCGATGGCGACGAAGTCGTCGCCGATCTCGAAGTTGACCGACACGCTGCCCACGAGCAACGGGTGGCAGAGCGGGATCATGTCGGAGGTCCGCTTGGCTGCCTGGATGCCCGCCACCCGGGCTACGGACAGCACGTCACCCTTGTTCACCTCACGATTGGCGATCGCCGCGGTCGTCTCGGGCTGCATGAACACCTTGCAGCGGGCCACGGCTCGCCGATGCGTCGGCTCTTTCGGCGTGACATCGACCATCCGGGCGCGGCCGAGTGGATCGAGGTGGGTGAACGACAGGTCACTCATGTGGATCGCCACGCTAGCCGCCGATATGTTCCCGATGTGCCACTGCCATACGACGCACTGCAGGTGATCCGTGACGAGGGCGTCGAACTGCTCGACGTTCTCGGGCGTTACGATCCCGATACGCCGGTGCCCGCCTGCCCGGGCTGGAACCTCGGCGATCTCGCCTGGCACGTCGGGGAGGTGTGGAACTTCTGGGCTCGTGTCGTCGACGAACACATGACCGATCTCGCTGCGGTGCGAACCATCGAGCGGCATGCCCGACCGGTCGGCGCCGCGCTCGGCGAATGGGTTGCCGCCGCGCACACGGCGATCTACTCCTCGCTCGTCGACACTCGCGTCGAGCGTGAGGTGTGGACATGGACCGGAGCGAACCGTCACGTCGACTGGGTCCGTCGGCGAATGGCGCAGGAGTCCGCCATGCACAGTTGGGACGCATCGAGCGCAGTCGGTCAGCCCGACGACATCGATCCGCTCGTCGCCGCGGACGGCATCGACGAGTTCCTCACGTGGTTCGCCAACATCGACGGGCTCGACGGGCGTGCAGCCGGTCCCGGCGGGCTCGGTGGGACCGTTCACCTGCACTGCACCGATACCGACGGTGAATGGTTCGTCTCGGCGATCGACGCGTCAGGCGCCAGGTTCACTCGTGAGCACGCCAAGGGCGACACGGCGATCCGCGGGCGCGCCGGCGATCTCGTGTTGTGGCTGTGGCGACGCCACGACCACAACGTCGACATCATCGGCGACGCCGAACTCGCGGCCCGGTTCCGGTCGGCCTCCCGGCTCGTCGACCGGCTCGACTGACCGGCTCGACTGACCGGCTCGACTTCAGCCGCCGATCTGGCTCATCGACTTACCGGGTCGCACGAAGTTGACCTGGTTGATGCGATGCCCGGCCCACTTGGCGGCAACGGCAGCCTCGATCCGCTGCGCGATATCGTCGTCGGTCGCGCCCGCTCGGAGCGCGGCCAGCAGCGTGGACTCCGACGTGGCGAACAGACACGTCCGCAAGTCGCCTTCGGCCGTGAGCCGCACCCGGTCGCAGTCGCCACAGAACGGCTTGGTGACCGTCGGGATCACACCGACGACGCCGCGACCGTCGAGGTACCCGAAGCGATCGGCCGGCGCCGCCCCCCGCGCCGGGAGCTGCTCGACGGGGAATACCGAGCCGATGATCTCGACGATCTCGTCCTGGCCGACCACGTGGCCGTTCACCCAGTGACCGTCCGCGTCGAGCGGCATGAACTCGATGAAGCGGATCTCGACGTCGCGGTCGCGGCCGAACGCGGCGAGTTCGATGATCTCGTCGTCGTTGACGCCACGCTGGACCACGGCATTGATCTTCACCGGGTCGAAGCCGGCTGATTTGGCGGCCTCGATGCCGTCGAGCACGTTGTGGAGTTCGTCGCGTCGGGTCATCCGCTCGAACTTCGCCCGATCGAGCGTGTCGAGGCTGATGTTCACACGGCGCAGGCCCGCTTCACGAAGCGTCTCGGCCACGAGCCGCATCGTCGCGCCGTTCGTCGTCATCGCGAGGTCGACCGGGCCATGCGGCCCCCGCAGCGCCGCGAGCTTGGCCACGAGCACCGGCAGGTGCGCCCGCACGGTGGGCTCGCCTCCCGTCAACCTGATGCTCTCGACTCCGTATCGCTCGACGAAGATCCGGGCCAACCGCTCGATCTCCTCGAAGGTCATCACCTCCGAACGAGGCAGCCAGTGCATGCCTTCTTGAGGCATGCAGTACGTGCAGCGGAAGTTGCAGCGATCGGTGATCGAGATGCGCAGGTCCTTGATGACGCGCCCGAACCCGTCGACGAGATCATCGGCTGGGCGTGCGCTCCCGGTCACGGTTCCAGCGTAGTTCCCCATCGCCGGCATCGCCCGCCTCGGTGTCACCGCCCCCGCCCATGTCACGCGCGCGCCGGTGTCACGGTCGCGCCGGTCAGCGGTCGCTGTGCAGGAGCAGCACCGGCACGTCACCGCCGGCGGCGACACCGTCACCGTCAGCCAGCACGGCCATCGCATCGGCCGTTGCCGTTGCTGCCAGTTGATGGCTGCCCTGCGCGCCGACCGGGCGCACGTGGAAACGGCCGTCGTCGGCGAACTCCCCGCGGACGCGTACGAAGTGGGTCTTGCCGTCGACTTCGCGGCACAGCTCGACGTCGCTGACCCCGAGCAGGGTCGGGCGGGCCGGGTGACGATGCCCCATCATCGCCCGCAGTGCCGGGCGGGCGAGCAGTTCGAAGCTGACGAGCGAGCTGACCGGGTTGCCCGGCAGCCCGAACACCGGCGTGCGATCGAGCACGCCGAACGCGAACGGCTTGGCGGGTTTGATCGCGATCTGCATCCACGACATGTCCGCAATACGCCCGAGCACCGCCTTGACGACGTCGAAGTCGCCCATCGAAACGCCACCGCTGGTGACGATCGCATCGCACTCGCGGGCGGCAGCGCGCAGCACCCGTTCGAGCTCGGCTTCGTCGTCACGCACGACCCCGTGATCGACCACGATGCAACCGGCCTCGGCCAACATGCCGGCCAGCATCGTCTTGTTGCTCTCACGGATCTGGCCGGGGCCCAACGGTGAGCCGTCGTCGACCAGTTCATCGCCGGTGGAGAGCACGGCGACGCGCACGCGTGGATGGACCCTGACCACCTGTGCGTTGACGCTGGCCAGCACGGCCTCGACCGACGGACGGATCTGCGTCCCGGCGGTGAAGACGGTGTCGCCGACGCGCACGTCGTCGCCCGCCCGACGTACCGCCGCGCCGACGCCGACCCGGCGATGCAGGCGGACCCGGGCGTCGCCGAGCCGCTCGGAGTCCTCCACCATCACGACCGCATCGGCTCCGGCGGGAAGCGGTGCGCCGGTCATGACCCGGATCGCCTCGCCGCGGTGAAGGCGACGATCGGACGCCGCCCCGGCGGCGATCTCGCCGACGACGCGCAGTTCCACCGGCGCCGTCGCCAGATCGTCGGCGTGCACTGCGTATCCGTCGACCGCGGTGTTGTCGAACGGCGGCGACGCCTCACTCGCCACGACGTCGGCGGCCAGCACGAGCCCACCCGCGTCGCGGCGGGCGACGTCGATCGGTGCGAGCGCCCGACACGCAGCCAGCACGAGGGCCTGGGCGTCGACCAGCGGTGTCACGGCCATCACGGTACCGGCCGGGGCCGAGCCCAGCGGCCCGAGCCCAGCGGCCCGGCTCGGCCGTCGAGCTGCCGCCGTAGTCTGCAATGCAGTGAGTTCCCCGTTGCGAGCATTCCCCTCCGATGGCTACACGGCACGGTGGCAGCGTTGGCATCACGAAGGCGACGAGACGCTCACCCTGCGTTGGGAGAACGAAGGCTGGACGGCGACCGGTGAGGTCGGCCACGAGGCCGTCACCTATGTCGTGCGGCTCTCCGCGACGTGGCAGGTTCGCCAGTTCCTGCTGTTCCGCGATCTCGACGAACCAGACCTCTGGCTGGGCACCGACGGCAGCGGCCGCTGGGGCGAGGTGAACGGCGCCCACCGACCGGACATCGACGGTTGCGTGGACATCCATCTGTCGTGCTCACCGTTCACCATGACGCTGCCGATCAGGCGCACGCGGCTCGACATCGGCGACTCGGTCGAGCTCTTCGTCGCGTCGATCGACGTCGAGACGCTCGGCGTCGTACCGGTTCAGCACCGGTACCGCCGGACCTCGGAGCGGCGCTGGGACCACACCGACGCTTCCGGCGTGGTCACCGCGTTCGACGTCGACGAGTTCGGTCTCGTCCGCGATCTCCCCGATCGTTTTCGCCGTCACTGAACACCGCACGGAGGGCGAAAGCGCCATGATGTCGCGATGGAAGCCGGCGTCCGAGAACCGCGCGATCACCTGAGCCGCTATCTCAATGCCGTCCGTGACGGTGCTCGGCACGGTCAGCGACCTGATCCCCGGCCCGGCGACGCAACGCCAAGCTCACCGAGCAGACGTCACAACGGCGAGGAATGGCGACGGAAACTGACGCGCGCCGGTTGCCGATGGCGAACCAGGCCCAGGCTTCGGGCTCGAAGTCGACGGCGGCTCGATCTTCACGACGAACCCATTGTGTCGACCGCCACCACCACGTCGACCAGTTGCTCGGACACGTCGCGCGCGGGCGTCTGCATCACCGACCCCCGCCGGCGCCAACGACAGGGTCATGCGACGCGGCGGTCGAAGGGGATCCCGAGCGCCGACGGAGTACGGCTCTTTCTCCCACGCACAACCAAGGCCACGAGCGTGACGACATAGGGAAGAGCAAGGAACGCTTCGTAGGGAATGCCCGTGCTCGTGCCCTGGAGCCGTAGCTGCATGGCGTCACACAGACCGAACAGGAACGCGCCGAGAACGCACGGCAACGGCCGCCATCCGGCGAAAACCACCAGCGCCAATGCCACCCATCCCCGCCCCGCGGTGACGTTCTGGATGAAGAGCCCGAGCGGCCCGCACACCAACACCGCCCCACCGAGCGCGGCCAGCGCCGACCCCGCGATCGTCACGAGATAGCGCGTGCGATGCACGTCGTAGCCGAGCGCGTCGGCAGCCACTGGGCTCTCGCCGACCGCGGAGATCACGAGGCCGGCGATCGTCTTGCGCAGCACGACGATCACGATGAGCAACACGACGATCGTCAGTGCGATCAGCGGTGGCATGCCGATGCGTTCGATACGTGGCGGGCTCTGGCCGAACGAGAACGACTGTTGATAGATGAAGCTCGTCGCCGACCCGGCGAGGATGGTGAACGCCAGGCCGGTCACGATCTGGTTCGCGCCGAGACCGACGAGGATTCCGGCGAGGATCAGCCCACCGACCGCCCCGGTGATCAACCCGCCGAGCAGACCGAGCCACGGCGAACCGGTGTGGTACGTGACGAGGTACCCGGCGAGCGCCCCGCTCACCATCAATCCTTCGAGACCGAGATTGAGCACGCCGGCGCGCTCACTGATCAGTGCACCGAGCGCGGCAAGCGCCACCGGCAGCGCGAGACGCAAGCCGGCACTCAACGTCGCGACCGACAGGACGACGTCCATCAGCGACCGCCCTTCAGCGAACAACGAACTCGCGAGCCGACGACCCCGATCGACGACTGGTCGGTGATCATCAGGCGCCATCCGACCGGGCGATGAACTTGACCGCCACGGCGTCGCCGATCACCACGAAGATGATCAGCAGCGCCTGGATCACGCCGACCAGTGACGACGGCAGTTGGTTGTTGCGTTCTGCGGCGGCGAAACCGATGTCGAGCCCGGCAACTCCCAGGGCGGCGATCAGAACGCCGATCGGATTGAGCCGCCCGAGCAGCGCCACGATGATCGCGGTGTACCCGTAGCCGACGCTGAACTCGGCGTTGATCCGGCTCGTCACACCGGCGACCTGGATGTAGCCGGCCAGCCCCGACATCACCCCGACCAGTCCGAGCACGGCGAACAACATCCGCCCGGTCGACACCTCGTTCGAGCGTAGGGCGATCGGGTTGTGCCCGATGACATCGACCCGGTAGCCGAAGCGAGTACGACTCATCACGAACGCGAACACCGACACGAGCGCCACGGCGAACACGAACCCGAGGTGCGTGTTCAGGCCGGGTACGGTCGGCAGCCCAGCGTCGCCGATCACCCGGCTCGCCGCGACGAACGACTCCGGGTCGCGGATGCCGACCCGGATCACCCATTGCATGAGCGCTGCCGCCACGTACGTCAGCAGCAGGCTGGAAATGACGACGCTCGTGTTGTACCTGTTGCTCAGCACCGCAGAGATGCCGCCCCAGAGGCCGCCCGTCACCGCCGCTATCACCATGCAGGCCGGGATCAACACCCAACCCGGCAACCCGCTGATGCCTCCCGTCGTGGCGAACGACGTCGCCGCGACCGCGCCGATCACGAACTGACCCTCGGCGCCGATCGTGAAGAGGCGCGCCCGATAGGCGACAGCGAGCCCGAGGCCCATCAGCAGGAGCGGCGTCGCCGACACCGCCGTGTTCTGGAGACCACGTTTGTCGACGAACACCCCGCGCAGCACGTCGCCGAACACAGCGAACGGGTTGACGCCTTCGCGCCAGATCAGGATCCCGCCGATGGTCATCGCACCGATCACCGCGACGAGTGGCACGCCGATGACGACCGCGGCGCGACGGAGTCCCTCGCGTGCTCCGGCGTCGGCGACGACATCAGGTTCTGACGGATCCAGCTCGACCGCGAGGGTGCTCATGCGACACCGCCTTGCGTCTCGGCGGGATTCACCGAACTGCCATCGATCGCTCCGCCGGCCATGGCGAGGCCGATCGCCAAGCGGTCGAACGGTCGGTCGAACTCACCGGTGATCCGTCCACGCGACAACACGATCACTCGATTCGACACCGCCAGTACCTCCTCCAGTTCGGCGCCCATCCACACCACGGCCGCACCCTCGTCGGCGGCGTCGAGCACACGTTCTGCCACGATCGCTGCCGCGCCCGGGTCGAGCCCACGGGTCGGATGGCATGTGATCACCGCATCGATCGACGTATCGAGTTCGCGGGCGAGCACGAGCTTTTGCGCGTTGCCACCGGAGAGGCTGCGTACCGGCGCACCGGGGCCCGCGGCGCGCACGTTCCAGCGCGTCAACTTGTCGCTGATCGCTCGTTGCCGAGCCCGCCGGCGTTTGCGCCACCAGTCGCCGCGGCCCAACTCGACGTTGTCGGCGAGGTTCATCGGCCGCACGAGCGCGGTCATGTAGCGGTCGGAGGGGATGTACGCGATGCGGCGCTTGATGCGATCGCGCGGTGCGCCGTGCGGGAGAACCTGACCGTCGAGCGACACCGAGCCCGTCTGCGGAGCTTCGATGCCGGCGAGCACCGCCTCGAGTTCACTCTGACCGTTGCCATCGACCCCGGCGACGCCCAGCACCTCGCCCGCCGCCACGGTGAAGGTCACGTCGCGCAAGGCCCCGAACGACACGTGATCGACCACGAGCCGCGCCGTAGGTCGTGCGTCGCTGCCCGGCGCGAACGGACGACCTCGTTCGCGATGGGCGACGGCGGCGACCTCTCGACCGACCATCGCGTCGGCGAGCGTCGAGGCCGTGTGCTCTCCGATCGGCACGTCGGCGAGCACGACCTTGCCGTCACGCAGCACCGTCACCCGGTCACATCCGGCAACCACCTCAGCAAGGCGGTGCGTGATGATGACAACCGCACGCCCCTCGTCCGCCAACCGTCGACACACATCGAGCAGCGCCGTCGCCTCGGCGCCGGTGAGCACCGCTGTCGGTTCGTCGAGCAGCAACACCTGGGCATCGGCGTCGAGGGCGCGCAGGATCTCGAGCCGCTGCTGCTCACCGACCGACAAGGCAGACACGGGAACCCCGTCGCGCACATCCAATCCGAAGCGTTCGACGAGCAACGTCAAGCGCTCGCGTGCAACCTTCACCGACGGCAGGATCGTGCTCGTGGGGCGAGCCAGCACGAGGTTCTCCGATGCCGTCAACGTCGGGATGAGCGTGAAGTGCTGCTGAACCAACGCCACTCCCCAGGATCGAGCGGAGCGCGCATCGAGGTCGGCGGCTCGCTCACCCCACAGTTCGAGCGAGCCCACGTCGGAATGTTCCAGGCCGGCGAGGATCCGGACCAGCGTGGTCTTGCCGGCGCCGTTCTCCCCGAGGAGGGCGTGTATCTCGCCGGCGCGCAGGACGAGGTCGACCTCGCTCAGCGCGGCGACTCGTCCGAATCGCTTCGACGCGCCGGACACGCGGACGGCGTCGGCCGTCCGCGTGTCCGGCATTGCCGCTCCCGGCACCGATCAGCTCTGATCGTCGTAGGGCACTTCAAACGAACCATCCTCGATCGAAGCGAGCGCAGCCTCGAAGGCTGCCATTCCCTCCGGCGAGATCTCGTCGACCCGGTTCGGGCTGATGACGATCGCCATGCCGCCGTCCTTCATCGGGACGTCGTAGTACTGGGCCTCGGTCTTGCCGGCGACCACGTCGTCGACCATCAGCTCGAAGACGGCCTGCAGGTTCCACGTGAACGAGGCGAGCACCGACGGCCCGATCCCTGACATGTCACCGACGTACCCCATCGACACGCCACCGTTCTCGTTGGCCGCTTCGATCTGGCCGAACGTCGGGCCCTGGCCACAACCGATGTACATCGTCGCGCCGGCGTCACCTTGGGCGACGGCGGCTTCCTTGGCGAGCTGCACGTCGTACCAGTCGCCGATCGCCACGAAGTCGCCGGTGGTGTCCGGGTCGATCGTTCGCGCTCCGGCGAGGAACGCGTTCTTCATCGCCCGACAGACCGGGATGTCGAAGCCACCGGCGCCGGCCACGTTTCCGTCGACGACGTCGGCGGCGAGGATGCCTTCGAGATAGGCGGGCTCCCAGAACGGCTGGGCGTAGTCGCCGACGTTGGCAGCGACGTCGCCGAAGCCACCCGCGTACACGAAGATCGTGTCCGGGTAGTCAGCAGAGACGGCCTTCACGTCGTCGCCGTAGTTGAACGAGTGGGCGATAATCGGGTTGAAGCCCTCGTCGGCCAGCGCCCGCAGAGCATTCTGGGCGTCGGCGCCGGGCTGCACGTTGTCTTGCAGCGACACCTCGCTCACGACGCCCTCGTCGAGCATCGCGTTGGCGCCTTCGTAGGCGAACTGGCCCCACGAGCCATCCTGCCAGTCGGCGCTGTAGACCACGGCGAGCTTCGGAGCGTCACCGTCGGCGGGAGCACCCGAGTCGGTTGGTGCTTGCGTGTCGACGGTCGCGGTGTCGGGCGGGGCGCCGGACTCGGCAGTGATGTCAGCAGTGGTGTCAGCAGTGATGTCAGCAGTGGTGTCGCCACTCGCATCGTCACTGTCGCTGCTGCACGCGGCGAGACCGCCGAGCACGATGGCGACCGCAGCGAGGCGGACCGGGAGGCGGCGGGAGCATCTGGATTGATTCGTCGTAGATATCAGCATTGCTGCGACACGCTAGGGATGTCGGATTTCCGGCGCGTTTCGAAGCCGTGAATGCGAGCGGCCGATTGGTGAGGAGTCGGTCGTCGACCTGGCCCGGCCGAGCACGTCGATGCGCGCTCGGGTTGATACCCAGCCGCTATCGCGGTGTGCGCCCGTCAGGTCGCGTGGAGTGTCGACGGCGCGACGGGCGGCCGGGCGTTGACGAGCATGAGTTGGGCCGTCTCCGAGCCGAGTGAACTCCACCGGTGCGCCAAGGAGGATTCGTGCCACACCACGTCGCCGGAGGTCAACTCGTAGCGCCGGCCATCGGCGAACTCGATGACCACATTCCCGGCGATGACCACGAGCAGGTCTTCACCCTCGTGTTCGAACCATCCGCCAAGCCCCGCGCCCGGCTCCACCGTGTACGTATGCGCCTCGATCATCCGACCGGGAGCGCCGGCGACCACTCGCGACATCGCCGAGTTGGCTTCCTCACCGACACGACCCAATACGCCCTCGCCGTTGCGCACTACGACCACCCGGCTCTGTTCGGGCGGGAGGAACTCGCGTGGACTCACCCCGAGCGCGCGGGCGATCTTGTACAACGTGGCAATCGACGGCATCGCCCGCGAGTTTTCGAGATTGCTGAGGAACGGCTGCGACATCCCCGCGCGCGTCGCCAACTCGCGCATCGTCAGGCCTGCAGCGAGGCGCTGCGCTCGCACTGCACTCGCGATGTCAGCGGCGACGGCCTCATCCGCAGCCCGAAGTTCCGGTCCCTGCGCGGGCGGGGATGCTGCGACGGGATCGGTCATCCGGAGATGTAGGCCGGTGACTTCTCCGACGGCTTCAGCAGCCGCGGGCCCATCAGCTTGGCCATCAGATGCTCACCGGAGGTGACCTTGCCGTAGCGAGGCGGATTGTGGACGGTGCAGCACGTCGGCAGGCATTCGATGTCGGCGTCCCAGTTGGGCTGCTGGAACCAAGCGATCGAGCGGCGCCGCACCGGCCCACCGGAGGCGCTCGGCGGCGGCGCCACCCGATGCACTGTCGACCGCCAGCGATCGTTGGTCCATTCCGCGAGCAGGTCGCCGAGATTGACGAGGAACCCGCCCTCAGGCGGCAACACGTCGTGCCACCTGCCGTCGTCGTCGCGGATCTGCAGGCCCGGCACCCGGTCGGCGAGCAACACGGTGATGCTGCCGTAGTCGGTGTGCGCGCCCATCCGCATCTGGCCCGGTTCGGGTGCTGGTGCGCCGGCACGCCGTTGGTAGTTGTTGGCGCGCACGACACTGATGGACTTGTCGACATACGGCGTGAAGTAGCCATCGGGCATGCCGAGCGCAATCGCTGCCGCATCCATGATGTCCATGGCGACGGTCTCGACTGCCGCCCAGTACGCCAGCCACGTATCGCGCAGGCCGGCAGGCGCTGACGGCCAGACGTTGGTGGCGAAATACAGATCGCGATGCGTCGAGAAGTACGGGTCCGCGAGTTGTTCCGGTGAGAGTTCGCGGCCGATATTGAACGCCTCGAAAAGGTCGAGTGGCAGGTCGGTCTCACCGAGCGAGTAGGCGAGCGCCTCGGTGCCCTCGGGCGCGTAGCCGCGGTTCGCGGTGCGATCTTCGACGTAGTACGCCATCTTCTCCTCCACCGGGAGATCGAAGAACGCACTCGTCGCGGTGAGCACCTCGTCGAGCAGCGCCTGGTCGACGCCGTGGCCGGTGACGGCGAAGAACCCCGAATCGCGGCCGGCGGCATCGAACTCTGCGGCCACGGCCCGACGGTCGGCATCGGTGCCTTCGCGGAACGGTCGGAGATCGATGGGCGCGACGTGCATGTGGGGACGATACTTCCAGCGATATCGCCTGTGTCCCGAATCTGGCCATTGGTAGGCGTTGTTCACACGCCTGATACACACGGGATATCAGCGGCGCCGGCGCTCGCCGTACGATCGGCTGTATGCCCAAACGCGACTCGAACGGCGACGACTGTGCGACCACGCCCGTAGCAGTTCACGTCTCCAGTCGCGTCGACAACGTGACACCGGCGCTCGCGCTGTCGTGGCATGCAGTCCTCACCTCCGACGAGCTCAGCGACGAACCTGTCCGCGTCGAGTTGCTCGGTCAGCCGTGGATGGTGGCGCGCATCGACGGTGAGGTCGTGGCGTTTGCCGACCGCTGCCCGCACCGACTCGCACCACTCTCGATCGGCGCCATCTGCGGCACGACACTGCAGTGCGCGTATCACGGGTGGATGTTCGACGCGAGCGGCGCGGTCGTCGAGATCCCCTCGCTCGGGCCCGATGCCAAGATCCCACCGCGAGCAGCGGCCACGGTGGCCGGCGGTGTCGCCGAGCGATACGGGCTCGTGTGGATCAGCCCCGAGCCTCCGGTGTTCGAGCTTCCCGCGTTCGCCGAGTGGGACGACCTGTCGTTCGACAACGCTCGAAACGAGCCACGCGAGACCACGGTGAGCGTCGGTCAGCTCGTCGACAACTTCCTCGACGCCACCCACCTGCGCACGGTGCACGCGGGGACGTTCGGCGTCGACGACGGGGGGTACCTGCCGCCCAGCGAAATCGTGCGTGACGGATGGTCGGCGTACACCACGTTCGAGGTGCAGTACAAGAACTTCGACGATCCGATGGTCGAGACGGGCGAGCATCCCCTCGTTCAGCCGCAGCGGTTGTACAAGGAGATCGCCGGGCCAACCACGGCGGTGGTGCGTCTGTATCACCCGCTGACCGGCAAGACCGTGAGCTTCCTGTTCGCCTGTTCGCCGACGAATGCGACCAGCACGCGCGTGTTCAAGTTGATGTCGCGCAACGACCTCGCCAACCCTGTGGCGCAGCTGCCTGACCTGCTGGACTTCGAAGACCGCGTGCTCGACGAAGATCTCGTCGTGCTCGAGGCGTACGACGTGATGGCGGTGAGCACCGAACTACGCGACGAGATCAGCGTCCGCTCCGACCGCCTGAGCGTCGCCTACCGACGCATCCTCGCCGAACTCGTCCAATTCCACACCGCTGCCGCCGGCAACGTTGGTGGCAGGAGTGCTGCGGGCCAGGTCTCCGAAATCTTGTCGCGAACGTGAGATTGGCCATGTCAGGGACCTCGACCGACTACATCCGGGTGATCGATCTGGCGGGAGCCAGATCGGGGGATCCACTGCAGCGAGCGGCGGTGGCCGCGGCGATCGATGCCGTGTGTCGGGAATCCGGCTTCCTGGTGGTGACCGGGCACGGGGTCGACCCGGACCTGATCGAACAGATCCACCGGACGACGGTCGAACTCTTCGAACAACCGGACGAGTGGAAGGCGCAGTACGACTGCGCTCCCGACTCGCCCGCGCTGCGCGGCTTCTTCCGGACGGCGAGCAACGTGTCGGCGGCTGAGGACTTCACCACCGCACCCGACCTGTGCGAGCTGTTCACGATGAGCCGCCTCGGGGAGCCGGGCGTAGGCGAGCGGGCCGGGCTCGGCGGCGCGATGGAGTTGTGGGGGGCGCCGAACGTCTGGCCAGACCGGCCGGACGACCTGCGTGACGTCTGGCTCGAGTACTACGCGGCGATGGAGGTGTTGGCCGGCGACCTGATGCGGCTGTTCGCGATCGGGCTCGGCCTCGACGAACACCACTTCGACGACAAGGTCGACGAACACATCACCAACCTCACGGCCAACTACTACCCACCGGTCGATGAGCCGCCACTCCCCGACCAGTATCGGAAGGGCCCGCACAGCGACTGGGGCAGCCTGACCATCCTGTTCCAGGACGGCGTCGGTGGGCTCGAAGTCGTCGATCGCCGCGCCGGTGGATGGGTCGACGTCCCCGTCATCCCGGGCACGTACGTCGTCAACATCGGCGACCTGATGGCGCGCTGGACCAACGGCGAGTGGAACTCGACCAAGCACCGCGTGCGCGTCCCACCCGCCGAGATGCGCGCTGTGCCGCGCGTCTCGATCCCGTTCTTCCATCATCCGAACTGGAGCGCGTTGATCGAGTGCGTGCCGAGCTGCATGTCGGCCGACAACCCGCCGCAGTTCGCGCCGGTGACAGCCGGCGAGTACCTCCTCGCGAAGGTCAACGCGGCGTACACATGAGCGTGCACGTTCCCGTCATCGACCTGAGCGAGTTGCGCGACGGGCACGATGGAGCGTCACGGCGAAGCGTGGCGGCCGCCACCGACGACGCCCTCCACACGGTCGGGTTCATGGCGGTGACCGGCCACGGAGTCGACCCGCTCCTGATCGCATCGATGTTCGCGGCGATGGACCAATTCTTCGCCTTGCCCACCGACGACAAGTTCGGCGCCGCGCCCGCCGACCCGGCGAGCCCTCGGGGTTACTCCCACCTCGGTGCCACCGCGCAGGCGAACGCGCACGACGTGGTCACCGAGCCCGACCTCGCCGAGACGTTCAACGCCGGCCTCGAGCCGATCCCCGATACGCCCTACTACCGCTCCGCAGCCGAGTTCTTCACGCCGAACATCTGGCCGGCCACGCCGGTCGGCCTCCCGGAACTGTGGGGCACCTACCTCACTGCCATGCGAGAACTCGCCGAACGGATTCTCGGGCTGATGTCCGATGCCCTCGGCCTGGGGCCCGACTACTTCGCCTCCATGATCGACAAGCCGATGGCGTCGGCCACAGTCAACCGCTACCCCGCTCTCACCGAGCGGCCGCCGGCAGATCAGTTCCGCGGTGGCGCCCACACCGACTACGGCACGATCACGCTGCTCGCCACCGACGGCGTTGCGGGACTCCAGTTGCAGGATGCCGACGGCGAGTGGGTCCACGTCGAGCCCGTGGCGAACTCGTTTCACGTGAACACCGGCGACATGCTCTCGCACTGGAGCGGTGGACGCTGGCGCTCCACCTGGCACCGCGTCGTTCCGCCGCCGGGTCCACCCCCATATCCGTCACGCACGAGCATCGCCTACTTCCACAGCCCGAATGCCGACGCGGTCATCCGCCCGCTGCCGATCACCGTCGGAACGGGCGGACCTGCGGCCGAGGCGTTCGAGCAGGTCGTTGCCGGCACCTACCTGCGAGCCAAACTCGACCGCTACCACGCCGCCCGATCTTCCCCCTGAAATCCACGTTTGCGAGTCATGCGCTCGTTGCCACGATCTCGGCAGGAGTCATGGCGACCGGGTTTCCCGCCGGATTGCGGACATCTCCATCCCACCCATTTCGGCTGTCTGATCGCCGTGGGCTTGCTGTGCTGTCTCGTCGCCGAAGATCGCTTCGTGCTTGACCGTGCCCTTGTTCGCGTACACGAACGTGACCGTCTCGCCCGGTGATCGGCGGCGTACAGGCTCAGCGGCGGAGGCCGTGCAGGAACTCGCGCAGCGGTGCGGCGAGTTCGGGATCGTCCAGGCCCAACTCGATCGACGACGTGAGGAAGCCCAGCGGGGTCCCGGTGTCGTGGCGTCCCTCCGAGGAGACCACGGCGTGGAACGGGGATCTCACCGCTTGGGCGCGGAGCGCGTCGGTCAGCTGCAGCTCGCCACCACGGCCGGGCCGCAGACGCTCGATCTCGTCCCACGCATCCGCGGTGAGCACGTAACGCCCGGTGATGACGAAGTTGCTCGGCGCCTCATCCGGCGACGGCTTTTCCGACCAGGTCCTTCACGGCGATGACGCCGTCGGCGGACAACTCGCCGGCGGGATCGATGACGCCGTACGAGCTGACCTGATCGCGGGGCACGTTGACGACGGCCACGACGCTGCCCCCGGTCGACGCGCACACACCGTTCATCTGCGCGAGCAGTGCCGAGGAACCCATCAGCTCATCGGGCAGGAGCACCCCGAACGGCTCGGCGCCGACTGCCTCGCGGGCGCAGCCGACGGCGTGTCCGAGGCCCTTGGGCTCGTCCTGGTAGACGATCGTGACCCGCGCCGCGCACGCAAGGCCGGGTCACGATCCTCCGCGTCCGAGCATCCGGTCAATGTCCTGCTGGTGCTTCTCCAACTCGCGAACGTAGGCAGGATCACTGGAGCGCTGTAGCTGCGCGTCGGTGACCTGACCGGTGAACATGGGTCCGGTGGCATTGGCGCCGGACATGTATCGGGTCATGTTCAGGTCCTCATGCAGCTCGTCCTCGCGGGAGCTGCTTTGCCGCGTCAGCTGGCTGACGGCGGGGGCCGGGTCGTTGCTCAGGACGACCGGCGACCTCGTGGTGTTGTTCGTGCCGGTGTCGCTGATTGCGATCAGCGCACCGACGAACACGAAGGGCAGCGAGCCCAGCAGGAAAATGGTCCTCAGTTGCATGGCGCACCTCCGTGGGGCCCGATGTTTTTCACTCTCAAGCGTGCGCCTGCGACGAGGTGGCGCGCATCGGGGAGTTCTGCGGGTTCGGGCTACGGAGAACACCACAAGCCGACCGTGCCGCCCAGTCTCTCTCCCCACCACGCCCCCGATATCCCGTAGGGGTCGAAACGTTCGGCCCTACCTACGCCCGGCTGGGTTCGGCGATGTGGTGAAAGACGACGCTGCTGACGGCGGCGAGTCCGACGAGCCAGGCCAGGGCAAGGATGAGGCTTTGGGTTTGGTCGAAGCCGGGTGTGAAGGCCGCGTCGACGAGTACCCGGGCGCTTCCTCGTGCCGGCAGGAAGATGCCCCAGTCGGGTGGCGCCGCGGAGAACATGACGTTCTGGCCGAGCCCGACGTCGATAAATGGGATCAGGAACATCACGTAGAGGCCGCCGAGGCGGCCGAAGAGGACACCGACGAGGACTCCGACCATGCCGTAGGTGAGGGCGACGAGGGCGTTGCCGATGGCGAACCAGGCCCAGGCTTCGGGCTCGAAGTCGACGGCGGTGACCGCGAGGGACACCGCTGTTGTGAGCAGGGCCGCCAAGGAGATGGTTCCGAACCGGGAGGCGAGGATCTCGCGAGAATGGAAACCGGCCAGCGCGAGGCGTGCGTCGGCTTGGAGGGACCCCCGGACGACGAACAGACCGGCCAGACCGGCCAGGAAGGCGATGGTGATCGGCACCATCAGGGCGCCGTGGACATCGATCATCGACACCACTTCGACGGTGGTCACACCGTTCTGTTTCACTTCGATCGGCGTCAGATCGCCGGGGGTGATGTAGAAGCTGAGCGAGATGAAGAACACGGGCAGCACGACCAGCATCACCCACAGGGCGATGTTGCGACGGTATTCGCGGAACCCGTAGCGCAGCCCCGCTCGCAGCCTGCGCCATGCCGCCGACCGATGGCGCAGGCGCAGGGCTTTGCGGTTGCCGCTGGCGGCGCCGAACACGGCCGCCGCGACGGCGAGCGCTCCGAGGGTCCACAGGGCGGACCAACCGAGATATGAAAGGGGCCCGCCGTGATCCGAGCCGGCGTCTGACATGACGAGGCTGACGAAGTGGGTGGGGAACAGGCGGGTGATCCAAACATCGCTGCCGGCCATGGAAGGCCCCAAGAACACGTCGAGCATCCAGATGAAGACCACCACGAGCGAGCCGTTGACGTCATTGTTGACGACGGCGCCGACGGTGACCCCGATCCCGAGGTAGATGACAGCGAACATGACCGTCCCGGCCACTGCCCGGGCCGGATCCTCGGTCCCGGCCCGTACCGCGAGTGCGATCACGGCCGCGGCGGAGGCCAACAACACCAGACACAAACCCGACAACAGCCGCGCCGAGGTGATGCGGCGGGCGCCGATTCCCGCGGCGGCCACACGTCGGTCGACTTCCCGCGAGTCGAACACGTGGAAGAACCCCGACACGCCGGCGAGGAACGCGGCCGCCCACCCGGCCGTCACCGACGCGAGCCGGTTCGTGTCGGTGACGCCTCCGAGCAGCTCGGCGAAGTCCACGATCGCGTCCGAGGACAGGCCGACGAAGACGATGGGCACGACCACCAACAGCACGAGGTTCATGCGCCGCCTGGCGTACTCGGCGAGATAGCGGCGGGTCAACAACGCGGTCGTGGTCATGCGACGGTCTTTCCGCCACGAAGGTGCACGATGCGGTCGAAGCGCTCCTCGTCGGGAACGAAGTGACTGATGATCAGCACCGCACGACCGCTGTCTCGTCGATCAGCGGCGAGCTGCCAGAACCGTTGATACGTATCCCAGTCGAACCCGGCGTAGGGCTCGTCGAGCAGCAAGATCTCGGGGTCGGGCAGTATGGCCAGTCCCAAGTTGAGCTTGGCCCGGGTACCACCGGAGAGTTCCTCGACGCGGGTTTCGCCGTAGTCGGCGAAACTGAATTCGTCGTAGATGCTGTCACGGCTCCGTTCCGCGACCCCCCGATCAAGGCTGTAGGCCTCTGCGAACAGCTCAAAATGTTCATCACACGTCAGCCGCTCATACAGGATCGGTTCCTGGGGGCAATACCCCAACGTGCCGCTCCGCATCACATGCCCGCCGTCGAGGCCCAGCGAGCCAACCAGGATCTTCATCAAGGTCGACTTGCCCGACCCGTTCTCGCCGACCAGCCCGACGATCTCACCGGCGTGCAACTCCAGGCCGGCATCGGTGAGGACTCGCAACGGGTCCCGACGCCAGCCCCGCCGATAGGACTTCACGACCCCCTCCGCCAGCAACACGACGTCGCTGTCGAGGCGTCGCTCAGAAACCCTCAAGGAGGCACTTTCAGCGGACTCTTCGGTTGACTCGGTCACAGCTGGCTCCTTCTCGACAGCACACGCATCACCATTTCCTCCACCCTCGTCGCACCAGAGTGACATTGCGATACCCATGAGGGGTAGGGACCTTTGACCCTACGGAGTGATGCAAGACCCAGGCACGATGAGTGGAGAGCCTCGATCAAAGAGGTTCGATACCAGAACTCCCAAGGAGGTTTCCGTGATGAACGCACTTGCATGGGCCGCCCAAACCGACGGCTGGGATCACATGAACGGTTGGGGTGGTGGCTGGATGTGGCTGTGGGGGGTCGCGACGATGGCGCTGTTCGTGGTCCTTATCGTGTGGTTCGTCCGCGGCAGCACTGGGCCGGTTGGGCCGGCGCCGCGAGACCCGAGCCATCGGGGCCGCGGGATCCTCGCCGAGCGCTTCGCGAAAGGTGAGCTGTCGATCGAGGAATACCGAGAGCGCGTCAACGAGCTGCGATGACCAAGACGTCTACCCCCAACTCGGCCCAGCAGGCCATCACCCGCCGCTACGACCGCAATGCCCGGTTCTACGACCTGCTCGACAAACCCATGAACCTGCTCGGTGTCGGTCGTCGACGCAAACGGCTTCTCAGCCGAGCTCACGGCAAGACCCTCGAAGTCGGGGTCGGGACCGGCCTCAACCTCGGTCTGTACCCCACAAGTGTGCACCTCACAGGAATCGATGTGTCCGCCAACATGTTGGCCAAGGCCCAGCAGTCCGCCGACCGCGACCATCGTGACGTCACCCTCGAACTTGCCGACGTCCAGGACTTGCCCTTTGACGACCAGTCGTTCGACACCGTCACCGCGACCTGTGTGTTCTGCTCGGTCGCCGACCCTGTCGCCGGACTCCGCGAGGTGGCCCGAGTCGTGAGAACCGACGGCCAGGTCTTGCTACTCGAACACGTCAGGCCGCGAAACCCGATCCTCGGATGGTTCGCCGACCGGCTCACCCCGACGGTGAGCCGTCTCATGGGGCCCGCCATCAACCGCCGCACCGAGGACAACGTCGCCGCAGCCGGCCTCCATGTCGTCGAGGTGCGCCGTTCGGGTGTGTGGCGGGAGATCACCGCACACCCAACCGTCATGTCACGAGACGAGCCCGAATGACTCGCCGCAGAGGGGCGGCCGCACGCAAAGCCACACAAGAAAGCCACACAAGAAGGGACCGTGGGTGACATGCCCGGATATTCCATCCATCGAGACGACTACCTGAAACGGCTTCGCCTCATCGAAGGACAAGTACGTGGCCTCGCCCGCATGATCGACGACGACAAGTACTGCATCGACGTGCTCACCCAGATCGCCTCGGTCACGAGCGCGCTCCGTGGCGTCGGTCTCGGCCTCCTCGATGGACACCTCCGCGAGTGCGTACACGCCACCACAGCCGAGCCTGACCGTGGCGACAGGAAGATCACCGAGGCCGTCGGCGCCATCGAACGGTTACTACGCACGTAATCGGTCCGGCTTGCTCCGATCTTCGAGCCGCCCACTGACGAGATCGCGTGATTGAGCGGCCGCCCTCCGAGGGTCAGCAGCGACGACAACGTCGAGAAGTACGAAGTCATCCGGCGTTTCCCGACGTGTTCGCAGCGAGCCGGCCGAAGCGGACCTCGCTTCCGGGTGCGGTCCGGCGGTAGCGGCTCACGTCGATGCCTCCGGGACCGGCGCCCGAACGGCGGCCCACAAGGACGCGAGGACGAGCACAAGCCCGAAAGCGGTCCAACCGCCCGGCCGTTCGTTTGTGAGCAGTACCACGAAGGCGATGCCGAACACAGGGGTCAGGAACGTCCAGGCCGCCACCTGCCCGAGCGGGCAACGCAGCACCTCGGTGAACCACGCCCAGAACGCCAGCGCCGTGCCGATCAACGCGAGGAACAGAACCGACAGCGTGAACCGTGCCGTCCAGTCGATGCGGGGGACGCCTTCGACGGCGGCGGCCGCCGCGGCGAGCACGAGACCGCCGATCACGAAGTGCCAGCCGGCGGCCTGGACGAGGTCGAGGCCCGCGAGGCGCCGCGTCAGCAGGGTGCCGGCGGTGATCGCCACGGCGGCGACGATGGACAGCAATGCTCCCGACCCGCCGCCGCCGGGTACGGCGACGACCAGCAAGCCGGCGAACCCGACGGCCAGGCTGAGCGCGGTGCGGCCGGTGACCCGCTCTCCGTAGAGCCACCAGGCGGGCAGCAGGATGAGCAGTGGCTGGGCGTTGGCCAGCACGGCGGCGGTGCCTGTGGCCAGTCCGTCGACCCCGGCGAACATGGCGGCGAAGGCGATACTGGCGTTGGTCACCGCCAGCACGCAGATGAGGGGCCACGCCCGGGCACCGCTCGGCAGGGGCCGGTGCTGGGCGGTGGCAAGAGCGAGGAGGGCGACACCGGCGACGAGCGCTCGCAGCGTGGCGAACCAAAGCACCGGTGCGTCACGCAGACCCCACCGGATGACCACGAAGCACCCGCCCCACGCCGCGGTGACCCATAGCATCCGACCGGGGCGGGGCCGGCCGGTTCGCCCGGCGGATCCTGGCTGCGCTCCGCGTGGCGACGACATGGCGGGGGCGGTCATGGTCGGGCACATGCCATCAGCGCGTCGTGGTGCACATCCAAGAATGCGCACCGATCCTCCACCACTTCCATCGGACACTCCCTTCGCCGGAAACACGACGTCTGCCCGGACCAGCACCACCAGCTTCGCACCGCTCAGCCCCGCGTCGGCACTACCGGTGTCGGTATCTACTCGACGACGACCGCTGGGAGATCGACTGGTCCGCCGATAGCTACGTGCCCAACGAGTTCGTAGGCGAGGACCGGGCTCGGTCGTCCAGGTCCCACGACCTGGCATCCCACACCGGACGCACCTACGCGATGCACGATCTCTCTTGGCAGTCGGTTGTGTGGCAGTCGGTTGTGGCGCATGCTCACGAACGCTCCGTAGATCACCCGGGCTCAATCCGTACGCCTCCCCGATGTGCGGAACACCCACCGAAGGCCACCATGGAACACGACGAACAAACCGAGGAGAACGCGATGAACTGGCTGAGCAACAACTGGATCTGGCTACTGTTGATCGGCGGCATGCTGTGGATGCACCTCGGCATGCACGGCGGACACGGCGGACACGGCGGACACGGCGGACACGGCGGACACGGCCGCCACTCGATGAGTCGGCAACCGCCGCGAGCTGGGCACGAAGATCACGGTCAGAACGATCCGTCGACCGACACTGAAGACGCCGGCGCTGGTTCCTCGCACCGTCATCGAGGATGCTGATTCCCTCATGCCGGGACACCGGACGGTCTTCGACTCCGGCCGGGTCCAGCAAGGTCAGGTGACGTAGTGACCCGTTCGTCGTCTCGACGTCGGCTCCGTCAGATCGCCGGCGCCGCTACCCGCCACGGGCTCGGGTACCTGGTCGGTCCGACCGGAGCGGGACGGCTCATCCCGTTTCAGCGAGGCTGGCTGGGCCACGACCGCAGAGATAGTCCATACACCCGCCCGGAACATCTCCGGCTCGCTCTCGAAGAACTCGGCACAACGTTCGTCAAGCTCGGGCAGATCGCGTCCACCCGCGGCGATCTGCTCCCGCCCGACTACCAGGCCGAACTCGCCAGGCTGCAAGACCACGCGCCACCCGTGCCGGCCGCGGACATCCTCAACACGATCTCGACAGAGTTCGGTTGCCAGGCGGAGTCGATGTTCGCCACCTTCGACCTGACCCCCTTGGCGTCGGCGTCGATCGGCCAGGCCCATGCAGCGACGCTGGCCGACGGGTCCGACGTGGTCGTCAAGGTCCGGCGACCTGGTGTCGTCGCCCAGGTCGACGAGGACCTCGACCTCCTGACCAAACTCGCGGCGCGACTTGCCCGGCGTTCCAAGACGGCACGCCATTACGACCTCCCCGCACTCGCCGCCGAGTTCGGCGGCACACTCCGACAAGAACTCGACTACCTCCAGCGAGGGAGCAAACGCCGAGCGGTTCGCCGCGAACTTCGCCGACGATCCCTCGGTCCACATCCCGCGTGTGCACTGGGAAGCGACCACAGCGCAGGTCCTCACGTTGGAACGGCTGCGCGGGGTCAACGTCAGCGAACCCGCCGCTCTCGATGCCGCCGGGCTCGACCGGCCGGCCGTCGCCCGCACCGCAGCACTCATCACGTTGCGGATGGTGTTCGAACACGGTCTCTTCCACACGGACCCCCACCCCGGTAACTTCTTCATCGAACCCGACCGCACCGTCGGACTCATCGACTTCGGCATGGTCGGATCCATCGACACCGCGACACGGGGACGCCTCGCCGCCCTCCTCGGAGGGTTCGCGTCCAAGAACGGCGACGTTCTGCTCGACAACATCCTCGCCCTCGGTGTCGCCACGACCGATGTCGACCGGCAAAGTCTCCGAGACGACCTGGTAACGCTGGCAGCTGATCAACTCAGAAGACCTCTCGGCGACATGTCATTCGGGACGCTGCTCGGCGGCATGCTCAGCGTCGTACGGCGACACCGTCTCGTGCTCCCTACCGATCTGGCGCTGGTCGTCAAGACCATCGCCATGTGCGAGGGAGTGGGCGCGCAGATCGACCCGTCGTTCCAACTCGCCACGGTGCTCCTGCCCTTCCTGAGCCGCGCCTCGTAGTTTGGGCGTCACGCACCGGCCGGGCAGACTCAGCGCCCCTCGCCTGGCGTGTCCACGGCGGACCAACCCGCCATGGTCGATCGTGGCGCCGGTCGAGCGAGCATTTGGTCGATGTCGGACTGGTGTTGCTCAAGGAGACGGAGGTAACTCTCATCTGTGAAACGTGTCAGTGGGGGGTCGACCACCCGTCGCGGGTGGGTGGCATGCCGCTGGCGCTGTCGGTTCCGGGGACCACGCCGAGCACCTGGTGCACGCCGAGGCCACCGTCTTCGAACCCGATGGCGGAGGCGGTCATGTAGAGGCGCCACACGCGGGCCCGCCGGGGGCCGACCAGGGCGATCGCGTCGTCCCAGCGCTCCTCGAGGTTGGTGACCCACTGGCGCAGGGTGAGCGCGTAGTGCTCGCGGAGGGACTCGACGTCGCGGACCTCGAACCCGACGCCCTCCATCGCCAGCACGGTGTCGCCCACGTCGAGCAGCTCCCCGTCGGGGAACACGTAGCGGTAGATGAACGTGCGGGACCCGATCTTCGAGCCGCCCACCGACGAGATCGCATGGTTGAGGAGCCGCCCGCCGGGGACCAACAGCGACGACAGCGTCGAGAAGTACGACGAGGTCTTCGCCTTGCCGACGTGCTCGGACATCCCGATGGAGGAGATGGCGTCGAACCGCTCGCCCCGCAGGTCCCGGTAGTCGAGCAGGCGGACCTCGACCCGGTCGGCGAGTCCCGCGGCCTCGACACGCCGGCGCGCGGACTCGGCCTGCTCGCGGCTGATGGTCACGCCGACCACTCGGGCGTCGTAGTGCTCGGCGGCGTGCATCGCCATCGATGCCCACCCGCAGCCGACGTCGAGCAGGCGCCGTCCGGGCCGCTCGTGGAGCCCGAGCTTGCGGCACACCAGGTCGTGCTTGGATGCCTGTGCCTCGGCGAGCGTCATGCCCGGCTCGGCGAACCGGGCGCAGGAATAGGTCATCGACTGCCCGAGCACGAGCCGGTAGAAGTCGTTGCCGACGTCGTAGTGGTGGCCGACGGCCTGGGCGTCACGGGCGATCGAGTGCCGGCGCCCCCGGGGGCGGGCCTCCTCGGGGGGTGGCGGCAACGGGGGTCCGAGGGCTCCCAGGCGACGGGCGGCCGACACGGCCCGCGGCAGGGTTCGCAGCCCGGCGCGTAGCTTCGGCCCCGCCGGGCGCAACGCGGCGATCATCTTGAAGAGGTCCCCCTCGACGTCGATGTCGCCGACGACGAAGGCGCGGGACACGCCGAGCTCACCGGGCCCCCACAGCAGCCACCGCAGCGCGTCGGGGGAGCGGAGGATGACCGTCCCCTCGGCGGTGGCCGGCCCCCACGTCGTGGCGTCCCAGAACTCGAAGCGGACCGGGGCCGCGCCTATCAGCGACTCGATGAGCGGCCCGGCGATCGCCGCGGCGCCGCGAGGCGCGTCGGTAGGTCCCCGGTCAGCGGAGGCGGCTGTGCAGGTGTGGGTCTGATCGGTCATGGTGTTCTCCCAAGGGTCATGCCACGTCGGACAAGACGGTCATCATCCCGGCCTCGGCGTGGTGGATGTTGCGGCAGTGCAGGGCCCATTGGCCCGGGTTATCGGCCTCGAAGTCGACAACGATGGTTTCGCCCGGGCGGATGATGGTGGTGGTGGTGGTCGGCCATCGGTAGGCCCGTCTCCCGGGTGGCGAGCAACGCGCCCCCGCCTACAGCCACCGTCGTGCCGCCGGCCGGCAGCAGGAATCGGCGGCGAATGATGAAGGGGTTGGACATGGGTCGAACGATCCTCAGGTCGGGGCCGGATCGGCAGCCCGCGCCTCGGTCGAATCGGTCGCGTCGACAGCGCTGGGCGCGTCCTGGGAGGCGATCCGGAGCCGCTTGAGCATGATGGCGTTGACGGCCACGATGAAGCTGGACCCGGACA
>CAVPET010000044.1:0-67765 GCA_963703525.1 Ilumatobacteraceae bacterium | reverse complement strand
GTGCGCCCCGACCGCGACGAACACGGCATCGAAGTTGCCCGACTCGCGTTCGGCGGCAAGGTCTTCAACCCGGTGATTGAACGTCAACTGCACCCCTAGGGCGGCGATGCGATGCACTTCGGCATCGAGAACATCGCGGGGGAGCCGGTAGTTCGGGATGCCGTAGCGCATCATCCCGCCAGGTTCGGCGCCGGCATCGCGGATTTCGACGTGATGCCCGCGCCGGGCCAGGTGGTAGGCGGCGGACAGTCCACTCGGTCCGGCGCCGACGACCAGCACCCGCTTGCCGGTCGGCTGTGGTGGCGGCTCGAACTGCCACCCGTGCTGGCGTGCCGAATCGCCGAGCAACCGTTCCACCGAATGGATGGACACCGCAGCGTCGAGATCCGCGCGATTGCAAACCGACTCGCACGGGTGATAACAGACCCGACCGTGGATCGCGGCGAAGGGATTGTCAGCGACCAACTGGCGCCACGCCTGTTCAAGCTCGCCGACCCGAGCATGGCTCAGCCAGGCTTGGATGTTTTCACCGGCCGGGCAGGTCGCGTTACACGGCGGCAGCAGATCGACGTACACCGGCCTACGCTCGCGCACCGGCCCGGCGCGGGACCGATCGTCGAGCAGATCCGGCAGGGCCGTGATGTCCAGTGCCGGCCCCGCGGGACCGGCACCCGGGTCGGCACCTCGTGGGTTGGCGGTCATCGACTCCAACGATAGGGCCCCACCGAGGGTGGGGCATCTCGTGGCGTGTCCTACCGCGAGTTGAATCCACGGACCCCTGCGCTCATAACGGTGACAACCAATTTAGTACGCCTCGGTATGTTGGGAGCGGTGGGCAGCTCGATAGCACTTGTCGGTCCCGGGGCCATCGGTTCCACCGTCGCCGCACTGTTGCATGCGGCCGGTCATCGCGTGACGGTGTGCGGGCACACGCCGCGTGATCGCGCGATCACGCCTATCGTGTGGGGCCGTGATCGGGATGTCGCGATCGCGCGGGCGATCCGTGCGCTCGAGGAGATGGTCGTCGAGGGCGTGGCCACCACGATTCCCGCCGATCTCGCGATCCTTCGTCATCGGGACTTCGCCGCAGTCGAACACTCCACGAAGTGGGTCGAGGAACGCCTCGATCTCAGCGATGTCGCTTCCACCGCTGCCGCCCCGACGAACGACGACGAGCCGCTCGTCAAGCGATCGACCACCGTCGAGATCAACGGCAAGCGCTTCGACGTCGACATGTGGGTGCCCGGACAGAGCGCGGTGACCGCCGGCGCAGCCGCGCCGGGGAAGAAGCAGGTCAGGCGGAGCCCAGCGGGGTCCGGGGCCCTCGGTTCCGGTTCGGGGTCGATCGAGGCGCCGATGCAGGGAACGATCGTGAAGGTGTTGGTCGAGGTCGGTCAGGCCGTCGAGGTCGGCGCGGGGATCCTCGTGCTCGAAGCGATGAAGATGGAGAATCAGATCAACGCTGAGCGCGCCGGCGCCGTCAAGGAGATCAAGGTCGCCGTCGGCGACACGGTCGGCAGCGGCGACGTCCTCGCCGTCATCGAGTAGTTGCCGTCATCGCCACCGTCAACGTCAATTCAACGTCAACGCCACCTGCGATCACCAGGCCACGAGTGATCCGTCATCGCCGGCAGCATCGACTCGCCGATCACGGGCGAGGTCGGAGCGAACCGAATCCAACCGCTTTCGCTCGGCCCTACCCGGCGGGAGTGCAACCGGTGGACGGCTGAGTTCTCCGACGTCGAAGACACGGTCGAATCGCTGCTGCACCGACTGCCGGCTGCGCCCGAGGAGACGACCGATCGCCGCCCACGAGGCGCCGCGCCGGCGGGCGGCGAGCACGGCACGGCGCTCCAGCCACGGAAGCTCGTCGATGCTGATGCGTCGATACGCGGCCAGCGCCCGCTTCGAGTCGTCGCCGCACAGATCGTCGACGAGTTGGTGGAGTTCCTGTCGCACCGTCATCGTTCGATCATGAACGACCGGTGTGACAGCCATCATGTGACGGTTCGGCCGGGGTCCGAGCGGGGTCCGAGCGGGGTCCGCGGGGGTCCGGCCGGGTCCGAGCGGGGTCCGAGCGGGGTCCGAGCGCGACGAATTGTCAACCTGGCTTGCCTCCGAAGCAAGCTGACTTGACAACTTCACGATCGGACCACCCCCACCCTGGCGGGAACCACCCCACCCTGGCGGGAACCACCACCCACCCTGGCGGGAACCCCGCCCCCACCTCCGTTTCCGCTGGGGGATCATTCCTCCAACGGTTCTCCTGCCGTGCTGGTTCGAGCCTGCCCGTTCGACCCGTGCCGGTTCGACCCGTGCCGGTTCGACCCGTGCCGGTTCGGGGCGAGCGCCTATTCGGCGGCTTCGGAGAGGGCTTCGCTGAGCGCGGGATGCACGAGCACACTCTGCACCAGGTCGTTCACGGTCAATCCGGCGGTGACGGCAACCGCCAACACCGAGATCAGTTCTGCTGCGTGACGACCGACGATCGAGCCGCCGAGCACCACTCCCGTGGCCGGGTCGGAGATGATCTTGACGAACCCCCGGGTGTCGTTGTTGATCATGGCCTTGGCCGTCACCGAGAACGGCACCTTCGTGACCCGGATCTTGCGCCCGGAGCTGAACGCCTCGGCCTCGGCGAGCCCGACATCGGCGATCTCCGGTTCGGTGAAGATCGCCGAGGCTGCCTTGTCGTAGTCGAGATGACGGTGGCTACGGGTGTGCAGACCCATCACGTGCTGGGCCACCTCGCGCCCCTGCATCGACGCCACCGACGACAACGGGAGCTTGCCGCTGATGTCACCGGCCGCGTAGATGTGCTCGACGTTCGTGACGCAGTGCTGGTTGATGGGGACGTAGCCGCCGGCGTCGACGTCCACGCCCGCAGTGTCGAGACCGATTCCGGCGGTGTTCGGCACGGACCCGATCGCGAGCACGGCGTGAGTCGATTCGACACTTCGGCCGTCGTCGCAACGCACGATGACACCGGAACCGTCGGGTGTACGGTCCATTCCGACGGCCCGGGCGCCCATCAACAGCTTGACGCCCCGACGCCCGAACTCGTCTTCCAGCACGGCTGCCACCTCGGGGTCCTTGCCGGGGAGCACCTGGCGGCGGCTGACCACGAGCGTGACGTCGGCGCCGAAGGAGGAGAACATGTGGACGAACTCGACGCCGGTCACGCCCGATCCGATCACCGTCACACTCTCGGGGAACACCTTCGGCGGGTAGCAGTCGCGGGTCGTGAGGATGCGATCACCGTCAGGACGGCACCACTCGGGGATGCGCGGCCTCGAACCGGTGGAGACGAGCGCGGCATCGAACTCGATGATCTCGACACCATCGGCGCCGTCGACCTCGACGGTGTATGGGCTCGTGAACCGTCCGGTTCCGCGCTTGATGTGCACGCCCTGGCTCTCGAGGATCTGGACGACGTTGGCGCTCATCGTCTGCTTGATCAGGTCGATACGCGACGTGAGACCCTCGATGTCGACCCCCGTCACGGTGGTCTCGAGGCCCATGCCGTCGAGGCGCCGGGAGAAGCTCATGGCTCCTCCGGTGGCGATCATCGTCTTCGACGGGATGCAGTCCCACAGGTGCGCGGCGCCCCCGACGATCTCGGACTCGATCATCGTCACCTCGGCGCCGAGGCGGGCGGCATGCGTTGCTGCGGTGTTCCCGGCGGGCCCCCCGCCAATGATCACGAATCGAACGGTCACGCCGTCAGGCTACGCCGATCCTCGACCGGTCAACCGTCTCACCCGTCCGCGAGCAGACCATCGGTGGCGAACAACGTCGCGCGCTGGGTCTCAGCGTCGGTGAGCGCCGCCGAGGCGGCCGACGGTTCGTTCGGACAGAACCTCGACGGGTAGGCGAATTGATCGCGCGGTTCGCCGACCCACTCGAAGTGCATCCCGTCGGGCGTGAGGAAGTTTCCGCCCCAGGCAAAGCCGTGCTTGCGGAAGATCCGCACCGTACGGCAGTCCATGTCGGGTGGTGCGCAACCCTGACAGGAACCCACGGTGTTGGTGTCGACGGCCATGCCCCAGCTATGGCGCGAGAGGAAGCCGAGCGCCGAATCCGGCGTCAACCGGTTGAAGCGGGCGAGGAAGCAACCGCCTGCCCGGTTCGCGTCCTGGTAGTTGATCGTGCCGGACAACCCGGCCGCGACCACCTCGGACATGGCGTTGCCCAGGGCGATCCTGGTGGTCGCGTGGCAACCGGTCTGCAACTGCAGCCCGGAGATGCCCCCGTAGGTGATGTACCGGCTCATCCACTCCGAGTCGAGCGTGACCGACCCGGTCGAATCGACCCGGTACGCGAACTCACCGAGCGCAACTTTCGTCTCGGCCATGCCGAGCGTGGAATCGGGATCGAACGGATCCCAACTGCGGCGGATCCTGACCGAGGTGTTGACCAGTCCCTGGGTCGCCAACGCGGCATCGATCGACGCCCGGGAAGCGAAGTTCCAGATCACCACCCGGCTCGGGTCGGTGATGCCCAGCCGGTCGGCGCCGTCGGGCGACATCAGCAGCTCGGCGCCCCCGATCGTCGCGTCGGCAAGCACGGCGGCGATCGTGAACACCGTCGGCGTTCCGGATCCGGCCGTCAGCGTGATCGTGTCGCCGGCCAGCGCCCCTCGCAGGCCGGCGGTCATCGCACCCATGACGACGTCGCCGGCCGACAACAGACCCGAGACCGACCGCCCCATCGTGCGGCCCACGAAGTCGACAGGCAGCACCGTGGCGCCCATCGGATAGGCGAAGCCCGCCGGAGGGACCTGCACGAGGCCGCCGCCTCGGCGAACCTCCGTCATTCCGACGCTTGCCGATCGGCCGACGGCAGCAGCACCACCGGCGGCACGAGCGGCCACGAGGGCCCGATCGGCATTGCCCTGCGTCAAGGGACCGGAGTTGGCGACCGTGACGATGTCGGTCGCGGCCGGCGAAACCGGAACCGCCTTGGCCAACACCGAGGCCGGCCCCTCGACACGATCGATCGGGGCGGCTGCCTCGGCCTGCAGCGAGAGCACGGCCGCGCCGACGAGCAGGGCAGCAGGAACAAGGCGTCGCACAGGGTGATCGTAGAGACCGCGAGGGACGGGTTGACGTCAAGGACCTCGTCGCCGCCCGTCGGGCGCCGACCCGGAGATGGAACGCGCGGGCCTTCCGGGAAGTCGCTACCGTGCTCCATCCGTGGCAGACGACAGCGTGATCGACAGCGTGATCGGCCCCGTGACCGACGGGGCGCAGACCGGCAGCGGTCTCTCCGCGGAACGCGCCCGGCGGCTCGGGCTACTGGCCTCGATGCGTGACGCGGGCGCCAACCCCTACCCGTATCGGTTCGACCGCACCCACGACCTCGGCGAGGCCCGTGCCACCTGGGGTTCGCTCGCGGCCGGCACCGAGACCGAAGCGGAAGTCGCGATCGCCGGGCGGATCATGCTGATGCGTGACTCGGGCAAGTTGATCTTCGCCACCGTTCGCGATCGCGCGGGCGAGATCCAGCTGTTCGTGTCGAAGGCAGTCGTCGGCGATGACGCGTTCGACTCGATCAAGGAACTCGACCTCGGCGACTGGGTCGGCGTCCACGGAACCGTGATGACCACCCGCAAGGGTGAGCTGTCGGTCAAGGCGGCACGGATCGAGTTGCTCGCCAAGGCGATCCGGCCGATGCCGGACAAGTGGCACGGGCTCACCGACACCGACACCAGATTCCGTCAGCGGTATGCCGACCTGATCGTCAACGACGAGGCTCGCCGGGCGTTCGAGATCCGCCATGCCGTGATCGCCAGCTTCCGCCGGACGCTGTACGAGCACGGGTTCATCGAGGTGGAGACGCCGGTGCTCCACGTCGACGCCGGCGGCGCACATGCCCGCCCGTTCATCACCCACCACAACGCCCTGGACATGCAGCTCTACCTGCGCATCGCCCTGGAGTTGCACCTCAAGCGTCTGATCGTGGGCGGCATGGAGCGGGTGTTCGAGATCGGTCGGATCTTCCGCAACGAGGGCATCTCGACGCGCCACAACCCGGAGTTCACGATGATGGAGCTCTACCAGGCGTTCGGTGACTGGAACGACGTGATGGACATCTCCGAGGTGCTGGTCACCCGGGCCGCGCTCGACGCGACCGGCACGAGCGTGGTTCGGATCCGGGGGGAATCGGTTGATCTCACCGAACCGTGGCCACGGGTGCGAATGGTCGACGCGGTGTCGGCCAAGCTCGGTCGTGAGGTGCATCCATCGCACCCGATCGACGAGCTCCGGGCGCTCGCCGAGCAGCACGACGTGCGCTGGGAAGCTCGCTGGGGCGGGGGCAAGATCGTCGAGGAGCTCTTCGAGAAGCTGTGCGAGGCCGACATCGTCCGGCCGACGTTCGTCACCGGCCATCCCACCGAGATCTCGCCGCTGGCGCGCGTCGATCGAGCCGACCCGTGGCTCACCGAGCGTTTCGAGATCTTCGTCGACTCCCGCGAGCTCGGCAACGGGTATTCCGAGCTCAACGACCCGATCGAACAGCGCCTGCGCTTCGACGACGAGCAGACCGCACGCGATGCCGGCGACACCGAGGCCGGCATGGTCGACGAGGACTACCTGCGGGCGCTCGAGTACGGGATGCCGCCGACCGGCGGCCTCGGCATCGGGATGGACCGGGTGGCAATGCTGATCGCCGGCGTCGACTCGATCAAGGAAGTGATCCTGTTCCCCACATTGCGGCCCGAAGTCATGCGGCCCGAAGTGCTGTGATGCAGGTCGACACGTACATTTCGGCAAGCAGCATTCGGGAAGTGGGAGTTGTCCGATGACACGTATGGCATGGGGCGCGGGCCTCGCAACGATCGCGGCGGACGAGACCGTGCTCGACACCTGGTATCGCTGGCTGGGCTGGGGCGAGTACGGCGACGACGACTGCCCGCACGACGAGATCGAGTCGCAGCTCGGGATGCGTGACACCTCCGACGAGGTCCGCCGGGTGACGATCCGGCCCGTGCGGATCTCGATCGACGTCGACCAGCCGCCCGCGTCGGCGTCGGACGCGTACCTTCGGCTGCACCTCCTGTCGCACCGCCTGGCCGCGCCGCGCACGATCAACGTCGATGGCATCTTCGGCGTGCTGAGCAACGTGGCGTGGACCAACCTCGGCCCCGTCGCTCTCGGCGATGTCGACGACGTCCGTTTCCAGCTGAAGCAGGCCGGCGGGGTACTCACCCTGCACGGTCTCGACAAGTTCCCGCGGATGACCGACTACGTGATTCCGTCCGGCGTGCGCATCGCCGACGCCGATCGGGTCAGGCTGGGGGCGCACCTCGCCGAGGGCACGACGGTGATGCACGAAGGGTTCTGCAACTTCAACGCCGGCACACTCGGCGTGTCGATGGTCGAAGGACGTATCTCCGCCGGCGTGGTCGTCGGCGACGGCACCGACGTCGGGGGCGGCGCTTCGATCATGGGCACCCTGTCGGGAGGCGGGACCGAACAGATCACGCTCGGCGAGCGATGCCTGCTCGGCGCGAACGCCGGCGTCGGCATCAGCCTCGGCGACGACTGCGTGGTCGAAGCGGGCCTCTACGTCACGGCCGGCACCCCGGTACTGACGCCGACCGGCGTCGTCAAGGCGCGTGCGCTGTCCGGCCGCGACAACCTCATGTTCCTGCGTGACGGTCAGTCAGGCAAGGTCGTCGCGCGGGCGCGGACCGGCGCCTGGGGCACCCTGAACGACGAACTGCACGCCAAGCAGTAGGCCTGATCGGGTGAAGCGGGCGGGTCGTGTCGGCCGAACGTCAGCCATCGACACGTCCGCCATCGACACGGTCCATCTCGTTGGCTCGCCGCAGTCGGTCGGAGAGTGACTGCATCACCTCGAGCGCGAAGTACGGCGTGTCGTGGACGAGCACGAGGAACAGCCCCTGGCTGATCGGAGCCAGCGTCACATCGGTCACGGCTGTCGCCGTGGCACTTCGGGGCCGCTTGTCGATGAGCGACATCTCACCGAACGACGCGCCCTGCCCGAGCCGAACCGAACGCGTGCCGTCGTAGGCGACCTCGACGTCACCGTCTACGACGACGTACATCGTCGTTCCGGGATCACCCTTCATGAAGATCGTCTCACCGGCGGTGAAGGACTCCTTGTCGAGCTTGGCGACGAGATGGCTGACGTTCATCTGAACTCCCGAGTTGCAGGTGGCGACCTTGTCGGATGCCTACGAGGCCGACCCGACAAACTCCGGATGCTAACCATCCCCGTGATCGCTCCCGACGGGAGACGCCCAGCGTTCAGCGAAACGTTGCCTTCCGTTCACCTCGGGCATTCCTCGGGCATTCCTCGGGCATTCAACTCCGGCAATCGGGACGGCACCGTGTTGATCGTTCGATGGCGGCGACCGAGGGGAACATCACCTTGCCGGAGTTGGGCGACCCGTGCGAGCCACGTTTGCGTCGAGATCTCCGCGCAACGGGTCACCGAAATCCCGACGCAAACGCAATTTCGTCAGGGGTCGACGACGGGCATCCGGGCTCTTGGGCGCGACGCTCCGTGCAGGGGCGCCGTGCAGGGGCGCCGTTCAGGTTGGCGCCGCGGAGAAGGTGGCGGTGAGTTCGGGGCGGACCCGGCGGAACTCGGCCTCCAACCGTCGCAGGATGGCGGGAGCGCCGGCAAGGGTGCTGCTGACAGCTGTGATCCCGAGCTCGGTGCACAGCTGGGCCATCGTCGATGCGCCCAGGTTGGCGCTGCTGCCGTGCAGACGGTGACAGGTGCGGGCGATACGTACGGCGTCTTCGGCAGCGAGGGCATCGTGTAGTTCCTCGAGGGCGGCGGAGGCGTCACTGAGGAAGGATTCCACCAGTTGGGACATCCCGCCGCCGCGGCGGTCCAGCTCATGGAGCGCCGCGATCATGACCGGATCGAGCAACCCGGTGGGGGCGTCGCGCCCCTGATGGGTGGCCTGCGTCACAGGTTGCGGTCTGTCACGGTCGTCGCTGCCGTGGGCGCCGGCCCAGCGGGCGACGACCGCGGCCAGCTCGTCGGGCTGGAGCGGTTTGGTGATGTAGTCGTCCATCCCGGCAGCGAGGCATCGCTCGCGGTCGATGGCCATCGCGCTGCTGGTCATGGCGATGATCGGAGTGTGTCGGTCGGACCCCTCGAGGGCCCGGATGGCGCGGGTGGTCTGGTAGCCGTCCATGGTCGGCATCTGGCAGTCCATGAGCACGGCTGCGAAACGCGTCGCAGTGACAGCGTCGATGGCCGCTCGGCCGCCGGCAGCGACGGCGACGCGATGCCCTTGCCCTTCGAGCAGCCGCGCGGCGACCTCTTGGTTGATGGCGTTGTCCTCCACGACGAGAAGGTGCAGGACGGCGCCGGCGGTTTCCTCGGGCGGGGCCGGTTCGCGGATCAGCGCGTCGGAGGCATGCATCGGTTCTGCCCCGTCGACCGTCGCGGCGACCGTCGCGGCGACGAAGGGCACCGCGAACCAGAACCTGCTGCCGCTTCCCTCTGCGCTGTCCACGCCGATCTCACCGCCCATGAGCTCGACGAGCTGTCTGGAGATGGTGAGCCCCAGGCCCGTGCCGCCGTGGGTGCGGGTGGTCGAGGCGTCGGCCTGAGTGAAACTGGCGAAGATGCCCTCCTGATCCTCGGGGGCGATGCCGATGCCGGTGTCGGTGATCTCGACGAGGACCTGCTGACCTGCGTCCTCGGACGCGGTCGGCAGGTTGACGCGCACCAGGACCTGACCGTGGTGGGTGAACTTGACAGCGTTGCCGATCAGGTTGATCAGGATCTGGCGCACTCGCCCGTCGTCCCCCCGCAGGAGTGCGGGCAGATCGGGGGTGACCTCGACGGCGAGCTCGAGTCCTTTCTTGTGGGCCGCTTCGGCCAGCACCTCCGCCGCGCTTTCGACGACGGCTCGCAGATCGAAGTTGGTCGCACGGAGGTCCATCCGACCGGCTTCGATCTTGGAGAAGTCGAGGATGTCGTCGATCACGGTCAGCAGGCTTTCGGCCGACTGGTGGACGATGTCGGCGTAGCCGCGTTGCTCGGTGCTCAAATCGGTGCCGAGGAGGAGCCTGGTCATGCCGAGCACTCCGTTCATGGGGGTTCGGATCTCGTGGCTCATGTTGGAGAGGAACTCGGACTTGAGCCGGGAGGCTTCCACAGCCGTGGCTGCCTCCGCGGCCAGAGTGCGGGCTCGCTCACGGAAGGCCTGCGTGGCGGTCGTTGTCTGAGCCGCGAGTCTCTCCGCGGTCAACCGTGTCGCTTCCGTGGCCGATGCCGTCTCGGCGGCCAGTGTCTCCGCAGTCACGCGCGTCGCCTCCACGGCCGATGCGGTCTCGGCGGCGAGTGTCTCGGCGGTGACCCGCGTGGCCTCCGTGGCGGAGGCCGTCCGCACGGCCAGGGTCTCGGCGGTCACCCGGAGGGCCGCGGCTGACGCGGCAGTCTCCGCGGCCAACGTGTCGGCGGACACCCGGGTTGCAGCATTCGACGCGGCGGTCTCGGCGGCGAGTGTCTCGGCGGTGACCCGCGTGGCCTCCGTGGCGGAGGCCGTCCGCACGGCCAGGGTCTCGGCGGTCACCCGGAGGGCCGCGGCTGACGCGGCGGTTTCCGCGGCCACGGTCTCCGCTATGACCCGGAGGGCCTCTGCCGCGGAGGCCGTCTGGTATGCGAGCGTCGCCGCGGTCACCCGGGAGGCCTCGGTGGCCGAGGCGGCGCGGACGGCGAGCCGATCGGCCTCGATCCGAAACGCCTCGCCGGCGGTGTTCACGGCTCGCTGCGCGAGGAATCGCACCTCGAGCTCGTCCATGACGAGCGCGGCGAGGTCCTGGAGATGAGCGGCCTCGGATGGAGTCACCTCGCGGGGCGCCCGACCCATGACGCTCAGGACGCCGAGGTTGTAGCCATCCGATGTGGCCAGCGGCGCGCCTGCGTAGAACCGCACCTTGGTGGCCCCGGCCACGAGGACGTTGGCAACCGCACCGGGGTCGGTGACCGCATCGGTCACGATCCATAGCCCCTGGTGCAGGATGGCGGATGCGCAAAGTCCCCGCTCACGAGGGGTCTCGGAGAACTCCGGCAGGCCGTGGTTGGATTTGAACCAGACGCGATCGGTGTCGACGATGCTGACGACGGCGATTTGCACATCGAACAGGCGCGCCGCCAGGGCAGTGATGCGATCGAAGCCACTCTCGGGCGGGGTGTCGAGAACGCCATAGCGCCGCACCACCTCGATGCGGGCTTCCTCGTCCTCGGGGATCAGGAGATCCGCTTGGGCGCTCACCGGCGGAGCTCGGCCCACTGCGAGCCGGATGCCTCGGAGACGCCTCCGAGATGGTGACGGTCCATCGCGGCGGCATCGAAGTCCGCCGCCGAAGGTGACCCGACGACCGTCCCGTCGCCCGGCGAGTTCTTCTCGCGTACAACCGGCGCCCCAACCTCCTCCCGCCGTCGGCGCATGGCGTCGTGAACCCGGCTGACCAGGCCCCGCGGGGAGAACGGCTTGTTGATGTAGTCATCCGCCCCCGACAAGAACGCCTCCACCTTGTTCTCCACGTCGGCCGTGCTCGTGAGGATCAGGATCGCGCAGTCCGCGGCGGCCGGCGCCGCCCGAAGGGCGCGGCATACCTCCAGGCCGCTCCCGCCCGGCATGGCCAGGTCGAGCAGGATGCAGTCCGGGGTGAAGCGCTTCGCGGCAGCCAGTGCGCCGGCGCCGTCAACCGCTTCATCAACCTCGAACCCGACGGTGGTGAGACTCATGCGGACGAGCCGGCGCACGGTGGGGTCGTCGTCGACCACCAGGATCCGATTCGGGCGGTACGTCTCCGACCTCGCGGGAGACGCCAACCCGTGAGGCTCATGGCTATGCCAACCGAGGCTCGCCTCGGCCCGCAACATGACGTCGACAGCGCCGGGCGGTCCGGGCCGGGCCAGGTAATAACCCTGGACCTCGTCACAGCCGAGTGTGCGCAGCCGCTGCAGCTGAGCGGCGGTCTCCACACCTTCGGCCACCACCCACAGATCGAGCGCGTGGGACACGGCGACGATCGCCGCCACGATGGCGGTGTCGTCGTCATCGATCCCGAGACCGTCGACGAAGGACTTGTCGATCTTCAGCTCATGCAGCGGAAGCCGCTTGAGATAGGCGAGCGCGGAGTACCCCGTGCCGAAGTCATCGATGGAGATCGAGACACCGAGATCAGCGAACTCCTGGAGGATGGCGATGGCCTCCTCGATGTTCTGCATGAGGAGGCCTTCGGTCAGCTCGAGACACAGTGCCGCTGGTTCGGCGCCGCCCGCCGACAGGGCTCGAGTGACGACATCCACGAGCCCTGGTCCGAACTGGCGGGCCGACACGTTGACCGACACCACCAGGGTGGGGCGGTCAGGGAACGACCGCCGCCATCTCGCCGCCTCGCGGCATGCCTCCTCGATGACCCAGGACCCGATGGCGACGATGAGACCGATCTCCTCGGCGAGCGGGATGAACTCGAGGGGCGGCACGATTCCCAACACCGGGTGCTGCCAACGCACCAACGCCTCGACTCCGACGATGCGGTCACTGTCCAGCGCCACCTGGGGCTGGTACTCGAGAAAGAGCTCGTCGCGGGCGAGAGCCCGACGAAGCTCCCGTGTCGCCTCGGCCCTGTCCTGGGTGAAGTCGCTTCGCTCCGGAGCGACGACCCCGTCGGGGGCCTGGCCCCCGCACTGCGACCTCACCGACGTGCCGTTCGAGGTGGATCCCGCTGGGCCGACCCTTGAGGCGACGGCGGCGAAACCCGGAGCGCGGAGGACTTTGTCGACAGGCAGGAGAAGCCAGGTGTCATTCGTGTCACCGTTCGTTCGGCCGGGGCATCGGCGCCAAACGGCAAACTCCCCCGGAATGTACCTCATTCATTCTACTATGGAAACATATTACTGGCAATAGCTCCCCAGAAATCTGCTACTATCCTTACCGTGGTCGCCTGGAGCTTTCTCACCAACCACGCCCGGGCCCTGTTGTTCATCTCCGCCTCCCCCGACACCCGCCTGCGCGATCTCGCCTCCGCCCTCCACGTGACCGAGCGCACCGCCTACGGAATCGTCGCCGACCTCACCTCCGCCGGCTACCTGGTCAAGCAGCGAGCAGGACGACGGAACCACTACGAGATCCAAGACCACCTGCCATTGCCTGACGCCAAGCACCTCCCGCTGAGCGACATCAACATTCGCGCCCGCACCGTCGGTGAACTGCTCGAACTCCTCGTCGGCCCGAAGCGACCCGGTTCCCCATAGCCGACGGCGCCGAGGTGTTGATCTGGGCAACCGCGTGACATCCTGAATGCCATGGCATCGCCGGTCGGGTTCGAGGAGTTCGCACAGCTCGTTCGTGACCGTCGCACCTCGATGATCGTCGATCATGACCGCGAGGTGCCGCTCGAGCTGATCGCCGAGCTGTGTGGGCTGGCGAGCTGGGCGCCCAACCACAAGAAGACTTGGCCGTGGCGCTTCGCCGTGTTCACCGGCGAGGGGCGGGCCCGCCTCGGCGACACGATGGTGGCCGACATGGTCGCGGCCGACTTCGGCGACGATGTGAAGCGCGCCAAGACCCGCACGAAGTACCTGCGCACGCCGGCCACGCTGGTGGTCGGATGCGCGCCCGCCGACGACGAGATGATCGACGTCGAGAACCGCGACGCCGTGGCCGCCGGCATCCAGAACCTCCTGCTCGGGGCCACGACCGTCGGCCTGGCCAGCTTCTGGTCGACACCGGCCCTCACGCGTGCGCCGGCGGTGCTCGACCTGTGCGGGTTCGACACCGACGATCGCCTCGTCGGGGTGGTCTACCTCGGCTGGGCCGCCGGCACGTGTGCACCGCCCGAGCGGCCGCCACTGCCGATCACCCACGTGGCCGACTGACCGCGCCCCGCCGGCATCCGGCCACGGTTTCCCGTCCCGGCCGTGGCTCGGCGAGACTGGGCCCGTGAGCAGCGCGACGCGACCCGCCCGCCGACCCGCCCGCCGACCCACGTCTCGACCTCCGCCCGACGATCGTCGCGCTGGATCTCGAAGGTGTCCTGGTGCCGGAGATCTGGATCGCGGTCGCCGAACACACCGGCATCGAGAAGCTGCGCCGCACCACGCGCGACGAGCCCGACTACGACGCCTTGATGAAGTACCGGCTCGATCTGCTGGCCGAGCACGGGCTGACGATGTCGCTCATCGCCGGCGTGATCGCCGGGCTCTCGCCGCTGGACGGCGCCAAGGTCTTCCTCGACGCACTGCGCTCGCGGACCCAGGTGATCATCCTGTCCGACACGTTCGAGCAGTTCGCCCAACCGTTGATGCGCCAACTCGGTTGGCCGGTGATCCTGTGCCATCGCCTCGTGGTGCACGACGGTCGGATCGTCGACTACCGGCTCCGGCAGGCCGACCAGAAACGCCGATCGGTGGAGGCGTTCCACTCCCTGAACTACCGGGTGATCGCAGCCGGTGACAGCTACAACGACACCGCGATGCTGACCGAGGCCGACGCCGGCTTGCTGTTCCGCGCGCCCGGCAATGTGATCGCCGAGTTCCCCCAGTTCCCGGCCCTCGAGAGCTACGACGACCTCCTGGCGGCAATCACCGATCTGCTCTGACCCCGGGTCCCACTGCCCTGGGTACCGCCGTCGACCAACGGTCCTTCATCCGCAGGAACGGCGTCTCGACGAAGGCATACGACAGCCACGCCGCGGCGAACGAGGCGCCGAAGCCGAGCGCGAGCAGATCCGGCTGCGGGCCGATGCGGATGAAGAAGAAGATGGGCCAGTGATACAGGTACAGCCCGTACGAGCGGCGGCCGATGGCAACCATGGCCTTGTGCGACATCGCGGCCGACAGCCTCGACGTCGGTCTGGTCAACAGGTCGCAGAGCACGATCAACGTCGCGACGACCACCACCGCGAACCCGTACTCGTTCATGTTCTGCCCGTCGATGACGACAATGGCCGCCACCACCACGGCGAGCGCGGTCAGTGCGCGATGCGCGAACCGTGCGACGATCGACGGGCGGAGCACCCACAGCACGCCGAGGGCGCATCCGGCAAAGATGCCATCGACGTGCGAGAACGTCGCGTTGTAGAGCATCTCGCTGTCGAACCCGGCGAGATCGAAGCCGGCTCGTACGGCTGCACTCGTGACGGCGCAGCCGCAGGCGATCCATCCGACCACCGCAGGATTGACGCGTCGACGCATCGCCACGATCACCACGACCGGCCAGAGGAGATAGAACTGCTCCTCGATCGACAGCGACCACGTGTGGCCCAGATATCCGCCACCCCAGGTCAAGCCCAACGCGCGGGGGATGTTCGCCGTGTACGCCAGCGCGAACGGGGCAATCTGGAACGTGGAGCGCCGGATCGCCGTGCTCTCGTCGAGGAACGCTGTCCGGATGGCCACGAGGGTGAGCGCCAACACCGTTGCCGCGACCAGCGCGGGATACAGCCGAAGGACACGCCGCATGTAGAACGCGCCCAACCGGATGCGGCCGTTACCCACCCGCTCCTCGATGAGCAGCACCGTGATCAGGAATCCGGAGAGCACGAAGAACACATCCACGCCTGCCTGGCCTCCGGCGAAACCGCCGATGTGGGAGTGAACTGCCATCACCATGAGGACCGCCACCGCGCGTACCCCGTCGAACGACAGGACACGGCCAAGGTGGGCGGTGGCCTGGCGATGCGGCTGACGGCTCGTCATGGCGATGTCCTCGGCTGCAACGTATCGCCGGGCAGTTCGGGCGTGACGTCGCCACTGACGTCGCCACTGACGTCGCCGGTGACGTCGCCGGTGACGTCGAAACGCTCCGTGTAGCGAAGCAGCATCGGGATCACCAGCCCGAGGAAGACCAGGATGCTGCCGCTGACGAAGATGGCCGACCGAATGCCGAACGCGTTCGCCAGCAGACCGCCGAGCAGCGCACCGAAGGGCATGCCGAGGAAGACGAGGAACCGGTAGCTCGCCCCGATCCGGCCGAGCCACTCATTGGGGATCACCCGCTGGCGCAGCGCGATGGTGAGCACGTTCCAGACCATCACCGAGCCCAGGGAAACGGCGGCCAACAACGAGACGGCGACGGCCGACGACGCGAGCGACATGATCCAGGTGGAGATGCCCGACCCCAGCACGGCTCCCGCGAGCGACAGTCGCAGCGGGAATCGACGCAGTCGGGCCGCGAGGAGCGACCCCGCTATCCCCCCAAAGGCGCCGGGCGCCAGGAGCAGCCCGTAGCCGAACGACGAGAGCCCCAGGGTCTCGCGCGCGAACAGCACGAACACTGCGTTGCCGATGAACGACGCTGTCCCCAACGCCATCGAGATGACGGCGAGGCGGCGCAGCAGCGGATCGTTCCAGAGCCGGCGGAAGCCCTCGGCGATCTCCCCGCGCATGGCAGACCCCTGCCGCGGCGCGGCGCCCGAGGAGTACGAACCGGTCATCAGCGACATCATCAATGCCGCTGCGGCAAAGCTGACCGCGTCGAGCCCGAACGGCGCCGCCACCGTCAGGCCGAAGATCAGACCGCCGAGCGGTGGCCCGATCAGATCGTTCGTCACCAGTTCGGTCGACGTGAGGCGACCCCCCGCACGTTCGAGGTCACGGTGATCCACGGTGGCCGGCACGAGCGCCATGCTCGAGCTGTCGACGATCGCCTCGGCCGAGGCGAGCAGCGCGGCCACCGCGTAGATCACACCGATCGACACCCGGTCCACGACGATCACGGCGAAAAGTGCCGCCATCACGACTGCGCGGGCGACGTCGAGCCTCATCCGCAGCACCCTGCGGTCGAACCGATCGGCCCAGGCGCCTCCCGGAAGGATGAAGATCAACCAGGGCAGGCGTTCGGCGATGGTGACACCGGCCACCAGACGCGGGTCGCTCGTGACCGACGTGGCGAGCAACGGGAGCGCGACGATCCGCAGCCCGTCACCGAGGTTCGAAAGGCCGGTGGCCCCCCACAGGAGCTTGAACTCGGTCGGAAACGCTCGGCCGGCTCGGCCGGTGCGGCGCATCAATCCGAACATCGAACGATCGGCGGTATCAGGGTGTGTAGACGCCGAAGACGGCGCGGAGGGCATCGCTGATCTCGCCGAGCGTGGCGTCGGCGCGCAGTGCATCCTTCATCGCGTAGAGCAGGTTGTCGCCACCTGCCGCGGTCGACTCGAGCTTCGCCAACGCGGCGCTGACCGCGGCGGTGTCACGGTTCGCCTTGTAGCGCGTGAGGCGACCGATCTGGTTGCCCTCCAACTCGGGGTCGACGGGAACCAACTTCGGTTCGGCTTCGTCGTCCATCGTGAACTTGTTGACCCCGACGATCACCCGCTCGTGGTCGTCGATCGACTTGGTGTACTCGTAGGCGGCCTGTTCGATCTCGTCCATCTGGAACCCGGACTCGATCGCCGCCACCGCACCGCCCATCTCGTCGATCCGCTCGATGTACTCCCAGGCCAGTCGCTCCACCTCGTCGGTGAGCGACTCGACGAAGTACGACCCGGCCAACGGGTCGGGCGTGTCGGCGACGCCGGACTCGTAGCCGATGATCTGCTGCGTCCTCAGCGCCATCCGGGCGGCTTCCTCGGTCGGCAGGCTGAGGGCCTCGTCGTAGCCGTTGGTGTGCAGGCTCTGCGTTCCGCCGAGCACGGCTGCCATGGCCTGGAGTCCGACGCGAACGACGTTGTTCATCGGTTGCTGCGCGGTCAGCGTCGACCCGCCGGTCTGGGTGTGGAACCGGAGCATCGCCGAGTTCGGGTCCTTCGCCCCGAATCGCTCCGTCATGATCCGGGCCCACATCCGCCGAGTGGCCCGGAACTTGGCGACCTCTTCGAGGAAGTTGTTGTGGCCGTTGAAGAAGAAGGTCAACCGCGGCGCGAAGTCGTCGACCGAGGCCGGCGTCGATCGCCGCCTGCACGTAGGCGATCCCGTTGGCGAGCGTGAAGGCGAGCTCCTGCACCGCCGTCGAGCCGGCCTCGCGGATGTGGTAGCCGGAGATCGAGATCGTGTTCCAGCGCGGGACGTGCTTGGAGCAGAACCCGAAGATGTCGGTGATGATCCGCATCGACGGCCGCGGCGGGTACACGTAGGTGCCGCGGGCGATGTACTCCTTGAGCATGTCGTTCTGGATGGTGCCTCCGAGCCGGTCGGCGGCGACACCGTTCTCCTCGGCCACCAGCTCGTACATCAGCAGCAGGATCGCCGCGGTCGAGTTGATGGTCATCGACGTGGTGACCTTGTCGAGCGGGAGGTCGGCGAGGAGCAGCCGCATGTCCTCCATCGAGTCGATGGCCACGCCGACCTTGCCGACCTCACCTTCCGCACGCGGGTGGTCGGAGTCGTACCCCATCTGGGTCGGCAGGTCGAACGCGCACGACAGGCCCGTCTGGCCGGCGTCGAGCAGGAACTTGAAACGCTGATTGGTGGCCTCGGCGTTGCCGAAGCCCGAATACTGGCGCATCGTCCACAGCCGACCCGTGTACATCGAGGAGTACACACCGCGGGTGTACGGGGCCTCGCCCGGCGTACCGAGCCTCTCGGCGGGATCCCAGCCGCGGAGATCGTCGGCCGCGTAGAGCCGCTTGATCGGGATGCCGGAGTCGGTCTGGGGCAGGTCGGCCATGTCGCTCATCGTATTGCAGCCGCCGAGTTCAAGCCCCAACGCCAACCCGACCACGACCCGGACCCCGACCCCAACGCCAACCCGACCAGGCCTATCGGGCGGCGATCACCGCGATCTCGATGCGCCACTCGGGCCGCGCGAGCGACGGGACGGTGACCAACGTCGAGGCAGCACGGTGACCGCCGAGCACGCGGTCACGTACTGCCATCACCTTGGACAGTGGCACGCGCACCACGGCATAGGTCGTGATCGACACGATGTCGGACATCGACATGTGCGCCTCGTCGAGCATCGCCGCGATGTTCGACCACACGACCTCGGCCTGCCCGACGATGTCCCGAGGGGTCGTCCCGTCCGGTGCGATCGGCACCACGCCCGAGGTGTGCAACCACCGCGTCGGGGCTTCGGTGAGCACGGCATGGGCATAGTTGGCCGCGGGCGCGGCGATGGTCGATGGTGAGATCTCGGGCATCGACCAATGGTAGAGCGAGGACTACGATCGAATCATGGCCATGACCGAAGCTGCCACTACGGCGCGGATACCGATGATCGACGGCATCGAACTCACCCCGAAGGCGGTGAACCTCGACGTGCCCCCGGAGTTCGAGACGTTCGAGGAGGAGCGGTTCTATCGCAAGACCCACCTCGCCGGGGCACTGCGCCTGTTCGGTCGTTTCGGGTTCTCCGAGGGCGTGGCCGGGCACGTCACGGTGCGCGACCCCGAGTTCCCCGACCACTTCTGGGTGAACCCGTTCGCCATGAACTTCCGTCATGTCCGCCAGAGCGACCTCCTGCTCGTCAACCACTCCGGCGACGTCGTCTACGGCGACAAGCCGGTCAATCGCGCCGCGTTCGTGCTCCACGCCGCGATCCACCAGGCCAGACCCGACATCATCTCGGCCGCGCACGCCCACTCGCCCTACGGCAAGTCGTTCAGCACGCTCGGCATTCCCCTGGCGCCGCTCACCCAGGACTCCTGCATGTTCTACAACGACCACCGCGTGATCAGCGAACAGGGTGGGGCCGTCGTGGTCGAGATCGAGGCCGGCAAGGAGTTCGCCGCCGCGTTCGGCAACGTGAAGGCGGCGATCCATCAGAACCACGGACTGTTCACCGTCGGCACGACGGTCGACGAGGCGGCGTACTGGTTCATCTCGATGGAGCGAAGCTGCCAGGCGCAGCTGACGGCGATGGCTGCCGGCGATCCGATCGAGATCCGTGACGAGTATGCCGCCTACACGCAGCAGCTGACCGGCAACTCGTTCTTCGGTTGGTACAGCTTCCAACCACTGTGGGACGAGATCTCGCGGACCGAGCCGGAACTCTTCGACTGACCACCCTCCCGGACCACCGCCCGCCCGGCGCACCCGGCGGCTCCGTCGCCCGATGGCTGGACACCGCTCAGCCGGAAGCACTCTTCGTCCTCTCGGCCGTTGCGCAGTACGTCGGCGCGGCGATCGCGGTCATGCTGTTCGACGAGGTCGAGCCGCAGACCGTCGCCTGGTTCCGGCTCATCGGCGCCGGCATCGCGCTGCTCACCGTGTCACGCTGTTGGCGTCGGAGTTGGCGCCGCGACTGGACCAAGCCACAACTCGTCGCGGCCGGTCTGTTCGGCATCGCCACGGCGCTGATGAACACGTTCTTCTACCTGGCGATCGACCGGGTCGATCTCGGCAAGGCGGTCACGATCGAGTTCATCGGCCCGATCACCGTCGCCGCCGTTGCGACGAGGTCGGTGCGCAACGCCGTCGCGCTCGCCTTCGCGATCGGCGGAGTCGTCGTGCTCGGCCAGGGAGAGATCGACGGCAACGCGATCGGGATGCTGTTCATCCTGTTGGCGTCCACCATGTGGGCGGCCTACATCGTGATCGGCTCGAAGGTCGCCCGGATCGACCGCGGCGTGGCCGGCCTGGGCATCGGCCTGGCGATCGGCGCGCTCGCGATCACGCCGATCGGAGCGCCGTGGAGCGGCCCGGTCTGGGCGTCGCCCCGCCTGCTCGCGCTGTGTCTCCTGGTCGGGGTGTTCTCCAACGCGATCGGGTACGGCATCGACCAGTTCGTGATGCGACGCATCCCGATCCGCAGGTTCTCCGTACTGCTGGCGCTCCTCCCGGTCACCGCGCTGTTCGTCGGATGGGTGGCGCTCGATCAGCACCCGTCGGGCATCGAACTCCTCGGTGTGGCGCTCGTCCTCGTCGGCGTGGCGACCCAGGAACGCGAGCAACTCGACCGGGTCGAGCGCACGGTGCTCACCGAACCGGGTTGACCGGGAGCATCTGTGAGCTGGTAGGGCCGATATCGGTACCGACAGCTCACACTTCGGCGTGACAGGTGCGGGATCGGGTGCGGGATCGGGTGCGGGGATCGGGTGCGGGGATCGGATCAGTGCGCGGCGGCGAGGCCTGGGGCGCAGAGCCCGTCGAGTTCGTGGATCTCGATGCGGTCGCGGTTGGCGTAGGTGACCTCGTTGGCCGGATCGGGCTTCAGGTTGAAGACGCGGAACTCCATCTCGTTGGTGTCGACGGTGAGGATCCGCCCGATCAGCGGCTCGCCCAGACCGAGGATCACCTTGATCGTCTCGAGCGCCTGGATCGATCCGATGATGCCCGGCAGCACACCGAGCACGCCGGCCTCAGCGCAGCTCGGGGCGAGTTCGGCCGGCGGCGGCTCGGGCACCATGTCGCGGTACGTCGGGCCCCCGATCGGGTCGAACACGCTGACCATGCCCTCGAAGCGGAAGATGGAGCCGTGCACGACCGGGATGCCAAGCTTCACGCTGGCGTCGTTGAGCAGGTAGCGGCTGGGGAAGTTGTCCGCGCCGTCGACGATCACGTCGTAGCCCGAGATGATGTCGATGATGTTCGACGCGTCGAGCCTGGTGTCGTAGGTGACGACGTCGACATCGGGGTTGAGCATCGTCAGCGTCTTCTTCGCGGAGTCGACTTTGCGGTCACCGATACGGTCGATGTTGTGCAGGATCTGACGCTGCAGGTTGGACGAGTCGACCTCGTCCATGTCGACGATGCCGATCGTGCCGACGCCGGCCGCGGCGAGATACATCGCCGCGGGTGAACCGAGCCCCCCGGCGCCGAGCATCAGCACCTTCGCGTCGAGCAGCTTGACCTGGCCGGCGACGCCGACCTCGGGCAGCAGCAGGTGGCGCTTGTACCGGTTGTTCTGTTCGGCCGTCAGCGACACCGGTTGTTTCCAGGGCCGGCCCTCGTCCTTCCAGCGGCCGAAGCCACCGTCCATCGATGCCACATCGACGAACCCCAGCTCGCCGAGCGTCCTGGCCGCGAACGCCGAACGCACACCGCCGGCGCAGTAGACGACGACCGGCGCCGTCTTGTCGATGATCCGACCCTCGACCTGGGCCTCGAGATGGCCACGCGGGATGTGGATGGCGCCGGCCAGCGCACCCTCCGCGTACTCGTCCGGTTCGCGCACGTCGAGCACCACGGCACCCTCGGCGATCCGAGCGGCAGCGGCCTCGGTGTCGATCTCGACGATCTCGGACTTCGCGGCGGACAGCAGGTCACGAAATGTTGCCATGACCGAAAGCCTACCGATCTGGTCAGGATTCGTCACCACGCGGCCGCTCACCGCATCGCCGCTCACCGCATCGCCGTCACCACATGCCTTGGGGAAGCGGGTGCGCCCACTACTGTCACAGCGCTTGATTCTCCGTCGCCGCACCACCACCGACTCTCCGCGCTACCTCGTCGAGATCTTCGTGATCAGCGCGGCCGCGCTGCTGCTCGAGATCTCCTACACGCGGATCATCTCGTTCAAGCTCTACTACTACTACACGTACCTGGTGATCGGGCTGGCGTTGCTCGGCCTCGGCTCCGGGGCCGTGATCGTCGCCGTTTCCGGACGGCTCCGGCAGCTGCCGACCCGGGCGCTGCTTGCCGGCTGCACGCTCTCGGCCACGGTCGGGGTGATCGTCGGATACATCGCCGTTGCTATCACCCCGCTCGACACATTGGCCATCTGGACGGGCGACACGTCCCGCCAGTTCGCGGCCATCGGTCAGTTGCTGACGATCTGCCTGGGGCTGTATGTCAGCTTCCTGCCGATCGGGATGTGCGTGTCGGCGCTGTTCGCACGGCGGGCCGACGACATCAACCGGCTGTACTTCTCCGATCTCGCCGGGGCCGCGCTGGCCTGCCTGATCGTCGTTCCACTCGTGGCGACGATCGGCCCGATCGCCATCATCGCCGGCGTGGCAATCGCGCTGGCGGCGCTCGGCATCCATCTCGCCGGCACGACCAACCGGGCGCTGATCGGTTCGGTGATCGCCGCCGGCGCGCTTGTCGGTGTGATCGTGGTGTTCCCCGACACGGCGCCCGAAATCCGCACGGAACAGAGCAAGACGGTGCGGCCCGACACCCCTACATCGGCGTCGGAGTGGAGTGCGTTGTTCCGCGTCGACGCACTCGAACTTCCGCTCAACACGGTTCTGTTCCACGATGGCATCTGGGGTTCGGCGATCTGGCCATGGGACGGCGACCCCGCCTCACTCGATCGGTTCGACACCGACGACCGATCGGTGCCCTTCGCCGCGTTGGGTGAGCCGCCCGAGAACATCCTGATCATCGGCGCCGCCGGCGGCAACGAGGTCGCGGCAGCAATCCACTTCGGAGCCGAGCAGATCGATGCCGTCGAACTGAACCCGGCGACCGCCGATCTGCTACGAGGCAAGTACGCGGAGTACTCCGGCAACCTCACCGAGCGGGCCGAGGTCAATTATGTGGTCGGCGACGGCCGCAGCTACCTCGCTCGCTCCGAGGAGGACTACGACCTCGTGTGGTTCGTGGCGCCGGACAGCTACGCCGCGTCGAACGCCGCGTCGAGCGGGGCGTTCGTGTTGTCGGAGAGCTACCTCTACACCAAGGAGATGCTCCAGGACTCGTTGAGTCATCTGAGCGGCGACGGCATGGTGGTGATGCAGTTCGGCGAGAAGGACTACGCCAACCGCCCGAACCGCACCGCCCGACTCGCGGCAACCGCCAGGGAGGCGTACGACGCCGAGAACATCGAGCCGTTCGCAGATCACGTCTCCGTCGTCACGTCGTCGGCGAGCGGGTTCCTCTACGGCGTTTCGACGACCATGATGAAGGCCTCGCCGTTCACCGCAGACGAACTCGATCGGATCGAGGCGCAGGTCGCCGCAGTGCCCAACGCGGTTGCCCGTTACCTTCCCGGCCGTCCCGCCGACGACGGCGCCCCGGTCAACCGGATCATCTCGCTGCCCGACGACCAGGTCGACGACTACATCGACGCGTACCCATACGACATCGGGGCCATCACCGACGATCGGCCGTTCTTCTGGCACTTCACCCCGTTCTCGCAGGTGATCAGAGACATCGGCAACCCGGTCCAGGACGTCGACGTCGAGATCGGCATCGGTGAACGGGTGCTGGTGGTGCTGCTCGCGATCTCGGTGCTGCTGGCGGCACTGTTCCTGCTCGTTCCGTTCGTGCTCGTTCGCGACACCTGGCGTGAGCTCCCCGACAAGGCAACGAGCGCGCCGATCTTCGCACTGCTCGGCCTCGCCTTCATCGCCTTCGAGATCACCCTGATCCAACGCTTCTCGCTGTTCCTCGGCTACCCGACGTACTCGCTCACCTTCACGCTGATGGCAATCCTGCTGTCGACGGGCGTCGGCGCGCTGGTCAGCGGCCGTTGGCATGCCCGCCCACAACGGATGCTCGCTGCGCTGGCGGTCGCGATCGTCTCGCTCGGTGCGTTCTACGCGTGGGTGGCGCCGGCGCTCGAGGACTCGTTGCTGGGATGGCCACTCATCGCCAAGGTGATGGTGGTGATCACGTTGTGCGCTCCACTCGGCTTCTGTCTCGGGATGTTCATGCCGCTCGCGATCTCACTCGTCGCCCGCGATCCACGACACAGCACCGAGTACGTCGCGTGGGGATGGGCGATCAACGGCTTCTTCTCGGTCATCGGGTCCACGCTCACGACCATGGCGTCGATGACGTACGGCTTCCGAACCGTGCTGGTGATCTCCGTGGTGCTCTATCTCGTCGTCATCGTGCTGCTGCGACGGCTCGTCGGGCTCCGGCCGAATGCCGCGAGCAACGCCGCCGTCGGGTCGTCGCCGGCGTCCGCACAGCGCGGACCGATGACGCCGGCAGTCCGATAGCGGTCCTCCCAGTTCGCGACGCCGATACCCACCGTCTGACCCGGCAGCATCCCGATCGAGCTGGTCAGCCGACCAGCGCGTCGAGCGCCTCGGCGAACACCGCGGTGTGCCGATCGACGTCGCCGGCGGTGTGCGCGGGCGACATCAGCGCCATGTTGTGGAACGGTGTCAGCAGCACACCTCGGTTGAGCGCCCACAGGTGCATGAACGCGTCCAGCTCCCCGTCGACGGCGGCCGCGGCCTGCGCGCCGTCGCGCGGCGACGGGCAGAACCAGTACTCCGCGCGGCACCCCAACTGCTGCACCGTCCAGTCGAGACCGGCATGCGCGATCGCGGTCCGTGCACCCTCGGCCCAACGGGTCGCGAGGGGGATCATCCGCTCGTAGTCACCGGCGAGAAGCGTGGCGCCGAGCGTCGCACGAACCGCGGCGAGCGCCAACGCGCTGCCGGTGAGCGTGCCACCCACCCCGGCGACGTCCACGTCGTGACTGCTCATCGGGCCGCTCAGTTGCTCGGCGATCGCGTCGGTCATGCCGTAGGCCGCGACGGGTACACCACCACCGATCGGCTTGCCGACCACGAGGAAGTCGGGGTCGAGGCCCCACGCGGCGGTGCAGCCACCCGGCCCTGCGCAGATCGTGTGGGTCTCGTCGATGACCAGGTGCGCGCCTGCCCGGCGGGTGAGGTCGCGCACCCCCTCGAGATACCCCGCTTCGGGCAGCACGATGCCGATGTTGGTGAGCGTGGGTTCCATCAGCAGCGCCGCGACGTCGCCATGGGCCAGCGCCCGGTCGAGCGCATCGAGGTCGTTGAACGCGACGACGCGGGTGGTGAGCGCCGGATCGACCTGTGGGCCGATCGATCCCGGCCGGCTCACCACACGGCCGTCACGGTCGAGGATCGCGAGGGCCTCGTCGACGGTGCCGTGATAGCACCAGTCGATCACGGCGATCTTCGATCGACCGGTCAGCCGCCGCGAGAAGCGCAACACGAACCGGTTGGCGTCCGTCGCCGTCATCGCCATCTGCCACTTGGGCAGACCGAAACGGCGGGCCAGCTCGCCGCCGACCCAGGCCGCATCACCGGTGGGCAACATCGTGGTCAGCCCATTGGCCACCTGCCTCGTGATCGCCTCCAGCAGGGCGTCACCCCCATGGCCCGACATCGCCCCCGTGTCGCCCATGCAGAAGTCGACGTACTCGATGCCGTCGACGTCGACGAAACGGGCGCCTGATGCCTGCGCCACGTGGATCGGGAACGCTCCGGGCCAGCGCGTCATCCACGGCATCGGCACTCCGGCGACGAGGTGCGCGCGCCCCGACGCGGCCAGCTCCATCGATCGCGGATGGAGCGCGATGAAACGCTCCTCCTCGTCGTGGAGCAGTTGCCGGAGGCGGGCGCGTTCCGGTCTTGCGTCGATCACATCGGTAGCCTCGCATCAATGTCCGAGCAGGTGATCACCCAAGCCGCGCGCCGTCGCACATTCGCGATCATCAGCCACCCCGACGCCGGCAAGACCACCCTCACCGAGAAGTTCCTGCTCTACGCCGGTGCGATCACGTCCGGCGGCGCCGTCAAGGCGCACGAGGGCCGCCGCGCGGCGACGTCGGACTGGATGGAGATGGAGCAGAAGCGCGGCATCTCGATCACGTCCACAGCGCTCAACTTCCCCTATCGCGACCACGAGTTGAACCTGCTCGACACGCCCGGTCACCGCGACTTCTCCGAGGACACCTACCGCGTGCTGTCGGCCGTCGACGCCGTGGTGATGGTGCTCGATTCGGCCAAGGGCATCGAACCGCAGACGCTCAAGTTGTTCGAAGTGTGCCGGTCACGCAACCTCCCGGTGATCACGTTCCTCAACAAGCTCGACCGTCCGGGCAAGGAGCCGCTCGAGCTGCTCGACCAGATCGAGACACAGATCAACCTGCGCCCGACGCCCGCCACCTGGCCGGTCGGCTCGCACGGCGACCTACGCGGCGTGATCGACCGTCGCACCGGTGTGTTCACCCGCTTCACCCGCACCGCCCGCGGGTCGCAGATCGCGCCCGAGGAGGACATCGACCCCATCCGCGCGGCACGGGAGGAAGGCGCCGAGTGGACCAAGAGCACCGACGACGCATCGCTGCTCGATGCCGTCGGCGCCGATGTCGATCTCCCCTCCTTCCTCGCCGGCGAATCGACGCCCGTGTTCGCCGGCTCGGCACTCACCAACTTCGGTGTGCGTCACCTGCTCGACGCGATCGTCGATCTGGCGCCGGCGCCCTCACCTCGTGACGACGTCGACGGCAAACCCCGGCGCCTCGACGAGCCGTGCTCGGCGTTCGTGTTCAAGGTGCAGGCCAACATGGATCGCAACCATCGGGATCGGATCGCCTTCGCCCGCATCTGTTCGGGCCGCTTCGAACGCGGCATGGTGATGACCTGCCACCGCAGCGGCAGGCCGTTCGCCACCAAGTACGCGTCGACGGTGTTCGGCGCCGAGCGCACGACCATCGACGAGGCGTTCCCCGGCGATGTCGTCGGGCTGGTGAACGCCACCGGGCTCAACATCGGCGACAGCCTCTACGACGAGGCCGGGCCGCCGGTGGAGTTCCCACCGATCCCGCAGTTCGCGCCCGAGGTGTTCGCCACCGCCCGTCCGCTCGACACCGGCAAGTTCAAGCAGTTCCGCAAGGGGCTCGACCAACTCAACGAAGAGGGCGTCGTACAGGTGCTGAAGGACCCCGACTGGGGCGACGCGTCCCCGGTGCTGGCGGCGGTCGGTCAACTGCAGTTCGACGTGTTCGCCAATCGGCTCGACATCGAGTTCAACGCCCCGATCGAGATCCTGTCGGCGCCGTATCAGGCCATCCGCCTGACCGACAAGGCGTCGGCCGACAAACTCCGCGAGAAGCTCGGCGTGCGCATCCTGGCACGGCGCGACGGCTGCCTCGTCGCCCTCTTCGAGAACAAGTACGCGCTCGCCCGGATCGAGCAGAACGAACCCGAGCTGACGCTCGGCCACATCATCGCCGGCTGACGCCGCGCCCCGACGACCGCGCAGGTTGCCGGTCACCAGGATCCGGAGCTGCCGCCGCCACCTCCGCCACCGACGCCACCTCCGCCACCGACGCCACCACCCCCTCCGCCCGATCCACCCGAGCTCGACGGCTGGACGTGGGCGCTGGTGAAGCTCGGCCCCCAGGTGTGCACGAGCAACGGCCCCGACAACGCGATGTCGGGATCAGCGATGTTGCTCGCCTCGATTGCCTTCGACCAGGCCTCGGCGGCCCCCAGCGCCACCGCCCAGGCGCTGTACTCGCGCAGCACCCCCCGATCCCAGGCCCAGTCGACGTGCTTGCCTTCGCTGGCGGCGAGGAAGCGGCGGAACGATTCGGTCCGCAGCGTGAGCGCAGACCCCGTTGCGGTTCGAGCCGGCAGCATCGCCCGGTAGGCGAACACGGCCACGAGGAGCGGAACGAGGAACCCGAGGCCGATGGCGACCCACGGCGACGACAGCACCCCGAGCGAGACCGTCACCGGGCCGGCGGTGAAGAGCGCGAACACGACCACGATGGCGATCGCGCCGATCAGGCCGGCCCCGACGGCCGAGCCGACCCCCCGAGCGCCGCCGCTCCACCACCCCGAATCGCGCACGAAGGTTCTCTGTTCCTTTTCGATCAGCCTCCAGGCGGCAGCGAAGTCCGCGTCGTAGGAACCCAGATCGAGTGACGGCTTGGACTGGAAGAGCCGGTCGACATGGCGCCGGTCGACGACACTGAGCCGGGAACGGTTCGGGCCCGGCCCGAGCGTGACGTGACCCTCGTCCCCGCTGACCGTGAGCGCTTCCCGAGCGATCAGCTCGGAGAACCAGGCGAGCACGCTCTCGTCACCGATCGACTCGCGCAGGAGCGCCGAACCCTGCCACGGTTCGACCCCGCGCGGGGGCACGAACTCGATCGTCGCCAGTTCGGCGAGGCGGGAGTCGGGTACCCGGTACGTCGGCACGTCGGCGGCGAGATCACTCCGGTTCGGGATCGGCAGGTCGCCGAAGGCGGCGTCGGCCGCACCGCCTGCGCCGAGGACCTCGTTGCTCCCGAGGCTCCGGATGCGGAAGAACACGAGGGCCGCCGCGCCGACACCGAGCGGGAGCATCAGCAGGCCCAGCGGGCTGAATCCGCTCGGTGAGCTCGCGGGCGGATCGGGAATCGGCGGCAGGTCGGCGCCGACGAGCGCGTCGATCGTTCCGCCGACCGTGATGCCGTCACCGGGCGCCAGCGGCTCGATCGTGGTGACGTAACGGCCGGCGTCGTCACGAGTCAGCGTGCAGCCTCCGAACGAACCGAACGATCCGGTGTCGCACGCCGTCTCGCCGAACTCGAACCCGGTCAGGATCACCTCGAAGCGCTCCGTCTCGAACGTCTCGTCGTTGCCGATCACGTCGAGCGCGAGGACGCCGCCGCTGAGACCGGCGTTCGGGAGCACGTACTCGAGGATGTAGCGGTGGCGTCCGGTCAACGTGATGTTCGGATCCCCGATTCGGATGCGTGTGTCGAAGCCGACGTCGGCGACCGAGAGATCACTGTTGGCATCGGGGGAATCGGCGGCGATCGACTCCGGGTGGCCGAAGTCGTTCGGGACGATGCGCTGGTATCCATGGCGTTGAGTCGACCCGAAGTCGATGTCGACCACCTCCCGGATACGGACGCCATCGGCGCCCTCGGGCCGGATCGTGACCTGTTTGGCGTCGAACGACTCACCGCGGAACACCGCGTCATCACCCGCCCCGATCACTCTGGCGCCGGCCAGCGCCACCATGACGAGAATCGACAGGCCGACGAGCACGTGGTGCCGCAGCTTCACCTTCTTGAGCATGGCGTCACTCTGCCATGTTCGGAACCTCCAGGTTTGAAGTCGCCAGGTTCGGAGTCGCCAGGTTCGGAGTCGCCAGGTTCGGAGTCGCCAGGTTCGGCGTCGAGCACGTCGTCGGCATCGGCGGAATGGCCAGTGCCCCACGAGGAGTCCCGCACGCCTTCAAGGTCCCCGGCCCCGACGGAGCGAGGCTGTTGTGCGCACCTGATCCATCGGGAGCCGACGCCCTCGTTCGGCAGCGGCCGGAACACCGTGTTCGGTGTTCGGTGTTCGGTGTTCGGTGTTCGGTGTTCGGTGTTCGGTGTTCCCGATCCGACGCACGACCGCCCACGGTGCACCGACCGACTCTTCCTCTGCGCTCCACTCCGTCGAGAGAGGTCCCCATGCCCGAGAACACGCCGGTCGGCTCCATCGTCACCATCCGCCCCTGGCTCGATCCGTTGGTCGACGACGATGGTCACGACCCGAGATCACGCTATGTCGAGACATTCTGGTTGGGTGTCCTCGGCCCGAGCGCCACCTGGTTGATCCGTCGTCTGGCTGCCGGACTCGACCAGCAGCCGGAGGGCTACGAGCTCGACCTCACGAGCACGGCTCGGGCCATGGGTCTGGGCTTCGCCGACGGCCGATCGTCGCCGTTCAGCAAGGCGTTGCAGCGTTGCGTGATGTTCGGGTTGGCGCACCCGATACCGGGTGGGCTCGCCGTGCGCCGCCGGCTCCCACCGATCGCCCACCGCCACCTGCGACGCATGCCGGACGATCTCCAGGCCGCTCATGCCACCTGGGCGCAGACCACGGTCACGTTGGACGCGCTCACCCGCGCCCACCGACTCGCCTCCGCGATGTTCGACGCCGGCGACGACCCGTCGGTGATCGAGCACCAACTGGTGGCCATCGGCGTGTGTGACGCCGTCGCTGCCGAAGCAGCCGACAACCTGGTCAGGCTGACGGTGGGCTGAAGCTGCAGGCGAGATCGATGAGCAGCCGGGCGCCGAACCCGGTCGCGCCCTTGGAGTAGATGCCGTCGTCGCCGTCGACGCTCATCGGCCCGGCGATGTCGAGATGCGCCCATGGCACGTTGTCGACGAACTCGCCCAGGAAGATCGCCGCGACGATCGCGCCGCCGTACGGCCCGCCGACGTTCTTCATGTCGGCCGAGACCGAGTCGATCAGCTTGCGGTACCGCTTGGTGGCCAGCGGAAGCTGCCAGACAGGCTCGTCGACGTCGGCCGCACGCGCCGCGACCTGGTCGATCAGGCCCTGATGATTGCCGAGCAGGCCGGCGATGCCGGCGCCGAGTGCCGAGAGCGCCGCGCCGGTCAAGGTGGCGATGTCGACGATCGCATCCGGTCGCAACTCCGACGCCAGCGACAGGCCGTCGGCCAGCACCAGGCGACCCTCGGCGTCGGTGTTGTGAATCTCGACCGTCTTGCCGTTGCGCATCGTGAGCACGTCACCGAGCTTGAGCGCGCTCCCCGACGGCATGTTGTCGGTGCACATGAGGTACGCGGTCACCTTCGCCCGGCACTTGAGCTTCTTCAATGCCGACATCGTCGACAGCACTGCGGCGGCGCCCGACATGTCCATCTTCATCATCTGGTGGAAGGCGTCGCTCGGCTTGATCGAGATGCCACCCGAGTCGTACGTGATCCCTTTGCCGACGAGTACGAGGTGTCCGGACGGGTTGCGCGGCGAGTAGGTGAGCTTGACCATGCGCGGCGGCTCGACCGAACCCCGGTTGACGCCGAGCATGCCCCCGCAGCCGAGCTGCTCGAGCTGGTTGCTGTTGAACACCTCGACGTCGAGCCCGTTCTCCGAGCCGATGGCGACGGCGCGATCGGCCAGATCGGCTGCGTTGAGGTAGGTCGGTGGGGTGTTCGCCAGTTCACGTGCCAGCGCCGCGGCCCCCGCCACCACGACACCGCGCTCGACGCCCTGTTCGACCTGCTTGCGGCGCCCGTCCCCGACGACGAGTGTGAGCGAGCGGAGCTTCGACCCGGCCGAGGCGTCGGTCTTCAGCCCGACGTAGCGATACGAACCGAGCAGGACTCCCTCGGTCACGGCCTGACCGGCCCCCTTGGCGTCGACGCCGTCGATCTCGGCGAGCGACGTGGACAGCTCGGCGTGCTTCGACGCCGCCCTGGCGAAGCAGGCCGCGGCGGCCCGCAGCCCGTTGGCGTCGAGCGCTCCCGCCTCGCCGATGCCGATCGCCACGACGATGCCGTTGCCCGTCGGCACGACGAACGTCTCGCCCGGCGCGCCGGTGAACCCGTTCGCCTCGAGCGCCGCCCGGCTCAGACCGAGTTGGCGTGGCACCGTCCCCTTCGTCGCGACGGCGACGCCGAACGCAGTCGACGACTTCGGAATCGACCGTGCAGTCGAGACGGACACGGACGAAACGGCTGCGCTGGCATCACTCATGGCCGCTCAGTCTTACCGACGCACGGCGCGGACACCACAACGCTCCCACCGGCGCCCTGCTCGACGGCAGCCCAGTGCGCGACAATGTCAGCCCCCCGCCTGACATGGAGCGCTCGCTCCTCGCTGACATGGAGCCTCGCTGTGAACGAATCGGACGACCCGTCGAACAGCTCGCCCAACCTGCCCGATCAGCCAGGCAGGTCGACGGGACGCGCTCCGCGCCGGTTCCTCGCCATCGCGGTGATCACGATCGCCGCCGTGCTGGTGGTCGGCTTCGGCGCCATCTTCATCTACACCGAGGTGATCAACGACTCGCCCGATGAGCTGGACGAGAGCGATCTGGCCGCGGCGCTCGATGCGACCACAACGGTCCTCGACGCGAGCGCACCGGACCCCGCGGCGACCGGGAGCGCACGTTTCGACGGCGACTGGGTCGCCACCGATGCCTCCGAGTTCGGCTACCGGGTCGAGGAGGTCATCGCCGGTGTCAACTCCACGGCGGTCGGGCGCAGCAACGAAATCGACGGCACGCTCACCATCGACGGCGCCACCGCGGCATCAGTCGACGTCGAAGTCGAGGTGGAGAGCATCACGAGTGACCAACCGCGCCGCGACAACCAGTTCAGTGGTCGGATCATGAACTCCGACCAGTTCCCGACCGCGACGTTCACCCTCACCCTGCCGATCGAGTTCGGTTCGGTCCCCACGGATGGGCAACAGGTCACGGCGACCGCGACCGGCGACCTCACCCTGCGCGGCGTCACGAAGACGGTGACGTTCGACGTGACGGCCCAGGTCGACGCCGGCCGCATCGGCGTGCTCGGGAGTATCCCGGTCCTGTTCAGCGACTACGGCATCGACAACCCGTCATTCAGCGGAGTCAAGACCGAGGACAATGGCCTGGTCGAGTTCGTGCTGGTGTTCGAACGGGCGTGACCATCTCCCGGCTTCTCCCGACTTCCCCACCGGCTTCCCCCGGACCCTCGCGTGCGCGCCGGGCTTCAGGGAGCAGCCGACAGCAGGGCGGTGACCCGTTGCTTCGGTCGTCCGATGATTGCCCGGTCAGCGGTGACGACGACCGGGCGCTGGAGGAGCTGCTTGTGCTTCACGAGGACATCGACGATCTGGTCGACCGAGGTGACGTCGGCATCGGTGAGACCGAGCTTGTTCCACATGCTGTCGCGCCGCACGAGGTCGGTCGGCGGGTCTTCGAGCTTGTCGATGATCGATCGCAATGTCGCCTCGTCCGGCGGGGTCTTGATGTAGTTCACGATGTCGACGTCGACACCGAGGTCCTCGGCAATGCGCACGGCATTGATCGAGGAGTTTCAATGTGCGTTGTGGTAGATCGTGACGTCGGACATGGCCGCCACGCTACGCGCCGCCCGGCCGTTGTGACACCCCCTGCGTAGCGTGGCGTTCACCGACTCTCCCCTCACGCAACCACCACTGGTCGAGCTGTCTCGGCCGAGAGGGGTACCCATGTCCAGCTCTTGCGCACTCCACCGACTCCCGCGCGCCGGTGTCGACCCGATCGATTCCGAGCACGCGGCGCTGTCGATGCTCACCTTCGTGATGCACGAACCGGCCCGGCACGAGACCATCGTGCTGCTGCTCGACAGTGACCGTCGTGGGTTCGGCGTACTCGTCGTCAGCGGCACCATCCCGTTCGATGCGATCTTCGACGTGCTCGACGTGATCGTCGAGCTCGACGTCGACGAGTTGGGCGCGGTCGTCGTCGCCTCGGTCCGTCCCCCCACCGCGCAGGGCGGCGACCTCGACGAACACGACGTCGACCGTTGGCTCGAGGCCACCGCGATGCTCGACGAGCGGGGTCTCGAACTGCTCGAGTGGTTCGTCATCGGTCGCGACGTCAGCTGCCCTCGCGACGTGTTCGGCGAGCCTCCACGCTGGTGAACGGGCTCACGCTGGCGACGGGCTCACGCTGGTGAGCGGGCCGAGGCGGCCACGCAGGGCCCGGCCGTCAGCCCGGCTGCGAGTCACCGCGGCGTTGCGTCGGTGTCAGGCGTAGCCCGCTCGCCCTGAGCCGGCGGATCAGCTCTCGGCTCTCGACTTCGAGTGCGCCGAGGCCGACGAGCCGGTCGCGGTGCTCAGCCGGAATGTCGTAGTGATCGCCGTGGAAACCACGCCGCGGGATACCGGCCGCGTCCGCGAAGACGTGCAGCTCCTCGTAGGACGAGTCGCTCACCAGGTGGCACCACGTCCGGCCATGGCGGCGCCACCGTGCTTCGTCGATCAGGATCACCAAGGCACCCAGTGTCGCAGCTCGCTGTCATCGCAGCTCGCTGTCATCGCAGCTCAGTGTCATCGCAGCTCGGTTCACCGTCGGTTCCGGGCGGCCGGGTTCGGCGTTCAGCGCTGACGCTGGGCTCGCGACCGCCGCCTGACCCGTACCGGGATGAGCACAGGTGTAGGGACGCGGGTTGCTGCGACGGCACCGGCAGCGGCGATGATCGCGGCTGCACCGATGACGGCAATGAGCATGTCCGGCAGCCTAGCGGGTATGGTTCACTGTTGGCATGACGGATCTCGAACCGATGCCTGCACAGGTCAGGCCACGTGTCCTCACGCAGGTGATCACCAAGGAGATCACCGAGGAGATCACCGAGACCGGTGAACCGCTCAGCGCACACATCGTCAAGTCCAAGCGCGGGGAAAACGCCGCTGCGGTCGTGCTCGAGGCTCGGGTGATGGGCACTCCGGTCGAGGCGCTGTGCGGTTACGTGTGGGTCCCGTCGCGTGACCCCAAGCAGTTGCCGATCTGCGAGAAGTGCAAGAGCATCTACGAGATGTACAGGGCATTCAACGACGGCCTGCACGAAACACCCCAGGACTGAGCGCGGCCAGTCACCCGATGCCCGAACTGCGTATCCGCCAGGCGGTTCGGGCCGTGCTGTTGACCCCGCAGGAGCAGGTGCTGCTCGTGCGTTTCGAGTTCCCGAAGCGCACGGTCTGGGCACTTCCCGGTGGCGGCCTCGAGCCGGGGGAAGATCATCTCACGGCACTGCGTCGCGAGCTGGTCGAAGAAGTCGGCCTCGACGATGCGCCGATCGGGCCGCACGTGTGGACACGCGAACACGTCATCGCGTTCGAAGACGGCCTCTGGGACGGCCAGCGCGACGTGATCCACCTCGTGCCGACACGGCGATTCGACCCGCGGCCGGCGTTGAGCTGGGATCAACTCCGCGCCGAGCGGCTCCACGAGATCCGCTGGTGGCCGATCGGCGAGATCGAGGCGGCAACGAACGTCTGGTTCGCACCACGTCGAATCGGCGAGCTGCTCCGCGCGCTCGCCGACGACGGGCCGCCCGCCGAGCCGATCGACACCGGGCTGTGAGCCGAGATACCGGCGAGCCGAGATACCGGTGAGCCGGAATGCCGGTGAGCCGGAATCGGGCAACCGGAGCTGCGGTCACGGGTAGTACGCGGCGTACACGTACACGGTGACCAGGCCGTCGACGACATCGATCGACCGGATCGCCAACACGTCGGTGCCGCGGCCCGCGACGCGCTCGCCCTCCACGTACGGCAGGACGACCTGGAACAACAGCGGCGGTCCGCTCCCGGGAGTGAACACGAAACCCTCGATCGCGCTCACCGCCGGATCGAAGCCTCCGCTCGGGTGAGCGAGGACATCGGCGACGATCGCCTCCGGGTCCTCCCCGGCGACGAACCGGGCAGCGAACACGTCGGCATAGGCCCGGTCCACCGACGTCGCGAGTTCGGCGAGGTCGGTTCCGTTCGCCTGCTCGATCACGAAGCGGTCGTCCTCGAACGTCGTGTCGTCCCAACCGACCACCACCACTCGCACGCCGGCGTCAAGTGCCACGGTCAGCGCTCGCGATGCCGAGGTGTCGATGCCCAGCTGGGTGGGAGTGAACTCGAGACCCTCCGGTGGCGGCTCGCAGGAGAACTCGGGCAGGAGCGCGCACTGTTCGAACCCGAACAGCTCGAGTTCCAGCGGTTGCGTCGGATCGTCGGGCCACTGCATCGCGACGGCGTACGCGCCGTCGGCGAGTGGCATCCCGGCCGGGGTGAGTGGCGGCGAGACGTCACCGTGCCAGGTGTCGGCACAGCACGGGGGCAGCGCCTTGGTGGACAGCGCCGCCCGCTCGATCTCCGTCCATCCGGCGGGCACGACCACCGGCGCCAACGTGTTCGACATCGTCGTCGCGGTTGTGGCGGTGGTGACGGTTGTCGTTGCGGTCGTCGTGTTCGAAGTGGCGTCCGGCGCTGTCGTGTCCATCTGCGCCGGCGCCGGGGACGTGGTGGCGGGATCGGATCCGCAGGCGGCGACGAACAGCACGAACACTGCTGTCGCGACCGACGTTGCGGATCGTGCACGCATGGTGGAATCTCCTGTTCGAGCATCGCCGGAACAGGCCACCCGTGCCAGGGGCGAACGACCCTACTGCCGGGTCGATGCTGCCGGGTCGATACTGCCGGGTCGATACTGCCGGATCTCGGTGACGGCCGAAGGGATCAGTCGGCGAATCAGCGGAAGTCGCGGCTGACCGTCACGATGGGCATGGGGAGCGGTGCGAGGTGCTCGGCGACGATGTTGACGACACCTTCGCTGCGCTCGATGCGGCCGCGGATCAGCATCGCCGGTGATTCCCGGGCGACCCGACGGAAACGGGCCCAACACCCCTTCGACACCACCACGTTGATCAGGCCGGTCTCGTCTTCGAGGTTGAGGAACGTGACCCCCTGGGCAGTCATCGGACGCTGCCGATGAGTGACCACGCCGGCGACATGGACGGTCGAACCGGGGGTCGGCTCGTGCAGTCGGTCGGACGTGAGCACACCCATCTTCGCCAGCTCGCCGCGCACGAAGATCGTCGGGTGGCCGTCGGGCGACACCCCCGTCGACCACAGGTCGGCAACTGCTTGCTCGAGCGGTGTCATCCCCGGAAGGCGAGGGGCATACGCTCCGGTGACCACACCGGCGAGTCGACCGGGACGTGACTGAGCGGTGGCGCCGACCGTCCACAGCGCCTCACGTCGGTCGAGCCCGAAGCACTCGCCGAACACTCCGGCGGTGGCCATCGCCTCCAACTGGGGCAAGCGTCAGCGACGGCACCCGCCGCACGAGATCCTCGGTGTCGGTGAACACTCCGTCGGTGGTGCGCACCGTTCTCGATCTCGTCGGCCAGCTCCGACGCCGATTCCCGCGCACCGATCCCAGACCGAGCCGTACCGCCACGCCGTTGTGCGAAGCCGTTGCGGAACTCTCCTGCATGGGCCCGCACGGCTCCAACGTGGCTCCGGCGAGCGACGCGTTGAGATCGGGGGTGTGCACCACCACGCCGTGGCGGCGGGCATCGCGCACGAGTGTGTGCGGCGACCAGAACCCCATCGGCTGGGCGTTGAGCAGAGCGGCACAGAACGCCGCCGGCTCGTGGTACTTGATCCACGACGACGCGTACACGAGGTAGGCGAAGCTCACCGAGTGCGACTCGGGGAAGCCGTAGTTGGCGAACGCCTTCATCTTCATGTAGATCTCGTCGGCCACGTCGCCGGTGATCCCCCGCTCGGCCATCCCCGCGTACAGCCGCTCTCTCAACTGTTCCATCCGCAGTGCCGAGCGTTTCGATCCCATCGCCTGGCGCAGCTCGTCGGACTCGGCAGGCGTGAAGCCGGCGACGTCGATGGCCATCTGCATCAGCTGCTCCTGGAACAACGGCACGCCGAGCGTCTTGCCGAGCGAGTTCTCGAGCAGCGGGTGGAGGTACGTGACCGGTTCCAGGCCGTTGCGGCGGCGGATGTACGGGTGCACCGATCCACCCTGGATCGGGCCGGGCCGGATGAGCGCCACCTCGACCACCAGGTCGTAGAACCGGCGCGGCTTGAGCCGCGGCAGCGTCGCCATCTGCGCCCGCGACTCGATCTGGAACACCCCGACCGTGTCGGCCCGGCACAGCATCGCGTAGACGTCGTCGTCCTGGGGGATGGTGGCCAGGTCGATCTCGTAGCCACGGTGTTCGCGCACGAGGTCGACGGCATGGTGCAGCGCCGACAGCATCCCGAGCCCGAGCAGGTCGAACTTCACCAGCCCCGTGCGGGCGCAGTCGTCCTTGTCCCACTGCAGCACCGAGCGCTTGTCCATCCGCGCCCACTCGACCGGGCACACCTCGATCACCGGCCGGTCGCAGATGACCATGCCGCCGGAGTGGATGCCGAGGTGGCGGGGGGCATCCTCCACCTCGGCCGCGAGTTCGAGCACCTGTGCCGGGATCGTGCAGCCGGGCTGCCCGCCGGTGCCGGCGACGTTGCCCCATGCGTCGACCTGCTTCGACCAGGCGTCCTGCCGGCCGGGCTGGTAGCCGAGTGCCTTGGCCATGTCACGGATCGCTGAGCGCGACCGGTAGGTGATGACGTTGGCGACCTGCGCGGTGTGGTGCCGGCCGTAGCGTTGATACACGTACTGGATCACCTCTTCTCGCCGGCCGCTTTCTATGTCGACGTCGATGTCGGGTGGGCCGTCACGCTCGGGCGACAGGAACCGTTCGAACAGCAACCCCAGTGACACCGCATCGGCAGCGGTGACCCCGATGGCGTAACAGACCGCCGAGTTCGCGGCGCTCCCGCGGCCCTGGCAGAAGATGTCCGACCGGCGGCAGAACTCGACGATGTCCCACACGATGAGGAAGTAGCCGGCGAAGTCGAGCTGTTCGATGAGGGCCAGTTCGTGGTCGATCGTCTTCCATGCCCGGGCCCGCAGTGAGAGATCTTCGGCGGGCATCCCGTTCGCCACGGAGGCGGGCGCCGGCCGGTCGCCGTAGCGGCGGCGGCGCCCCGGCCTCGGTCACCTGGCGCAGGTACTGCATCTCGGTCATGGCCGTTGCGCGAGGGCCGGGTGGGCAGGTGAACGGCGGCAGCTTCGGGGCCACCAGGGCGAGGTCGAACGCGGCAGCCCGCCCGATCTCGGCGGCCCGTTCGACCACCCCCGGATACCGCCTGAACCGTCGGAGCTGTTCGGCGCCGGAACGCAGGTGGGCGCCGGCTCCAGCGGGCAGCCACGAGTCGATCTCGGCGAGGCTGCGCCTGGCCCGCACGGCCGCCAGTGCGGTGGCGAGGCGGCGTTGGGCGGGTGTGGCGTAGTGGACGTTGTTCGTCGCCACACACTCGACGCCTTCGACGTGGGCGAGCTCGGCGAGCGCGTCGTTGCGGGCCGAGTCGAGCGGGTCGCCGTGGTCCCACAGCTCCACGAGCACTCGGTCGCGGCCGAACGCGTCGACCATCCGGCGCAGCTCACGACGAGCCGCAGCCGGCCCGTCGGCGAGCAGCGCATGCGGCACGGCGCCCTTGCGGCAACCGGTCAGCACCCACGCATGGCCGGCCACCGTGTCGGCGAGATCGCTCGAACGCGAACTGTGGCGCCCCCTTCTCACCGGCAAGATGGCCGACGCTCAACGCTCTCGACAGACGTGCGTATCCATCAGGCCCATCGGCGATCACGAGAAGATGTGTGCCCGACGGGTCGGGCGCATGCGAGTCGGCAACGAGACCGGTGGCGACCTGGGCCGGCGTGTCGGCCTCGGAGCGGGCAACCCTGCCGTCCAGACCCCTGCCGTCCAGACCCCTGCCGTCCAGAACGGTGATCTCGGAGCCGAACACGGCGGGCAGGCCGACTGCCTTGGCGGCCTCGGCGAAGCGGACGACACCGTAGAAGCCGTTGTGGTCGGTGATCGCCAGCGCCTCCAGGCCGAGCCGGGCCGCTTCGATGGCGAGTTCCTCGGGGTGCGATGCGCCGTCGAGGAAGGAGAAGTTGGAGTGGCAGTGCAACTCGGCATACGGCACCGTCAGGCTTGCGGGACGCTGCACACCGGGCGGCTCGAACGGTTGACGCTTCCGGCTCCAGGCGGGGCCATCACCACCCGCGTTCCATGACGGGCTGCCCGGCGCTCTCCCGTCACGACCGGGCTGCCGACCGGACTGGCGATCGGACAGCGCCGCTTCGAGTTCGTTCCATGACCACATGTGGTTGTTGAAGCTGGGGTTGTTGAAGCTGGGGTTGTTGAAGCCCATCCGGCTCAGTATCGAACATGTGTGCGCTAAATGCAAGCCCGAACGAACTTACCATCGACTCGACCAACCTCGGGTTCGGGGTGGTGTCAGGGACCCGGTTCAGGGACCCGGTTCAGGGGGCCGGGGTGGCGGGATTCGAGGTGGCGGCATGTGACCGAGCGGGTCCGGGCCGAGGCCTCGACGAAAGAGGGTCCACGGGTCGGGTTCGGGTTCGGCAATCCGACGGCGTCCGACCTGCAGCATGGGCGTTGCGTCGGATCGGTACTGGATGATCCGTCCGGACGGGTCGCGACGTTCGACGATCCCCGCTCGATGTTTGTGTCGGTTGTGGCTCCCACACTTCGGTCGACCGTTGTCGGCATCGGTCGCCCCCTCGTCGCGTTCGTATTCGTCGATGTGGTCGATGTCGGCGAAGTGCGACCCGACAGTGCATCCCAGGTGCCCACAGTGGCGGGCCATCAACTTGGCAGCGACCCGGGCCGACCCGGTGAACAGACGACGGCGACGGCCCATGTCGATCACCACACCGTCACGATCCACCACGACCCGCCGGATATGACCGAGGAGTGCTGCTTGCAGCACGTGATCGGGTGGGATCGGGATGCCGGTGTCGGTCTCACAACGGAGATCGGCCAACGCCGGGATCGTCAAATCGTCGGACAGTTCGATGATCCGGTGTCGGGCGAGCAGTAACTCGAAGTCGTACTGGCTCATCACGATGTTCACGACCGGCTCGGGCGCACGGGCGCCGGCAGGCATCGAGGCCGCCGTGCGGAAGATCTGCACGAGCGCATCGAAGCGACGTTGCGCATCGGTCCTCGGTAGCAGTGATGCCGGCGCGTTCGGGCCGTGCAACTCGGTGCGGGCGGCGACGTCAGCCCGAAACTCCGCCTCGACGAACCGTTCGAAGATGCCGAGCATCTCGGCTGCGGTCAACGGATACCCACCCGAGGCGCGCAGGTCGATACATCCGTTCACTTCGTTCAACGACACCGTGCGGTTCGCGTGATTGGTCTCGGCATCGTCGAGCGCGCCATCCATGTCGGCCAGTGCTTCCCACCGCCGTACGACGACGCGGAAGTCGTCGTACGGCAGGTGTTCGGCCGAGTCCAACAGCGTGTCGAGGACCTCGGAAATCGCCGGCCCACATCGCCGATTGCCGCGTGCCCGGGCGAGTTCGTCGGCCTGGCCGACACCGATGTGGCCATTCAGTAATGCGTCGCCGACGGATGGGCATGCATCGAGCAGCTTCGCCTTCTTACGCACCGCGCTGATCTCGCGGCCCGACCAGTTGCCGTTGGCGCGCAGCCAACCCTTGACGTTGCGATGGCCGTCTTCCCGGTGGACACCACGCGCATCAGCGACCGCGACCACTGCCGCGAGCTCGGCATCGAGCCGGCGACGCTCGAGTTCGAGCGCACGGAACCGTTCCGTGATGGCGGTGTCGTCGAGGGCCATGATCCCCTCGATCAGTGTGGTGAACATACTTCAAGTATATCGAACATATGTTCGTACGTCAAGGCCTTTCTCGGATTTCTTTGTCCCCCCAGCCCGCCCCAGATCGATCACGACCGGCCCACCCACCCCCGACAGACCACCACCACCCACCGATCTCCACCACCACCACCACCACCACCACCCCGCCGCCACCACCACCACTACCCGCCACCGCCACCGCCACCACCGACCACCACCACCGACCACCACCGCCACCGCCGCCGACTTGCGATGAGGATGAGCGCGAGCAGGTCGCGCAGGAACTCATCGAAACGGGTGTCCACCGACTTGCGATGAGGATGAGCGCGAGCAGGTCGCGCACGAACTCATCGAAACGGGTGGCGGGATGACCGGGTGGCGGGTGACCGGGTGTCAGGGGCGACGGGTGTCGCGCAGGGCGATGAGTGCGCCGCGCAGGCCGTCGTCGGCGATCTCGATGGCGGCGCCCCAGTCGAACCAATCGACGTCCTGGCTCTCCCCGACCGGTGGGGTCGGGTCGGCGATGCCACCATCGAGCAGGTACCGCAGGTCGAGATGGGTGTGGCCCCGGCCACCGGCGTGCACGTCGACGTGGGCCGGCGCCGGGGCGCCGATGTCGTCGAACGGGCCGACGAGCGCCACCTCGAGCCCGGTCTCCTCCCAGCACTCCCGCCGAGCGGCTTCCCAGGGCGTCTCGCCCGGATCGACGTGGCCACCGGGCTGGAGCCAGACCCCGAGCCGCTTGTGCTTCAGCAACACCACCCCGCGCGGTCCGACGACGAACCCCGACGCCGTGACGTGCACCGGACCGGCGTCCTGCGAGAAGGGATCGTCGAGTGCATCGAACGCCGTCAGGAATGCCTCGACCGATGCCTCCTCACGTTCGTCGACCGGCACGCGCCCGACGACAGCAGCACGCACACGCTCGCGCAGATCGGCAGATTTCCCACGAGGCACTGCCGTCATCCTGCCAGTCATCCTGCGGGTGTAGCAGGCAGATGGAAATGACATCGATGTGATTTCTTCTCATTTCTCCTTGAGTTCGGCCTCCAGTCGACCGATACCACGACAGAACCCCGATCACGTACCCCTCATCTCACTCGGCTGGCGGACTGGCGACTCAATGGAACTCAACACAAACCTCGCACCTCGGATCCTGATCGCAGTGGACGATCCCGACCTGCGTCGAACCAGCGTTGCCGGCCTGCGCGCCGGCGGATTCTGCGTGAGCGCACCGACCGATGGCGAGGCCGCGATGATGCTGGCCGAGTCCTTCTCCCCCGATGTGCTGGTCGTCGGCGCTCGCCTGCGCTCCCCCGATGGTCGGCCGCTGTACGAGGCACTGCGTGAATCGAGCGAGCAGTATCTGCTGTGCATCACCGACGAAGGCGCCACCCGTACGCGCGCGGCGGTACTGCTGTCCGGGGCCGACGATGCCGTCTCGGTTCCGCTGTCGCCCGAGGAACTGACCGCTCGCTGCCATGCCCTGCTGCGTCGTCCCCGCCAGCTTCAGAACCGCATCGACGGCCACGGCACTTCGACGCTCTCGTTCGGGCCGCTCGTGATCGACCTCGGTCGACGTGACGTCCGTGTCGACGACGAAGACGTCGCCACCACCCGCATCGAGTTCTCACTGCTCGAACAACTCTGCCGACGACCGACCGAAGTGTGCACACGTGAAGATCTGCTCGACGCGGTCTGGGGCCCGAGATGGGTCGGCGACAACCATGTCGTCGACGTCCACTTGTCGAACCTTCGCCGCAAGCTCGACAGGGCGGCGCCGCACGTGAAGGTGATCCACACGGTACGCGGCGTGGGCTTCCGTCTGTCCAACGATGTCACCGACGCGCTCGAGATAGCCCAGAACTTCGGTCTCGCCGTCGCGATCTGAGCGACGATCAGCGACGATCAGTCCAGGGCAGTCCAGGGCAGTCCGACTGCACATCGTCAGTCGTAGCGGGCGCTGATCCACCAGCGGCGGTGCTCGGCCACCACGAGGTAGGCACACCCGTCGTCGGTCACCATCTGGAACCGCGCGAGACGGCGGTGCCGTGTCGGCTCCCACCAACGCTCCTCGATCGGCCACGGTCCGGCCCATGCCGTGACGGCACGCACCTTGCCGCGCCGCCGGCCGGACGACTCGTCACCGTGCAGGATGCACAGACCGACCGGAGCCGCCGACACCGCCCCTCGTCCACTCACCTCGACCCGCCGGCCGTGCTGATCGACCACCTCGACCGGGAGTGGTTCGGTCAACACCGTGGCTGGTGATGGCGCCGGTAGGCTGCCCGGCCACGGCCCACCGGGGCCGCTCCCGGTACCCGCCGGCGACACCACCCGTGCTGCCCGGTCGAGATCCACGGTCGTGGCCGGCACCCACCGGTAACGATCGGCGGGAAGCCGGCCACCACGCCACACCGGCACCGTCACCGCCGATTCCGAGGTCAGGGTGGTCAGCCTGGAGATGGCCCGGGCCGCCTGCCGATCGGCTTCTGACTGCCCGCCCCACAGACCGAGCTGTTCACCGTCGTCGGCGCGGACCTCCTCGGGCGTCAACCGGACGAGCGAGATGCCACCGGTGATCTCCTGATCGCTGCCACGCGGCAGGTTCACCCAGGCGTCGAGCTGCCACCGGACCCGTTCGACCATCGCCGCCGCCGACAGGCCCGACGAGCGATACCACGAACGTTGCGAACGTTCCGCGTGCTCGGTCTCGATCAGCACCACGAGACGCGTGCAGACCCGGCCCTGAGCGGCGAGCGACCGCGCGAGTTCGTCGGCCAGTTGCTTGGCGACGAACACCACCGCACTGGCCTGGGCGACCGGATCGTCGAGTACCTGATCGAGCCGTCGCTCGGGAGCGGGGTCGGTGGTGCTCGGCGGACGCTCGTCAGCGCCCGAAGCCAACCGGTGCGCATGGACCCCTGGATGGCCGAAGCGACCCAGGATGTCGCCGACCGGGAGCGCGGCGAGATCTCCCAGGCGCCGCAACCCCAACCTGACGAAGAGATCGACGAGTTCGGGTTGACTCTCGCCGAGGGTCTGCAACCACCCGATCGGCAAGGGCGCACAGAAGCTCGTCGACCCGCCGGGTGCGACCACCACCGGTTCGCCCTGCCTGATCGCGAGTCGTGCGGCGACACTCGACGTGAACCGTCCGTCGGCGACGCCGATCCCGGCGGTGGCCCCGATCCCGGCGGTGGCCCCGATCCCGGCGGTGGCCCCGACCGAACCACCCAGCCGGTCGGTCAGCCGGTCGGTCAGCCGGTCGGTCAGCTGATCGGTCAGCCGGTCGCACAGTGCCCGGTCCCCACCGAAATAGCGTGCCGGCCCACGGGCAGCAAACGTGATCCAGCCCGGTTCGACCACGTCGAGACGAGGAGACAGCTCGGCGACGGCGCCGATGACGGGCTCGAACTCACGGGCATCACGAGCTCGATCGACGTCGACGAGTTCGATGTGCGGGCAGCGGGCCTGTGCCTGTCGTCGGCGTTGACCGACGACGACCCCGTCCGCCGCCGCGGCTGCAGTGCGGGCGATCACCCGGTTGCCGGCCATCACCGCAGCGGGTACGTCGGCCGGAAACCCGGCAGCGACCACCGGCCAGTCCGGGAACCACACCGTCACGAACCGCGGCGGAACGAACCGCGGCGGCACACGGTCAGGGACACGGTCAGGCACAGCGCCAGGCAGACGGTCAGGCACAGAGCGTCACCCGACACTGGTGGCGACCGGGGAGGCGACGACCCGAGGCCTGCAGATCGACCGTTCGCCGGCTGAGACGTCCGAACCCATTGCCGAGCCCCGACCAGGCGATGCCGGTCGACTCGATGACGCCGTCACAAGCCATCGCACCGACGTCGCCGAGCAGCACCACGACGGCTCCACGCCGGCGGATGCGTGTTGTCAGCTTGCGCAGCGCCCCGGCGGGCAGGTGTGGGGGGACGTTCGCCACCACCACCTCGAAGCCGTCGACCACCGCCGCCATGAGATCGGGCCAGCCGACGATGACGCCGGCGATGACGGCGGTGCCGGGCGGGCCGGTGTCGTGACTGGAGACGGCCACCACTCGCTCCAGCGCGATTCCCGCTTCACTGGCCGCATCGAGCCCGAAGGTCGGCACGTCGACCACGGCCAACCAGGCGCCTCCCGCTACGGCCGCGGCCACGAGCGTCATGGCCGTCGAGGTCGCGGCCGGGCCGACACATGCCAGGGTGCGGCCTCTCACCAGTGCCTGTTCGGCAAACAGCCCGGCCAGCTCGGCCGACACCGGCAGGGTCTGTTCGTGCGCCAACACCGTCGGCGCCACTCGTTCTCGCAGTTCGACAGCCAGTTCCATTCGCGGACATGGTATCGAACTACTGTTCGTACCGCCAGACGCCCGGACCGGAACGCCGACCGTGTCAGCCCGACCGTGTCAGCCCGACCGTGTCAGCCCGACCGTGTCAGCCCGACTTGGCAGTCCAGCGCTCGCGAGCCTGACGGCTGCGCTCGAGCAGGGACATCGGCACGCGCTTGGCCGCTTCCAACAGGGCGGCATCGCCACCGGCGCCCGCATCGCCGGCGCCTGCATCGCCGCCGGCTACCACCCCACCGGTATCCGCGTCGTCGGCAGCGGCATCTTCGAAGACCGGGGGCTCCATGCCTGGGCGCCAGTACTGGTACAGATCGCGTACCACGTCGGCGAGGCCGGTCGAGTCGTATCCCTTTTCCAGGTCGACCGTCACGATGTTGGACATCACATGCACCGCACCGACCCGGCCCGTGGCGAAGAGCCGCCTGGCCAACGCGTCGCACGGCGTGTCGCCGTAGGCATCGCCCACCGACGAGAAACGTTCATGGCCGGAACCCGACAGTGTGCGATTCGTCTCGAAGCGGACGACGCCCGGCGTCGCGCTCGGCTTCTCGGTGACACCAACCAACTGACCCATCGCCGGGACACTAGCGGTCGAGGCGATCCGTCACCTGCTCAACGCCGCGGCCAGCACGGCGGGAAACTCGTCGGGTGTGGTGGCCAACACGGTGGCGCCGAGCGCCGCGAGGGCCTCGGCGTGCGCGTGGTCGTACGACGGGGCGCCCTCGTCGCTGAGCGCGAGGAGCACCACCACCGTCACACCCGACGCGACGAGTTCACCGACGCGCCGGTGCAGCAGCGCAGCGTTGCCGCCCTCGTGGAGGTCGGACACGAGGAACAGGACCGACTCACGGGGTCGCTCGATCAACGTGCGGCAGTACGCCAGTGCGTTCGCGATGTCGGTTCCACCACCGAGCTGCACACCGAACAACACCTCGACCGGGTCGTGCAGGTGGTGCGTCAGGTCTGTCACCGACGTGTCGAACGCGACGAAGCGCGTCCGCAGTGTCGGCAGCCGGGCGAGTACGGCGGCGAACAACGACGCGTACACCACGCTGTCGGCCATCGAACCCGACTGGTCGACGGCGATCACCACGTCACGGGCGAGGCTCGGTTGGCGCCGCCCGTGGCCGATCAACCGCTCGGGCACCATCGCCTGGCGCTCGGGCACCCAGTGCCGCAGGTTGGCCGCGATCGTGTGCGGCCAGTCGATGTCGCCGGGGCGCGGCCGACGTGCTCTCGCCGACCGGGCGAGCGACCCTCGAACGGCTTGCCGGGTCTGGTCGGTCAGTCGGGCCTCGAGGTCGGCGAGCACTCGCTCGATCACCTGTCGGGCGGTGGCGCGGGTCTCGTCGGGCAGCAGGCGGTTGAGTTCGACGAGCAGCGTGACGAGATGGATGTCCGGTTCCACAGCCTGCAACAGCTCGGGTTCGAGCAGCAGCCGGCGCAGGTCGAGGCGATCGACGGCGTCACGCTGCAGGATCCGGACCACCGGCGTCGGGAAGTAGCGGCGGATGTCGCCGAGCCATCGAACGACGCTCGGCGTCGAGCGACCGAGCCCACCTCCGCGTCCGACCCCGAGCCCAACCCGTCGCCCAACCCCGCTCCCAACCCGGCTCCCAACCCGGCTCCCAACCCGGCGCCCACGGGCGCTCGATCCGAAGCCACGGTCGCCGTCGCGTTCGCGCTGGTCGTAGAGGGCCCCGAGCGCGGCGTCGATCCGGCGGTCGTCACCGACGAGCACGGTCCCGTCGCCGGCATCGGCACCGGTCTGCGGATCGACGTCACCATCGACGTCACCATCGAAGGCGGCCACAGCCGGTCCTGCGCCGAGGACGAGGCGCCACCGCCGGCGGCGTTCGTGCTCCGACACCTGCAACGTCGGCGGACTCACGGGTCGGCCGCGCTGTCCTGGTCGTCGTGTCCACGGTCGTCATGCAGCTGGATGCCGAGCAGATGCCGGACGGTCACGAGCACGGCTGCGGCGCGCTGCGGATCGACGTCGGGCCCGAATCCGACCGGGCGGACGGGTCGGCCGGCGACCAGCAGGGTCATGATCTGACGACGTTCGGCGGGCTCGAACGCGCCGAACGTGCGGCGCAGGAGCGGGACCACCGCATCGAAGGCGTCACCGGTGAGCGACGCCAGCCAGGTGTCGACGATGGCGAGGAGATCGGTGTCGTGCACCAGCACGGTGCCCGAACCGGCGAGGAAACCTTCGACGAACGCGGCGCCGGTGGCCACCGGGGTGCCCGGGGTGAGGGCACGAGCGAGCCGGCGTTCCACCTCATCGGGTGACCACGCGTCGCTGTCGTGGAGGAGCCGCGTGGCGCGACCCTGGACCAGGCCGTGGCCACGACCGGACGACAGCGATGCGAGCACCTCGGGGAAGCCCGCGTGACGGGCCGGATGGTCGACGACGCCGAGCGCGGCCTGCACGCCCGACAGCCGCTCCACGGCCAGCGCGGCGGCGATGTCGTCGAGCGAGGAGCACGCCGTGACGACACCGGCGAGGATCCGGTCGACGAACTCGTCGAACAGCGACCGGAGCGAACCGACATCGGTGCCACGGACGTCGCCATAGCGCAGCGCGTTCACCAACGGCACGACCGCGTCCATGAGGTGGCCGACGTCGGGGTCGGTCGCCGCGCACGTCGCCAGCGCGTGCAGTGCGGGGCCGACGGCAGCAGGCAACTGGGCGAGCAACGCGCGATCGAGCACGGCGATGAGTTCGAGCACCCCCGATGCCCGTGCGGCGCGCTCGACGAGGTGCGTGCCGGCCGACGCCTCGAGGGTCGTGCCGTAGCCCGAACGCTCGACGAGGCGGATCGACAACTCGGGCTCCCATGCGAGCCGCCACGTCTCGCGGAACGTCCCCGACGTGCCACGACCCTCCTCCGGCGCGCCCCACGCGACACCCAGCGCGAGCATGCGGTGGAGGAGCAACGACCGGCGCAGACCGTTCGGGGTACGTACGTCCACTTCGAGTGTGGTGACCACCGGGCTCGGCGCGAGCCGGGCCGATCTCTGCAGCCGGGCGACGTCACGGGCGAGCGGCGCCTGCGGCGCGGTGTCGGGCACCGTTCCGATCGCATCGCCGACGACGAGTTCGCGACGGACCCGGTCGATGCCACCCATCACCGCCTCGGCAGCATCGAGCACCTCGGCCAGCCCCGCTCGTGGCCGACCACGCATCGCGGCGAGCGCGTCGGCGAGCCGGGTGCCGGAGATCAGGTCGTCGGGCGATGCGCCGAACCCGGCCCGGCGCAGGACACCGGCGATCTCGACGAAGAAGCGGGCGACGCCGTTCGTCCCGGGATGCTCGAACACGTGGCGGTACCAGCCGGGGCTTTCGACCCCGGCCCCGTAACCCGACGCGGTGGTAAGCCGACGATGGGTCCACGGCACCCACGCCGAGGCGACCTTCACCTTCGGCAGCCCGCGGAGCAGGGCCGCATCACTGCCCACGCTCTGCGGTGTGCCACCGACATCGAGTGCCGGCACGTGCCACGCCCCGCAGACGACCGCGATCGAGTCGTGCCCGTCTTTCAGCGACGTCCGGATCGCCCGGCGCATGTGGGCCTCGCGTTGCAGCTCTCGTCGTGACGGCACGAACCCGGCGCGGACCGCAGCCATCGCCTCGGCAACCGCATCGAAGGCGTGCGGGCCGTCGCCACGATGCTCGACGACATCTTCCCACCAACGCTCCGGATCGGGGTCGCCGGCGGCGAATGCGAGGTCACGCAACGGGTCGGGTGGGGCATCCTCACCGACCAGTTCGGCCGGCGCGTCGTCTCGCTCGGCTCCGCCCGCGAGCGTGACCGCGAGCGGCAGGTCGATCGCGCGCACCGCGACGTCGTGTTCGTTGGCCCACGCCACCGCCTGCCACTCGGGGCTGAACACGCCGAACGGGGCGAAGGCCGCGTGTGCCGGATCGTTGACGACGTATCCGAGCAGCGCAACCGGCGGCTCGAGTCCCTCGGCGCCGATCCACCGCAGCGACGCTTCGAGGTCCGCGGGCAGCTCGACGAGAACCACCGAGGGCCGGATCGCCTCGAGCGCCCGGACAACCGATCTCGCCGAACCCGGACCATGGTGACGAATGCCCATCACATGAACAGACCGGCACATGAACGACCGGCACATGAACGGCCGGCACGTCCACGGTCTCGTCGTCGATCACTCCTCGAGCACCCGGCACGCGTCGTAGAAGTCCTCCCAACCGTCACGGTCACGAACGACGGTCTCGAGATACTCACGCCATGCCACGCCGTCGCGAACCGGATCACTGACGACGGCGCCGACGATGCCGGCAGCGACCTCTGCCGCCCCCAGGATCCCGTTGCCGAAGTGTGCCGCGAGCGCCAGGCCGTTGGTGACGACCGAGATCGCCTCGGCCGTGGACAGGGTGCCCGTCGGCACCTTCAGGCTGGTGCGCTGATCGGCCGTGGCGCCGCTGCGCAACTCGCGGAAGATGGTCACGACCCGCTTGATCTCGTCAACCGCGGCGGGTACGTCGGGCAGCGCCAAGGCCAGACCGAGTTCGCCCACTCGACGACTCACGATCGCGATCTCCTCCTCCGCCGTGGCCGGCAGCGGCAGCACAACCGTGTTGAACCGGCGACGCAGCGCGCTCGAGAGCTCGTTCACACCACGGTCGCGGTTGTTCGCGGTGGCGATGAGATTGAAACCGCGGATGGCGGCGATCTCGGTGTCGAGTTCCGGCACGGGCAGCACCTTTTCCGACAGCACGGTGACGAGGGCGTCCTGCACCTCGGCGGGCATGCGGGTGAGTTCCTCGACCCGCACGATCGCGCCGCGTTGCATGGCGCGGTAGATCGGCCCGGGGACGAGCGCCTCCGGGCTCGGGCCGTCCGTGAGGAGCCGGGCGTAGTTCCAGCCGTAGCGCAGGGTCTCCTCGGTCGTTCCGGCAGTGCCCTGCACGAGCAGCGTCGAATCACCACTGATCGCGGCGGCGAGGTGCTCGCTCATCCACGTCTTGGCCGTGCCGGGAACGCCGAGGAGCAGCAGCGCCCGGTCGGTGACGAGCGTGGCCACCGCGATCTCGACGAGACGCCGCTGCCCGACGTACTTGGGCGTAAGCACCATGTCGGTATCCGCGCCGGTCACGATGGGCCCTCCCATGAGGTACCGGACCACGGCCCACGGCGACAGCAGCCATCCCGGTGGCCGCGGCCGATCGTCGATCGCGGCGAGCGCCGCCAACTCGGCTGCGTACTGCACCTCGGCGTGCGGTCGGAGCACGTCGAGGGCGTCGGTCGGTGTCTCGATGCTCATCCGGGCTCGACGTTAGTGAATGCCGGCTGAAGTGAATGCCGGCTGAGTCCCGGCTGTGTGCGTTCGTAGAACCGGACGGGAGCACCTCGTCGTGGCTCGTCGGCTGCGAGACTTCCGCAATGCCTCCTTCCTGGCACGATGGGCCACGACGATGACCGACGCTCCCGCACGCGTGCTCGTCGTCGACGACGAACCATCACTCGTCGACGCCGTCGCCACCGCCCTGCGCTACGAGGGATACGACGTGACCGAGGCCACGACCGGGCGTTCGGGCCTGTCGGCCGCCCAGGAAGGGACCACCGACCTCATCGTGCTCGACGTGATGCTGCCCGATCTCGACGGGTTCACGATCGCGAAGCGACTCCGTGACGGCGGCGACACGACGCCCGTGCTGTTCCTGACGGCGCGTGACAGCCTCGACGACAAGGCGGCCGGATTCGCCCTGGGCGCGGACGACTACCTGACCAAGCCGTTCTCGCTGGCCGAGTTGGTCATGCGCGTCAAGGCCATCCTGCGCCGCAGCGGCGCACTCGAGGCGGCCCCGAGTTCGGTCCTTCGATTCGCCGACGTCGAACTCGATGTCGACGCGCATCTCGTGCGCCGCGGCGGACGGGCGATCGACCTGACCGCGACCGAGTTCTCGGTGCTCAGGTTCTTCATGGAGAATCCGACCCGCGTGCTCTCCAAGGCCCAGATCCTCGATCATGTGTGGCACTACGACTTCGACGGCGATTCGAACATCTGCGAGACCTACGTCAGCTACCTGCGCAAGAAGCTGAACGAGCACGGCCCACCGCTGATCCACACCGTGCGTCTGGTCGGCTACGTGCTGCGTGAACCAGAACAGGAGTGACGATGTCGCTCCGAGTCCGCTTGCTGCTGGCCACCGGAATCGCTGTCCTGTGCGGCCTCATCGTCGTCGACCTGATCACGTTCTCGGTGGTGACGAGCTCGCTCACCCAACAGGTGGACGACACGCTGCAGCGGGCCCACATCCCGATCGAACAGGTGGCGCGCTCCGGCGACACCGACGACTGGCAGGCCATCGCGGCGATCGCCCCCGGCGTGTTCGTGTCGATCATCGGCCCCGACGGCACGGAGCTGTTCACGACCCCCGCGATCGAGGCAGGGCGCGAGCAGGACGTGGTCGATGTCAGCGCGCTCCGTCAGGATGTCGGCACCCACACCGTGAAGGCGACCGACGGCGACGAGATCCGGATACGCATCGATCCGATCGAGGGCAGACAGACCTTGATCATCGGCCAGTCCCTCCACAACGTCAACGAGACCCGACGACAGCTGCTCGCGGTGCTGGTCTTCGGCAGCCTCGCCGCGATCGCCGCGGCGGTGGCGGTCGCCTGGTGGCTCGTCGGCGCCGGGCTACGCCCGTTGCGCCGGGTCGAGGCGAGCGCTGCCGCGATCACCGACAGCGCCCTGGGCGGTCACCGGGTGCCCGGCGCCGACCAGCCGACCGAGGTCGGCAACCTCGCCGCGGCCCTGAACGCGATGCTCGACCGCCTCCAGTCCGCGAGCGAGGAGCGCGAGCAGACGCTGGCGGAGGTTCGAGCCTCGGAGTCACGGATGCGACAGTTCGTCGCCGACGCCTCCCACGAGCTGCGCACCCCGATCGCCGCGACCGCCGCCTACGCCGAGCTGTTCGAGCACGGCGCCCGTGACCACCCGGCCGATCTGGAGCGCGCGATGTCGGGGATCCGCAACGAGACGGGTCGGATGGCGACCCTCGTGGACGACCTGCTGCTGCTCGCCCGCCTCGATGAACAACGTCCGCTCGCCCTCGGCCGGCTCGATTTCACCGAAATCGTCTTCGCCGCTGTCGACGCCGCTCGCATGGTCGAGCCCGGCCGCCCGATCCGGATCAGGATGAGCGACGTCGTCACACTCGAGGGTGACTCGATGCGGCTTCGTCAGGTGGTCGACAACCTGCTGGCCAACGTGCGTGCCCACACGCCCGCGGACAGCCCGTGCGAGGTCGAGCTCACGGCCGATGAGACCGGCGTGCTGCTGAGCATCGTCGACACCGGCCCCGGAGTGGGGCCCACCGAACTGGCCCATCTCTTCGACCGCTTCTACCGCGTCGATGATGCCCGCACCCGGTCCACGGGCGGCTCCGGGTTGGGCCTCGCGATCGTCGAGGCGATCGTGCGAGCGCATCACGGGTCGATCACCGCCGGCGCCACCGACCCGCACGGGCTCACCGTGACCGTTCGGCTCCCCCGCCGCCCGCAGCCGGCGCCGACCCCCGACACCCTTGTCGACGCCGACACGAGTTCCGACACGAGTTCCGACGACCGCCCCAACGACGAGGACGACCGACCATGACCAGCTTGATGTTCTACCTCACCCGCTCGACCGGCATCGTCGCCATGATCCTCACGGTCGCCGCGCTGCTGTGGGGCTTGCTGTTCTCCTCACGAGCGACCGGCCGACGGCTCCGCCCGAACTGGTGGCTCGACCTGCACAACTGGTTGGGCGGCCTCGCGCTCGTCTTCACCGGGTTGCACATCGTGACCGCGTGGCTCGACGGCAACTCGGGCATCGGGCTGCTCCAGATCTTCGTGCCACAGACTGCGGACTTCGACGCGTGGGCCATCACATGGGGTGTGATCGCCGCATACGTGATGGCGGGCGCGGTGTTCACGACGTGGCCGCGACGGTGGAAGAACCGCCGCTGGTGGCGCGTGGTCCACGTCAGCACGGTCGGGGCCACGGCGCTCGTGTTCCTCCACGCCTACCAGTCCGGAACCGACTCCTCGAAGGTCTGGTTCCAAGCCGCGCTGGTACTCGCCGCCGGGATCGCCACGTACGGTCTGGGGCTGCGTTTGTCCACACTGCGCCGCGCCGACTGAGCACGGCGCGCGGCCACGATGCGGGCCACGCACATTCTCAGGTTGCTCTCAGCTCGGACTCACGCTCCCCCAAGGGCGGGGTGGCTGAATGAAGCCATGGAAACCGACCCGCTGTACCGGGCCCAAGTCGACGCAGCTACAGCCGAGAGGCTCGAGCGCCTCGCGGCCCGCACCACGCCCCCCGTGGCACGAACCACAGCGCCCCCTGCCCGAACCGCGGCTCCGTCCGGCAGAACGACTCCCCCGCCGCCCCCACCGCCCCCCCGACACCCCCCCGGTGCGCCCGTCAGCGGTGGTGCTTCCGCTCCCCGACGACGGCGGCGCCACCCAGCGCGCCACTCGCGCACTGCCGCGCTCGCGCTCAGCTTCGTGACCACGAGCGGTCTCGCCTATGCCTTCGCCGCAACGGACGCCGGGGCCAACTCGTCGGTGGCCGCACCAGCCGGTGTCGTGAGCGACACACCTGTCGTCGCCCTGACCGCCACCGCTCCCACCGCTCCCGCCACTCCCGCCACTCCCGCGGCGCCCGCCACTCCCGCGGCGCCCGCCACTCCCGCGGCGCCCGCCACTCCCGCGGCGCCGACCGCAGCCCCGACCGCAGCCCCGACGACGGCGCCGGCTCCGCCCACCGTGGCCGCCGGCCCCAAGTTGGTCAACGGCGAGTCGTTCTCCAACCGGTACGGCAACGTGCAGGTACAGGCGACCTTCGCCGCCGACGGGACGCTGACGAACGTCGATGTGCTGCAGGTTCCGTACCGTGACGGCAAGAGCGTCAGCATCAACAACTACGCCGTCCCCCGTCTGAACTCCGAAGCGCTGAGCGCGCAGAGCGCCGACGTCCACACCGTGTCGGGTGCGACCTACACCAGCATCGGTTACCAGGACTCGCTGCAATCGGCGATCGACGTCGCCCGGGCCAACGGCATCACCACCATCTCGTGACCGAGCACGAGGACGTCGCTCCCCACGCCACGTCTCGCACGCCGACGTCTCTGCCGACGGCCCAGGCGCCCGGGGTCACCACCGCGTCGAGTTCGTGATGGGCATGGCCGTGAGCATCGACGTCCGCGACCCCGACCCGCCGCTCGTTGCGATCGACGACGTCGTCGAGTGGCTCCACCACGTCGATGCCACGTTCAGCACCTACATCGACGACAGCCCGATCAGCGCGATCGGGCGCGGTGAGCTCGACGTCGGCGACGCCTCCGCCGAGGTGCGTGAGGTACTGCGACTCTGCGAGGAGGTCCGACAGGTCACCGACGGCGCGTTCGACGTGTTCGCCGTTCCCGCGCCCAACGGTACGCAATTCGACCCGTCAGGGCTGGTGAAGGGCTGGTCGATCGAGCGCGCCGCCGAGACCCTGGAACGCTTCGGCTGTTCCAACTTCTGTCTCAACGCCGGCGGCGACATCGCCGTTCGCGGTCACTCGTCCGGCGACGAGGCGTGGCGAATCGGGATCCGCCACCCGGAACAGGACACCGGTTTCGCGACGGTCGTCGAGGCGCAAGGTCGGCTCGCTGTGGCGACCTCGGCGACGTACGAACGCGGCGCCCACATCATCGACCCGCACACGCACCAGCCGACCACGGAGCTGGCCGGCGTCACGGTGGTCGGGCCCGACCTCACGTTCGCCGATGCCTACGCGACATCGGTGTTCGTGATGGGCCTCGACGGTCTGGACTGGATCGCGGCCGTCCCCGACTACGAGGCCTACATCGTCACGCACGACGCGATGACCTACTGGACCCCCGGATTCGCGCGCTACAAGCGCCCGCTGACCAGTACGAACCACTGACCGCTCCCGACCCGAGAAGCATCGGGGTACAGCGTCGGGGTGCAGCATCGGCATGCAGCATCGGGACGCGATCCACGAACATGTCAACCCAGGTTGCCTCCGAGGCAAGCCCGGTTGACAAACAGTCGTGCAACGGCGGGACGCAGCGCCAGGGTGCGATCCGCCGACAGGTCATGTCCGGGTCATGTCCGGGTCATGTCCGGGTCATGTCCGGGTCGTGTCCGGGTCGTGTCCGGGTCGAGACAGCTCGTCGAGCATCGCCGCCCGGGTCCGCGCGAGATCGGCGAGCGAGGCGCCCAGCCCGTGAAGCGGCGCCATCGGGTCGACATCGTCGAGATGCCGGGCGATCGCGTCGAGGGAATCCGCCGGCACGCGGGCGATCAGATTGACGAGCACGGCCCGGTGGGGAACACCGAGTGTCCCGCCGTCCAGCGCGCCGGCCAGGAAACGGCCGATGTCGTCGCCGGCATGTGCCCGCAGCGAGTCGAGTTCCGGTGGAATCGGCAGCGGCGGCAGGTTCATCAGCTCCACCGCGTCCAGCTCTCGACCGGCCTGGAGCGCTCCACGCGACCCGACCGGGGCGAGTGCCTCGACGTGATCGACGAGCCACTGCGCGAGTGGACCCGTCGCGATCACCACCCGGGCCCAGCGTGTCGGGTCACGGCGGTGGCGGGAGAGCATCGCCGGGACCAGCTGCGGGTCGACACGCCACCCACGTTCGATCACGGTCAGCATCCACTCGTCTTCGAGCACCGGCCACGACGTCACGATGTGGCGCCAGCGATCGACCGCGGCCGGCACACACACCGGACGATCGTCGTGGTTCGGGCCGCCGAGCGTCGCCGCCGGGGCGGCCGGGAGCAGGCCTGCTCGGCGCACTGCCGTCGTGGCCGCGACGTCGGCCAGCATCCGTTCCGCCGGTGTCGCCCGGATGGCATCGGCGACGAGATCGCCGATCGGACCGGGAGCGACGGGCGGATCGCGACGGTCGGCGCCGAGCAGGGCGACAGTGACCAACTGCTGCCAGTGTGCTTCGATGTCGGTCGTCATCCGACTCCGACTCCGACTCCGACTCCGACGAATGACGCATCGGAGCGCGGGCCGACGTCGATCGAGCGGTCGCTGCGGTGCAGCGTGAGCGGCACGACACCGGTCGGCGTCCACTCGACGGTCAGGTCGACGGGCTCACCTGCCGAGACCGCGAGCAACACGTCGAGGGCATGCACACCCTCCGGATGGAGGGCGCGGCGATCGTCGGACAACGCAACGCTCCCGGTCGGATCGGTGAGCAGCCAACGACCGGCGAGCATGGTCGGCGCCGCTCGCACCACGACCGGCACCCGGTCGAGCCAGGGTTCACGCACAAGCAGCCTGCCGATCTCGTCGCATGCCTCGGCAACGCAGACGGCGCCCGGGCGAACCGGCTCGACGGGATCAGCCAGGCGTTCGCCGACGATCGCCCGGAGCGCTCCACCCGGATAGCGATGGAGATCGGCTCGGATCGAGCTGCCGACGACCAACGACGTGTCGAGGCTCTGGCGGTACGCGGCGAACGACAACACGAGCGCCCATCGATTCGTCGCCGTACCGCGCAGCCAGTGTCGGCGGACTTCGATGCGATCCTCACGGGTGTCGCTCCGGCCGGCGACGATCCAGTCGTCGGTCTCGGGCACGCCGGCGAGGACGTCGGCTTGGCGGACCTGCCAGCCGACGGTCGTGGCGACCCGGTCGCCGAGCGCGTCGGGCAGCGAACCGAGCCGCCGCCCGGCCTGTGAGAGGAGGTGGAGCAGCCCGATCTCGTCGAGCACGCGATCATGCCAGTCGGGCGACGTGCCGACCAGCCCAGCGAGCCGGCGGATGCGGTTCGCCAGACTCCCGGCACGGGCATCGACCAGTCGCGCCGCCAGCGCGTCCCAGGTCGAGTACTGCGCGAGCGACGGGTCCGCGAGGCCGGTGCGAATTCGGTCCAGGAGCCAGCGATCGAGTTCGTCCAGGCCGTCGTGCATCCGCGCCACCCGGTCGTCGCGTCCCATCCCCCGTTCGCCCGCCCCCGCGTCCGGGTGTTTGCCCCGCGTCGGGTGTTTGCCCCGCGTTCGGGTGTTTGCCCCGCGTCGGGTGTTTGCCCGGGTGCGCCTGCGTCGGGTGTTTCCGGCGCGCTTTCCGCGGGTGAAACACCCGACACCGGTGCGCTCGGGCCCGCAGCCGGGCGGCGACGGGCCATCCACGTGGCCACCGCCGGCGGAGCAATGTCGTCGACGACGTGTCCGCCGACCCACAGCAGCAACAGCGCCAGCGCGTGCTTGCAGGGCAGACGCCGGCTCGGGCAGGTGCAGCGGGACGTGACCGACGCGTGGTCGACCATCGTGTCGTACGGTTCGGCCCCACTGCCGAGGAACGTCCCCCACACTGCGTGGTCGTCGGCGCCCATCGAGCGCCAGCGGGCCGGTGTCGCGATCGGTCGGGCCGCGCTCATCGTCGCGGGTGACGGCGCGATCGACTCGATCTGTTCGATCGACCAGCAGCCGGTCACACGCACCGGGTCAGCGTGCCATCAGCGCGACCGGCGTGGCAACCGAATCCGCCGCCGTGCGCGCGTGGTAGCTCGACCGGGTGAGCGGGCTCGCCTCGACGTGACCGATACCGAACGCCTCACCGATCTCCTTCCAGCACACGAATTCGCTCGGATCGGCATACCGGGCGATCGGCAGATGGTGTGAGGTCGGGCGCAGGTACTGGCCGATCGTGACGATGTCGACGCCGATCGACGCCAGGTCGGCCAGGCACCCGACGATCTCGTCGTCGGTCTCACCGAGCCCCACCATGAAGCCGGTCTTCGTGGTCAGCCCGATCTCCTTCGCACGAGCGAGCACCGACAACGACCGCGCGTAGCCGGCGGACGGACGCACCGCTCGTTGCAGCCGAGCGACGGTCTCCACGTTGTGGTTGAGCACGTCGGGCCGAGCGGCGAACAACAACGACGAGCGCGGCGGCGTCGCCACGAGCGTCGGAGATCAACGTCTCGATCCGGGCCGACGGTCGACGTGAGCGGATCGCCTCGACGCAGGCGGCGACGTGTGCCATGCCACCATCGGTCAGGTCGTCGCGGGCGACCATCGTGAGGACTGCGTGGTCGAGCCCCATCCGATCGATCGCCTCGGCGACACGCCCCGGCTCATCGGCTGCCGGTGCGAACGGATGGTGGGTGTCGACGAGGCAGAACCCACATGCCCGCGTGCAACGCTCGCCCAACACCATGAACGTCGCCGTGCCATCGGCCCAGCACTCCGACAGGTTGGGGCATCCGGCGTCTTCGCACACCGTCACCAGCCCGAGGTCGCGGACCGTCCGCTTCAGCTTCATCACGTCCACGCCGAGATCGACCCGCGGCCGCAACCACGCCGGCTTACGGGTCTCGATCACCAGCCCTCCGGTGACTCCGGCTGCCTCGAGTCGGCCGACGGAACGGGCGGCAGCAGGGCGTACCTGATCGCCCGGGCCTTCACGACGGGAGAAGGCCGAGAGGTCACGGCCGTCCAGGGCGTGCCGCCAGGCCACGTCCTGGCGCTCCACCGTCCCGGCCGCCCATCGATCGGCGGCCAGCCGGGCGACGACGTCGACGACCTCGCTCATCGACACGTCGACACCTTCTTCGGCCAGCGAGGTGACGGGCCTGTCACCGAGACCGCACGGCACGATGTGCTCACGCAGATACGTCATATCGGTCGTGATGTTCAGTGCGAAGCCGTGCATCGTACGACCGTTCCTGAGTCGCACCCCGATCGCGCAGATCTTGCGCGGCACGACCTGCGGATCGGGATCGTCGACGTCGAGCCAGACCCCGGCGAACCCGTCGAGCCGTCCGGCGTTCGGCAGGCCCAGTTCCCGTAGGGCGTCGATCACCAGGCCCTCGACGCCGCGCACATGGTCATGGGCGCCGAGACGGTTGTCGATGTTCAGGATCGGGTAGCCGACGAGCTGGCCCGGCCCGTGGTACGTGATGTCGCCGCCGCGCTTCACCGGCACCAGCTCGGCGCCGACGGCGGCCGGCTCGCAGCGCAGGTTCCGCTCGAGATCGGAGCGCGCGCCATGAGTGAAGACGTGCGGATGTTCCAGCAGCAACAGGTGTTGTCCGGCGCCGTGTTCGAACAGTGCCGTTTGCAGCGCCAGCGCCTCTCGGTACTCGACACGACCGAGCCACCGGACCCGCAACGGCGAGCCGACCTGCAACGGCGAGCCGACCATCAGAGCTCCGTGGACCAGTCCTTGGTCTCGAGGATCTCTTTGACGCGCCTGAGGAAACCGGCGGCGTAAGCGCCGTCGAAGGCGCGATGATCCCAGCTCATCGCCAGATTGCCGACCGGGTGGATGGCGATCGCCTCGCCGCCGTCGGACCCGCGGGTGACGACGGGCTTGCGGACGATGGCATCGGTCGAGATGATGGCGACCTGTGGCTGGTTGATGATCGGCATCGTCAGCACCGACCCGGCCGAGCCGTTGTTCGTGATCGTGAAGGTTCCACCCGAGATCTCGTCGGGGCTCAGCTTGCGTGACCGCGCCCGATCCGCGAGGTCGGAGATCTCGGCGGCCAGGGCGGCGAGGCGCTTCGTCTCGGCGTCTCGGATCACCGGCGCCAAGCAGCCCCTCGTAGTCGAGGTCGACGGCGATGCCGAGGTCGATGAAGTTGTGCACGATGAGGTCGACGCTCGCCGACACTGGCGTTGAGGTGCGGGAACTCGCCGGAGCCCGTCGATGAGCGCACGGGCGATGAACGGCAGATACGTGAGGCTGAAGCCGTGCGTGGACTTCCATTGCGATTTGGCGGCCGTGCGCACCACGTCGACGTTCGCGTAGTCGACCTCGACGACGCTGAACGCGTGCGGGCTCGTCGCCTTGCTCATCACCATGTGATCGCCGGTGAGGGAGCGGATCTTCGACAGCGGCACGATCGAGTCGCGCTCGCCCGCGGCCGCCGCAGGCGCCGTCGTCCGCGCCGGCGGGGCGGGCACCGGCGGAACCGTCGTCCGCGCCGGCGGGGCGGGCACCGACGGAACCGGCGCAGGTGCAGGCGGTTGCGCCGTTCCCACCTGCGTCGCCGGGGCAGGGCTCTCGGGAACGGCGGTGGGAACGGCAGCGACCTGCGGTACGGCGCCGGTGGCGTCGATGTGGTCGAGCACGTCGTCGCGTGTGATGCGACCGCCGGGGCCGGTACCGGTGATGGCATCGGGAGCGAGGCCGTGCTCGTTGACGAGGCGGCGCACGACCGGTGACAGCAGGCGGTTGTCGCCGGCGACGGCGGTCGGAGCCGCGCTTGCGACCGGAGCAGCAGCAGCCGGAGCCGAGCCCACGACCGGCTGGGCCGGCTCGGCCGGCGGGGCGGGAGGAGCAACGGCCGCGGTCGCCGCTGCCTCGACCGGTGAGGCCTCGACCGGTGAGGCCTCGACCGGTGCAGGGCTCGACCGGTGAGGGCTCGACCGGCGCTGACGCGGCCGGTGCAGGGCTTCCGGCTGCGCCATCGCCGACGACCGCGATCACCGTGCCGACGTCCACCGTGTCGCCTTCGGGCACGCGGATCTCGATCAGCACGCCGGACACCGGCGACGGCACCTCGGTGTCGACCTTGTCGGTCGACACCTCGAACAGCGGCTCGTCGGCGGCGACAATGTCACCCACCTTCTTGAACCACCGCGTGATGGTGCCCTCGGTGACGGTCTCACCGAGTTGCGGAAGCGTGACGTCTGCCATGGGGGAGTCCCTTTGCTTCGTGATCGTGTGCGGTGTCCGGATGGCGCCGAGCTGGTTCTGAGCCTGCCTAGCCGTTGAAGTTGCGGCCGGTGAGCGTCATCACGGTCTCGCCGAACAGTTCGGACAGGCTCGGGTGTGGCTGCAGGAACTCGGCGATCTCGTCGACGGATGCCTCCCAGTTGACGGCGAGGTAGCCGCCGCTGAGCTGCTCGGTGACCCACGGGCCGACCATGTGCACGCCGAGCACCTGGCCGGCGGTGCCGTCGGGACGCTTCTTGGCGATGATCTTGACGAGGCCGTCGGTCTCGCCGAGGATCTCGGCCCGGCTGTTGAACTTGAAGGGGTGCTTGGCGACCACGACGTCGTGGCCGGCGGCACTTGCCTGGCTCTTCGTCCGGCCCGGCCCACGCCACCTCGGGGTGGCAGTAGATCGCCCAGGGCACCCGGTCGTACCTCGACCGGCATCGGCGACTCACCGAGCAACTGCTTGACCACCAGGATCGCCTCGGCGTAGCCGACGTGGGCGAGCTGCGGCGTGTCGATCAGGTCGCCGACGGCGTACACGTCGGGCTCGCCGGTCCGGCAGTACTCGTCGACCTGCGACGAAGCCGCGCTGGTCGACGACGACCGCCGTGCCGTCGAGGCCGAGCTGGTCGGCGAACGGTCGCCGACCGACCGACACGATCACTGCGTCGACGTCGACCGACTCGTCGTCGCCGAAGCTGACCGTGGTGCCACCCTGGTCGTTGGGGGTGTGGCCGTTGACCATCACCCCCGTACGGATCGTGATCAACTTGCTCTTGAACGACTTCTCGACGACCTTCGCGAGGTCGGCGTCGAGGCCGGGCAGGATCTTCGGAAGCCCTTCGAGGATCGTGACCTCACTACCGAGGTCGGCGAAGGTGGACGCGAACTCGCAGCCGATCGCTCCCCCACCGATGACGGCCACCCGTGCCGGCACGACGTCGAGGTCGAGCACTTCGTCGCTCGTCATGATCGGGCCACCGCGCTCGAAGCCCGGTATGAGCCGTGGAACCGAGCCGGTTGCGAGGAGCACGGCGTCGCCGGTGATCGTGGCCGACGACCCGTCGTTGATGGCGACGCAGACCGTGCGGTTCGCTCCGAGCAAGCCGACACCGTTGAACACTTCGACCTTGCGACCCTTGCACATCGCCGCGATGCCACCCACGAGGCCGGCGACGATCGCCTGCTTGCGTTGCTGGGTGCGGGCGAAGTCGACGCTCGCCGGGCCACCCGACTCGATGCCGAACTCGGCCGAGTGGTCGACGTGACGCTTCACGGCGGCGGTCTCGAGAAACGCCTTGGCAGGAATGCAGCCACGGTTCAAGCAGGTGCCGCCGAGGGCGTCCTTCTCGACGAGCGCCACGTTCAGGCCGGCTGATGCTGCGTACAACGCCGCTGCGTAGCCTCCTGGACCTCCGCCGATCACCACCAGGTCGAATTGGTCACTCATCGCGGTTTACCGTAGCGGCGGATCTGCGGATCATCATCCGTCGCTCGCTCGGTTCGCGGGACCTCAGGTCGCCGACAGGGGCCAGTTCACCTGCTCGTCGCCTCGGCGCATGATCAGAACCCGAGTCGACGTCTGCGAACCGCTGACATCGAAGTCGAGCCGGCATCGTTGCGATTCGATCATGATCGAACCGCAACGGCCGTCCGCCGCCGCCGTGAGCGGGGCGAGGCTGCGATCGCCGGTGACGAGACGGATCGTGTCGAGACCATCCGGGTCGTCCAATCCGCCGATCTCGACGTCGACCCCGAGCACGTCGGGTTCGCTCGTCGCACCCCCGATCGATGTCGGCGCCGCCCCGAGTACCGTGATCGAGACGTCGCCGATCCGGACGACATCGCCGATGTCGGCAGCCGCCGCCGTCGAGCTCTCGTTGGAGAGTTGGAACAGCAGTACGCCGCCGGCAAGCAGGATCGCCAGTGCGGTACCGACTGACAGCAGCAGCAGCGTGCGGGTCTTCATCGGTTCTCGATGCTACGGCTGTGAACGTCGACCGAACGCCGCGGGCCGACTCAGCGCCGCAATCGACCCCCGATCAGGACCGCCCGATCAGGAATAGATGCAGTCGAGCCAGCGGTCGAAGAGCTCCTGGTTGTCGGGCGCTTCGAAACTCCACGGATTGCGTCCCTCCGCACATTCGGGCCGCAGGTACTCGGGCGGCACGTCGAACTCGTCCACCCGACCGTCGGCGATCAGTCGGGTGAAGCAGGCGTTGGCGGAGGCCAGCAGCTCGGTGTACTCGTCGTCGGTGAGTTCGTACTCGGCGACACGCCCGATGTACACGTCGCCGAGGCCGCACTCGGTGAACTCCAGTTCGATGGGCAGGTAGTAGTCGGGCACGAGCCCCGCGTCGATGTTGCCCTGGAGGCACGCGGCCACCTCGGCGGCGGTGGCGCCCTGGAGACACTCCTCGTACAACCGATCGGCCTCGGATGACTCGTCATCGTCCGAGGTCGTCTCATCCGGGTTCGTGTCCGACGGCGATTCGGGGAGCGTCTCGAGCGGCCCGTCCGACGTGTCGTTCAGGAACGGGTCGTCCGGCAATGGCATATCGGGGAACGGTGTGTCGGGGAACGGTGTGTCGATGAATGGTTCGTCGAACTGGTCTTCGAAGGACGTGGCCACCTTGCCGATCGCATCGACAGCGCGCTCGATCTCGTCACGATCGACGGCTCGCAGAAGTGCCAGGACCTGGTCGAAACTCGTCGCGATCGGGCTGACGTACCACTGCCCGTCGACCCGGCGGACTGCGATGCCTGGCTGCTCGTAGTCGTCGAGGATCGTCTCGAAGGCCTGCCGTGCGTCGTCGAGGCCCTCGACGTCACCGAGCAGATCGCCGCCATCGCCACTGTCGGTCGGCGCTGCGCAGCTGTCGTAGGTCTCACCTCGGGCCACGATCGTCACACAACCGTCCTCGAACTCGAACGAGAACGGTGTGTCCTCGACCTCGAGCTCGTCGTCGGCTTCGATCGTGCCCTCGATCCGCAAGTGCTCGATCGACACGGACCGGGTGCTGCCCAACCCGTCGACCTCATAGGCGGCGTCGGTGATCTGCCAGGCGAGCGGAACGTCGTCCAGTCCCCGTTGGGCGTCGTCGAGGAACAGCGGCGCATAACGTTGCAGCGCCTCGGCCTCGTTCGGGTCGAGACTGCCGACGATGGCGATCAGGTCGAGTTGTTCGACGCCGTCGAGGAACACGTCGACGGCGCCCTCCGGGGAATCGCCGCCCCTCGGTTCGACGCCGACATCGGGGATGGCTCCGACGCCGGCGGCAGCCCGGGCGTTCTCGGCGATCGTGTACAGCGCGCTCAGGTACCACCGGCCGTCGCGCTCCACGGCCGTGACGGGCAGTTCGAAGGCGATACCCGATTCGGTCTCGTCGAGTTCACCGAGCGCCAGATCATCGCCGAAGTTGTCGAGAAGCAGGTCGCCGATCGGCAATGCCTCGCCGTCGACGCTCGCTGTCAGATCGGCGGTCATGGTGATGTTCACGATGTCGGCGGCGTTGGTCGTGGCCACCGTGACGGCACGGTCTTCGACCACCAGATCGACACCGCTCAACCCGTCGAGCGACGCATCATCGCTGAGCACCTCGAGCTGTGACAGCTCGCCGACCAGATCGGTGAGTGGCCGGCGGAAGGTGTCGCGCTCGCCTGGGAGGAGCAGATCGACGACGCCGAGAACGTCTTCGCGTTCCACCGAGGCCATCACTGCCTCGCCCAGCGCTTCGGGTGATTCGGCGCCACCGGCGTTGCTGCCCGCGAGCTGCACGACGGCGAAGATCCCGGCCGCCGCGAGCGCGAGCACTCCGACGACGGCGCCGACCCGCACCTTGATGTCGCGGACCGATGGCTCCTCGGCCTCGCTCATCGACGGGCCGGGCAGCATCGACGGGCCGGGCAGCGGCGGGCCGGGCAGCGGCGGGCCGGGCAGCGGCGGGCCGGGCAGCGGCGTGACCTGCCCTGGCGGGAGCCAGCCTGCGTTGGAGTCATCGCTCATCTCCGGATCGTAATGCCGATGGCACTCGTGGGCGTCAGAGTCGTGAGTTGTCAGTGTCGTGCGTTGTGGGCACGATCTCCTGGTCGGAGCGGTCCGCTCGTACGCTTGGCTTCATGCGCATCGCCGTCACCGGATCGACCGGGCTCATCGGATCTGCGTTGCTGCCCCACCTCCGAGCCGCCGGACACGACGTCGTGCGGGTCGTGCGCGGACCTGCGACGGGAACCGACATCGCCTGGTCGCCGGCCGAGCGCCGGATCGACGCACACGCTTTCGACAGCCTCGATGCCGTGATCCACCTCGCAGGCGCCGGCATCGCCGACCACCGTTGGACCGACGACCACAAGCGCGAAGTACGCGACAGTCGCACGGCCGGCACATCGCTCGTCTCCGAGGCAGTCGCCTCGGCCACCGACGGTCCGCGGGTGTTGTTGTCGGGCTCGGCGGTCGGGTTCTACGGCGCTCGTGGCGACGAGGAGCTCGACGAGTCGTCCGCTGCCGGGACCGGGTTCCTCGCCGAGGTGTGCGAGCTGTGGGAATCGGCAACCGGCGTCGCCGAGGCGTCCGGCGCCAGGGTCGTTCATCTCCGTACGGGGATCGTGCTGTCGGCGAAGGGGGGCGCGCTCAACAAGCAACTCCCCTTGTTCAGGCTCGGCCTCGGTGGCAAGATGGGCTCCGGCAGGCAGTGGCAGAGCTGGATCTCGATCGACGACGAGGTCGCGGCGATCACCCACCTGCTCACGGCCGAGACGTCGGGCGCGGTGAACCTGACGGCGCCGCACCCGGTGACCAACGCCGAGTTCACCGACACGCTCGGCGATGTGCTCGGTCGCCCGACGTTTCTCCCGATCCCCAGGTTCGGGCCGAAGCTGCTGCTCGGTGGTGAGCTCGCCGACAACCTGCTGTTCTCGGGACAAAAGGTGCTGCCCAAGGTCCTGCTCGCCGACGATTCGTTCCGGTTCGCCCATCCCGATCTCTCGACCGCATTGCGCTCAATGCTGCACAGGTGAACCCGATGCCGGGTTTCGGCGGGCGATCGAGCGCCGCCGATTGATCCTTCACCGACACAATTGTTGTAGGGCACAGCAATCGACCCGCCCGGTAGACTTACCTCATGGTCGCCTGGTTGTCACCAGCCGAGATGAGCGCATGGCGTTCGTACATCGACACGTACTCCGATCTGGCGAGCGCGCTCGAGCACGATCTCCTCGAGCAGGGTGTCGGCCTCGGCGACTACCAGGTATTGGTGTTCCTGTCCGAGGCCGACGGCCGCTCGATGCGGATGTGTGACCTGGCCGATCGGCTGCAGCTGTCACCGAGTGGCCTGACACGCCGCCTCGACGGCCTGGTGCGCGCCGGCGCAGTCGTGCGGCGCGGTTCCAAGGACGACCGTCGCGTCATGATGGCCGTGCTGACCGATGAGGGGTTCGCGACGCTCGAGCGGGTCGCACCGCACCACGTCGCCAGCGTGCGCCATCGCATCTTCGACCGCCTCGACGAATCACAGGTGGCCGCGCTGGAATCGATCTTCACCGCGATCGGTGATGGTTTGCCGCGACGACCCGTGGTTGCCGTCCGCGACGTCGAAGCCGCCGCAGCGCTGGCCCGCGGCATCGCCGAGATCGGCGGCCACGACTTCCTGGTCGTCTGCGTCGTCGAACCCGACGGCGCCGTCGTCGCGACCGTCGACGGATTCCGCGTCCTGGCCGAAAGCATCGACCACGCGGATGCCGCCACTCTGAAAGACCGCGTCCGCGCGGTGGTGCGCAGCGCCCGCACTCTATAGCAAACGCCACCGTCAGGCTCCCTCTGACGAGGACCGTGCATCCCGCTACGTTGTAAGCCGTGACTGTCACCCCGGCCGATCTGACCGGAACCGAACGCGCTGTGCTGCTGGTCCTGATGGCCGCGTCCCGACCGGTGCCCAACCCCGAGCTCATCGCGCTGGGCCCCAAGCTGGAGAAGGCCGGCCGCGACAAGCTCAATCAACTCGGCCTGATCGAATCCGACCGCACCGGTGGCCGATTCGTGCACGAACTCACCGACCGCGGCTGGCGACTGTGCCGCGACCTGCTGACCGCTGAGCCGCCGCCG
>CAVPET010000043.1:0-10598 GCA_963703525.1 Ilumatobacteraceae bacterium | reverse complement strand
GGGTCACGTCGACACCCCAAACGAGCGCGCGTTGATCTGCGCCGCGCAGCTCGCGGAGCACCTCACCGTGGTCCGCGTGCTCCCACAGGTCTTCGAGGGTTCGCGGGAATCCACCTTCGCCCGACTGCAGCGACGGAGCGTGCGTGACCGCCCCCCAGCGGTAACAGCCGTGTTCGGCGTTGAGCGTGAGGTGGACGCCGATGTCGTCGGTCCGCAGCGCTTCGTTCGCGGCGTGGTGGGCCCATGGCGCGGGAACCATCAGCGACGCGCACGTCGCCGAGCCAGCACGCAGTGCCTGGTAGACGCCGACGTTGGCGGCGTGACACGATCCGAGATCGTCACACGACAGGATGACCAGCCGATCATCGGGGAAGTACCCGAGTCGTTCGGCGAGGGTGATCTCGGACGCCACGCACGCGACGCTATCGGCCGCCGACTGCGCAGGCAGCCCACATCCCGATGTCGTTTCGTTCCGCAGTTCGCGCGGCGTCGGCGAATGTCACGGCAAACGTCGAGTTCGGCTCGATCGTCAACGGTCGAGCGAAGCCGCGTGCCACGATTTCGAGGTTGACGAACAAGTCGTCGTCGACACGGTGGACGTAGCCGAGCAACCGACCGTAATCGTCACGGCCGACGACGTCACGTTCGATCCGGACATCCGTGCCGAGCGGTAGCAACTCGGACGTGAACGCTGATGCCTCGGGCCCGTAACACTGGATCGGCGTGTTCGGCTTCTTCGTCTCAGGAGTGTCGATGCCGATCAGCCGGACACGCTCGTCACGTCCGGCGATCCTGACGTCGATCGTGTCGCCGTCAACCACGTGCGTGACTGTGGCAAGCCCGTCGGTCGGCCGCTGAGGCGATGTGCAGGCGGCCAGCAGACCGACGGCGCCGAACGTCAGCACCGAGCCCACCCAGGTCTGTGAGTGCATCACCACCCGCCCGTTCTACCCGCCGACCCGCCACAACACGTTTGCGTCGGGATTGTTGAGGACCGGTGCGCGTGAATCCCGACGCAAACGGTGATCGACGGGGGTGCGCGTGAATCCCGACGCAAACGGTGATCGACGGGGGTGCGGGATCAGAGGCGTTCGATGATGGTGCCCGTGCCGAGGCCGCCGCCGCAGCACATCGAGATGAGGCCGTAACGGCCACCGGTGCGCTCGAGCTCGTTGAGTGCCTTGGTGATCAGGAACGCACCGGTCGCGCCCAGCGGGTGACCGAGTGCGATCGCTCCTCCGTTCGGATTCGTCTTCGCCAGGTCGGCGCCGACTTCCTTCGCCCAGGCGAGTACGACGGACGCGAATGCCTCGTTGATCTCGAACACGTCGATGTCGTCGATCGACAAGCCGGTTCGATCGAGCAGGTGCTGCGTGGCGTCGATCGGGCCGGTCAGCATCAGTACCGGGTCGACACCGACCAGGCACGTGTCGACGACTCTGGCCCGAGGGGTCAGGCCGAGTTGACCGGCCTTCTCGTCGGTCGTCACGAGCACGGCGGCCGCGCCGTCGGAGATCTGTGACGAGTTGCCGGCGGTGTGCACCCCGTTCTCGCGGCCGACGGGCTTGAGGGTGCTCAACTTCTCGAGGCTCGTCTCGCGCAGCCCTTCGTCCCGCGCGACGGTGTGGGTGGTACCCGACGGCTGACCGTCGTCATCGAGGTCGGGCGCTTCGATGGTGACGTATTGGCCGTCGAAGCGCCCTTCCGCCCAGGCCTGAGCGGCACGTTGTTGGGAGGCGAACCCGAACGCATCGGTGTCGTCGCGTGTGATGCCCCACTTGTCGGCGATCCGGTCGGCGCCCTCGAACTGCGACGTCATCTCGTAGCGCTCGAAGTAGGTAGCCGGGATCGGTACACCGAGGCCGAGCTGCTTGGACGAGTTGCTGCCGATCGGGATGCGACTCATCAGCTCGACGCCGCAGGCGATAGCGACATCGGTGACACCGGATCCGACGAGCGACGCCGCGAGGCTGGTGGCCTGCTGGCTCGACCCGCACTGGGCGTCGATCGTCGTCGCTGCCGTGGTCAACGGCAAGCCGGCGGCCAGCCATGCCGTCCGTGACAAGTTGAACGACTGCTCGCCGACCTGACTGACACAACCGCCCACGACCTGCCCCACCTCGCGAGGGTCGATACCGGTGCGGTCGATGATCGCGCGTTGGACAGTCGAGAGCACCTCGACGGGATGCATGGTGGAGAGCCCGCCGTCTCGCTTTCCGATCGGGGTGCGGACGGCATCGATGATCACGACGTTCGGGTTCGACATGCTCCGACTGTAAACCGTCAGGTCGGACGGGCTCCAGCCGGCGGCCCGGCCCGGGATGTCAGATCTCGGCGATCCAGTCGTCGATCAACTGGCGAGCGATGGAGATGCCCGGCGGGATCATCGGTAGTTCGTCTCGGCGGTACCAGTTCGCATCGGCGATCTCGGACTGCGTCGAGGACGAGGTCGCCGTCGATGTAGTCGGCGCGGAACCCGATCATCAGGCTGTGCGGGAACGGCCACGGCTGGCTGGAGCGGTAGCGGACGTTGCCCACCCGGATGCCCACTTCCTCGGCGACCTCGCGGACGACCGCCCCCTCGAGGTCCTCACCGGGTTCGACGAAGCCGGCGAGGCACGAGTACATCGGCATCGGGAAGTTCGTTCCCCTCGCCAGCAGCGCCTGCTGATCGGGTCCGGGCTCACCACGCGTGACGAGCGTGATCATGGCCGGCGCGATGCGTGGGTAGGCGATGAGACCGCATGTCGGGCATTTCAACCCACGCTCTCCCGCAGACAGCTCGGTCGGCGTTGCGCAGCGCCCGCAGAACCGGTGTGACCGCGCCCACTCGACGATCTGCACCGCTCGTCCGGCGGCCATCCACTCGCCCCGCGCCGCGTGACCGAAATAGCTGAAGAGGTCGAGCGCCGAGCCGTACGACGGATCGTCGGCGTCGCCCGGCACGTCGATCGCCCACCACGCCGCCCCGTCGACGATGGCGACGATGTGCCGCTCCCAGGTCTCGTCGGCCGGTTCGGTGTCGACGAACACCGACGTGCCGATCACGTGGATGTAGCGGTGCTCACCCTGATGGTCGGTGGGAGCGATGTTGATGGCCGAGTACAGCTCGGACGAGTTCGGTTGCGCTGGTCGCGGCGGCGATGTCATCGGCGACATGCGTAGCACGCCTCGGCGCCTGTCGCCCGAGTCGTGATACCCCCGGCAGCGCCGGGTTCCGGTGTGACGACACGAAGAGGGGGTCACCTCTTCGTGGGCGTGTCGGGCAGCGCGCCGTCGCTCCCGTCGAACAGCTCCAGTTGCTCCCAGGTGATGGCAACGTCGCTGACGACGAGCCAGCGGAGGCGACCGCGGGAGCCGGGCCGCCGGATCTCCAGACGCTCCGCGCGTAGCGAACGGGCGGATCCGTCCGGATCGCGCAGCGTCACGCTGCCGTCAGCGGCGATCCCGACCACGCGGCCGACGATCCATCGGCCCTTGTCGTTGCGGCGGAAGCGGATCGGTTCGCCCATGCGTAGACCGAGGCGGGCGAGCGTGGTGGGCGAGCGGTGCATGATCGTGGTTTCAGGACGACGTGTTCGGTGTGGTGGTGGTCGAGCTGTTCGGTGTGGTGGTGGTCGAGCTGTGTGTCGCGAGGTGGTGACGGTGGGGACGTGGGCTGCGAGATCGGGGTCGTTCGGTCAGGTCATCGGGTGCTCGTCACCCGGCGCTGCAACTTACGCATGCCGCCGAGCCACCGCTCCGGGTCGCCGGCCTTGAGTTGCATGTATTCCGCGACTTCGGGATGGGGGAGCACGAAGAATCGCTCATCGCGGATCGCCTCGACGACGTCGCCGGCCACCTCGTCGGGTTCGAGGACCGCTCCGGCCGCCTTCACGACGTTGCCACCGGGCATCGCCGCGTCACCGGCATGGAGCATCGCCGTGTTCACACCCTGGGGGCACAGGCACGTCACCTTGATTCCGGCGTCGCCGTAGGTGATTGCCATCCACTCCGCGAAGGCGACCGCGGCACGCTTCGTCATCGTGTAGGGCGCAGAGCCGATCTGCGCGAGCAATCCGGCTGCCGACGCGGTCGAGCAGAAATACCCGTCGCCGCGCTCGAGCCAGCCCGGCACGAGATATTTCGCCGCCCAGCGGTGAGCGTGAACGTTCACGGCGAAGGCGGTCTCCCAGACGTCCTCCGGCGTGTTGACGACGTCGGCGCCGACGCCGACGCCGGCGTTCGCGAAGAACAGGTCGATCGGGCCGAGTGCCGCTGTCGCCGCCTCCACGAGCGAACGGTTACCCGCCTCCGTGCTGATATCGGCCTCGATCCCGAGTGCGCCGTCCAAGGTGGCGGCCACGTCGTCGGCACCCTGTAGGTCGGCGAGCACGAGCCGAGCACCCTCGGCGTGGAACGCACGCGCGAGCGCCTCACCGATCCCGCGACCCGCGCCGGTGACGACGACGTTCCTGCCCGCGAGATCCATGCCCGGCATCGTAGGCGCCTCGTGATGATCGGTGACCGATCGTCGGCTCACGCCCCGGGCCCCGGGCACAGGGCCCGGCCCCGTGCTCGTGCTCGTGCTCGTATGCGCAGTGTCTCGAACACGCAACGATTGTGTGAACTCGTCACAGGTGCGCGCGCGCCGACGATGTGGGGGGTACCGTGTTCACCAATGACCGATCAACGCAGCGACACGACGAACGAGGCAGTGATCAACGAGGCATTGAGCGTCATCGACGGCGCCCTTGCAAAGATGATGCGGCGAGAACTCGTCTCATCGGGGGAGGTGGCCGACCTGCTCCTCGACGTGCGCACGTTGCTCACCGCCGAGCCGGTCACACTCATCGAAGTGGCGGCGCCGGTCGTCTCCGAACCCGCCTGAGCCGGCGACACTCCCGCCGGCCGGAGCGCGCGGTCATTCGGCGATCGCCACGAAGTCCTCGATCGATCGCTCGAGGCACCGCTTCATCACAGCCGGTTCGCTGATGGCTGCCGGATCGATGTTCATCCCCACGTCGAGGTTGTCGTCGTAGCTCAGCATCGTCAGATTGCATGCGACGCCGACGAGCGGACCGATCGGATAGTTGTCCAGCATTTGGGCGCCGGCCACGAACATGGGCGCCGAAGGTCCCTTGACGTTGGACGTCGCGAAGTCGATGGTCTGCGTCTGCCGGCGGGCGAGCTTCGTGACGATCGATGTCGGCAGTGTCGAGGCGAACGTAGCGAGTGTCTCGAGGTTGGCAGTCGAGGACTGGTCGACGGCCGCGTCGCACGCCTCTTGAATCGCCCGGAAGCGCTCGTCGATCGGCATCTCGCCGGTTGGTACGAGCATCCTGACCAGCGTGAATGCGTTGGCGCCGGAGTCGTGTCGGCGCGAACTGACGGCCATCGCGGTCCGCAACGACTCGACCGGCCGGCCGAGTTCTTCGTGATAGCGACTGGCCGCCTCGGTGGCCACCGTCATGAACGCGGTGTTCAGCGTGCCGCCGAGGTTACGTGCCGCCTTGCGAGTCTGGGCGAGAGGGGCGTGGGCGACTTCGAGATGGCGACGCAGTGACCGCTCGGTCCACAGTGGCGAGCGTGCCTGGTCCGTGTCGCGGAGCTGGTCGAGGATGCTGCGCATCGTGTCGGCCGCGGCGCTGGTCGCGCCGGGGATCTGCGTCGGGTCGGCGAGGAGATCCTTGATCCGGCGGACGAGACCGAGCGGGAGTCGCAGGGCGCCGGCGACGAGGTCGTGAACGACGTCGTGCGAACGCCGATCGGAGTCCTCGTTGGCCCGATCGAAATCGTCGGGCGTCGGCATCGGGGGCTCGGCGGCGTTGCGCTCGACGTCGAGCAACTCCGACGACAACTGCACGACACCTTCCCCATCACTGATCGTGTGGTGAAACTTCTCGATGAGCGCAGCGCGGCTGCCCTCGAGACCCTCGACGACGACGAACTGCCACAGGGGTCGGGTCCGGTCGAACGGATCGGCCGTGATGAGCGTCGCCAGGTGGAGCAGCTGGCGCTGAGTGCCGGGCTTCGGAAGCGCCACGCGTCGAAGGTGCAGGTCGAGATCGAAGTCGGGATCGTCGACCCAGACCGGAACACCGAGGTTGCCAGGCGCGGCGTGGACCCGTTGTCGGAGGCGGGGAATCCGCATCACGGTGTGCTGCAACCGCCGCCGCAGCATCTCGAAGTCGGGTTCACGGTCGAGGATCGTGACGTTCGCGAACGTCGACGACAGGTGCGGGTCGTTCTCCAGGCGCCACATCAAGCCTTCGAAATCGCTCATCGCTCGGCCGTCGACGATCTGTGACATCAGGGTCAGAAGGGTAGGTGGCGCCGGATCAGCTTGCCGAGCGGGACATGGCGTCGTGCGATGAGAGTTGGCGCGGGCAGGTCGCGCTCATCCTCATCGGAACGATGGTGGAGTGGTCGTGCGATGAGAGTTGGCGCGGGCAGGTCGCGCTCATCCTCATCGGAACGGTGCTGGTGGGGATCGGGCGGGATCGGGCGGGGAATCAGGGGAATCAGGGGAATCAGGGGAATCAGGGGAATCAGGGGAGGAGGCGCCGGGCGATGCGGCGGCCGATGAGGCCGAGGATGACGCCCACGACCGCTCCGCCGGCCACGTCGGAGGCGTGGTGGATGCGCACGTAGGCGCGACTGGTCCCGACGACGGCGGCGATGGCGAACCACAGCGTGCCCAGCCGCCGCCCATCCCAACCCGACAGGACCGTCGCGGCAAAGGCCGCCGAACTCGAATGACCGGACGGGAACGACGACGTCACCGGCCGGCGCACCATGAGCCGGCTGTCGCCGGCGGTGGTCGGCCGCTCGCGCCGGAACAAGCGCTTCACACCCTGATTCACCAGGACGCTTTCGGCGCCCAGTAGCGCCGCCAGCACGATGACTTGATCGGGGCGTCGCTTGAGGATGCCCCGGGTGATCCCGATCAGATGCCAGATCAGGCTGAAGTCGGCGAGGTGGCTCGCGGCGAGGAACAACCGATCGGCTGCCGGATGCCCCCGAAGGGCTTCGAGTAGTTCGTCGGCCCGCTCGTCGAAGCGGTCGACCGCAGGGCCGAACATCCCCTGCCCGGGAGTGTCAGGCGGCTCGTCGGCGACAATGCCGTTCACGAGACTCCGGCGCCGACGGGTTCGCCCACGATCGCTTCGTAGGCGGCAACGGCTTCGACCGCGGCGCGGGCCGGATCACCGTCGAACGCCGGGCACCACTGCCTGAACGAGCAGTAGTCGCACAGGTTGCTCGGCCTGGGCCGGAAGTCGCCGGTCGTGCACGCCCGTTCGACGGCCGACCAGACAGCCTTCGTGCGGGTCGTGATGAACTTCACCGACTGAGCCGACGGCACCGTTTCGATCGTTTCTCCGGACTTCAGGTACATCAGCCGGATCTTGGATGGTCGCTTGCCGAACACGGCCTCACAGAGCAAGGAGTAGAAGTGGACGCCGGCCAGGCTCTTGCCCTCGTAGTTGCCTGTGGGCGCGCGGCCGGTCTTGTAGTCGGTGACGACCAGTTCACCGTCGGCGTCGAGTTCGAGGCGATCGATGATGCCACGCAGCGTCAGGTCGCCGACGGGAGCTTCCACGCGTAGTTCGAGCCCGATCTCGCGCACCTGCGACGGGTCTTCCATCTGGAAGTAGCGCTCGATCAGCTCGGCGCACTCGGTGTCGAACGTCGCCGCGGCGTCGTCATCGAGTCGGAGGCCGACGTAGTCGCGGTGGGTGCGGTACTCGTCGAGCGCGCCGGCGAGGTCGATGCGCAGCGCATCGGGTGTGCGCTCGGCGGCAGGCCGGACGAACAGCAGCTCGAGGGCGCGGTGCACGATCGTGCCGCGCGTGGTCGCCACGCCGGGCGGCTCCGGTAGCCGTTGGATGCTGGAGAAACGGAACTGCATCGGACACGTGGTGAACGACGAGACGCGAGATGGCGACAACGACGTGGGCACCGGGTACGAGACGCCGTTGGTGGGTTCAGCAGTGCCGGTGGGTTCAGCAGTGCCGGTGGATGTCGAGGTGTTCATCTCGTGCCATCGTAAGCCACGGGTGTATCAGCCGGAGTCGCCACGCAGCCGGGGCCGACACTCGACGGGCAGGCCGTTCGAGTCCGGTCAGGCGACCGCCTGCGAGATGATGCGGGCCATCCGTTCGGGATGGGTGAACGGCGCGAAGTGGTCCGCATCCGCCAGCTCGACGAACGTCCCGTTCGCCAGACGCTCGGCCACCAGCGCCGCGAACGACGCGGGGCCCGCGCCGTCGACCATCCCGGAGACGACGACGACCCGGGTGTCGATGTCCGGAAGTAGGTCCCATGTGTGTTGCACCATGCTGGCCTCGAAGGTCCGCGCCTCGTGTTCGGGGTCGCACTTGAGTCGCACCCCCTCCGGCGCCGGCCGGAAGCCATGGGTCACATACAGCCGGAGCACCTCGCGGTCGAACGCCATCATCGGTGGCTTGGAGGCGTAGTTCTCGATCGCGTCCTCGAACGACGCGAACGAAGCGCGTCGGCGTCTGGCCCCCACGGAGATTTCCGAGCCGTCGTCGGGCCGATCGAGGGGCGGTGGGAACACGATCGGCTCGAACACGACGATCACGTCGAACAGGTCCGGGTCGCGGTGTGCCGCCATGAGCAGCGAGGCGCCGCCCATCGAGTGGCCGAAGCCGACCAGCCCGCCGTTGGGCGCGACAGCACGAGCGGCCGCGAGGGCGTCGTCGCCGTAGCGGTCCCAGTCCACCTGCCAGTCGGCGGGACGGGCGGTGTCGCCGTGGCCTCGGTAGTCGACGGCGAACGACGTGAAGTCGTCGGCCAAGGCTTCGGCGATCGGCAGGTAGCAATAGCCGTGGAAGCCGGTGGCGTGGGAGAAGAGCAGCGGGCGCCCTGAACCGCCGAACTCGTGGACGGCAAGGCTGACGTGATCGGACGAGGAAACCCACATGACGCCATCATCGCGTCGGCGCTCGACATCGGCGGAATCGATGTCGGCGCTGATCCCGGTCATACCCCGGCCCTACACCGCCCCTACCCCGGCCCGGCCCGAGTTCGGAGCTGCGGGTGTTCGACCTCAGCGACCGCGGACGACGAGGCGCCACCACAGCGCGACGAGTTGGAGCGCCGATCTGGTGATCGCCGGAACCCGGAAGAACTGGGATCGCCCGTGCGGTCGCTGCCGATGGCTCACCCCGACCTCGACGAAGCGCGCTCCGGCTCGTTCGAACTTGCGCATCATCTCGACACAGATCACCCCACTCGTCGAGGTCAGCTCCACCCGTTCGAGCAGGGTCGAGCGGATCAGCCTGAAGTCGCAGTCGGTGTCCCTGACGTGCAGGTTGAACAGCACGCGGACCGTGTGGTGGTAGCCACGGCCGATCGCCTTGCGGTACCACGGGTCGCCGCGCTGCATCTTCCAGCCTTGGACGACGTCGGTGTCGGCATGCACGGCGTCGATACATCGCACCAGCTCAGAGGCATCATATTGGGCATCGCCATCGGTGTAGAACACCCACTGCTCGGTCGAGGCGGCAAATCCGGAGATGAGGGCGCCGCCGTAGCCCCTGTTGGCGCCGTGGCGGACGATGACGAGTTCGGGGATCTCACAGCGCAGTTCCTCGAGCACCGCCACGGAGGCGTCGGCCGATCCGTCGTCGACCACGATGATCTCGAAGTCCTCCACGTTGCCGAGCAGTGCCTCACGGGCCGCGCGGACCATGATCGCGATCGCGTGCTCGTCGTTGTAGCACGGAAAGAATGCCGAGACGGACCGAACCTCCGCATTGCGCAGGCTCACGGCACGGCCCGGCGGAGGGCATCTGCGACCACCTCGACCTCGGCATCGGTGAGCTCGGGGTGGCACGGGACGCTCACGCAGTCGGCCGCCCATCGCTCGGCCTCGCGACACGCCGGGCCAGGCAGGTCACGGAACGCCGGCTGCCCGGTGATGGCCAAGGGATAGTGGACAGCGGATGCCACGCCGAGCGCTGCGAGCCGAGCGCGCGCCGACTCGCGATCACTGAACCGCGCCACGCAGAGATGGAAGGCATGGTCCGGGTGGTCGGCCTGCCAACGCAGGTGTGGGGCCATCGCACGGTAGTGCCGAGCGATGGCTGCTCGCCGTCGGTTTCCGGCGGCGAGATCGGGAAGCTGCAGACGAAGCCAGGCGGCCTCCAGCTCGCTGAGCCGGAAGTTCTGGCTGACATCGATGTGGACGTACTGTTCGGTCATGCCGTGCACCCGTCGCCGCCGGATCGATGCGGCGAGTTCGTCGTCGGTGGTCGTCACCGCTCCGCCGTCGCCGATGCCTCCGAGGTTCTTGGTCGGGTAGAACGAGTACGCCACTGCGACACTTGAAGTCGCACCGATCGCGCCGTGTGCCTGGGCGGCGTCCTCGACGACGGCGATGCCCGGAAAGACGAGTTGATCGACCGCGGCCGGCCTCCCGTAGAGGTGGACGGGGATGATCGCACGGGTCTTGTCGCTGATCGACTCCCGTACACGCTCAGGGTCGATGAGCGCCGACTCGCAATCGACGTCGACGGGTACGGGACGGGCGCCGGTCGCACAGACCGCCGACGCGGTGGGCACCGCGGTGAATGCCGGCACGATCACTT
>CAVPET010000042.1:0-7395 GCA_963703525.1 Ilumatobacteraceae bacterium | reverse complement strand
GGGGACTTGAACCCCCACGAGGTTTCCCTCACTGGCACCTGAAGCCAGCGCGTCTGCCATTCCGCCACTCGCCCGAGTGGAGCATCGAACGCTAGCGGGATGTGCGGATGATCGCCACCGTCGGAGCGATCACATCGGTACGACCCTGGTCGTCGGTCGCATCGGACGTTGTGGACGACGACGTCAACGCCTCGACATCCGGCACTAACCTCGCGACCCACCATGGGATTGCAATCAATCGAGCGTCGTCTGGAGCGTATGGTCGACGGTGTGTTCACGCGCCGCTCCCGTGGGTCGATCCGCCCGATCGAATTGGGTCGCCGTCTCGTCCGCGAGATGGACAACAACCGTTCCGTCGATGTGAAGGGCCGCCGAATCGTGCCCAACGACTTCACCGTCGACCTGAGCGCCGACGATCTCGCCGGCTTCAGCGATATCGAGACCACCCTCACGACCGAGTTGGCCGAGGCCGTCAAGGAGTATGCACGCGAAGAGGGGTATCACTTCATGGGCCCCGTCGCCGTTCGGCTCAGCACCGATCTGAACATGAAGCATGGCCGGTTCAGCGTGACGTCACAGCTCAAACAGGGCTCCGGTGGCCTCGCATTGGCGTCGGTCGTCCTCCCGTCGGGCCGGCGCATCAGCCTCAGCCAGGGAACGGTGTCGGTCGGTCGCCTTCCCGAATGCACGATCTCGGTCAACGACAGCAACATCAGCCGCCAACACGCCGAGATGCGCCAGGCCAACGGGTACTGCGTCGTCGCCGATCTCAACTCGACCAACGGCACACTGGTCAACGGCCTGCGGATCACGGGTGAGCAGCGTCTCAACGACGGCGACATCATCAGCTTCGGCTCGACGCACGTCCGCTTCGAGGCGTCCTGACGGACCGAGGAGCGTCAATGGCGCGCTCCGGACGATCGACATGACCGACCAAGTCCTCAACATCCTCAAGTTCGTGCTCCTCGGACTGCTCTATCTGTTCTTCGCCCGCGTCCTGTGGGCCGTGTGGAGCGAGGTCCGCGCGCCGGTCGGGCGCCAACTGGTGGGCAACCGCCGGCAGGCCGCGGCACAGCCCGGCGTTTCGTCATCATCGGCCGCGACCGCCCCGATCACCCGACCCGGTGCCGCCACCGGGGCCGGCGAGAAGCAGTCACGTCGCTCGACGAAGGGCAAGGGCGGGCGCTCGACGAAGGGCAAGGGCGGCAGGGCGGCTCGTCTGGTCGTGCTCGAGCCGGCCTCCCGACGCGGCCTGACCGTTGGGATCGACGGTGAGATCACTCTCGGCCGCGAGCCGGGCTGCACCATCGTGATCGACGACGACGCATACGTGTCGCAACTCCACTTCCGCATCTTCGACTACGACGGCCAGCCGATGGTCGAAGACCTCGGGTCGACCAACGGCACGTACCACAACGGCGTGAGGTTGGTCGGAGCGAGGTTGCTCCGCCGGGGCGACCGGATCCAGGTCGGCACGACCCTGATCGAGGCGCAATGAACGCTGACCATCTGCCGAAGCGCGACATGATGCAGAGCGACACGACCAGGACGGTGAGCTGATGGCGGAACTGCGCGTCGGTGCAGCAACCGACACCGGCCGGGTGCGGCCGCAGAACGAGGACAACCTGCTCGTAACCGACAGCGCCTTCGTGGTCGCCGACGGCATGGGCGGCCACGAGGCCGGTGAGGTCGCCAGCCGGATCGCCGTCGACCGGATCGGTCAACTCCTCGCCGAACTCAGAGCGAGCGCCGGACGCCGAGCGAGCGCCGGATCGACCGCCGGATCGACCGCCGCAGCGACCGCCGGATTGTCGACTGAATCGTCGAGCGAATCGTCGAGCGGGGACGCGGACGAATCGTCGAGCGGGAACGAGGGCGCCGAGGGCGTCGACGGCAGCGACGACGGCAGCGTCGACGGCAGCGACGACGGCAGCGATGACACGCACCCGCCGGTCTCGGCGCTGCCGACCGCGGTCCAGTTCGTCAGTGCGATCTCGACCGCGAACGCAGACATCGTTCGGGCAGCGGCCGCGGACCCGGCGCTACGAGGAATGGGCACCACCGTCACTGCCATCGCCGTCATCGCCGATCCGAAGGCCGGCCGCGGCGCCCCGAACCTCGGCGACGACGACCCCACCGCCGGGGATGCTCCCGGCGACACCAGCGCGCCGGAACCTGGCGACGTCACACCGGTCACTCCCGAGGTACCGTCGGAGGCCCTGGTGCTCGCGAACGTCGGCGACTCGCGCACGTATCTGTTCCGACACCACCGCCTGCGACGGGTGACGATCGACCACAGCTACGTCCAGGAACTGGTCGCCACCGGCCACATCACCGAACACGAGGCGCGCACCCACCCACGCCGCAACATCATCACGCGGGCGCTCGGCATCGAACACGACGTGCGCGTCGACTGGTGGACACTGCCGCTCATCCGCGGCGACCGCTTCGTGCTGTGCAGCGACGGCCTGGTCGACGAAGTGGCCGACCAGGACATCACCGCGATCCTCGCGGCGCACGACGATCCGCAGGAGGTCGCCGACCTGCTCGTCGACGCGGCCAACGCTGCCGGCGGGCGCGACAACATCACCGTGATCGTCGTCGATGTCCTCGAGGGCGACGACCCGCCGGATCCGACGCTCGAGATCGACGTCGTTCCGAGGTGGGCCGACGACGCGACCCTGCCGACACCGGCCGGGCCGCTGTCGGTCGATGCCGACCCCACCGACTCGACGGGCCGCCTCGACGCGGTGGCGTTCGATGCTGCAACAGGTACGACTGATCGCGGGAAGCGGTCGGGGATTGCGAAGTTCGCACTCGGATTCGCCGCGGCCGCGGTGCTCGTCGTCGGGTTCGTGGTGTTCTCTGCATGGGCGAGCAGCGGCTATTTCATCGCGTTCGACGACGACGACCAAGCCATCATCTACCAGGGTCGCGACGGCGGCGTGCTGTGGATCTCCCCGACGGCGCAGAACCAGGGCGGCCCGACTCGGGACCAATTGGAGCCCGAGCGAGCGGATCTCATCGATGGGCGGCCTCGCTTCGACTCACAGCAAGAGGCGGTCGACTTCCTCCGCGACAGCGCAACCACGACCACGACAACCACCAGCACGACTACCACTACCACACCACCACCACACCACTACCACTACCACTACGACGACGACCGTCCCGGGGACGACGATCGAGGGCGCGGCCGGCGCCGGCGCCGGCGCCCCGACAGGGGTCACGACGACCAGCGCGCCATGAGCACCGTGGACAGCCGCGCCGTTGTCGCGCCCGACCATGACCGGTCGCCATGGGTCTCCCCACTTGCCCGTCAGCGGCGTCGCACCGAACTGACGCTGATCGTGATGGCCGCGCTGATCACCGGATCCGCGTACACGATCACCGCCCTCGGAACGAACGCCGAGATTCCCCAGGGCATCGTCTTCTTCGTTGCCATCCTGCTCGGGTTGTTGTTGTGCGCCCACATCGTGGTGCGCCTCGTCGCCCGCGGCGCCGACGGCACGCTGCTGCCCCTCGTTGCGCTGTTGCACGGCATCGGCTTCGTCATGATCACCCGACTCGACGATCGTCTCGCGGGCCTGCAGGCGACGTGGAGCGTCGTGGCGATCGGGGTGTTCATCGCCACGTTGCTGGTCGTCCAACGGGCCACCGATCTTGCGCGCTACAGCTGGCTGCTGTTCGTGCTCGGCGCCGGGGCGTTGATGCTCCCCCTCGTGCCCGGGATCGGTAGGAACATCAACGGGGCGCGCATCTGGGTCAGCGTCGGCCCGATCAACTTCCAACCGGGCGAGTTCGCCAAGATCGCGCTCGCCGTCTTCTTCGCCGCCTACCTCGCCGATCGACGCGAGCTGATCGCGGCGTCGACGTGGAAGGTCGGCCCGTTCCATCTCCCCGAACCGCGCTACATCGCCCCGATCGTGGTGGCGTGGGGGTTCGCCGTCGTGGTGATGGTCGCCCAGAAGGACCTCGGTTCGTCGTTGCTGTTCTTCACGCTGTTCGTCGTGATGCTCTGGGTGGCGACCGAACGCGTCGCGTACCTCGGGCTCGGGCTCGCCATGTTCGCAGTAGCCGCCTACTTCGCGTGGACGCAGTTCGGTCACGTGCAGACGCGGGTGGACATCTGGCTCGACCCGTGGGCCGACCCCCTGGACAAGGGGTACCAGATCATCCAGTCGCTCTACGGCCTCGCCGACGGCGGGCTGACCGGCACCGGCCTCGGGCCGTGGCAACCCGACCAGGTGCCCGAGGCCCAGAACGACTTCATCTTCTCCTCGATCGGCGAGGAGATGGGGCTGATCGGCGCGTCGAGTGTGCTGATGGCGTACGTCCTGCTCGTCGGGGCCGGATTGCGGACCGCACTGCGCACGGACCGGACGTTCGAGAAGCTGCTCGCCGTCGGTCTCACCACGATCCTCGGGGTGCAGGCCTTCATCATCATCGGTGGGGTGATCAAGGTCGTTCCGCTCACGGGCATCACGCTGCCGTTCGTCAGCTATGGCGGCTCGTCGCTCGTCGCGAACTACATCCTGATCGCGCTCCTCATCCGGCTGTCGGACTCCTCGGCCCGCCGCCTCGGCGAGCTGCCCGACGAGCCGACACCCGGCGAGCGCTGGAAGGTGTGGCGGCTGTCTCGCCGATCCGGGCGCGCCGTGCGTCGGGGCCGGCCGGTGCCCGTCGTGTCGGGGGCGCATGCGTGAGCGTGCAGGCCGCGGGTACTCGACGATGAACCGCCAGATCCGCCGGCTCGCGGTCGGCCTCATGGCCTGCTACGTCGTGCTGTTCGTCGCGTTGAACTACTGGCAGGTCGGACGAAAGCAGGAGCTCGACGCGCAGTTCGACAACACCCGCCAGGTGCTGCGCGAGTTCAACAAGCCGCGCGGCCCGATCGTGACGGCTGACGGCATCGTTGCCGCCATCTCGTTTCCGACCGCGTCCGACGACGCGTACAAGTACCGCCGGGAGTATCCGACGGGCGACCTGCTCTCCGAGATCACCGGCTACTTCACCTACGCGTTCGGTGCGACGAAGGTCGAACGCGTCGACGGCGACGTCCTGACCGGGACGACGGCAGAGCAGCAGGTACGCGGCCTCGGCGGCCTGCTCGGCGGCGAGATCGACAACGCCGGCACGGTGCAACTCGCAGTGCGCGAAGACGTCCAGCGAGTGGCGAAGTTCCTGCTCGGCCGGGCGGTCGGGCTCGGTCGTGGTGCTCGAGCCGAAGACCGGCGCGGTGCGCGCGATGTACAGCAACCCGAGCTATGACCCGAACACCTTCGTCAACGCGGAATTCGACATCGCCCAGGGCGTGATCACCGGGCTCCAGACCGCCGACGGCAATCCGTTGCTCTCGAATGCCTACCAGGAGCGCTACATGCCGGGTTCGACGTTCAAGGTGGTGACGACCGGGATCGGTCTCGAGGCCGGCGTGCTGTCACTCGACTCGACGTTCCCGAACGAGAGCGAATGGGTCCCGCCGCAGACCAACGACCCGATCCAGAACTACAACGCCGGCACGTGTGGCGGTGACCTCGCGACCGTGTTCGCCGCGCAGCTGCAACATTCCCTTCGCGCGCGACGGCGATCGAACTCGGGCCGCAGCGGATGCTGGACGGCGCGGCCGCGTGGGGAATCGGCGAGGATCTTCCGTTGGACATCGGCGGCGCCGCCGCGAGCACGCTCGGCAACACCGACAACCTCGCCGACGAACTCCCGCTCCTCGGCATCAGAGGCTTCGGTCAGAGCGAGACGCAGATGGTGCCACTGCACATGGCGATGATCGCCGGGGCGGTCGCCAACGGCGGTCAGATGATGAAGCCGTACGTCGTGGAGGCCACCTACGACCGTTCGGGTCGGCTCCTCGACCGGCGCCAACCCGAAGTGTGGAAGACGCCGTTGTCCGCCGCCAACGCCGAGATCCTCAGACAGCTGATGATCGGCGTCGCCGAGCGCGGCACGGCGAGCTGCTGCATCGCCCTCGAAGGCGGGATCCCGGTCGCCGCCAAGACCGGCACGGCCGAGCTCGAGATCGCCTCGCAGCCTGACCTCTCGCATGCGTGGATCCTGGCCTTCGCCCCGGCCGACAACCCCCAGTACGTCGTGGCGGTCACGCTCACCGACGTGCAATCGACCCCCGATGTCGCTGTCGACCGGCGGTCGGCTGGCCGGCCCGATTGCCAAGTCGATGCTCGACTACCTGCTCACCGGCGATGGCTCGACCCGGCAACTCCAGACCGGCGCGACGGCCACGGGCACCGCGACGGTGGACACGCCGGCGACGAGCGTGCCGACCGGCACGTCGCCGGGTGGTGGGTGACGGGTCATGGCACCGGTGTCATCGCTAACCTTGCCCAGCGCCGTGATCACCCGTCTCGGCACGCGAGAAGAGATCCGACGAGACCTGTGACGAACAACGGCGAGGCGACGGTCATCAACGACCGGTACCAAATCCACAAACGGATCGGACGCGGCGGTATGGCCGACGTCTTCTCCGCGCGCGATCTGCTGCTCGACCGCCAGGTCGCGATCAAGGTGCTGTTCCCCGAGTTCGCCACCGACGCCAACTTCGTCGAACGGTTCCGACGCGAAGCCCAGTCGGCTGCCAGCCTGTCGCACCCCAACATCGTCAGCGTGTACGACTGGGGCAAGTACGAAGGCACCTACTTCATCGCGATGGAGGAGGTGCAGGGCCGCACCCTTGCCGAGATCCTCACCGACGAACAAGCGACTCACCTCGAAGCAGGCCGCCGAGATCGCGAGCGAGGTCGCGGCGGCGCTCGGCTTCGCCCACGACAACCACGTCGCCCATCGTGACATCAAGCCGGCGAACATCCTGATCGGATCGAACGGGCAGGTGAAGGTCGCCGACTTCGGTATCGCCCGCGCGATGAACGCCCCGACAGAGTCGAACCTCACCCAGGTCGGCTCGGTCATGGGGACGGCGACCTACTTCTCACCCGAGCAGGCCCAGGGCGCCCAGCCCGACCCGCGTAGCGACCTCTACTCGCTCGGCATCGTGATGTACGAGATGGTCGCAGGACGTCCGCCGTTCACCGGCGAGAACCCGGTGTCGATCGCCTACAAGCAGGTTCACGACGCACCGCAGCCGCTGGTGCAGATCGTCGCCGACGTCCCGCGGTCGTACGAGGCGATCGTCGCCAAGCTCCTCGCCAAGGATCCGGCGATGCGCTACCCGACCGCCGGCGCGCTGCGCGACGACTTGCGACGCTTTCGTAACGACGAGCCCGTGCAGGCCCTCGCCGCCGCGGCGAACGCCCAGGGCCGGCCACTCGCAGGGCCGGCAGCGGGCGCCGGCGCGGCGGCCGGCGCCACGACCGTCAACCCGACCGTCAGCCCGACCGGGGCGTCGACCACTGTGGGCCCGACCAT
>CAVPET010000041.1:0-16763 GCA_963703525.1 Ilumatobacteraceae bacterium | reverse complement strand
GGTCTCGGCCACGTTCCTCGGCACCGTCGCGCCGAAGGTCCCCTACATCATCGGCGTGGCCGGGAGCGTCGCCGTCGGCAAGAGCACCTTCGCGCGCATCCTGCAGGCGTTGCTGTCACGTTGGCCGGACCATCCGCAAGTCGATCTGATCACGACCGACGGGTTCCTCCATCCCAATCGTGTCCTCGAGGCTCGCGGCATCATGAACCGCAAGGGCTTCCCGGAGTCGTACGACACACGTGAACTCCTCCGGGTGCTCCGCGGGATCAAGAGCGGCGACGAAGTGGTCCACGCGCCGGTCTACAGCCACGTCGTCTACGACATCATCGAGGGCGAACGGGTAACGGTCAACCGACCTGACATCGTGATCCTCGAAGGGCTGAACGTCCTGCAGACCGGCAACGACTCGACCGAGTTCGTCAGCGACTACTTCGACTTCTCGATCTACCTCGACGCCGAGGAAGCGGACATCGAGCAGTGGTACATCGAACGGTTCCTCACGCTGCGCAGCTCGGTGTTCCAGAACCCCGAGTCGTTCTTCCGTCGGCTCGCGGAGCTCAGCGACGACCAGGCCATCGCGACGGCGCACGCGATCTGGCGTGACATCAACGGATTGAACCTGCGTGAGAACATTGCGCCGACCCGCGAGCGGGCGTCGTTGATCGTCCACAAGACCGCCGATCACCACGTCGACCAGGTCCGGTTGCGGCGTCTCTGACGCGTCAGCTCACTGCAGCCCGAGCCAGGCCGGCAGTTCGGTGATCGAGGCGAGTTCGGTCACCTCCTCGTCGTGGTCGTCGACCCGCTCGAGTTCCCAGGTGAGGTGATACGGGATGTGGACGGCGTGGCCACCGATCGCCATCACCGGCAGGATGTCACTGCGCACGGAGTTGCCGACCATGCAGAACCGCTCTGCCGCCACGTCGAAACGGCCGAGCAACTTGGTGTAGACGGCCGAGTCCTTCTCCAGCACGATCTCGATGTCGGAGAAGTGGTGCTCGATCCCCGACGTCGTCACCTTGCGTGTCTGATGGACGAGGTCACCCTTCGTGATCAGGACGATGCGGCATTCGGCCGCCACCGCGGTCAACACTTCGGGCACATGATCCAACAGCTGCACCGGCTCGGTCAACATGGAACGACCCAGGTCGTTCAGCTCGGCGATCACGTGCACCGGAACGGTTCCGTTGGTCACCGTGATCGCGGCTCGGATCATCGACAGCGTGAACGCCTTCACGCCGTATCCCGTGACCGACAGGTCGGCCTTCTCCGTCGCGCGGAGCGCGTCGTCGACATCGATGCCCGCTGGGACGTACGGGCCGACCAGCTCGGCGAACCGGCGCTCGGCATGCTCGAAGGAATCCTCGCTCTGCCACAAGGTGTCATCAGCATCGAACGCGATCACATCGAAGTGATCGATACGTCGGGTCGGAAACGAGATCGCGTGGTGGGTCATGGGGTCAGCGGTGGATGGCGTCAGCGGTGGATGGGGTCAGCGTGGATGGCGTCAGCGGTGGATGGCGTTCAAGTAGTTGTAGACGGTGATGCGACTGACGTCCATCGCGTCAGCGACATCTTCCACTGCACGACGCAAGATGAACGCGCCCCGCTCGTCGAGCAGCCGCACGGCGCGCTGCTTGTCTTCACGCGACAGGTTGGGGAGTCGACCGCCGAGCTCCGCTTCGACCGCATCGATGAGCCGATCGAGCGCCCCGTGAAGGGGCGGCATCCGCACCGCGACGATGGAGCGACCGTCCCAGACGATGGGGACGTCGCTCGCTTCGGCTTCGTCGGGCGCGACGAACGTGGCGCCGACCGCGTCGACGACTGGGCGTATCGCACGGATCAACTGGTTCGGATCGGTCACCGCTCGCGCTCCAGGTGGATCGAGACGTGGCTGGCGCCGTTGAGGAGAGCTGCGTCGGTGACGGCGCCGACCAACCTGCCCGCGTCGCCGAGTACGACGTCACACGACGACCCGAACGGGCCCATCGCGACGGTCACACCCAAGTCCCGCGCCGCGTCGAGCGCCGCGAGGACGTGGGTACCGGGTTGACCCTCGACGAAGGGCTCGATCGTGAACTCGATGTGGACCACGGGGCTCAGCGTAGGTGCTCGGGGCCCCACCCTCACCCGCCACCCACCCTCACCCGCCCACCCACCGCCCACCCACACCCGCCCTCACCCGCCCACCTGCACCGCCCACTTCAACCGGCGCCCACTTCAACCGGCGCCCATGACGCGACGGAGTTCGTCGGCGCGAACGACACAATCCCTGCCTGCCATCCCGAACGCTTCGTTCAGCTTGCCGAGCGCCTGCTTGAACGAGCCATTCCATTCGGATGCGAAGCGCTCGCGAGCGGGGCCCTGCCAGGTGGTGCCGTTGAGTGCCGAGTCGACCAACCCCATCAGCTGGGTGATCGAGTCGATCTGGCGGGTGAGGGTGTTGCCGAGGCCGGCGAGTTGATCCGGGTTTGCTCCGTACATCGACATGTGAGTCTCCAGTCCGAGTGCGATCCGAGCGCAATCTGGTCGTGCGGCAACCGATGTCGCCGTCGGCCCAACGTGGGCGAGTGACGTCCGCGAGCGGAATGGAGTCGGTTCAGCCGAGCGTGCGGCCGTCGAATCGGTCTGTCAAGCGCAACCGCAACGTCACGATCCGGAACGGTCCCAGTGTGACCGAGACGATCCCGTCGCCGACCTCTTCACCACGTTCGGGCTCTTCGAGCAGATTGCAGTACCACGCTTCGCCGATGCGCCGCCCGGCCCTGACCGACACGGTCGTGCGATTGCCGCAGGCCTCGTGCATCCGCACGATCAGATCGCCCGAGCCATCGTCGGCGAGCTTCACCGCATCGACCTCGACGCCTCCCGTGCTCACCGTCGAACCGCGGGCGACGGACTCGTCAGCGATCTGAATGATCGGCGTGCGAACGTCACGGGGCGACTCGGTGTCGCGCCCGACGACCACGCGCGGCGGAGCGGCAAGACGCGCTGCCGCCGCTCTCACCTCGCTCAGCCCGCCGCGGTGCGGGAGGATGGCGAGGCTCACGCGGTGGCGCCCGTGGTCGGCGCCGGGGTCGGGGTACTTGGCGGCGCGCGCCAGGCTCACCCGAATCGCTCCGTCGAACACGCAGTGCCCGTAGCGCCCGTTGTTCAACACGGCGACGCCGAAGTCCGGCTCGGACACGTCGACGAAGCGGTGCGCACACACCTCGAACTTCGCTGCGTCCCACGGGTCCGACGGATGGGTGGGGCGTGACACGACACCGAACTGCACGTCACACATGGCCTGGTCGGAGCGCACGTCGAGCGGGAACGCCATCGAGAGCAGGTGTTCGTCGTGGCGCCAGTCGAGGTCGACGTGAATCGACAGCTCAGGGCTACCGGCGCGCAACTCGTAGGTCAGGGCGGTGGTCGAGGGGCCGAACCGGCGGCGCACCGTGACTCGACCGACGAGAGGCCCAGCGTCGGTGATCTCGACGTCGACCGAACCATCCGACGGGGACGTGCCCGTCAGGGACCTCGCGTGCGTGCGGGTCCACGACTCGAGATCCCACGCGTCGTACTCGACCGGATGGTCGGCAGCGAGTTCGAGCACGGCGGCCGGCGACCCCGCCGGCACGAGCTCCCGTGCGGCAAGCAGATCGATGATCGAGGTGATGTTGCCGGCCGAGTCCCAACGTACAGCGAGGCGCGAGTTCGTCATCGAGCTGTCCGACAGCACGACCCGACCACCCGCCGGTTGCGCCGCCGGCGGCGCCAACCCGAACGCCGCCAACCCGAACGCCGCCACCGCCACGCTCACAGCCACCCGCCCATCCGCCAGACGTTGCGCTGCGTCGGGTGTTTGCGCTGCGTCGGGTGTTTGCGCTGCGTCGGGTCGTTTGCGCTGCGGTTTTCGCGGCGGAAACACCCGACGAGCCGGAAACACCCGACTCGGGCGGGTCGACATCCGGCGCGGGCAGGTCGAGGATGACGACTCCGTCGATGGGCGCGTCGGCGGGGTTGGCGATCCACGTGCCCTGGGGCGCGATGTCGGCCAGGAGCGACCCGATGCGCTCCTCCAGCTCCGCGCCGACACGATCGAAGACAGCCTCGGCGTCGGCGTGCACCCAGGCGATCGAGGAGCCCGGAAGGATGTCGTGGAACTGCTGGGTCAGCACCTCGCGCCACAGGTGATCGACGTCAGCCGAACGTCCGAGCGTCGCCGCCCACAGTTCGGCCTCGACGAGAAGACGCTCACACCGACGGTTGCCGAGCTTGGTCCGCAACTGGCTCGTCAACGTGCCGCGATGCATCTCGAAATAGAGCTCGCCGCGCCACACCGGCACCGGTGCGCCCGTGTCGACCTCGGCTTCGACCCGGGAGAAGAACTCCGCCGGCGACGCGATCTTCGAGGGTGAGCCGCGGGTCGGCGGAAGCCAGCCGTCTGGCCCGCTCCAGCATCTCGCGGGTCGGGCCTCCGCCGCCGTCACCGTGACCGAACGGCATCAGCGAGTGAGAACTCCAGCCGTGGTCGCGGAAGTTGGCGACGGAGAACGCCACCTCGCCCGGCGTGATCTCGGCGTTGTAGGTATCGACCGGCGGGAAGTGCGTGAGCACTCTCGTGCCGTCGAGTCCCTCCCACCAGAACGTGCTGTGCGGGAACCTGTTCTGCTTGTTCCATGACAACTTCTGGGTGACGAAGCGCGTCATCCCCCCGGCAGCGAACACCTGCGGGAGGCCCGCGGGATAGCCGAACACGTCGGGGATCCAGACCTCGGTGCACCGGCGTCCGAACTTCGCTTCGAAGTACCGCTGACCGAACACGATCTGGCGCACGAGACTCTCACCCGATGGCAGGTTCATGTCGGCCTCGACCCACATCCCGCCGACGGGCACCCATTGGCCCCGCTCAACCCGATCCGTGATCCGCTCGAAGAGTTCGGGGCACGACTCCTCGATCCACGCATGGTGCTGCGCGCTCGAACAGGCGAAGCGATACTCCGGATAGTCGTCCATCAGTGCCGTCGCCGAGGCAAACGTGCGGATGCACTTGCGCTTCGTCTCCTGCGTCGGCCACAGCCACGCGGTGTCGATGTGCGCATGGCCGATGGCGACCGCTCTGTGACGCCCGGATGTCCCCACTGCGCTGGCGAGCCAGGGGCGGATGAGTCGCCTGGCCGCACCGACATCGGGGAGTCGGTCGAGTGCTGCTTCGAGCGTTCGCAGCATCTTCACCCGCCGCGGCTCGTCGAGTGCGGTCGAGCGCATGATGCCGTCGAGCACCTCGATGTCGAAGGCAAGTGCTTCGGCGTCGTCGTCGACCATGACGAGTTCGGCCCGGCGGAACCGGTAGATCGGAGCGTCGCCGGCCGTGTCCGGTGACCCCAACAACGAGGGCAGGGACAGCGGAAACGAGGGATTCGAGGCCGCTTCCAGCAGGAGCGTGACGGGTCCCGTCGACGCGCCGAGCCGATAGTGGGTGCGCCGGGGGTGGATCCCCTGGACCGGCGTGAAAATGCCGTCGCTCACCTGCTCGACGAGGAGCCCTTCGCACTGGAAGCCGGCCGCGTCGGGATGAAAACCGAGGTCGATGACGGCCTCCACCCGGCGGCCGGACCACTCGTCAGGCAGCACTCCGGACATCCGGAACCAAGTGGTGGCCCAGGGCGGACCCCACTGGCTGCCGGCGACGAACGGCTCGAGGTGATCGAGGTCAGGACCTGCCTCGATCGTCAACGGCCGGCGATCGGGATGGACGAGCGGGATGACCCGCGTCCACAACTCCCGCTGGATCCGCTTCTCGATCAGTTCCCGCTCGTCGTACACGACCTGAGACTATGACTGCCCCGGTCGGTGCGCCGCGCCGGCGTGCGGCCGATGCCCGCGTCAGCGTGCCGGGATCGGTATCCCGGGATCAATGTGCCGGGATCGACGTGGGGCGATCAGTTTCGTGAGGCGATCAGGCGCCGACGACACGGACGTCGAACGCTTCGAGACCGTTGCGGCCGTCACGAACCTGGTATGAGACCCGCGCCGCGTTGTCGAGCGTCTTGAACCCATCGTCGACGATGTTCGAGAAGTGAACGAAGAGGTCCTTGTCACCTGCGTCGGGGCGAATGAACCCGTAGCCACGGCCGGAGTTGAAGAACTTCACCGAACCATCGCCTTCGGTGGAATCGGCGTTCGACGCGCGCGTCGCCGATTCCGGTGTGGACGACTCGGCCGAATCGGCTCGGCGCACCGTGGGCTCCGCTCGCTGCGACCGTTCGGATCGTTCGTCGCGCTCGACCGGCGACACGGACGGCTTCGCCACGGCCTTGGGCGCCACGAGCGCCTCGAAGCGCGGCTGGGTGATCGGCTCGGTGATACCGATGCCACGCTGGAGCTTGAGCGCATCCTTCTTCTGGCTACCTTCGAGCAGCGAGACGACGGTACCGGTTGCGCCGGCGCGCGCCGTACGGCCCGAGCGGTGCAGGTAGGTCGAATCCTCCGCCGGCGGGTCGAAGTGCACGACCGCCGACACACCGTTGACGTGGATGCCTCGAGCGGCGACGTCGGTGGCGATCAGCGCCGCGGCCGAACCCTTCTTGAACGATGCGAGAGCGCGGTCACGCTGGCCCTGGCTGCGCCCACCGTGAATCGGTTCGGCGTCGACACCGACCTTTCCGAGCTGCTTGGCCAAGCGGTCGGCGCCATGTCGGGTGCGGGTGAACACGATCGTCGATCCGAGACGATTGATGACCTCGGCGGTGGTCGCCACACGCTCGTCGCGGTCGACCGTCCAGAACAGGTGCTGGGCAGCGTGCACGTCGGGGCCCTTCGGGCCGACCTCGTGGCGCGCCGGATCGTGCTGGAAGTCGGCCACGAGCTTGGCCACCGGGCCGTCGAGCGTCGCCGAGAACAACAGGACCTGGCGATCGGTGCGGGTCTGGCTCGACGATGCGACGAACGGCGGGAAGAAAGCCCATGTCAGCCATCTGGTCGGCCTCGTCGATGACGACGGTCGCGACGTCGCGGAGGTCCATCGCCCGCATCTGGAGGAGATCCTCGAGTCGTCCCGGGCAGGCCACGACGAGCTCGACACCTTGGTCGAGCGCACGGCGCTGCGGGCCGTAGCCGACGCCGCCGTAGATCGCGACCGCCGCGTGGCCTTCGCCCTTGGCGAACGGCGTCAGCTCGGCCATGATCTGCTCGGCGAGCTCACGGGTCGGCGCCAGCACGAGCGCAACGGGACGCTTCGGGCGGGCATCGGTCAACCGGGCCACGAGCGGCAGGCCGAAGCCGAGTGTCTTGCCCGAACCGGTCGGGGCGCGGCCGGCGACGTCGCGACCAGCCAACGCGTCGGGGATCACTGCAGCCTGGATCGGGAACGAATCGCGCATCCCCTTGCTCTCCAGACGCCTGACGATCCGCTCGGGCAGCCCCAGGTCGGCGAAGGGCACCGCGCGCTCTTCGGCACTCGGGCGTTGGTCTCGGGTCGTGGCGCGCGGGGCGTCATCGGTCATGGTCATTCTCGTACTCCTCATTCACAGCTCGACAGCGCAACGACCGGAGCAGAGAATTCCGAGATGCACTCACCGGTCGGGGGTCGACCGGCGCGTTGACCACACTATCAGTGGAACAACGGAATCGGCGGTGACAACGGAATCGGCGGTGACAACGGAATCGGTGGTGACGGTCCCCGATCGGTGTGCACCCCCATCCCTGCGATGAGAGTTGGCGCGCACAGGTCGCGGTCACTCTCATCGCAGGCCGGGCGAAGGAGGAGTCGGGGTCAGCTGTGGACGATGGTGGCGACGCGTCTGAGGAAGACGTGGTGGAGGGCGGCGCCGACGGTGAGGAGGTCGGGCGTCGAGGTGACGCCGCGTTCGAAGATCGGCAGCGCCGTGACGTTGGCACACGCCCCCTTGAAGAGATTGAGCGCTTCCCAATAACGCCATTCGTCGTCGCTCGTCGACCAGCCGGTGAGCTGCTCGATCCGCTCACGCCACGCAGAGGGTGACATCTCGTGGATGCCGCGCATCGTCGCGACGAACACCCAGTCCTCGGAGGGGTCGCCGAGGTGGGCGAACTCCCAATCGGTGAAGATCACCACCCGCTCGCCGTCGTGGACGAAGTTGCCCGGCCCCGCATCGCCGTGGATCGGCGCCGTCGTGATCGCCGACGACGGCCGGTTCGCTCGCAACCACGCCGCGGCCTCCAACAGGAGCGGTGACGGCTCCACGACGCCTGCCCTGTCGAGCCATACGTCGACCTGGTCACGGCCCGACAGGCCGAGCTGGTCGCTGTGTTCGAGATGGTGCAACCGGTGGAGCCGGACGATGAAGTCGTCCACGACGGTCGGTGGAGTCGGCAACGTGTCGACTCCGTCGACGAACTCCATCACGAACAACGGATGGCCGACCACATGGCCGACGTCATCGACGGCGACGACCGGCGCGACCGGCACTCCCGCGGCGAGGAGCCGGCGGGTGCAGGTGACCTCGTCGATGGTCCTCGTACCGAACACGCCGCCCTGCTCGATCCGGGCGACGAATCGCGCGCCGTGTGTCGTGGTCAGCGCGAACATCGCCCGGCTGTGGCCGGTCCCGAGGCGCCGGACCTCGGAGAACTCGATCGCGCGACCGAGTTCGTCGCTGAGGAATCCCGCGAGGCGGAACTGCTGCTCAGGCGTCATCGCCTGACCCAACCGTCCCGCTGCCCGACCCGTTGCCCGACCCGTTGCCGGACCCACCGGTCCCTTCGTCGGACCATCCGCCGGACCATCCGGGGGTTCGGTCGTGGGATGCGTCGTCGAGGCCGGCGGCTGGAGCAGACTGCTCGCCGAAGTGCTCGAGCAGGACCCGCTCGGACGCGAGGTCGGCGTCCAGGTGCTCGACGAGCAGGGCCTGCAGCAGCGCTCGACGCGGATCGGCGCGGTCGAGGAGTACCGCCGTCGGGTCGCCGTCGCCGATGAGTTCGGTGACGGCCGCGGCCCGCGCGTCGGTCGGGTCGGCGCCTCGGTCGCGGGCGTACATCGCCAAGCCGATCAACCGGCGGGTCTGCAACGCCGCATGTGGCTCGTCGACGTGCGGGAGCACCGTCGAACGCAGCGTCTCGACGACCGAATTCCACAACGCATGATCCGATGCGCGGGTCACGACGCCCATCCCACCGTCACACGCCCAGTCGTCAACACGCGATCAGTGTGGCCCATCCAGTAGCTCCGTTGCGATCCGGGACACCGGCGTCCACACCAGCGTCCACACCGGCAACGACACCGGCAACGACGACCTCGACACCGACATCGACGTCCACACCGGCCACCCACACCGGCGACCACACCGGCCACCCACGCCGGCGACGACGCCGACCGGTCGCACCGGCGACGACGCCGACCGGTCGCACCGTCCCTGCCCGATCGGCCACGATGGTGGTCGTGACGTCCGCCCAGCCGCCATCCGGCGAGCACGACAACCCGATCGCCGAGATCGACAACCGGACCGACGAGCACGCCGGCCCCCTGTCGGGCATCCGCGTCCTCGACTTCAGCCGCGTCCTCTCCGGACCACACTGCACGCGCATGCTCGCCGACCTCGGCGCCGACGTCATCAAGATCGAGCCGCCCGCCGGCGACCTCACACGGTTCGCCACGCCGCGCCGCAACGGGTTGTCGAGTTACTTCGTGCAGCAGAACGTCGGCAAGCGCAACCTGAGCATCGATCTCACATCACCCCGGGGTGTCGAGACGGTGCTCGATCTCGTGGAGCATGCCGACGTGTTGGTGGAGAACTACCGACCCGGTGTGATGACCAGACTCGGTCTCGACGCCGCCGCGGTGCTGGCCCGCAATCCGCGAATCGTCTATGCATCGATCTCCGGCTACGGCCAGACCGGGCCGTGGGTCGGCCGCCGTGCCTACGCCGCGGTGGTCGAGGCCGAGACCGGCATCATCGCGTCGCAGGGCAATGCCCGTGGCGGGCCACTGGTCAAGGATCCCCACAGCCACGCCGACGTGTACACCGGGTTGGAGGCGGCGTCGGCGATCCTCGCTGCCCTGTACCAGCGCGAGCGCACCGGAGCCGGACAGTGGATCGACGTGTCGATGGCCGAGACGATGCTCTACGTCAACGAACATCTCCACGACGCGCTGTGGGACGGGGACGACCAACCGAGCTGGATCCGCAGCTTCCGCCCCGGCGACTATCTGGTGCTGACCGTGGCGAACGGTGAGTCCCTCGTCGTGAGTGGTCATCCTGCCGAGCGCGGCACGTTCACATCGTTCATCGCCGCGATGGGCCGACCGGAGCTGGCCGACGACGAACGCTTCGGCGACATCGTCCTACGCATCGCCAATTTCGACGCGCTGAGCGAGATCATCCGTACCTTCGCTCTGGGAGTTCCCGACGCTGACTCCTTCGAGAGGATCTTCTCCCAGCATCAACTCGCCGTCGGACGGGTCCGTCAACCGGGAGAGCTGACCGACACCGACTGGGCCATCGAGCGCGGCGCCGTCGTCGACGTCGACGATCGCGGGGGTGGTTCGTTCCGGGTGCCGAACGTGCCGTGGCGTTTCAGTGCCGCGCCCGAGGTCGGGGTCTCAGGCATCCCGAAATATCGCGGCGAGGACAACCGCGCCGTGCTCACCGAGCTGCTCGGCTACGACGACGAGCGAGTCGATCTGCTCGAAACCACCGGTGTCCTGTCGAGTCGCCCGCCCCAGCCATGATGCCCGACCCGTGAGCGCGACGATCCCGTGACCCTCCACTTCCCGGTCCTGCCGATGAAGGCGACGATGGGCTCGCTGCCCGACGGTGAGCGATGGGCGTACGAGGTCAAGTGGGACGGCTACCGCACGATCGTGCACACCGGCGATGGAAGCGTCCGCCTCCAGAGCGCGGCGGGGCACGACGTCACCGCTCGATGGCCCGAATTCGGCGAGTTGGCCGATTCCGTCAATGCGACGAGCGCGATCCTCGATGGCGAGCTGGTGGTCTTGGACGACGGTGGCCATCCATGCTTCGAGCTGGTCCAGAGCAGCGGGGTCGGATCCGGCCGGCAGGCGGTGCTGCAGCTGTTCGACGTTCTGTCGGTCGCCGGCGCCGACACCATCGAGCTGGCGTACGAAGACCGTCGCCACCTGCTCGGCCGGTTCGTCGAGCCCGGCCCGAACTGGCTGGTACCCGCGCACCGGATCGGTGACGGTGCGGCACTGCTCGAAGCAACCAGCGTGCAGGGGCTCGAAGGCGTCATCGCCAAGCGCCTCGGCTCCAAGTACCGGCCGGGCACGCGCACGAAGGAGTGGCGCAAGGTCAAGAACCGAAGGCGTGTCGAGCTTTCGATCGGTGGCTACACGGCGGGCACCGGGAACCGCGCCTCCACGTTCGGCGCGCTCCTCGTCGGGCGGGCGCAGGGCCGCGACGGCCCCGGCCCGTTGACCTTCGCCGGCGGCGTCGGCGCCGGTTTCGACCAGCCCATGCTGGACGCGTTGTCCTCCCGGCTCCGAGAACTCCGCACCGACGACTGCCCGTTCGATCCCCCACCCCCGGCCGGCTACCGCAGAACCGCGATGTGGGTCGAGCCGACGATCACCGCGACCATCGAGATCGCCGAGTTCACCAACAACGGCCTCGTCCGCCACGCCGGCTTCGTCGATCTGGTGAAGCGACCCGGTGAAGCGACCCGCTGAAGACGTTCTGCCTACACCAGGTAACACGGGTCATGACGACGACGACCGCGACGATCCGGGTCGACATCGAGACCCACGCGCGGCTCGTAGAACTGAGCCGCGCCCGACACACCTCGCTCGGCGGCAGGGTGCACGACGCCGCCGAGGCGTTGCAGCGCCCGCAGTCCGCGCGCCAGGTGACCGACGAGCTCACGGCGCTGAGCGACGATCCCGATGCGTGGAACGACGACCTTGCCGACGCCTCCTCGACGTCGGTGCACGATGGCATCGGTTGACGATCTGTGGCTGGTCGATTTCGGTGAGCCGTACCCCGGAGAGCCCGGGTCGTACCGACCTGCCCTCGTGCTCGGCCCGGGCTTCGCACTCGAACTCGCCGACGAGTTCGGCCTGCGGACCCACACACCAGGGGATCCCGCGCGGCGCGGTGGCCAACTCGCAGTGCGGCATCCCGATGCCCGACGACTACACGGTGTGCTCATCGAACGCCGGATCATCGTCGACCACCGCGATCCCGACGTGCCGCGCCTCGGACTGTCGCCACTCACCACCCGCTCTACCGATGTCTTCGAGGTGATGACGGTGCTCGCCGAACTCATCGCCACCGCCAACTGACGGCCGATCGGGCCCACCGCTGACGGCCGATCGGGCCCGCGACTGGGTGAACGGGTTCCGGTGAGGCATGCTGAGTACATGAGCGTCGTCAAGATCAATGCCATCACCGTTCCCCAGGGCATGGGCCCGCAACTGGAAGGTCGCTTCGCCGGCCGGGCGAAGATGGTCGAGCAGTTCGACGGATTCGAGGACTTCCAACTCCTGCGCCCGACCGAGGGTGAGAGCCGCTACTTCGTCTACACCCGATGGGAGTCCGAAGCGCACTTCCAGGCGTGGATGAACAGCCAGGACTTCGCCCAAGGGCACGCCGGCGCCCAGGCCGGTCAGGCCGGTGGTCACCCCGGCGCCCAGGCCGGTGGGGGCGGAGCAGCACCCAAGCCCGTCGCTCAAGGCGCCGACCTGATGAGCTTCGACGTCGTCGAGCACGTCGTCAAAGGCGCCTGACACCATCAGCGATCAGACCATCGTTTGCGTCGGGATTTCGGAGACCCGTTCCACAACAATCCCGACGCAAACGATGACGCATGCGGGTTAGGGTTTCGTCCCCGTGGCCCTGATCGTCCAGAAGTACGGCGGCACATCTGTCGCCGATCCCGAGCGCATCCGCGCCGTGGCCGACAACATCGCCATCACCAAGCGACGCGGCAATGACGTGGTCGTCGTCGTCTCGGCCATGGGCAAGGCCACCGACAACCTCATCGCGCTGGCCGATTCGGTGTCGAAGACCCAGTCCGGCCGCGAGATGGACATGCTGCTCACCACGGGTGAGCGCCAGACTGCTGCACTCATGACGATGGCCCTGGCCGACCGAGGCATCGACGCGATCAGCTTCACCGGCAGCCAGGTCGGCATCATCACCGACACCACGCATCGCAAGGCGAAGATCCTCGAGGTCAGGGGTGACCGGGTCCGGGAGGCGCTCGCCGCCGGCAAGGTCGCCGTCGTCGCCGGATTCCAGGGGGTGAGCACCGACCGCGAGATCACCACGATGGGCCGGGGTGCATCCGATCTGACGGCGTCGGCACTCGCCCAGGCGATGAAGGCCGACGCCTGTGAGATCTACACCGACGTCACCGGGGTGTTCACCGCCGACCCCCGCATCGTGCCTCAGGCCCGCAAGCTGCAACGGGTGCACTTCGACGAGATGCTCGAGATGGCCGGCGCCGGCTCAAAGGTGCTCGCCCTTCGCTCCGTCGAGTTCGCCCGAACACATGACGTTCCCCTCCACGTCCGGTCTTCCTTCACTTGGGAACCAGGCACGTGGGTCACCAACGAGGAGGCCTCGATGGAAGATCCGATCATCTCCGGTGTCGTGACCGACATGAGCGAAGCAAAGGTCACCGTGCTCGGAGTACCCGACCGGCCCGGCATCTCCGCCGCGCTGTTCGAACCGCTCGCCGAGGCGAACGTCAACGTCGACATGATCGTGCAGAACACCTCGATCGGCGGTACCACCGACATCAGCTTCACGATGCCGATGGCCGACATGACCGACGCGGAGGACATCGTGTCGCGCATCGCCTCCGAGGTCGGGGCGACGGGCGTGTCGCACGACAACGACATCGCCAAGGTGTCGATCGTCGGCGCCGGCATGAAGTCGTCGCCGGGCATCGCCGCGAGGATGTTCCGAGTATTGGCCGACGACGGCGTCAACATCCAGATGATCTCCACGTCGACCATCCGGGTCTCGGTCGTCATCGCCGCGGGGGACATGGAACGAGCTGCCCGAGCGCTGCACACCGCCTTCGGCCTCGACTCCGGCGTCGACTACTCCGCTCCACTCCCCGAACGCCGCTGAAACACGTGCGGTTCAGCGGACGGTCGCGACGACCCAGTAGTGGTGGGGGTTGATGCCGTCGAACGTCTTGATCTCGGCTCCGTACCCGCTGACCGAGCTCTTCGGATGGCGCCAGACTCGCACGTCGCTCAACTGCGGCGCGAGCGGCCCGATGATCTGGTCTGGATGGAGCCGGTTCGCCTGCCAACCGAGGCGTGCCGCAAGCCGTCGCTGCGACAGCCACGGCCCGACCTTGGGGAGACGGAAAGCGGCTCGCATCGCTGAGCCGAGCGGTAACAACAGCAGGTCCGAGCCACCCCGGGCCCGGTAGTTGAGCGCGATCTTCCCGCCCGGGCGGGTGACCCGGACCGCTTCGGCCGTGAGGTCGAGGGCATCGTCCGGGTCGCAGTGCTGGAGGGTGATGTAACTGAATGCCACATCGGCCGAATCCGGCGGCAGATCGAGCGTTTGGCCGTCGGCAACGTGACTCGTGCGGAGCCGATCGACCTTGCCGAAACGTCCCACTGTTTCGTGCGTGCGTTCCAGGAAGCCGGCATCGAGGTCACACGCCACCACTGTGCCGTACTCGCGGGTGAACGCGCACGTCATCCGACCGATGCCGCACCCGATCTCGACGATGGTCTGCTGCTCGATGTCGGGCCCGCGCAGCCCGAAGACCGTCAGGTAGGCCGGCACTTCCTGATCACCCGTCGCAACGAACTGCTCGAGCGTGAGATCGGAACCGGTCTCGTTGTTGAAGACCCAACCGGTCGCCCGCACGACGTCGTCACCGCTCGCCTGACGCTCACTCAACTGGCCCGCTGAACGCCAGGGAATCAGTTGCGGACGCCGGACCATCACCTGATTGTGCCGGCTGACGACGAGCTTCAGGCGCGGGCGCAACCCCTCATGCGCCGTCCGGCCGAGCCACCCCGCCGAGTGACCGCCGCGGCCGGGTGAACCGTCCGGTGAACGGAACGATCGGTCAGGGCGAGGCGCAGCGAACCGACACCGTGCCGATGCCGTCGAACGTGGTCTCCGCCGCATCGCCGGGCCGGAGAGGGAACTGACGCGTGAACGAGCCGGTCATCACGTAGTCGCCCTCGGCGATGTGGCGACCGTAACGAACGAGAGTGTTCGCCAGCCACACGACCGACTCGAGCGGGTTTCCCATCACCGCCGAGCCGACGCCCCGAGCGACCTCGGCGCCGTTGATCCGGACCGTGGCCTGCACCGCGGCGAAATCCACCTCGTCGGCCGGCCGCACCGGCGCGCCGACGACGAAGGCACGCTGCTGCACGTTGTCCGCGACCGCCACGGCGAGCTGGGCGGTGAAATCGCCGCGATTCTCGACGAGTTCGATCGCCGGATAGCACAGCTCCACGGCCTCGCGCGCCATATCGAGATCCACGCCGGGCCCGCGCAGATCAGACCCGAGACGAAGGCACAACTCGTTTTCGAAGGCGGGCTCGATCCACTGCTCGGCCAGTACCTCGAACCCGGTCTGCTGCAAGCCGCGGTCCAGTAGGTACCCGAACACCGGCTCGTGAACGTGGAACTGCTCGCGGATCGGCTGCGCCGTGAGACCCACCTTCCAACCGACGTGACGAGCGCCGGCCGCAAGCTCGCGGCCGAGCAGTCCGAGCTGTACCTGCCTGCCCTCTTCGAGGCTCAGGCGATCGAACCAGGCAGGTGGATAGGCCACCCCGGCCGCTTTGCTGCGCGAGAAATCCTCGACCACCTGCTCGATCTCATCAGCGTCCATCAAATCGCACGACTCCTTCTCCAACTCGCCCGACTCGGTCTCCAACTCGCAGTCCGACAGAGCCGCACTCTCCAACTCGCAATCCGACAGAGCCGCACTACAGCAGCGCTCGCAGCTGCCCGCCGTCGACCGGGATGGAGAGCCCGGTGAGGAAGGAGGCCCGCTCGGAAGCAAGGAAGCAGACGAGGTCAGCCATCTCGCGAGGTTCACCCAACCGACGCACCGGAACACGAGCCCGGCGGGCGTCGAGTTCGCCCTCCGGGTCGCGTCCGAAATGCGCTGCCTGCATCGCCGTCACCTGCTCCAAGCGCTCGGTGTGGATCGATCCCGGCAACACGTTGTTCACCGTGACCCCCTCGGATGCCACCTGGTCGGACAGATACTTGGCATAGGCGACGACGGCGACACGTGACGTCGCCGAGAGCGTGAGGTTCTCCTCGACCTGGCGCACCGACAGTGCGAGCACATTGATCACCCGACCGAACCCACGTTCGCGCATCGTCGGCACGGCAGCCCGGCACAGGCGCACCACGTTCATGAAGTTCTGCTCGTACGCAAGCGCGTACTGCTCGTCGTCGAGGTCCAGCGGCTGGCCCGCCGGCGGCCCGCCGGTATTCGTCACCAAGACGTCGAGCCTGCCGTAGCGGTCGATCGTCTCGGCCACGGCAGCGGCGGGCGCGTCGGCCTGTGACAGATCAGCGGTGAAGGTCGCAACCTGAGCACCCACGACCGCTCGCTCGATGGAGGCGCGCACCGCGTCGAGCGCGTCGGCACGGCGCGCGACCAGTACCACTGGCGCTCCCTCGGCGGCCAAGCCTCGGGCGATGGCCGCGCCGATTCCCGAGCTGGCCCCGCAGACCAGTGCCGGTCGACCACTCAAGCCCAAGTCCATGTGAGCACCTCTCCCCCCGAACATTCCGCGCGCCCGCGCGTCGCCGCGACGCATGCTAGCT
>CAVPET010000040.1:0-12677 GCA_963703525.1 Ilumatobacteraceae bacterium | reverse complement strand
CGGTGGGTGTCATGCGTGGCCTCGTGTGGTCGATTCCGCATCGCAATCGCCTCGATGGCCACGATCAGACCGAACATCAGCAGCCCGAGCGCCGCGGCGCCGAACACCGCCGTGTAGAGCTGCGCTGGATCACTCGTCGCCTTCTGGCCGTACGTGAGCGCGGCGAAGCCGACGCCCCGGACGCCGGTGGAGATCTCCGACACGATCACGCCGACCACCGATGCCGTCGCGGCCAACTTCAGACCGGGCACCATCGTCGGGACGGCTGCCGGGAAGCGAAGCTTCACCAGCGTCCGCCACCATCCGGCGGCATAGCTGTCCATCAGCTCGAGCGAGGCGGCGGGAGCCGAACTCAATCCCCTGAGGGTGGCCACCGCGATCGGGAAGAAGGCGAGGAAGGCGCCGAGGGCCGAGACCCACGTCCACTTCGGCAGATCCCAGTTGCCACCGAGCGCTGCGACCTGCGGCGCCAGCGCGATCAACGGCACCGTCTGCGACGCGACGACGTACGGCAGCAGGCCACGCTCGATCACCTTGAACCGCGCCATCACGACAGCGAGGGCGATGCCGAACACGCCCCCGAGCAGCAGCCCGACGAGCGCCATGCGGAACGTGTACCAGCTGTAGCCGAGCACGGCCCGCCAGATCGGTGTGTCGCGACCACGCACCTCGGGGTCGAACAGGCGCTGCGCCATTTCCCATGTGTGCGGCATCGCACGGTCGCTGCTGCGTGGGATCAGCCGCCAGCCGAAGACCTCGCCTCCGCCCTCCGGCCCGACGGCCTTGTAGAGCTCCCAGACCGCGGCGACGCACACGAGCGCGACGACGAAGAGCGCAACTCGTCGAAATCCGCGTGCGATCACGAAGCCGCCATCATGATCGGGTCATCATGATCGGGTCATCATGATCGGGGCCATCATGATCGGGCCGGGGCGTGTTGCCTGAGCGCGGGGATGACGTGCTCGCCGTACTGGGTGAGGGTGTGGTCCTTGTCATCGTGTTGGAGGTACATCGCGAACTGGTCGACGCCGAGCGCTTGCAGTTCGTGGAGACGTTCGAGTTGTGCCTCGACGGGCCCGAGGATGCAGAACCGGTCGACGATCTCGTCGGGCACGAAGGTGGTGTGGGTGTTGCCGGCCTGGCCGTGCTGGTTGTAGTCGTACGCCTCGCGGCCCTTGATGTAGTCGGTGAGCGCCGCCGGGGCCGCCGACGACTCGCCATAACGCGTCACGATGTCGGCTACGTGGTTGCCGACCATGCCACCGAACCAGCGGCACTGGTCACGCATGTACGCCATGTTCTCGGTCGGCCCCACATATGCCGGCGCCGCGACGCAGATGGTGATGTCGTCGGGGTTGCGGCCGGCATCGCTCGCCGCTGTTCGCACCGCCTCGATCGTCCAAGCGGCGATCGAGGTGTCGGCGAGCTGCAGGATGTAGCCGTCACAGGTCTGGCCGACGAGCTCCAACGCCTTGGGCCCGTAGCCGGCGCCCCAGACCTCGAGTTCGCTCCTGCCCGCCCACGGCAACGTGATCGTCGAGCCCTTGTAGTCGACGCTGCGACCATTGGCCAGCTCGCGGATCACGTGGATCGAATCGCGCATCGTGGCCAGCGTGGTGGGCTTGCCGTTGGTGACCCGCACCGCCGAGTCGCCGCGGCCGATCCCGCAGACCGTGCGGTTCCCGTACATCTCGTTGAGCGTGGCGTAGGTCGACGCCGTCACCGTCCAGTCGCGGGTCGCCGGGTTCGTGACCATCGGGCCGACGACGATGTTGCGGGTCTCGTCGAGGATCTTGGAGTAGATGACGTACGGCTCCTCCCACAAGATGTGCGAGTCGAACGTCCAGACATGGCTGAACCCGTACGTCTCGGCCCGCTTCGCGAGGTCGATCACACGCGCGGCGGGCGGCGTGGTCTGCAGAACGAGGCCGATGTCCATCAGCCGCCTTCCCTCGTCGGCCCTGCGGTTCGCATCGCGCGGATGCGACTCCTCGCCGGCGCTTGCCTCGTCGCCCGACTCCGGTTGATCATCCCACTCACCGTGTCTCGGGGAAGCCGAGGTCGACCGAGCTGGTCGCGGGGTCGGGCCAGCGGCTCGTGACGACCTTGCCGCGGGTGTAGAAGTTGATGCCTTCGGGGCCGTACATGTGGCGTGTCGCCGAACAGGCTCGCCTTCCAGCCGCCGAAGCTGTAGTAGCTGACCGGCACCGGGACCGGCACGTTGACGCCGACCATGCCGACCTGGACGTCGAACTGGAACTGCCGGGCCGCGCCGCCGTCACGGGTGAAGATCGCCGTGCCGTTCGCGTAGGGGTTGGCGTTGATCGTGTCGATGCCCTGCCGGTAACCGTTGACGCGGATCACCGACAGCACCGGGCCGAAGATCTCGTCGCGGTAGCAGGCCATGTCCGGCGGTGACGTTGTCGAGCAGGGTCGGGTTGAGGAAGAACCCGTCGCCGGGCACGCCGTCGCGACCGTCGACGACGACCGTGGCACCCTCGCCCGGAGCACCGTCGACGTAGCCCCTGACCTTGTCGCGGTGTTCGCCGGTGATCAGCGGGCCCATCTCGTTGCCGGGCTCGTTGCCCGGGCCGACCTTGATCGACGGGATCCGCTCGGCGATCTTGGCGACGAGCTCGTCGGCGATCGCTGTCGGCGGCGAGCACGACGCTGATCGGCCATGCAACGCTCGCCGGCCGACCCGTAGGCGGCGCCGACCGCGGCGTCGGCGGCCATGTCGACGTCGGCGTCCGCCAGCACGAGCATGTGGTTCTTGGCCCCGCCGAGCGCCTGCACCCGCTTGCCGTTGCGCGGTGCCGGTCTCGTAGATGTACTGGGCGATCGGGGTCGAGCCGACGAAGCTCACCGCGGCGATGTCGGGGTGCTCGAGCAGCGCGGTCGACGGCGACCTTGTCGCCCTGCACCACGTTGAAGCATCCGGCCGGCAGACCGGCCTGCGCCAACAGTTCGGCGAGGTACAGCGACACCGACGGGTCCTTCTCGCTCGGCTTCAGCACGAACGTGTTGCCGCAGGCGAGCGCATTGGCGAACATCCACATCGGGACCATCGCCGGGAAGTTGAACGGCGTGATGCCGGCCACGACCCCGAGCGGCTGACGGATCGAGTAGACGTCGATACCGGTCGGCGGCCTGTTCGGAGTAGTCGCCCTTGATCAGCTGCGGGATGCCGCACGCGAACTCGATGTTCTCGAGGCCACGGGCGACCTCACCGAGCGCGTCGCGACAGCACCTTGCCGTGCTCGGCGGTCAGCAGCGAGGCGATCTCCTTGCGGTTCGCGTCGATGAGCTCGCGCAGGCGGAACATCACCTCGGCGCGCTTGGACAGCGACGTCGAGCGCCACTCGGGGAACGCCGACTTCGCTGCTCCGACAGCGGCGTCGACCTCGTCGGCACCCGCCAGGTCGACCGCTCCCGACTGTTCACCGGTGGCGGGGTTGTAGACCACGGCGCTGCGGCCAGAAACGGACTCGACGACCCTGCCGTCGATCCAATGGGAAATTCTGTTCATGAGCATCCTCGATTCGGATGGCGACTCGATGCGGATGGCGACTCGCTGCGGATGGCGACTCAGTGCAGATAGCGACTCAGGCCGCGCTTGACGTACTTGCCGTGGCCCTTGGCGCCGACGTAGTTGTCGTTCTCGATCACGACCGTGCCACGGCTGAGCACGGTGTCGACCTTGCCGTCGATCTCGAAGCCCTCGTAGGCGGAGTAGTCCATGTTCATGTGGTGCTTGTCGTTGATGCCGATCCTGGTCTTGCGCGTTCGGATCCCACACCAGGATGTCGGCGTCCGCGCCCGGCTCGATGACGCCCTTGTGATCGAGGCCGAACATGCGTGCCGGGGTGGTCGAACACGTCTCGACCCACCGCTCGAGGGAGAGTCTCACCGGCGACGACGCCCTGGTAGATCAGCTCCATGCGGTGCTCGACGCCGCCGATGCCGTTCGGGATCGCGGCGAAGTTGCCGATGCCCGAGTCTCCTTCTGCTCCTTCATGCAGAACGGGCAGTGATCGGTGGACACGACGGCGAGCTCGTTCATCCGCAGACCCTTCCACAGGTCGGCCTGGTGGTGTTCGTGCTTCGTGCGCAGCGGCGTGGAGCAGACCCACTTGGCACCTTCGAAGCCGGGCTGCGCGAGCTGATCCTCCAGCGTCAGGTAGAGGTACTGCGGGCAGGTCTCGGCGAACACGTTCATGCCGGCGTGCTGCGCCGCCGCCACGTCTTCCAGCGCCTCCGACGCCGACATGTGCACGATGTACAGCGGCACGTTGCCGGCCACCTTGGCGAGCTGGATCGCGCGGTGGGTGGCCTCGGCCTCGAGCTCGGCCGGACGGGTGAGCGAGTGGAATCTCGGGTCGGTCTCGCCGCGGGCGAGCGCCTGGGCGACGAGGACGTCGATCGCGATGCCGTTCTCGGCGTGCATCATGATCATCGCCCCGGACTCCGACGCGCGTCTGCATGGCCCGCAGGATCTGGCCGTCGTCGGAGTAGTACACGCCGGGATAGGCCATGAACATCTTGAAGCTGGTGATGCCCTCGTTGTCGACGAGGTAGCGTCATCGCCTTCAGCGACTCCTCGTCGACGCCGCCGATGATCTGGTGGAAGCCGTAGTCGATGGCACATTCGCCGGCTGCCTTCTCGTGCCAGTGCGGCCAGGGTATCGCTGACGTTCTCGCCGGTCTTCTGCACCACGAAGTCGACGATCGTCGTGACGCCGCCCCAGGCCGCGGCCCTGGTGCCGGTCTCGAACGTGTCGGACGCCTCGGTGCCGCCGAACGGCATCTGCATGTGCGTGTGGACGTCGACGCCGCCCGGCACCACGTACTTGCCGGTGGCGTCGATCGTGCGGTCGGCGTACGACGCCCAGCGCGGCAGCCTGGCCGGGGGCGAGGACCGCCGCGATCGTCTCGCCGTCGACGAGGACGTCGGCCACACGTCGTCCGAGCGCCGACACGACCGTGCCGTCGTGGATGAGGATGGTTGTCACGTCGGTCTCCTCTCAGCCCTGCTCAGCCCTTGACCAGTTCGCCGTAGGCATCGGGGCGACGGTCGCGGTAGAAGGCCCAACCGTCGCGGACCTCCTTGATGCGATCCAGGTCGAGCTCGCGGACGATCAGCTCCGGCTTGTAGGCGTCGCCCTTGTCGCCGACGTACTGGCCGAGCGGGTCGACGAAGTAGCTCTGCCCGTAGAAGTCGTCGTCCCCGAGCGGCTCGATGCCGACCCGGTTGATCGCCCCGACGTAGTACATGTTCGCGACCGCCGCGGCCGGCTGCTCGATCGACCAGAGGTACTCGGACAGCCCGCGGTGCGTCGCCGACGGATTGAACACGATCTCCGCACCGTTGAGGCCGAGAACTGCGCCAGCCCTCGGGGAAGTGGCGGTCGTAGCAGATGTAGACGCCGACCCTGCCGACGGCGGTGTCGAAGACCGGATACCCGCCGTTGCCGGGTCGGAAGTAGAACTTCTCCCAGAAGCCCTTGACCTGCGGGATGTGCTGCTTGCGGTACTTGCCGAGATACGTGCCGTCGGCGTCGACGACCGCAGCGGTGTTGTAGTAGACGCCGGGCTGCTCGATCTCGTACATCGGCAGCACCATCACCATGTTCAGCTCCTTGGCGAGGGCCTGGAAGCGCTTCGTGGTCGGGCCGTCGGGGATCTACTCGGTGTAGTCGTAGTACGCGGGGTCCTGTACCTGGCAGAAGTACGGCCCGTAGAACAGCTCCTGGAAACAGATGATCCGGGCGCCCTGTGCGGCAGCCTCACGCGCCGCGTCCTCGTGCTTGACGATCATCGACTCCTTGTCACCGGTCCAGTCGGTCTGCAGCAGTGCGGCCTTGATGATGTTCGCCATGGAATCCTCCGTGTGGCTCAGAGCGGTGTGGCTGTCAGCCAGGTGGGGCCGACAATAGTGACACACCGACGCGTGGACAACCGACGCGCCGCGCTCCCCCACTCAGTTCACCTTGCCGTAACAGGCGAGCCGCGCCGCTCCCCCGTCGGGCCACGCGTCCATGCGCCGGGCGGGTTCCCCGTCGGGCCACACGTCCATGCGCCGAACCGTCACGCAGACATCATCGTTTGCGTCGGGATTCTGGAGGGACGGGTCACGCAAATCCCGACGCAAACGATGATCTTCCGGGGAGACGCCCGCGCGGCCCACGATCCGTCGTGCAGCAACACCACCCGCAGCAACACCACCCGCAGCAACGGCTCGTGCATCAGCAGGTCGTCGAACTGGCCGCCCGGCAGGAGGGACTCGTCAGTGCCGAACAGATCGCCGCACAATCGCTGACGCCGTGGCAGCAACGCCGGCTGGTCAGCTCCGGATGGCTGCGTCGGGTCGCACCTCGCGTGTACGCGATCAACGGTGTGCCCGAGACGCATCGCTACCGCCTCCGGCTGGGGCTGCTCAGTCTCGGTGAGCGGAGCTGGGTCAGTTACGAAGCCGCAGCGGCACTGCACGGTCTCGACCGTTCGATACCTCAGGCCGTCGAGTTCACCGTGCCGCGGAGCAAACGGAACATCGAGCTGCCGTTCGACGTCCACACCACCGACATGCTCAAGCCGATCGACTTCGTCACGGTCGACGGGTTCAGGGCGATGTCCGCGACCCGCACGATCATCGACCTCGCCCACGCCCGCGCCCACATCCGGCGCGTCGAGGCGGCGATCGACAGTGCGGTGCGGCTGGGTCTCTCGTCACCGGAGGTGATCGCCCACCGACTCGAAACCCTCCGTGGATCGGGTCGCTGGGGATGTCGGTTGGTCGACGAACTGATCGTCGATGCCGGAGGGCACACCATGCTCGAACGCCGGTTCCTGCAACTGGTTCGACAAGCGGGGCTGCCGCGACCTCGAACGCAGGTCATCCACCGCAAGAACGGACGGCACATCGCCCGGGTCGACTTCCTGTTCGACGAGGCGGGAGTCGTCGTCGAGGTGTCAGGCCGACTCGGCCACTCGACGCCGGCTGAGCGGGCACGAGACGCGCAGCGACGCAACGAACTGCAGGACATCGGCCGTCGGGTGTACGAGTACACGTGGGAAGACGTGACCCAGCGGCCGGGGTTCGTCCGCCGCACCCTGATCCAGCGCCTCCGAACGGTCGCCTGAAACCCCTCACAATCATCGTTTGCGTCGGGATTGTTGAGCAACGGGTCACCGAAATCCCGACGCAAACGATGATTGACGGGGCGATGATTGACGGGACGATGATTGACGGGACGATGATTGACGGGACGATGATTGACGGGACGATGCCGGCGGGGGTCTCCCGTCAGAGGGCGCTGTGGCGGAGGAGTTCGTGGGCCAGGGGGCACTCGGGGACGATCGCCGGCGGGCCCATCGGGACCTTGCCATGCGGGCCGACGACATCGGTGACGAACGACGTCGGGAGCACCTCGACGTCGAGTTCCCACGGATCGCGGTCGTCGGTCAGCGTCGCGACACGCTCGACCATGGCATCGATGTACCCACTCGGCAAGCGACGCCCGATGCCCGTCACCAGCCACACCGGCGCGCCCCACGCAGCTGCGCAGGCCGCGATCGTCGACGATCCGATCGGCACGATCGCCCGAGTCGCATCGGTCGCGAGCGCTTCGATCAGCACCAGATCGGCGACCCGGCAGGCCGGCCCGGCAGCACCGGCGTCGACCGGCTCGTACTCGATGTCGTATCGCTCCAAACGGCGGACGAACGACGTCGCGGTGTGACCGACATCGAGCGCCAGCACCCGGACATCGCCGCGCCGGATGAGCCCGTCCCCGACCACATCGGGAGCCCCGATCGTCACCACGGTGGCCTCGTCGGGTAATGCCGCGCCGAGTTCGGCGCCGGTGCGATCTCCGCGGATCCGCTCGGCGAGTTCCCACACCGCGTCGAAGGGTTCGGCGGACGTGGTGACGTTCGCGCACAGCCACCACAGCGGCCCGACGAAGGGATGACGCTCGACGATGCGTCGGCAGGCAACGACCAACCCGGACGGGTCGACGCGCAGCAGACCGAGGGCATGCGCCGTCTCCTCGGCGAGGGTCGCCGGGTCGGCGCCTTGCGCCCGGGCGACGTAGCGAAGATGCTCGATCGGATGCACGAACCGACGGTAGCCCGCATCGCCGTGGACGGGTGAAGTGGGTCATGCAGCGTCCGGATGGCTACGATCGCTCGCCGTGGCCGACACCACTCCTCCGCTCACTGCGCCGATCGGCAGGCAACTGCCGACCGACCTGACGCTCACGCCTCTGGTCGACGGCGCCGCAGGTCAGAGCCGCCCGATCATGGACTGGTTCACGACGTTCCATCTGGCGTCGGTCGTGCTCGACCCGTACAGCAACGAGAGCAGTTGGATCCTGCGAACCGCCACCCGCGTCCTGGAGCAGTTCCGTGGCTCCGATGCGCGTATCAGCCTGATCGTCACGGCCGGCCCGAGAGACGCTCAAGCCTTCCTCGGGCCACTCGCCGAGCAGTTTCTCGTTTTCTGTGACCCCGATCGCGCCGCCGTGAAGGCCATCGGGCTCAGCGAGCTCCCGGCGTTCGTGTTCATCCGCGTCGACGGCGTCGTTGCCGCGTGCGCGCAGGGATGGGACCCCGCGGCCTGGGGCGAGGTTGCCGATTCGATCGCCGAGACCACATGGTGGTCGACGATCACCATGCCCGGCCCGCACGACCCGGGCCCCTTCCACGGTTCGCCGGCCGACGGCTGACGGCGTGGCCGATCGGCCCACCTTCGACTGGCCGACGTCCGACGTTCCGATCGAGTTGCCCATCGTCGGTGTTCTCGACGACCTGCGACAGGCCCTGGCCGATCGTCGGCGGGCAATCGTCGTCGCCCCGCCGGGCGCAGGCAAGACCACCGTCGTACCGCTCGCGCTGCTGGATGAGCCGTGGCTGGGCGGTCGACGCATCGTGATGCTCGAACCTCGCCGCCTCGCGACGCGGGCGGCTGCCCGGCGGATGGCGGCAACGACGGGTACCGACGTCGGAGACCTCGTCGGTTACCAGACCCGCGACGAACGCCAACTCGGCGCGAAAGCCCGAATCGAGGTCGTCACCGAGGGCATCCTCACCCGTCGGTTGCAGCACGACCCTGAACTACCCGGTGTCGGCGCAGTCATCTTCGACGAGGTGCACGAACGCAACCTCACGACCGACCTCGGCCTCGCGTTGGCGCTCGACGTCGCATCGACGATCCGGCCCGACCTCGTGCTCGTGGCGATGTCGGCGACCCCCGACATCGAGGGTCTGCAGCGGATCCTCGATGCTCCCGTCATCGAGAGCGTGGGCCGGATGTTCGACGTCGACATTCGGTGGCTCCCCCGAACACCCGGGCAGACCGGCCGTGGCGGCCGTGGGGGCAGCGGCGGTCGTGGCGGCCGTGGGGGCAGCGGCGGCGCGAGGGGTTCGGCCCGGCCCGGCGGCAACGAGCGGATCGAACCAGCGGTCGTGGCGGCGGTGCGCCAGGCACTGCGCGACGACGACGGTGACGTGCTCGTGTTCCTCCCCGGCATCGGTGAGATCCGCAGGACCGAGGCGCTGCTGAACGGCGTGATCCCCGACCATGTGGACCTCTACGCCCTCGCCGGCGCGCTCACCACCGACGAGCAGGACCGGGCGCTCGCGCCGTCGCCAACCGGCCGCCGGCGCGTCGTGTTGTCGACCGATATCGCCGAGACCTCCCTCACCGTCGACGGGGTGCGAGTGGTGATCGATGCCGGCCTTGCCCGAGAGCCACGCTTCGACGCGCGCAGCGGGCTCAGCCGGCTGAACACGGTCACCACGAGCCGCGCGTCGGCGGAGCAGCGCGCCGGTCGTGCCGGCCGTACGGAACCCGGCGTCGCCTACCGGCTCTGGAGCAGGATCGAGCACGGGAGTCGCCGGCAGTACCGGTCACCCGAGATCGTCCAGGCCGACCTCGCCGGCTTCGCGCTCGAAGTTGGCGGCGTGGGGCGTCACCGGAGCCGTCGACGGTCTGTCGTTCATCGACGCACCCCCGGCACGGGCCCTGGAACATGCACGCGAACTACTCACCGAACTGCACGCCCTCGATGTCGACGACGGCACGATCACGAAGCTGGGGCGCGCGATGCTGGGCCTGCCGGTACACCCCCGTCTCGCCCGAATGGTTGCCGTCGAGCGCTCGACGCTCGCCTGCGTGGTTGCGTCGATCGTCGACGAACGCGACATTCTCCGCGGCCGCCCCGACGACCTACCGTGCGACCTCGCGTTGCGTGTCGGGGTGGTCACGGGCTCGGCTGGGCACGACGCTGCCGATCGAGGTGCGGTGCACCGGCTCCGCGACCGTGCCGCCGACCTCGCCCGACGAGCCGGCGTGCGATTCGAGCTCGACTCCGTCGAGGTCGACCGGACCGGGTCGGTGTTGCTGCTCGCCTATCCTGATCGGGTGGCCGGTCGTCGCCGCCCTGGCCAGTTCCAACTCCGATCGGCAAGCGCGGCGTGGCTTGCCGACGACGACTCGCTCGCCGCCGAGCCATTCATCGTCGCCGCGGACCTCGACGGCCGCGGTGAACGCGCTCGTGTGCGGCTTGCCGCCGCGGTCGATGCCGCTGACGTGATCGCCGCGTTCGGCGCCGAGATCGTCGAACAGCGGTCGGTCGCGTGGGATGGCGACCGCGGCGAGCGTGGCGACGTGGTCGAGTCCGTCGAGCGCCGCCTCGGCGCGATCCAGCTCGGGCGCAGCGTCGGGCCCGCGCCGCCGGGCGACGACACCATCGCCGCCCTCATGGATCGGGTGCGACGCACGGATCTCACCGCCCTGCCGTGGACGGCGGCGGCACGCGGGCTGCGGGATCGGGTCGGGTACCTCCGTCGCACGATCGGTGAGCCCTGGCCGGACTGGTCGACGCCGGCACTCGCCCGCACGCTCGAAAGCTGGCTGGCGCCGTACCTGCCGGGAGCCACGAGCCGCGTCGACCTCGACCGACTCGACCTCGTGACGGTGCTCCGTTCGCAGCTCCCGTGGCCGGCGGGCAGCGAACTCGACGCGCTCGCTCCCCCGACACTCGAACTCCCGACCGGCCGATCGGTGGCGATCGACTACGGCGTCGATCGGCCGACTGCCTCGGTGAGGGTGCAGGACCTCTTCGGTGTCGTCGACCACCCGCTCGTAGGGCGCGAGCCACTGACGTTGCAACTGCTCTCACCCGCCGACCGGCCGATCCAGGTGACCGCCGACCTGCCCGGCTTCTGGGCCGGTTCGTGGCGTGAGGTCCGCAAGGAGATGGCCGGCCGCTACCCGAAGCACCAGTGGCCGCTCGATCCGGCATCGGCCGAACCGGAGCGCATGAAGGACCGCTGATGCTCGGCCTCTCGCGCCGCATGGCCCCGGCGGTCGCGCTGCTCGTCGGCGGCGCGCTCACCCTCGGTGCCTGCGGCGCCCGGCCACCGACACCCGACAACGCCGCCGCGGGAGCGACATGCATTGGGTCTACGAGCCCGCAGGCGCTCACTGCGATGTTCGACCGGGAACCCGGCGGGCTCGTCGCCGCCGACTACCAGCGAGCGGTCCCCCTGCCCGACGGACGCACGCTGTGGCTGTTCCAGGATGCATCGATTCGGCTCCCGCCCCCCGAGCCCCCCGAGCCCCCCGTCACGACCCCGGGGGAGGTCGTGGCACCACCCGCTCCCGCCACGCAGCTGATCCACAACGCCGGGCTCATCCAGACGGGCGCGTGTTTCGAACTGCTCCGCTCGGGCACCGACGCGGATCCTCGATCATGGCTCCTGCCGGCACAGACGACACCGTACGTTCATTGGTTCTGGCCGCTCGACGCCACCATGGGCTCCGACGGACGGCTCTATCTGTTCATGGCCGAAATGGTGGAGCAGGGCCCGACCTTCCTGTCGTCCGTCCAACCTGTCGCCACGAGAGTGGTGGCCCTCGACGTGCCGACGCTCACGCCGCTGTGGCTGGGCTACCCTCCCGACTCATCGACGGCCCTCTACGGGTTCTCGATCACCAGCGACGCAGCCTGGACGTATCTCTACGCCCAATGTCATCGACAGTTCGGCTGGACACCTCGGGTGCTGCTGCCCGCCCACGACCTGTCGTGCTCCGCGAACGTCACCGTCGGGCGGGTGCCCAAGGGCCAGGTGCTCGAGCGACCGAGCTACTGGGACGGCTCGACATGGCAGCCGGACGCCACCCTCGCCGCACCGGTCATGCCCACCCGGAATCGCTCGGTCAACCCGAGTCAGGTCCGTTGGACCGGGTCCGAGTTCGTGGCCGTCACGAAGGCAGACGACTGGTACGGCACGACCATCCACCTCGACCGGGCACCGGCCGCGCAGGGCCCGTGGAGCACCTACGCTCGCATCCGGGCGGTCCCGAAATGTGATCCGACCGTCTGCAACACGTACTTCGCGTCATGGGTCCCGCCGAGCGTGTCGGCCGGCCAGTACGTGATCGGCCTGTCACACAACCGCTGGGACGGCCAGGTCTCGGCGATCAACCGCCCGACCTTCTTCGACGTGCCGCCGCCGGGAGCGTTCTCACTCGCGATGCGCTGCTCCTGGATCGACTGCTGACGCCGACCGGGACACTGCGATGAGAGTTGGCGCGCCCTGCTCGCGCTCGTCCTCATCGCAACTCGGGTCGCCGACCGGGACGTCGGCAGCGACCCGACCGACCATAGGCT
>CAVPET010000039.1:0-11701 GCA_963703525.1 Ilumatobacteraceae bacterium | reverse complement strand
ATGACCCGTCGGCTGTCGAAGAGCGCTTCGGATCGGTTCTTCGTTCACCACGACACCCACCCGCAGACGCTGACGGTGCTACGGACGCGGTCGGAGCCGATCGGCATCGAGCTCGTCGTCGGCGACATCGATCAGCTCGACGGTGACGCAGCGGTACACGGCTACTTCGGCGCACTGTTCAGCCTGCCCACCTCGACCGGCGAGGTGGTCGACTGGACCGCGGCGATCGAACGGGTCCACGAGCTCGGTGCGATCGCCGTGGTCGTCACCGATCCACTCGCGTGTGTGCTCACCACTCCCCCGGGTGCCCTCGGCGCCGACATCGCGGTCGGCTCGGCACAACGATTCGGTGTGCCGATGGGCTTCGGCGGCCCGCATGCGGCGTTCGTCGCCGCCCACGAATCCGCCGCCCGGGCCATGCCCGGCCGAATCGTCGGAGTCAGCACCGACACCGCCGGCCGACCGGCACTGCGCCTGGCGCTCCAGACTCGCGAACAGCACATCCGCCGCGAGAAGGCCACATCCAACATCTGTACCGCCCAGGTGCTCCTCGCGAACATCGCCGGGCTGTACGCCGCGTGGCACGGCCGTGACGGCCTGATCCGCATCGCTGAGCGTGTGCAGCGGCTCACCTCGGTTGCGGCCGCGGGCTTGCGGCGCGGCGGTCTGGTGCTCGGACACGACACGTGGTTCGACACGTTGTCGGTGCGGGTCTCCGATGCCGACGAGGCCGTGGCGGCCGCGCTTGCCGCCGGATTCAACGTTCGCCGGATCGACGATCGGACCGTCGGGCTGACGTTCGACGAGACGACGACGCTCGACATCACCGCAGCGATCGTGTCGGCACTCGGCGGTATGCCGGTCGCCCCCGAAGACCTCGACGACGTCGCCGACGGGCTCGCCGTGAACCTGCGCCGCAGCGACGTCTTCCTCACCCAGGCCGTGTTCGAGCGCTATCACAGCGAACACGAGATGCTGCGCTATCTGCGCAGGCTCAGCGACCGGGATCTGGCGCTCGACCGCACGATGATCCCGCTCGGTTCGTGCACGATGAAGCTCAATGCCACCTCGGAGATGATCCCCATGACGTGGCCGGAGTTCGCCGACGTGCATCCGTTCGCGCCGCTCGACCAGGTCGAGGGCTACCTCGATCTCGTGCACGACCTCGAGGCACGCCTTGCGGTGGTCACCGGCTACGACGCCGTCACCGTGCAGCCGAATGCGGGCAGCCAGGGAGAGTTCGCGGGCCTGCTCGCGATCCGCGGGTACCACCGGTCGCGGGGAGATTCGCAGCGAACGGTGTGCCTCATCCCGTCGAGCGCCCACGGGACCAATGCCGCGAGCGCGGTGATGGCCGGCTTCGACGTGGTCGTCGTCGCGTGCGACGACAGCGGCAACGTCGACCTCGACGATGTCCGGTCCAAGATCACCGACGTCGGTGACCGGCTCGCGGCGATCATGATCACCTACCCGTCGACCCATGGCGTGTTCGAGGCCGAGGTCCGGGCGCTGTGCGAGATGATCCACGACGGCGGCGGCCAGGTGTACGTCGATGGCGCGAACCTGAACGCGCTCGTCGGCCATGCCCGACCGGGCGAGTTCGGCGCCGACGTGAGTCACCTGAATCTGCACAAGACGTTCTGCATCCCGCACGGCGGGGGTGGCCCGGGCGTCGGCCCGGTCGGTGTCCGCGCTCACCTGACCCGCTTCCTGCCCGGTCATCCCCTCGACCTCGACAGCCCGGTCGGCGCGGTGTCGGCGGCGCCGTACGGTTCGGCCGGCATCTTGCCCATTGCCTGGATGTACATGGAGATGATGGGTGGCCCGGGTCTCGCCGACGCGACCGCGATCGCCGTGCTGTCGGCCAACTACATGGCCGAGCGGCTCGACCGCCACTTCCCGGTGTTGTACCGCGGGGCGAATGGTCGCGTCGCCCACGAATGCATCATCGACATCCGTCCGATCACCAAGGCCACCGGCGTGACGGTCGACGACATCGCGAAGCGCTTGATGGACTACGGCTTCCACGCGCCGACGATGAGCTTCCCCGTCGCGGGCACCTTGATGATCGAACCGACCGAGAGCGAGACATTGCGTGAGCTCGACCGGTTCTGCGATGCGATGATTGCAATCGCCGCTGAGGTCGACCGTGTGGCGTCGGGTGACTGGCCGCTGGAGGACAGCCCGCTGCGACTCGCCCCCCACACCTCCGAGGAGCTGCTCGGAGCGTGGGATCGGCCGTACTCGCGAGAAGTGGGCGCGTTCCCGCTCGCCTCGCTGCGCGTGTCGAAGTACTTCCCGCCGGTGTCACGCATCGACGGCGCGTACGGCGACCGTCACCTCGTGTGCTCGTGCGAGCCGCTGGAGGCTTACGCCGCCGGCGCCCATTAGGTTGGTCGTGATGGCTGCCGACGATCGTTCCGATCCCTTCACGGAGATGCTGAACCTGATCGCCGCGCCGTTGGCGGGCACGATCCGCTCGGTCGAGCAGTTCCGCAAGGGTGTCGACGAGTTCCTCCGCGCGGTGGAGAACGTCAACCGCACCATGGAGAACCTCAACGAGACGTCCGAACGGATCAACGCGCTCCTCGTCGAGGTCGAAGAACCGATCAAGGCGGCCATCCCGCAGGTGACCCGTGCGGTGAAGGTCGCCGACGAGGTGATGCAGGTCGTGAGCGGGCCGGCGATGGCGGTGGCCCCGGGATTGAACCGGCTCGCCGAGGCACTCAATACGCCAGGCTTCTCACAGTTGCCGCATCAGATCAGTCAGCTCACCGAGGTCATGACCGACATGTCCAAGCGGCTCGGCCCGCTCACCCAGTTGGCCGAATCGGCAGGCGGGCTGTTCGGCGGCTTCCGGTTGCCCGGCGTCTCGGGGTCTCGAACACCGGCGACCCCTGCGACACCGCCGAGGCCTGCGACACCGCCGAGGAAGTCCGCAACGAGGAAGTCCGCAACGAACAAGGCCGCAACGAACAAGGCGGCAGCCGGGACGCCTGCGCCGACGCGCAAGGCGAGCCGGCAGGCCTGAACTGGCCGACCTCGAACTGACCGAGCCGGTCAGCCGGTGAAGGGGGTGGCGACGACTCTGCCGTCGAGGACCTTGCCCCGCACGTCGATCGTGACTCGCTGGCCCTCGGGCGTCGCCGGTGGCAGGAATGCGAGCGCGATGCCATGGCCGAGCACCGGCGAGAAGTTGCCGCTCGTGACCGTACCGACGGCTACGTCATCGATCGAGACGACGCAGTCGGCGCGCGCCGGGCGACGGCCCTCGGTGGCGATGCCGAACAGTCGACGCGAGATTCCCGCAGCACGTTCCGCCAGCGCCGCTTCCCGGCCCTGGAACGTCGGCTTGCCCCACGCGACGGCCCACCCCAACCCGGCCTGCAGCGAGGTGATGCCCGGCCCCAGCTCATGGCCGTGGAGAGGAAGCCCTGCTTCGAGCCGCAGCGTGTCACGTGCGCCGAGCCCTGCCGGTGTGCCGCCGGCGCCGACGATGGCCTGCCACAGCTGGGGGGCGATATCGGCCGGCACGGCGATCTCGACACCGGGCTCGCCGGTGTAGCCGGTGCCGGCGACGACGCATGGCCTGCCGTTCCACTCGACACGTTCGACACGGAACCGGCCGACGGTCGCCGCTGCAGGAAACACCGTGGCGAGGACTTCCTTCGCCGCCGGCCCTTGCACCGCCAGGACGGCACGGTCGTGGGTGATCTCCCTGCCGCCGAGCGCACGGCGCACGTCGTGGGTGTTCGACGCATTCGGCATCACGTCGAAGGTGTCGGACCCATCATCGCGCGGATGCCACCACACAATGATGTCGTCGAGCACCGACGCATCGGCCGGGTCGAGGAGGTGGGTGTACTGGGCTCGGCCGGGGCCGATCTTGCCGAGATCGTTGGTGAGGGCGGCCTGGATCGTGTCGAAGGCGGCGGCCCCTGTGAGCCGGACGGTGCCGAGGTGCGAGACGTCGAACACCGCCGCCGACGTCCGGCAGGCGAGGTGCTCGGCAATCGTGCCCGACGGGTACGCGATGGGCATGTCCCATCCCCCGAACTCGACCATCGTGGCGCCCGATGCTCGGTGCTGGGCGTCGAGCGGCGAGTGCTGGAGCGTCATCGGTGTGCGGTCAGCCGATGCGTCGTCGGGCGTCGTCGCCCACGGGGGTCGCCTGATCGATGACGAAGGGCGCCAGGTCGGCTTCGAGTTCGTGTTTGACACCACCGAGGGACAGCACGTTGAGCACGCCTTGGCCGTTCTTCAGGACGTCGACGAGCTGGTCGCCATCGCACAGCATCACGCTGCTGCCGTCGATGACGATGTGGGCCGAGGCGATGTCGGTGCTGACGTGCTCGCGCAGGTACTCGAACACCTTGCGCACCTGCTCGAGCTTGATGCCGGAATCGAGCAGCTTCTTGATCGCCTTGAGTTCCAACAGATCGCTGTAGGAATAGCGGCGGCGGCTTCCGCTGCCGGCGGCGTCGGTGAGCGACGGCCTGATCAGGTCGGTGCGGGCCCAGTAGTCGAGCTGACGATACGAGATGCCGACGACCTTGGCGGTTTGCGTGCCGCTGTAGCCGATCTGACCTGCGAGTTCCGGATCGATCACATCAACCATGGCTGCCTTCCGAAGGTCGTTCTGCCCAACATTCACAAACGGCCGTGTTGCCCACGACCCCTCACTCATACGTCGAACATACGTCACACATACGTAACTACGGCGTTGTGAGATGGACAACACTACGGAACTCGCACCTCGACGTCAAGCCCGGGCCGTCTCGGCGGTGTATCTTCCCCCGATCGACGGGAGGATGACATGAAAGCTGATCGAGCGCTGCTGGAGGCACTCCGGGGCATGCCGTTGTTCGGTGGTCTGTCCGACAAGGAGCTGACGGGCGTCGCTGCCCAGATGAACCCATACGACTTCGCAGCCGGATCGGTCGTGATCGAAAAGGACGACTCCGGTCGCTTCGGACGGCTCTACCTGATCCTCGACGGTACGGCCGAAGTGACGATCAGCGGTCAGCAGGTCGCGTCGTACGGTCCTCTCGACTACTTCGGTGAGATGAGCGTGCTCGACGGCAGCCCTCGCTCGGCAACCGTGACCGCCACGTCAGCGCTGCACACGATGGGTCTGTCGTCGTGGAACATGCGCGCGTTGGTGAAGGAGAACCCCGAGATCGGCCTCCACCTCATCGAGGTGCTCGCGACCAGACTGCGCGCCACCGACGCACGCTTCAACGACTGAACTGAGGCCGAGGTCCTGTCGCATCGGACGGGTCTTCGCGTCACGCTCTACGAGCTCGCAGCCGACCACGCCCATGTCGTGGAAGCCGCGCTCAGGAGCGAGACGCCGGGCTCACGCCCGAAGGTGAAGCACAGATCGACGCGCTACGGCAGCCGGCTTCGCCGATCACGCTGGTCGGCGTCTCCGAGACCACCGCCCGCGAGGCACGGAGTCTCATCCGCTCGGCGAAGGCGAAGGGCATCGGCGGGCTCCGCTCGATCGAAGCCGTGCACCTCGCCTCGGCTCGACTGCACAGCGCAGCTCAGTTCATGCGCCGAAGTCCTCGGGGCTGACGTTGTCGATGAAGTCCTTGAATTCGTCGATGATCTCGGCGGCGTCTTCCTCGGGTTCGGCCGGAGGTTCCTGGCCGACTTCGTCGATCAGTTCGTCGCTCGCGTAGAGCGGCGCGGCGCAGCGCACCGCGAGGGCGATGGCGTCGGAGGGCCGACTCGAGATGATCTTCTCGCCGGTGGGTGTGCTGAGGTGGATCTCGGCGAAGTACGTGCGGTCACGCATCTCGGTCACGACGACGCTCGTCACCGCCGCGCCGAGCTCGGTGAGCGTGGCGAGGAACAGGTCGTGGGTGAGGGGCCTGGGTGGCACGACACCCTCGAGTGCGTAGTGGATGGCAGACGCCTCGGGACTGCCGATATAGATCGGCAGGAGCCGGTGACGGCCGGCCTGCTCGCGCAGCAGGACCATCGGGGTGTTCGCCGGGATCTCCACCCGGACGCCGACCAACTCGAGGGGAACCATCGATGCTGATACTACTCCCGCGTCAGTGGGTGTAGTGCCGAAGAGCGGCGCGCATCATCGCAGAGCGGAGACGACCGCCGACTTCCTCGAGTTCGAGCAGCTGTTGGACCGCTTGTGAGCGGGCTTCGGGGTTGCGCTGGCGCAGGAGTGGCTGCACGAGTTGATCGAGCAGGCCGGCTTCGCGGTCGGCGGCGACTTTCCAGCCACGCAGGTGACGCGAGTCGATGCCCGCGTCGAGGAAGCGCTTGGCGTTGACCGCGATCTCGAGCGCGTCGCCGTCGTACGTGGCATCACCGGTGGAGTTGTCGGGCGTGAGCACGCCGTACGACAGCAGCTGCGTCAGCTGATCATTGGTGAGGCCACTCATCGAACAGAGTTCGCCGGTATCGAGCAGCACGCCGGGGAGCAGCGTCGGCGCCGCGGGCGACGTCGAGGTGGATGTCGATGTTGGCGCGGCTCGCGATGTCGGCGAGTCGCTGGTCGCGGACGCCTGTTCGGGCGTCGTCTTCGCCCGGGTCGTCGCCCGGGCCGGTACGGCGGGGGCGTCGTGACCGCCGTCGGTTCGTACGAACAGGGCGGCTGCACCGGTGACGGGCTCGCTGCCGGCCGACGTGGCGATGCCGGCCGACCCGACAGTCGACGTGCCGGCCGACGTGGCGGTCGGTGCCGCGGTGTCGGTCTCGCTCGACACGTTGCGGATGCCGCGTGGCTGAAGATGTTCACCGGTGGGGTCGATCTCACCGGAGTCGATGCGGTCCTTGATGACTCGGAGGGGCAGGTAATTCTCGCGCTGCTCGCGCAGGATGCAGCGCAACAACTCGACGTCGTCGTCGTAGAACTTCCGGTAGCCGGACGCGGTCCGTTCCGGATCGATCAGCCCCTGGCTCTCGAGGAAACGGATCTTCGAGATCGTCACGTCGGGAAACTCCTCGAGCAGCAACCCGAGGACTTCACCGATGGAGAGGTGCGCCATGTGCCGCTCGACGCTCGTCTGCTCAGGCATCGCCGCGTTCGAAGAACACGAGACGGAACTTGCCGATCTGCAGCTCGTCGCCATGGCGCAGGACGAGCTTGTCGATGCGGTCCTGGTTGACGTAGGTGCCGTTGAGCGAACCGGCGTCGGTCACGACGTAGCCCTCGGGGGTGCGTTCGATCACGGCGTGGCGCCGCGAGACCGTGATGTCATCCAGGCTGATCTCGCTGTCGGGGTGGCGGCCGAGCCCGGTGATCGAATCGCTCAACGTGAACCGGTCACCCGCTTGGGCGCCGGCTCGAACGATCAGCACGCCGACCTCGACCGGGAGCTCGGCGATGGGAACGACGAGGTCGTCCTGCGTGCCCGGCGCATCCTGCAACGGGTCGACGACGGAGATCGTGACGGTGCGGTCGTCGAGCGAGTCGAGAGCAGATCCGCAGCTCGAACAGAACGCGCTCCTGGGCGGATTGCGATGTCCGCACTGGTTGCAGAAGACGTACTCGCTCATGGTCGTGCCGACCCGTCAGCCCTCGGTGAGGGCCCGGTAGGCATCGGCGTCGAGCAGCCCGTCGTACTCGCTCGGATCACGCATCTCGATCGTGCAGATCCAGCCGCTTCCGTACGGGTCGCTGTTCAACAGTTCGGGCTGATCGTCGAGTGCCTCGTTCACCGTGGTGATCGAACCCGACACGGGGGCGTAGATGTCGCTCACCGACTTGGTGCTCTCGACCTCGCTGATCGAATCGCCGGCGGCAACCGAGTTACCGGTTTCGGCAGGTTCGACGAAGACGACGTCACCGAGGGCGTCCTGGGCGTACTCGGTGATACCGATGGTGACCGTGGCGCCGTCACGACGCACCCATTCGTGGTCGCTTGAGTAGCGGAGTTCGGTGGGAATGTTCATGGCACAACCGTATATGTATTCAAGAGGTCGACGGTACAACATCTGAGGCCGTGGCTGCTCGGTGTCGGGCGATCCCACGTCGCACCTGCGGGACGTACAGCACGCCGGTGTGGTAACTCAGCACGAGGCCGGGGATACCGAGCAGCCATGCCGCGATCTCGAACCAGTCGGCGCCGGGGAAGTCGCTGTTGCCCATCAGGAACCCGGGGACCGCGAACATCAGCAGGAACGTCGCCACTTTGCCGAGCCAGGTGACGTCGATGCGTTCCATCTTGAACACCAGCGTGGCGATCACCATCATCAGGCCGACGGAGATCTCGCGCGCCAACACGGCGATACCGAACCAGATGGGCATCGACTCGTCGACCAGGATTGCGGTGATCGCGACGATGAACAGCAGTCGATCGACGGTCGGATCGAAGACCTTGCCGAACTCGCTGACCTGTCCGAGCCGTCGGGCGAGGTAGCCGTCGATCCAGTCGGTGGCGCCGAGCGCGCCGAGCAGCCATGCCGCCGCTGCCTCGTTCTCCCGACCGAACAGCAGGTAGAGGAAGATCGGCAGGCACAGCAGGCGCGCGAAGGTGAACGCGTTCGGGATCGTCCAGACGCCGTCGAACATCGACGGCGGTCCCGCTCCCGGATGGCTTGTCGTCGGCTCCGATTCCGGCATTGCCGACAGCGTAGGGTTCGGCGTATGTCGTTGGATCCATTGGTCGGAAAGGTCGCCTTCATCACGGGCGCCGGGTCGGGTCTCGGGGCGGCATTCGCGCGCCGTCTCGCTGCGGACGGCGCGTTCGTCGTGGTCAACGATCTCAACGAGAGCGCCGAGATCGTTGCGTTGGAGGTCAATGGTTCCGCCGCGATCTGTGACGTCACCGATTCGGCCGCCTTGACCAGGGCGATCGATGCGACCGTCGATCGGCACGGCCGGCTCGACATCATGATCAACAACGCGGGCATCGCACCGCCGATGGACCGGGCACGTTTCGACACGGCCGTCGCGAACGCGATGCTGCGCATGGCGGGCCGCATCACGGAGATGGAGCCGATCGGCGCCATCACGTCACTGTCCGACGACGAGTGGGACCTGATGATCCGCACCCACCTGTACGGCGCCTTCTTCGGTACCCGCGCGGCGCTCGCCCACATGGAGGCACAGCGCTCGGGAGTCATCGTCAACATCTCCTCGGTGCTCGGCCTGCTGCCCTCGGGCGGGCCGCCGCACTATTCGGCTGCCAAGGCCGCGATCATCGCGCTCACCAAGTCGACCGCCCAGGAGGTCGCCCATCTCGGCATCCGAGCCAACGCGGTGTGCCCGGGCTACGCCGACACTCCCCTGCTGGGGCATCTCGACGACGATGTCCGCAACGCTGTTGTGATGCGCATCGGGATGGGTCGGATGGCTGAGGCCGGCGAGATCGCCGAGTTGGTGCGGTTCCTGTGTGGGCCGGAGTCGAGCTACTCCAACGGCGACGTCTATCCGGCGACGGGCGCGTACTCGTGACCACCATCTTCAGCCGGATCATCAACGGCGAGATTCCGGGCACGTTCGTGTGGAGAGACGACCTGTGCGTGGCGTTCATGTCGATCAATCCGATGGCCGTCGGCCACACCCTGGTGGTGCCGATCGAGGAGATCGACCACTGGGTCGAAGCACCAGCGGATCTCACGGCGCACCTGTTCTCCGTCACCCGAACGATCGGCATCGCGCAACGGGCGGCATTCGGCTGCGACCGGGTCGGCGTGATCATCGCCGGGTACGAGGTGCCGCACATGCACATCCATGTGATCCCGACCAACGACATGCGTGAACTCAGCTTCGCCAACGCCGCGGCGCACGCCGACCCGACAAAGCTGGAGTCGGCCGCGCAGGCCATCCGCTCCCAACTCGCCCGTTCGGGTTAGCCCGCGCCACGGTGCTCTCCGCCAATCATCGTTTGCGTCGGGATTTCCGTGGACAGGTGCACAACAATCCCGACGCAAACGATGATCGGGATCAGTCGAGGAGGTCGGGTCGGTTGTTGCGGACGTCGTTGACGTCCGTCGACACCGGGTGCATCGTCAGGATTCCGTTGTCGCCGGGCACGAACACCTCGGCGAGGGTGTCCACGTCGTGGTTCGAGGGGTCGAGCCACTCGGCCCACCGCGACGGGGGAACGATCACCGGCATCCGGTCGTGCACCGGGCGCACCATGTCGTTCGCCGAGGTGGTGATCACCGTTGCGCTGTGCAGCAAACGGTGGGCAGGATCGACAGAGCCGGCAGGGTGGGCAGGGTGGGCAGGGTGGGCAGGATCGACAGGGTCGGCAGGGTGGGCAGGATCGACAGGGTCGGCAGGGTGGGCAGGGGCGGCAGGGTCCTTCCACACCGTCCACAGTCCCGCGACGGCCAGCGGTTCGCCGTCGATCCGGTGGATGTACATCGGCTGCTTGAGCGGTTGGCCCTTCGCGTTGAGCGGACCGTCGGCGGCGCCCGGCTTCCATTCGTAGAAGCCGTCCATGGGGATCAGGCACCGCCTCTTGGCGAAGAGCACCCTGAACGCGGGTTTCTCGGCGAGCGTCTCGGATCGGGCATTGATCATCCTCGAGCCGATCTTGCGGTCCTTCGCCCAACTCGGGATCAGCCCCCAGTGGAACGCCTGCACCCGTTTCACGCCATCTTCGCCGGCGACGACGGCGTACACATCCTGCGTCGGAGCGACGTTGTAGTTCTCGCCGAGAGTCTCGACGGCGACTTCGGCGCCGAAGTACGACGCGATCCGCTCCGGGCTCGACGTCGAGACGAAACGACCACACATAGCTCAGCCGTGCGTCGATCGGCCGTACATCGATCAGCCGTCGGCCGGCGCCGCGTTGGTCGCCGTCCTCAACGACGAAACGAGCCCGTCGAGGCGTCCCGGCACCAGCCGGTACCAGATCCAACGACCGCGGCGCTCCCCTTCGATCAGGCCTGCGTCGGTCAACACCTTGAGGTGATGGGAGATGGTGGGCTGCGACTTGCCGGTCGGCTCGACGAAATCACATGCGCACACCTCTTGATCAGGCGCTCTGGCGATCATCGAGAGCACCCGCAAGCGAACGGGGTCGGCAAGGGCGGCAAACTCGTGAGCGAGTGTCGCGGCGTCGTCGGCGGACATCCCGTCGAGGGGTATTCCGCAGTATGCCGAGATTACCGGCGAGGATGTCGTGGGCTTCGTCATATTCATGACTGTCGATGCGTGATGGTATGGTAGCGGCACGTCCCGACACCATGGACATTACCCCTCGAACCATGACCTCGACTGACCACCCGTCCGCAGACCTGCCCACCACGGTCGTGGCCACCACGGTCGCGGCCACCCCGGTCGTGGCCACCCCGGTCGTGGCCACCCCGGTCGTCCCGATGCGCTCGCGGTTGCTTGCCGAAGCCGTCGGGAGCGGATTGCTGGTCATCTCGGTTGTCGGGTCGGGGATCATGGCCGAGACCCTCTCCCCCGGCGACGTGGGCCTTCAGCTGTTGGAGAACGCGGCGGCCACCGCGGGTGCGCTCGTCGCCCTGATCATCATGTTGGCAACGGTGTCCGGGGCCCACTTCAATCCGGCGGTCACCTTGGTCGACCGCCTCATGAGGACGACCACCACCAAGGTGGCGGGGCTCTACATCGCCAGCCAGATCACGGGTGGGCTGATCGGTGTGGTGCTCGCGAACCTGATGTTCGAAGACCAGACCGGTCTCGGAGCCATCTCGATCTCCCAGCACGACCGCGACAGTGGCTCCGCCTTGCTGGCCGAGATCATCG
>CAVPET010000038.1:0-24631 GCA_963703525.1 Ilumatobacteraceae bacterium | reverse complement strand
GTGACGGCGACGACATCTCCCCGGCACTGAGTTGGACTTCACCTCCGGCCGGCACGAGCCAACTCGCGTTCTCGCTGGTCGACGAATCGGCGTTCAGCGGTGATCGGCCGTTCACCCACTGGGTACTCGCCGGCGTGGACCCGACGGACATCTCACTCCTCGAAGCCGTCTCACCGCCGGGGGCGGTACAGGGGGAGAACTCGTTCGGTGAAACCGGCTGGAGCGGTCCATGTCCACCGATCGGGGACGCACCACACATCTACAGGCTGACGATGTATGCGCTCAACCAACAGGTCGAACTTGCCGATGGAACCACTGCAATCGAATTGCTCGACTACATCGAAACCGTCGCGATCGGGTCAACCGACATCACGGCGACCTACCAGCGCTGAGCCGGGCCGAGTACGAATCGCACGAGAGTGCCATAGACAACACACCCCAGGGAGCCTTTGTGCCAGGCGGCGACGACATTTGGAACGAAAAGACGCACGGCGACGGCTCGGCGCGCCAGGATGGCGCCGTGGAACTCCCGGCGCCGATCGCTTCCCTGCTCGACGCCGACGGTTCATCGCTGATCCTGCTCGCTCTCGATGGCACCCCCCTGTCGACGAACCAGCAGGCGTTGAAGCTGCTCAGGGCGGACTCGCTCGACGATCTCGCGGCCGGATCCGCTCCTCGGGGCGTCCTGCGTTCGCTTCTCGACCACGTTCCCCAACAGCTCCTCACCGCTCTGCCAGGCAGCGATCTGCCGGCAGGTGGTACGTGGCAAGGCGACTTCGATCACACCGACAGTGAGGGCGAACACCGTGTCTTCCGAGCGACGGTCGTCGTCCAGCACGATGAATCCCTCACCGGTGAGGGCTTCATCGGGATCATCACCCACGATGTCACCTTCGCCCGCGACGAGGCGGCCCGGCTCCGCCACCGAGCCACGCACGACCCGCTGACCGGGTTGGCGAACCGGCGTCAGATCCTCATCCGCCTGGCCCATGCGATCGGTGATCAGCGCGGTCGACCGGGGCACGTGGCGGTGGTGTTCATCGACGTCGACCGATTGAAGTACGTGAACGACGCGCTCGGTCACGAGATCGGCGACCGACTGCTGGTTTCCACCGCGCAGCGATTGGCCGAAGCGACCCGTCCGAACGACCAGGTCGCACGAATCGGCGGGGACGAGTTCCTCGCAGTGTGCACCGACATCTCGGATCCGGTTGCTGCTCTCGACATCGCCGATCGGGTGCGCCGCGCATTGCGTGGCCGCTTGCGGATCAACCAGCTCGACCTCGCCTTCGCCGTGAGCATCGGTGTGGCCCTGTCCGACCCCGACGTGCTCGAGATGTCGGATGACGAGGCCGCATCGGCGCTCATCGGCAACGCCGACACCGCGATGTACGAGGCAAAGAACTCCGGGCGGGCACGCGTGGTGCTCTTCACGTCGGCAATGCGGTCAGCGGCCCGCGAACGTACCGAGCTGGCCGCCTCGCTGGCCCATGCCGTGTCCGAGCGACAGCTCGATCTCGAATACCAGCCGGTGTTCTCGGCGGTGACGCAGCGGATCGTCGGCGCCGAGGCCCTGGCGCGTTGGAACCACCCGCATCGTGGACGCATCGACCCGGCCATGTTCGTGTCGATCGCCGAAGAGTCCGGTTCGATCGGACGGCTCGGCGAGTTCGTCCTCGACCAGGCGATGTCGGATGCCCAGCGGTGGATCGAGCTGCGACTCGTCGACCCCAACTTCGCGGTACACGTCAACATCTCGCAGATACAGCTCGCCAGTGCATCGTTCGTCAACCTGGTACTGGCCATGCTCCGCCAACATCGGCTGCGCCCGAACCAGCTCATCCTGGAGGCCCGTGAGGCAGCGTTGCTCGGCCGGAACGTGGAAGTCGAACGATCGGTGCGCGCCCTGCGCCGGCTCGGGATACGGATCGCGATCGACAACTTCGGAACCGGCGCCAATGCTCTGTCCGTGCTGACCGACGTCGGTGCCGACGTCCTCAAACTCGACGGTTCCCTGGCGCTCCCGTCAGGTTCGTCCGATGCCGACACGCGACTCGTTCGGGCAATCGTGTTGCTCGCCCACGCCCTCAAGATGGAGGTCGTCGCCGAACGGGTGAGCGGGGCGGATCAACTGCGCCGGCTACGGGCTGCGGGATGCGACTTCATCCAGGGGAATCTGCTCGGCGAGCCTCTCCCCGCCGATCAGTTCGCCGCGCTCGCCAAGTGCTGATGGCGGGTCGATTCCATCCGTCGGTACCCTGACGGGGTGCCGCTCCCGCCGCCGCCCCCTCCCCCCAGCTCACCCGGATCGGGGCAACCGACGCCGAGTGGCCCGCCCCTGCTCGGCGGATCACCCGGCGTGACACCGGGCGGATCTCCGGCGGGCGCCGCGCCGGCGCCGATGGTCTGCTACCGCCATCCCGATCGCGAAGCGGGGCGCCGGTGCACCCGCTGCGGAAAGCCCGCATGCTCGTCGTGCCTGGTGCAGGCCAACGTCGGCAGTCATTGCCTGGACTGCGCAAAGGCGTCACGGCCGGACATCAAGACTCGCGCCCGCTTCTGGTCGGCGCGTCAGCCGGTGCTGGTCACGACGATCCTCATCGGACTGAACATCGCCGTCTTCATCGCCATCTTGCTGGTCACCGCCGATCCATCGGCGCTCGGCGGAGGGGTGACGAATGCCCATCTCGAGCTCGGACTGAGCCGGCAGGTGCTCGAACAGCCGATCATCTGGCAGGGTGACAACGGATCGGTGTTCATCACCCAGCCTGACGAGTGGTACCGCGTCGTCACCTCCGGGTTCCTGCACTTCGGCCTCATCCACATCGCGTTGAACATGTTCTTCCTGTACGTGCTCGGCCCGATGCTCGAACCCCAGCTCGGGCGGATCCGCTTCCTGCTGCTGTACATCGCATCGATGCTCGGTGGCGCCCTCGGCGTCGTGCTGCTCGACAGCGGCGGTATCTCGGCGGGAGCCTCCGGCGCAGTGTTCGGCCTCCTCGCGGCAGCCGCCGTCGGGCAGTGGCGGCGTGGCATCAACCCGCTCACCACCGGTATCGGGTCCACACTGCTGCTCAACTTGGTGATCACCTTCGCCATCCCGGGCATCTCGATCGGCGGCCACATCGGCGGTGCGCTCGCCGGCGCGCTCTGCGCGACCACGATGCTGGCGCCGGCGTACAAGGGGGTCCCGAGATGGGCGACGTACGTCACGCCGATCGCCGTCGGGCTGGGCAGCGTCGTCGCCGTCGTCGTGGTCGCGAGCTGATGTCGCTGCGCGAGGCTCACCTACGCCGCATGCGCAATGGCTCCTTCGACACGCTGGTGATCGGCGGCGGCATCAACGGCGCGGTCAGCGCCGCGGCGCTCGCGGGCCGTGGCGCGTCCGTCGCGCTCGTCGACCGCGGAGATTTCGGGAGCTTCACGAGTCAGGCGTCGTCGAACCTGGTGTGGGGCGGGTTCAAGTACCTCGAGAACTACGAGCTGTATCTCGTGTGGAAGCTGTGCCGGTCACGCAACCGGTTGATGAAGGCCTATCCCGACAACGTCAAGGAGATCGGCTTCTATGCAGCTCTCGATCGGACATCACCGTTCAAACCCTGGTTTGCCGGGCTCGGAGCGTTCGGGTACTGGCTGATCGGGCAGTTCGGCACCCGTCCGCCCCGCCTGCTGAGCACAGCGACGATCGAGCGCGAGGAGCCGGCGATCAACACCACGAGCGTGCTCGGCGGCATCGAATACCACGATGGCATCCTGATCGACAACGATGCTCGATTCGTCTTCTCGTTCGTCCGCTCGGCGATCGAGGCAGGGGCGGCTGCCGCGAACTACGTCGAGTTGGTGTCGGCGCAACGTTCGGGCAACCGCTGGGTCGCGCACCTCCGCAACGTCGACACCGGCGAGGAGTTCACCACGACCGCCTCGACGATCGTCAATGCCACCGGCCCGTTCGTCGACCGGATCAACCAGCAGTGGGGCCTGTCGAGCGAGCATCGCATCGTGTATTCGAAGGGCATCCACCTGGTGGTGCCCAGGCTCACGACCCGACACCATCATAAGGTGCTGGCGTTCTTCGACGACACGCAGCGGCTCTTCTACGTCATCCCGATGGGGCGTCGTTCCGTGATCGGCACCACCGACACCCGTGTCGACACCCCGTTCACCGAGGTGACCGACGACGACATCGGCTTCCTCCTCGAGCAGATCAACGCTCGCCTCGATCTCGATCGGCCACTCACGCCATCCGACATCATCGCCCAGCGCTGCGGCGTCAGGCCGCTGGTGGTATCGAGCACCGGTGACGACCATTCCGACGTCGACTGGACGAGGCTGAGCCGCAAACACGCGGTGGAGGTCGACCGTCGTCAGCGAGTCGTCACGATCTTCGGCGGCAAGCTGACCGACTGCCTGAACGTCGGTGAAGAAGTCGCCGACGAGGTCGAGTCACTCGGTGTCCCGCTCGAAAAGGACCTGCACAACTGGTATGGCGAACCCGCCAGGGCGACGCGCGACGAGTTCTATCGCCAGGCCCGGCTCATGCGGCTCGACGACTACCGGACCAAGGCTGACACCGAGCCCCTGACCGATCGGCTCTGGCGTCGGTACGGGCGTCGGGCATTCGCGATGCTCGAGGCGATCCGTTCCGATCCCGCAATGGCCGAAGACATCATGGGTTCGGCGGATTATCTGCGGATCGAACTGCATTCCGCGGCTCATTCCGAGATGGTGACCAAGCTCGAGGACTTCATGCGGCGGCGCTCCAAGATCGATCTCGTCGTGCGTGACGCCGACATCGCCGGCTCACCTGGATTGCGCGAGGTGTCCGAGATCCTGTTCGGTGACCAGGCCGACCGCCGCCTCGCCGAGTACTTCGGGGGCCCCGATCAGGTCCCCACCGCGGTGCGCGGTGAGCCACGGGCGAACGTCGGCTGAATGTTCGAACGTCTGCGCCGACGTCGGGCGACGACCCAGGGCGTGTTCGACCCGGAGTGGGACTCGTTGCTGCTCGCCGAGTTCGTACACTGGAAGACGCTGTCCGCTGCCGAACTCGAGCGTATGCGCATGCTCGTCGCACGCTTCTTCCACCGGACCCGGTGGGAGGCCGCGAGTGGCTTCGAACTGACCGAATCGATCAGGGTGCTCATCTCGGCGCAGGCGTCGATGTTGTTGCTCGGCCTCGAACTCGACGACTACCCGCTGCTCACATCGGTCATCGTCCACCCGTCGACGGTCGTCCGGCACGATGAGCGCGCGGTCGGCGGGAATCTCCGATCCTCGGGCCCACACATGCTGGCGGGCCAGGCCCAATACCGCGGGCCGGTGGTGCTGTCGTGGTCGGCGACCCGACGGGGCGCGAGGTTCCCGATGCGGGGTGAGAACGTCGTGTATCACGAGTTCGCCCACCAACTCGACATGATCGACGGCATCACCGACGGCACGCCTCCACTCGGCGACGACGAGGCGGCCCGCCGGCGATGGGTCCGGGTCTGCACCGCGGCCTACGACTCGGTGCGCGCCGACCGCTCCGAAGTGCTCCGGCCATATGCGGGCGCCAACCCTGCCGAGTTCTTCGCCGTCGCGACCGAGGTCTTCTTCAACCGGCCCGATGCGCTTCGAGCCCACGAGCCCGAGCTCTACGACGAACTCGCGGCGTTCTATCGACAAGACCCCGCGACGCGGATGGCGCTCGCCGAGGGAAGTCTGTAGCACCCCCCGTTCATGATGGAGTCCATGAGTTCCACCGCAGCTTCCACACGAGCGAACCGGGCTACCGACGAGCCGGAACAACTGAGCCTGCTCACCTCACCCGTCAACCCCCGCTTCGTGCTGTCTCGCGAGACCCGCGCCCGCGGTCTGCGCCACGTCGCCGAGATCCGTCAACTGCTGGCGACCCGCACCACCGGCGCGGACCATCCCCGGCGCGCCGCCTGAATCGAATACGCATCGTGAGGCGGCATGTTGATGCGGTCTCTCGATGCTGATATGCCCATTGTGCGCACCACAGTCCGAATCGACGATGAGTTGTACCGGCGCGTCAAGGAACGGGCAGATCACGAGCGTCGCACCGTCGCGGCGGTGCTCAAAGACGCCGTGCGAATCGGGATGACGCCGGCGGTTGGACAACCCGCGAAGCCGTTCCGCGTCCGCGCTCATGGCAGCGGCGGCCTGCTTGCCGGCGTCGATCTGTCGTCGAATGCCTCCGTCCGGGAAACGCTCGACGATGGCGTCGAGCTCCGGCAGCTCCGCTGAGCCGTGATCTGCCTCGACGTCAACGTCCTGGTCACCGCGTATCGGGCCGATCTCCCCGACCACGACGAGTACAAACTGCTGCTCGATCGGCTGGCAAACGGTTCCGAGCCGCTCGGCCTGCCCGACATCGTGCTCTCCGGCATGCTTCGGCTCACCACGAATCGAAGGATCTTCGCGATCCCGACACCGCCGACCGAGGCCTGGGCTGACATCTCCTCCTTGCTCGCCGCACCGGCGTGCGTACTGCTGACACCCGGGCCGACGCACTGGACGGCATTCGGCAAGCTTCGTCAGCAGATCGGCGCTCGCGGCAACGACATCCCCGATGCCTACATCGCGGCGTACGTCGTCGAGAACAACGCGACGTTGTTGAGCGCCGACCGCGGCTTCGCTCGCTTTGCACAGCTCAAGTGGCGGCACCCGCTCGACTGACAAGCCGTCGCGCGGCGAACGCGGCGAGTCAGCCCGAGCTCGGAGCGAGGTCGTGTACCGCCGGCGCGAACCCGTCGGTGCCGGTGGTCTGGTCCCGATCTCCGGGTTCCGGCCGGCTTCATCGGCCTCGTCAGGCTGCAGGCCCGTTCGGGCGAATTCCGCTCAGCCCCGTCAGGCTGCAGGCCCGTTCGGGCGAATTCCGCTCGACCCCGCCTGACACCCGGCCCTGGCCGCTCACATCGGTTGCGATGGCGTCCGCCGAATAGGTTCGCGATCCATGAAGGTCGCTCTCACCGTCAACGATTTCCTCCGCCGCGCCGAACTCGTCTACCCCGACCGGGTGGCGATCGTCGACGAACCGGATCAGCCCGCCGAGTCATGGGGGTCGATCACCTACCGTGAGATGGCATCGCGGGCGCGAGCGATGGCTGCCGGCCTCGACGCCCTCGGGATCGGCGTCGGCGAACGGGTGGCGATGGTCAGCCACAACTCCGCCCGCCTGCTCACGGCGTTGTTCGGTGTCTCCGGGTCGGGGCGGATCCTGGTGCCGGTGAACTTCCGCCTCGTCGCCGAGGAGGTCCGCTACATCATCGAACACTCCGGTGCGCGGCTGTTGCTGATCGATCCCGAGCTTGCAGAAGCGCTCGCCGACGTCGACTGTGAGCGAACCATGATCATCGGCGCGGAGACCGATGCCGCGCTCATGCGCTTCGGTGTCGAGCCTGCCGGGTGGGAGGCGGACGAGGACGCCACCGCCACGATCAACTACACGTCCGGCACGACGGCGCGGCCCAAGGGCGTCCAGCTCACCCATCGCAACCTCTGGCTGAACGCGTCGATCTTCGGATGGCAGATGGGCGTCAACGACCGTGACGTGTACCTGCACACGCTGCCCCAGTTCCACTGCAACGGCTGGGGCATGCTCTACGCCGTGACCGGCACGGGTGGCGGGCACATCATCATCCGCAAGATCGACGGGATGGAGATCCTGCGCCGGGTCGAGGAGCACGGCGTGACATTGATGTGCGGTGCGCCGGCGGTGCTCAACATGGTGCTGGACGCCGCCACAGCCTGGACGGCCGCAACGGGGCGTGCGATTCCCGGGCGCGGTCGCACTCGGATCGTCGTGGCCGGCGCGCCTCCGCCCACCCGCAGCATCGAGCGGACCGAGACCGAGCTGGGTTGGGAGTTCGTGCAGATCTACGGCCTGACAGAGACAACACCGCTGATCACGATGAACCGCACCCGGGCCGAGTTCGACGATCTGTCGCCGACCGAACGGGCAGCACGGCTGAACCGGGCCGGCGCACCGGTCGTGGGCTGCTCGATGGCCATCAGCGACAGCGGCGAGATCATGGCTCGGGGCAACATGATCATGGATGGATACTGGACCCAGCCCGACGCCACGGCCGCCGCGATCCACGACGACTACTTCTACACCGGTGACGGCGGCGCGATCGACGACGACAACTACGTCGTCATCGCCGACCGCAAGAAGGACGTGATCATCTCCGGCGGCGAGAACGTCTCGTCGATCGAGGTCGAGGATGCGATCTTCCAGCATCCCGACGTGACCGAGGTCGCGGTGATCGGCATCCCCGACGAGAAGTGGGGTGAGCTCGTGACGGCGCTCGTGGTGACCGTGCCCGACAGCACGCTCACCGAAGCCGACGTGATCGCATGGGCGAAGACCAAGGTGGCCGGCTACAAGTGCCCGAAGCGCGTCGAGTTCCGCGACGAGTTGGCACGCACCGCGACCGGCAAGCTGCAGAAGTTCAAGCTCCGCGCCCCCTATTGGCAAGACCGCGACCGCCAGGTCAACTGACACCCCCGCACCCCCGTCCAATCATCGTTTGCGTCGGGATTGTGGAGACCCGGGCCTCTGAAATCTCGACGCAAACGATGATTGAGGGCACGATTCGAGGACATACCCTGCGGCGAATGCAGCTCGTCGATCTCCGTATCTTCATCGAACCACAGCAGGGCGCGACCTACGGCGACCTGCTCGCCGTCGCGTTGCGTGCCGAAGTCCTCGGCTACGGGGCATTCTTCCGTAGCGATCACTACCTCGTGATGGGCGACGGCGACGGCCTCCCCGGCCCGACCGACGCCTGGATCACGCTCGCCGGTCTGGCCCGTGAGACCTCGACGATCCGGCTCGGCACGCTCGTGTCGTCGGCGACGTTCCGTCTCCCCGGCCCCTTCGCGATCAGCGTCGCCCAGGTCGATCAGATGTCGGGTGGTCGGGTCGAACTCGGCTTGGGCGCCGGATGGTACGAGGCCGAGCACCAGGCATACGGCATCCCGTTCCCCCCGCTCGGGGAACGCTTCGATCGGCTGGAGGAGCAGCTCGAGATCATCACCGCCATGTGGCAGACCCCCACCGGGGCCACCTTCGAGTCGCCGGGCGGCCACTATCCGGTGACCAACTCGCCGGCGCTTCCGAAGCCGATGCAGTCGACGGTGCCCATCGTCATCGGTGGGGGTGGCCCGAAGCGCACGCCGGTACTGGCCGCACGCTTCGCCAACGAGTTCAACACGCCATTCGTCAGCCGCGAGTTCTTCACCACGCAGTGCGGTCGGGTTCATGCTGCCTGCGAGTCGATCGGTCGCGACCCGTCGACCATGACCTACTCCGCGGCGTTGGTGCTGTGCTGCGGATCGACCGAGGCCGAAGTCGAGCGGCGCGCTGTGGCCATCGGACGGGCGCCGGAGGAGCTTCGTGCCAACGGGGCTGCCGGGACACCCGAGGAGGTCGTCGAGACGTTGGCGGCGTGGCGCGACGCGGGCGCCGAACGGATCTACCTGCAGGTGCTCGACCTGGCCGACCTCGATCATCTCGATCTGGTCGCCGCGGACGTCGCCCCGCACCTCGCCTGAACGGCGAACCCCTCGTTTGCGTCGGGATTCCTGCGGCCCGTTTCTCCGAAATCCCGACGCAAACGATGAGCGGGTCAGTCCGCCTCGAGTGGCGCGCCGGCGACGAATCCACCGGCGACGAACCCACCGGCGACGAACCCACCGGCGACGAGCGCGGCATCGACGATCTTGGCCAGGTCGGGTGTCTCGCCGGGATACTCGCCACTCACGGTCAACGCCCAACTGACGCCGTCATGACGGTCGACGACCATCGCATGCGTGCTTTCGACCGTGCCGGTGTGGCCGAAGGCGCCCCCACCGTAGAGGATCAGCCCCATCCCGTACCCGCGATCGGGCACCACAAGATCGTTGACGCTCGTCTTCATCGCTGCCAAGGTCGTTTCGTCGAGAGGCTTCCATCCGGGTGTAGAGGGGTCGAGCGAGTTGATGATCCGGACGAGATCCGTTGGGGTCGCGACCCAGGCGCCGGCAGCGCCGAGCACCTCCATGTAGTTGCGCCCGAATACCGTGTGGTGTTGCACTTCGTCGGGCCCGGGGTCGAACGTCGGCGCAACACGCATGCCGGAGATGCCGAGCGGAGTGAGCAACTGCTCGTAGACGACCTGCTCGTAGGGCAGCCCGGTCAGGGCCTCGATGAGCAGGCCGAGCACGCAGAAGTTCATGTTGCTGTATCGGAAACCCGCACCCGGGGTGCCCGCCAAGGGTCGGGTGAATCCGATCGTGGCCGCCTCACGACACGAGCCGACTTGGTTGCCGAAGAACAGGTTCTCGTTCGGGGCGAAGCCAGACGTGTGCGTGAGCAACTGGCGCACGGTGATATCGGCCGCAGGACCTGGCCGGGTTTCCAGGCCGAGCGACGATGCGATCAGCCCGCCGACCGGATCGTCGAGGCCGATGTCGCCCGCTTCGACGAGCTGCAGCATCGTGATCGCCGTGATCGTCTTGCTGATGCTGGCGATCCGGAACCGGTCCTGCGTTTCGGCGGGCTCGGCGGACCCGAGCGCACGCATGCCCATTGCAGCCGTGTGAACGACCTCACCGTCGACGCTGACCGCGAACGACGCGGCGACGTCGCCGCCTCCGATGAGTCGCCGAACCAGGTAGACATCGGTCGCATCCCAGCCCGTGAGCGGCGGCCCGGTCGTGGACGGCGCGGCGAACATGGGAGCGTTCGTCGATGACGGCGACGGCGACGCCAATCGATCAGTCGTCGTCGGTGGCTGCTCGGTGCTCGATGGCGGCGCTTCCGCCGCGACGGCCCCACCGGTGAAGCTGTGGGACTCGGAACTTCGGATCGTGCAGCCGGCAGCAAGCACGCACGACACGACAGCGAGCACGCCCGCCCGCATCCATCCCGTTGCGCCGACCATCCCACCATGATGACCCGCGAGTCGTTCCGACCTGCGGCACCCATGCGGAAACCTCGACGACCCAGACCCACCACCGGGCACCGACCTCCTATACCGACCTCCTATACCGACCTCCTGTGAGGATGAGCGCGCCCCGCTCGCGCTCATCCTCATCGCAAGGGCTCGATCAGCATCGACGATGAGAGTTGGCGCGACCCGCTCGCGCTCGATCGGCAGGTCAACTGACGTTCGGGTCAGACCTCGCGACCGAGGAAGGCCGCGAGTTCGTCGGCAGGGCAGGCACCTTCAGGAGCGACCTGCTCGGTACCGAAGGGAGCTCCTTGCGGCCCACGGAAGGCATCGGGAACGCTCTGGCGCGCCTGAGCGAGAACGCCGGCTGCGAGTTCGGGCGCCAGGTTTGTGTCCTGCCCGGTGGCCTTGGCCAGATCCCAACCGTGCTGGAACGTGTCGGTGATGGCAAGGCCGAGCACCGCGGCCCCGGGCATCTGGCCGAACGGGAGAGTGACCAGACGCTCGAGGGCGCCGTCGGCGCCGAAACACGCACGACTCGCTGCCGACGCCTCGTCGAAGGCGGCGACGTAGTCACCGGCGGCGTAGTCAGGAGCCGCAGCAGGCGGCGTTGCGTTCATGCCGGCCACGAAGAAGTGTTGCACTCCGATGATGTGATTGATCAACGCAGAAACGTCCCACGCGGTGCAGGGCGTCGAGTTGTGGAGCTGATCGGGTGTCACGGACGCGAGAACACTCCGTGTGACAGACAGCGCCCGTTCGAACGGTTGGATGGTCATCTCAGGGGTCCTCCCCGGTATTGGAGCTAGGACAACGTGTTGAACGTGGCGAATGCCTGGTCGAGAGCGTCGAGGTCGGCATCGGTGACGATCTGAGCAGTGAGGATCGAGATGTCCGCCGTTCCGTCCTTCTCAACCGCGGAAAGCACGACGAAGATCGTGTCAGTTCCTCCGCAGTTCGTCCAGATCTGGTACGTGCCCAGGAAGACAGCATCTTCGTAGTCGGTCGTTCCCCCGTCGGTACAGGCATCGCTCGGAGCGAACGCGGCCAGCGCTTGCACATGGTCGCCGGGCGGCAGCGATGTGTAGAAGATGCCGGGCACGTCCCACGTGGTGTTGTAGGCCTCGATGTCGGTTGAGGCAGTGATCTGCGCGAGCGTGCTTCCATCGTCGAGCGCGACCGGCGCGGTGTCGATCGATGTCCACGCCGTCGGCACGTCGACGGTGAGGGCGCCGGTGTCATCGACGAGCGTGGTGTAGCTGTCGTAGGTCGTGGAACCCGAGTCGACTGCAACTTCGTCCTCGACCGCCTCGGCGAACGAGAAGGACTGCTCGAGCGGCTTGTCGCCGTTGATCTCACCGGTCAGGATCTCGGAGGTGTCGTAGCGCAACACCTCGATCTGGATGGGCTTGTCGCCCGACGTACGAATGACATCGCAGTAGTCGGCCATGGTGCCGTCGGTCGCTATCTGCAGACCATTCATCGTCTGGATGATGTCGCCCGGGAGCAGCCCGACGTCGTCGGCAGGTGATCCGGGCGCAACGCCCGCCACCCAGACACCGGCGACTCCCGCCTCTTCGTCGACCACCGCTTCACCGTTCACACCGAGTGACTCGAAGTCACCCAGTTTGAGCTTGGCCACGACCTCCTGGGCGGTTTCCTTGTCGATCGCGAAGAACTGGCTGGTGTTCGTGGGGTCGGAACCGGAGTAGTTGATCCCCACGACGGTGCCGTCGGCCGCGACAAGCGGCCCACCGGAGTTGCCCGGCTGGATGCTGGCGTCGTGTTCGAGCACCGAATCAAGAGAGGCCCAGCTGGTGTCGCCGTTCGCCTTCAGCTTCGACACGATCCCGCGGGTCAGCGTGTACTCGGGGTCACCGAGCGGGAAGCCGGCTGCGTACACCTCGACGCCCGGCGCAATGTCGTGCGCATACCAGGTCAGCGCCGGCAGCGGATCGTTTTCGTCGATGTCGATCACCGCAAGGTCGCTGCATTCCGAGACGCCGAGCACGACTGCGTTGTAGCTCGTGTCGGTGTCACCACCGATGAACACCTCGAGTGTCGCCGCGCCGGTGACGACGTGGTTGTTCGTCACCGCGAGTCCGTCCTCGCTGATGATGAACCCACTCCCGCGGCCGGTGCCCGACGTGAATCCCACTTCGGGATCCCGGAGCGTTCCGACGGCCTCGATCTGGATGACCGACGGCTGGACCCCATCGATGCCCGTCGCTCCGCCGGCCTCGGTGTCGGCAACGGTCGTCTGAGCGGCGTCGGTGGTGGTCGATCCTTCGGTGGTCGTCGAGCCCTCGGTGGCTGCCGAGGGCTCCGACGACCCGCCGCACGCGGCGAGACCGAGCGCTGTCAGGGCCCCGACGGCGATCAAGGACCGATATCCGAGTCGGCGGTTCATGCTTTCGACAGTATCTCATCGCGACTGTCGCACGTGACTTCCTACCGGCGCCGGGCAGCGCGGTTCGGCAACCCTGCTCGTTCGAGTGTCACGTACATCGTGCCGCCCCCATCCTCATCAGTGAGCGGGTTCAGTGGGGAGCGGGAAGTTGCTGCTCAAGCGTCAGCACCGGGGCGAACAGATCGCCGTGTTCGGCGATTCGGTCGAGTACGGCGGACGACTCGAATCGCAGCTCGACGCCGCTCGCCGCGCAGTCGTCGACCTCGTCCCACGTCACCGGCGTCGACACCGTCGGTTCCGGTCTGGCGCGCAGCGAGTACGGCGCGATCGTCGTCTTGTGGCGCGCGTTCTGACTCCAGTCGATGAACACCTTGTTCGTCCGCTCGGCCTTGGCCATCAAGGTCGTCACCCGGCCGGGCATCCGGCGCTCCATCACCTGGCCGACCGCGAGGGCGAAGTCGGCTGCCGCGTCGTGCGTGTCGCCGCGGCGTGTTCAGCGGCACGTACAGCTGCAGACCCTTCGAGCCCGACGTCTTGCACCGGCCCGACAGGCCGACCGACCCGAGCACGTCCCGGACCCGACGCGCCACCGCGCAGCAGTCGACGATCGACGTGTGCGGTCCTGGATCGAAGTCGAACACCAGCGCTCGCGGCGTCGTCAGATCGACAGCCGACGCCATCGGAGCGTGCAGCTCGATCGCGGCCATGTTTGCCGCCCAGACCATCGCCGCGGGCTCCTCGATGCGGCAGTACTCGATGCCGCCCTGCCGATCGCCCGGGCCGAGAGCGACCGGCACCCACTCCGGGCGGTGCGACGGGCAGCGCTTTTCGAAGAACCCGGGGTGGTCGGTGCCGTTCGGGAAGCGGCGCAACGTGATGCAGCGACCGGAGAGATGCGGGATGGCGACCGGGGCGATCCGGGCGTCGTACTCGACGACCTCGGCCTTGGTGAACCCGGATGGGTACAACACCTTGTCCAGGTTGGTCAGCCGAACGGTTCGCCCGCCGACCTCGACCTCGACAGGAGCCGCCATCGTTCTGCTCAGCGACGTCGGCCGGCGAGCGCGCTCAGGCGGACTTCGCGGTCGCGTTCGCGTTCGCGGTCAGCGTTCGCGGAAGGTTCCTCCTCCGAGGAGTCCTTGTCGGCGAGCGACGGTCTCTTCGGCGATTCGGCCTTCGACGGATGGCGTGCCCGCGCGTTGCTTCGCCGCCGCCACGCTGGCTTCGAGAGCCGCCATGATGTCGACGACCTTCGGCTTCTCGGCCGCCATTTCGGGCATCTCGAACTCCTCGCCGTCGGCTTTCATGTGGATCAGCGCCAACACCTGTTCACGGTACTCGTCGTGGTACTTCTGCGGCTCGAAATCGGCGGTCAGGGACTCGACGAGCGACTCGGCCATCCTGACTTCCTTCTCGCTGACCTCGACCCCGTCGAGGGCCTGCAGCTCGGCGATCTCGGAGGGGTCGATCACTTCGTCAGCGTAGGCGAGTGACGACATCACGAGCCGACCATCCTCGGCCCGGATGGCTGCGGTGTATTGCTTGTTGCGCATGACGAACCGTCCGATCGCGACCTTGCCGCTCGCCTCCATTGCCCGCGCCAGGAGCACGTACGGCTTCGGGGGACCATCGGGCGCAAGGTGGTACGCGGTGTCGAAGTAGACGGGATCGATCTCCGCGAGGTCGACGAACTCTTCGAGATCGACGGACTTCGACGCGACGGGCATGAACGGCTCGAGCTCGCCGGGATCCACGATCACGTAGCGACCCTTGGAGACCTCGAAGCCCTTGACGATGTGATCGTCGCCGACCTCCTCGCCGGTCTCGGCGTTCACCTTGCGGTAACGAATTCGCGCCATGTTGCGCTCGTCGAGCTGATTGAACGAGACGCTCTGGCGACGCACGGCATGGAACAACTTGACCGGGATCGCGACCAAGCCGAACGAGATCGTGCCACTCCACACAGGTCGTGTCATGAAGGGATTCAATCACATCAGGAACGGACATTCGACGGGCGTACCGGCGCATGTCGAACAGGTGTGCTGCGGACTGGCGGCTCACCGCTGCCGTGACCCGCTTGCGGTCAGTCGCTGCCGTCAGTCGCTGCCGTCGGTCGCTTCCCGTCAGCTCGGCGCCAGCACGGCGCGGGCGATGATGTCCATCCCGAACGCCGTGAGGATCGCCAGGTAGAGCAACCCGGTCGCCGCCATCACCGCGGAGTAGTACCGCTCCTTCAGGGCCGCCTTCGTGACGAAGATCAACACGATCGTGGTGATCGCACAACCGATCCACATCCACCCGAGCATGCCGCCCCACCCGTCGTCGACCTCGCCCGAGATCACATCGATCATGCCGACCGGTAGCAGCAGCACCACGAGTTCGACGGGCCAGAGCACCTGTACCGCCGTCACCATCTCGTTCAGCAACTTTCGCGGCAGGCCGGGCTGCACGAGATACCAATGACCAAGCAGCATGGCGTCGGTGATCGCACCGATGAACGCCGCGCCCACCAAGGCCCGCAACACCGCAACGGTCGTGTTCCCACCGGCGTCGACGCCCGCGGCGACGAGGCCGATCGCGCCGATCAGCGCCGGCACGAGGTCGAGGTTCGGTGGGAACTCGCGGCCCGCCCGCGGCGACGCCGCATCGGGATCGTCGAACCTCGGCGGGGCTGCTCGATCGATGCCCGTCATCGCAGCGACGCGTTCGGATCGACGATCGAACTCGGCCTGCTGACCACTGACGCCGGCCGTGCGGCGATGGATCGACACGGCCAGCGCGACGACGCACGCGAGGGCGACCGCAGCGGCCGAAACCTCCCGCACCGGCACCACCCCGAAGCGAAGCCCGGCCGCGAGCGCGCCCAGAGCGAAGCACAGGTAGACACCGCGGAGGAGCCAGCCGTAGCCGACGCCGATGATCCGATGCCGGGTGGTGAACCAGCAGAAGAACATTCCGCCTGTCGCCCATTGCAGCAGCACTGTGGCGGCATCGAGGCGGATCACGCTCGGGCAGCGTAACGCCGTAGCCTGGCGCCGCCATGCCCACGCCGACCCCCGAGAACTCGTTTGCGTCGGGATGTGTGCGGGGTGGTGCACGAAAATCCCGACGCAAACAGTGGTTGGGAGGCAACTTCGGCCAACCCAGTTGGAGCACGCCGGCACCGCAGGTGCCCCGGATCGGGCCAATAGCCCGGGTCGGACGGATGGTGCTGGTGGCCGGCGTCGCGTCGGTTGCGTTGGCCGGGTGTTTCACCGGACAGCGGCCGAGCTTCGACGAGGACGCTCCGGCACAGACCGCGACCGGCAACGCCGACATCGACGCCGTACTCACCCGACTCGATTCGGTGTCGGCTGCACCGTTCACCGCCGACTACGCGATTCTCACCAGACTCGGAAACCTCACCTCGACGGCGACCGTGGTCCAGGAGCCGCCGGATCGTCGCTCGATCACGATCAATGACGTGCGATTCCTCTACGACGGCACATCAGTCGCCACGTGCAATCTCGTGACCGCCGAATGTGAAGCGACGATCAACGACGCCCGCGTCAGCGATCTGCTGTTGTCACACGAGTTCTATGCGCAGAGCTTCGCCCAGCGCCTACGTGTCGACGCCAACCGTCGCGTCGGCGAACCGAAGGGCTACACGATCACGCAGGCAGGCGAACCGGCGTTGTGCGTGGACATCCCCGTCACCGGCGGCACGGTCACCTACTGCGCACTCGCCAACGGCGCACTCGCCCGCTACGACGGCAACGACCTGCTGATCGAGATGACCACGATCAGCGACGTGCCCGACGAAGCGAAATTCTCCACCGGTTGACGAATCCGGCAACTGTCGACCGCTCCGACGCTACACGCTGACGAGCGAGTGGTCGGAGTTGTTCAGCGACCGCGGGCCATCGGTCGTGGCGACGACGATGTCCTCCAGTCGCATCCCCCACTTGCCCGACACGTAGATTCCCGGCTCGACACTGAATGCGTGACCAGAGCGAAGGACGAGGGAGTTGCCCTCGACGATGTATGGGTCCTCATGCTCCTCCATTCCGATGCCGTGCCCCGTGCGATGGATGAAGAACGATCCGTACCCGGCGTCGTCGATCACCCGCCGAGTTGCACGATCGACCTCCTGGCACGGCGTGCCCACGACGCCGGCAGCAACCCCCACCCGCTGGGCCTCGTGCAGCACCGCGTACGCCTCGGCCACGTCAGGCGCCACATCGCCGGTGAACACGCAGCGGGTCGTGTCCGAGCAGTACCCGGCCATCGTGCCCCCGAAGTCGCACAACACGATCTCGTTGTCCCGGATCACGCGGCTGCCGGCATGGTGGTGCGGGCTCGCGGCGTTCTCGCCGGCGGCGACGATCGCGAAGTTCACCTTGTCGTGACCCTCCTCGATGATCCGCCGGCTCAGCTCGGCCGACACCTGCGCCTCGGTACGGCCGACCAGGGCGATCTGACCCCGTTGGAGTTCCCCAGCGATCTTGTCGACGGCGGCGCCCGCAGCGGCCAACGCATCGATCTCAGCGCGGTCCTTGATCATCCGCAGTGCACCGATCACGTCGACCGAGCGTCGATACTGCGCGCCCGGGACGCGCGGGAGGAGTTCGACGAGAAATCGGGCCCACAGCTGGTCGCCGACGGCGATGCGCCGGGACCCGGACACGAGCTTTCCGACGATCGCCGTCGGATCCTCGGTCTCCCCCCACGCCAGGAGGTCGAACACGCCCGGCCGCTCGACGACGCGCGGCGCTTCGAGGGCCGGGATCACCATGGTGGCCTCGCCATCGCATGGGACGACGAGCATGGTGAGCCGCTCGAGCGGCATCGCGGTGTAGCCCGTCAGATACGGAAGATCGTGTCCGACCGACAGCAGCAAGGCATCCACGTGCTGCTCGGTCATCGCGTCGCGCACGCGGGCGAGGCGCTCGAGGTAGACGGACGTGTCGACGTTCGGTGCGCTCACGCCCGCCAGTCTGCCAGTCTGCCAGCCGGTCGACCGGTCAGCCGGTCAGCCGGTCGACCGGGGACCGGGGACCGGGGACCGGAATCTCAGCACCCAAATTCTCGTTTGCGTCGGGATTTCAGCGGACCGATACACAAAAATCCCGACGCAAACGATGATCGGGCGGGGGGAATACCTGGGGTTCCAGGTCGTTGCACCCAACATGGCCGACATCACGATCGACAACCTCACGATCGACGATCGGCCCGACGACGCCACCGGGCCCGATATGCCCAACCAGACCGATATGCCCAGCCCGACCGGTACGGCCGGCCAGAGCGGTGCGACGACCCGGATCGACCTCTACTGGCGACCGGGGTGCGGCTTCTGCTCCGTGCTCATGCGTGGTCTCGACAAGCTCGGCATCGAGCGCGTGGAGCACAACATCTGGGACGACCCGGCCGCGGCGGCGATCGTTCGGCAACACGCACACGGCCACGAGACAGTGCCCACCGTCGTCGTCGGCGACACGGCCCTCGTCAACCCCTCCTCGCGACAACTCGTCTCCTTCCTGGCTGAACAGGCCCCTCACCTGCTTCCCGTCGGGGCCGACGTACCTCAGCCCGGCGCCGTCGGGCGCCTCGTGGCACGGGTACTCGGGAGCTGACCCATAGCCAGATCCGGTCGAGTGCGGGTACTGTCGACGCCATGAGCGATCCTCGCCTGGATACGATCCCGGGAGACCCTCGCCTGCAGGGCACCGAGATCGCCGACTCGGTCATCGAGCTGATCGGCAATACCCCGTTGGTTCGCCTGAAGCGGGTCAGCGAGACAGAAGGCCTCGACTGCGTCCTCGCGCTCAAGGCCGAGACGACGAACCCGGGCGGATCCACCAAGGATCGTCCGGCGCTCGAGATGATCCTCGCCGCCGAACGTGACGGTCTTCTGCGACCCGGCGGAACCATCGTCGAGCCGACCAGCGGCAACACCGGCGTCGGCCTGGCGATCGTCGCCGCCCAGCGCGGGTACAAGTGCGTCTTCGTGATGACCGACAAGGTGGCGCCGGAGAAGATATCCCTGCTCAAGGCCTACGGCGCCGAGGTCGTGGTGTGCCCGGTGGCGGTCGAACCGGACGATCCGCACGAGCTACTACTCCGTTGCCGAACGTCTCACGCACGAACTCGACGCGTTCCGCCCCAACCAGTACCAGAACCCGCACAACCCCGAAGCCCACGCCAACACGACCGGCCCGGAACTGTGGCGTCAGACCGCTGGCCGCATCACCCACTTCGTCGCCGGTGCCGGCACCTGCGGCACGATCACAGGTGTCGCTCGTTACCTCAAGTCGATGAACCCGGCGATCAAGATCATCGCCGCCGACCCCGAAGGTTCGGTCTTCTCCGGTGGGTCCGGTCGGCCATACCTCGTCGAAGGCGTCGGTGAGGACTTCTTCCCGGCGGCATGGGCGCCCGAGCTGCTCGACGAGATTATCCCGATCAGCGACGAGGAGAGCTTTCTCACTGCCCGCTACGTCTCGGAGACCGAGGGCATCCTGATCGGCGGGTCGGGCGGAATGGCGGTCGCCGCCGCCATCAAGGTCGCCAGGAACGCGGCGCCCGACGACATCGTCGTGGTGCTCAATCCGGATTCGGGTCGCGGCTACCTGTCGCGGGTATTCGACGACGCCTGGATGGCGAACTTCGGTTTCCTGAAGGAATGCGACCAGTGCGTCGGCGCCGTGCTCGACACGCGCAATGCGTCGATCGACACGCTGCTCTACGTCAACCCGCATCAGTTGGCCTCCGAGGCGATCACCATCATGCGCAGCAACGGCGTCAGCCAACTGCCGGTCTGCAAGAACACACCGCCGTTCGCCGCAGCCGAGGTGTCGGGCGCCGTCGACGAACTCGAACTCATGGAGGCGATCCACCGCGATCCCAGCGTCATGTCGACCCCGGTCGAGAAGGTGATGGGGCCCAAGTTGCCGACCATCGGTATCGGCCAGAAGGTCGAGCTTGCCGTGGCGATGCTCGAATCCGCTCCCGCCCTGCTGGTGCTGTCGGGCGGTCGCCCGCTGAGCATCCTCACGCGGACCGACGTACTCGCCTACTTCGGGGCGACGGCCGCGGCCATCGCCGCTTCCGCTGTGGCCGGCGACGCGGGAGCGGACAGCGATGGGGGCTGACGATCACGAACGGCCGGATCACGAACGGCCGGATCACGAACGGCCGGATCACGAACGGCCGGATCAGGAACGGCCGGACGGCGGACCGCGGCACGGTTTCGCCACTCGGGCCATCCACGCCGGGCAGGATCCCGAACCGACCACCGGCGCCGTCGTCACGCCCATCTCGCTGTCGACGACATTCGCGCAAGAGGGCGTCGGTGGCCACAAGGGCTACGAGTACTCCCGATCCGGCAACCCCACCCGATCAGCGCTCGAAGCACAGGTGGCGTCGCTCGAGGAGGCCCGGCACGGTCTGGCGTTCGCCAGCGGGCTGGCGGCCGAGGACAACATCTTGCGCCTACTCCGGCGCGGCCGGCGCATCCTGCTCGGCAACGACGCTTACGGCGGAACATTCCGGCTGATCTCCAAGGTCTGGGGCCCGCTCGGCTTCCCGTGGACCGCCATCGACCTCACAGATCTCGATGCGCTCCGGGCGAACTGGCCCGGCGATGTCGGCATGGTGTGGCTCGAAACGCCGACGAACCCACTGCTGACCTGCTTCGACATCGGAGCGATCGGCGAGATCGCCCACGAACGCGACGCATTGGTCGTGGTCGACAACACCTTCGCCACCCCCTACCTGCAGCAGCCGCTCGCACTCGCTGCCGACATCGTGGTCCACTCGTCCACGAAGTACCTCGGCGGGCACAGCGATGTCGTCGGCGGCTTCGTTGCCACCAACGACGACGAGTTGGCCGATCGGCTCCGCTTCACCCAGAACGCGGCGGGCGCGATCCCGTCACCGTTCGACTGCTACCTCGTGCTGCGCGGCGTGAAGACCCTGGCGATTCGGATGGAGCGCCATTGCCGGAACGCGCAGGCCATCGTCGATCTGCTGGTCGGCCACCCGGCCGTCGAGCGGGTGCTCTACCCGCAACTTCCCGACCACCCGGGCCATGCCGCGGCGGCCAGGCAGATGCGTGACTTCGGCGGGATGGTGTCGTTCACGGTCGCGGCGGGGAAGGCGGCGGCGATGACAGTGGCCGCCTCGACGGAGATCTTCACGCTTGCCGAATCACTCGGCGCCGTCGAGAGCCTCATCGAACATCCAGCTGCCATGACCCATGCGTCGGCAGCCGGTTCACCGCTCGAGGTTCCCGACAACCTCGTGCGTCTCTCGGTCGGGATCGAAGACGCCGCGGACCTCGTTGCCGACCTCGAGCAATCGCTCGCCCGTATCTGACCGGTGCTCCGATGACCGAGCCGGCAGCGCCGTTCCGATCGCCGATCGTCATCGCCGCGAACCGTCTGCCGGTGATGCGCACCGACGCAGGGTGGGCACCCAGCCCCGGAGGGCTGGTACGGGCACTGCTGCCGATCCTGCGTGAGAACGGCGGCAGGTGGGTCGGCTGGACGGGTGAGCCCGACGACGCGGCAGAACCGTTCGCCGTCGACGGCGTCGACCTGTATCCGGTGAGGATCAGCGCCGACGAGGTCGAGCGCTACTACGACGGTTTCTCCAACGACGGGCTCTGGCCGCTCTATCACGACGCCCTCCGCGAGTCGACCTTCGACGGGGAGCAGTGGGACGCCTACGTATCGGTGAACGAACGCTTCGCCGTGCAGTTGGCCAACATCGCTCCGCCGAACTCGACGGTCTGGGTGCACGACTACCAACTCCAGTTGGTGCCCTCGATGTTGCGTCGGCAGCGGCCGGATCTGACGATCGGGTTCTTCCTCCACATCCCCTTCCCGCCCTTCGAACTCTTCTCGCGGCTGCCATGGCGCTCCGAGATCATCGAGGGGTTGTTGGGTTGCGATCTCATCGGCTTCCAGACGTCGGGCCATGCCGCCAACTTCGCCGCCTGCGCCCATCACCTCCTCGACGCCGGCGAGCACGACCTGGTGGTCGAACTTCATGGGCACACGACCCGGCTCGGCGTGTTCCCGATCTCGATCGATGTCGCAGAGGTCGAAGAGATCGCTGCCGGTCGGGCCACACGTCAGCGGGTGAGCCAGATCAGGGCTCGACTCGGCGACCCGGAGGTCATCTTGCTCGGCGTCGACCGTCTCGACTACACCAAGGGCATCGGGTTGCGACTGCGAGCCTTCGCGGCCCTGATCGAGTCGGGCGTGCTGAACCCCGAACAACACGTGATGGTGCAGGTCGCGACACCGACCCGCGAGGGCGTCGAGCACTATCAGGACGAGCGCCACGAGATCGAACGTCTCGTCGGTGAGGTCAACGGGCGCTACAGCCGCATCGGGCTGCCCGTCATCCACTACCTCTATCAATCGCTCCCGTTCGACGAGCTGATCGCCCTGTACCGCGCGGGCGACGTCATGCTCGTCACCCCGTTTCGCGATGGCATGAACCTCGTCGCCAAGGAGTACGCCGCCGCGCACATCGACGGCGACGGTGTCCTCGTGCTCTCCGAGTTCGCCGGCGCTGCCGAGGAACTCACCGATGCCGTGCTCGTCAACCCGCACGACGATCGGGCACTGCAACAGGCGATCCAGGATGCCGTGCAGATGCACCGACACGAACGACGCAGCCGGATGGCCGGACTACGCGCGAAGATCACCGCCCGCGACGTTCGTGGTTGGGCCGACGCGTATCTCTCCGCGCTGGCCGATGCGGGCCCGCATCGAGCCGATGGTCGGGTCGGCGATGAGTCGTGAGCAGTACGACGATGTCGGTGCGCTCGCCGAACTCGTCGTCGGCGCGCCGCGCCCGCTGCTGATCGGTCTCGACGTCGACGGGGTGTTGGCGCCGATCGTCTCCCACCCCGACGAGTCGGCCCTCACCAGCGGGGTGCGTGAGATCATCGAATCGATCGCCTCGTGTCATGACGTGCACGTCGCCGTGGTGTCGGGACGTTCCATCGCCGATCTCGAGCGCTTCGACTTCCCGGGTTCGGTCGCCCGCGTCGGCAGCCACGGGATGGAGTTGGTCGGCCGGGCGATCCGTCCGCTCGATGCCCTCGAACAGCAACGGCTCGACATGCTGGACGCGCTCGCCACGGCGGCGGCCGCGGGGGCCGGCGACGGCGCCTGGGTCGAACGTAAACCGGCCAGCGTGGTGCTCCATGTCCGCCAGGCGCCACCAGAGCGCTCCCGTCCGGCCATCGCCGATCTCCGCCAACAGGCTCGGGCCATCGAAGGGGCAACGGTGAAGGACGGCAGCGCGGTGCTCGAGCTGTTCGCACGTTCGGCGAACAAGGGTGACGCGCTCGTCCGCCTGGCCTCCGAGACCGGGTGCGCGACCACGGCGTTCGTCGGTGACGACGTGACCGACGAGGAGGCGTTCGCCGCCCTCGCACCCTCCGACGTGACGATCAAGGTCGGCGATGCCGACACCGTGGCCGCACACCGCCTCCGTGACCCCGACGCCGTCGCCGAGTGGCTGGCATCAATCGCCCGCAAGCTCCTCGACTGACCGCGTCAATCACCGTTTGCGTCGGGATCTTGGAGACCCGTTCCGCAACATTCCCGACGCAAACGGTGATGGTGGCGCGACGGATCGGTCAGAAGAGGGCGGTCTGGCCTGCCGGAGGGACGCGACGTATGGCGCTCCACGGGACGTAGTGATCCATGAACACCCAGGTGCGGCGATGGATGGCGGACGGGCCGTAGCCGAGGAGGGCGGCTTTGTGGACCGGGCAGGGGTAGCCCTTGTTCGTGTCGAACGACCAGTTCGGATAGTCCACGGCGTGGCGACGCATCTCGCGGTCGCGCGTCACCTTGGCGAGGATGCTCGCCGTAGCGACGCTGAGACAGCGCAGGTCGGCCTTCACCGCGAGTTCGACGTTTGCAACCGACGGTGACACGAAGTCCCACGTCCCGTCGGTGACGGCGACGTCGGGCACGACGCCGAGCCCCTCGATCGCCCGACGTGCCGCCAGCTTCTGGGCGGCCGACATGCCGAGCTGGTCGCACTCGTCCTGGCTGGCCGCCCCGACCGACCACGCGACGCACCACGTCGGCGAGCCGGTCGAACAGCGCTTCACGCTCGCGCTCGCTGAGCAGCTTCGAGTCGCGCACGCCGTTCACCCGGGTGTCGCGGGGCAGGATCGCGGCGCCGACCATCAGCGGCCCGCCCACGCCCCGCGCCCGACCTCGTCGATGCCGACGACCGTCTCGTACCCGGCCGCCCACAACTCCTGCTC
>CAVPET010000037.1:0-21527 GCA_963703525.1 Ilumatobacteraceae bacterium | reverse complement strand
TGATCGCCGTCGACCCGCTGTCGGCGATGGTGTTCGCCGGGCGCACCGGCGTCTCCCGCAAGCGTCTGGCGCGGCTGCCGCTCGCCCGCTCGGTGACCCGCCTCGTCGACCAACTTGCTCCGACGACAGAACGCGACGGACATGACCGCGCACACGGCGATGTCGCTCCGACGTGGAGCGTCCTGTGAGCCGGATGCCCGCGGCGGCAGGTTCACCGCCGTACCCCAGCGGTCGTGACGACCACGCGATCGTCGAACTCGTCACGGATCGGGTCGCGGCCCGGCTCATCGACGCCGTCGAACGTGACGACGCCGACGCGGCCGAGACCGGACGTGACCCGCCGGCCCGTGACCCGCTCGCCCGTGACCCGCGCCGCCGGCAACTGCTCGTCGGCGCCTGGATCGGCGACGAGATCGGCGTCGTCAACGAGGAGCGACTGCGTTCGGGTCTGCGCCCGCTCGACCAGCAGGCCGAGCAGCGACTGCGGGGCAGGGTCGTCGCCGAGTTGACCGGCTCCGGGCCCCTCGAGCCGTACCTGAGTGATCCGAACGTCGAGGAGGTCGACGTCAACTCGCACACCTCGACGTGGGTCACCTACACCGATGGTCGCAAGGTCGACGTCGGCCGGCTGTGGGCGTCGTCGAGCGAGCTCACCGCTTTCCAGAAGCGCATGGCGCTGCGGATGACGCGCACCGGCGAAGGGCGGCTCGACACGTCGTCACCGATGCTGACGCTGCAATCGACCGACGGTTCACGCGTCGTCATGGTGCTCGGTGGCGCCGACGAACACGGCATCTCGACACATCCCCGCATGGCGATCCGCCGCTTCGCCGTCCGTCAGGTGGGCCTCGATGGGCTCGCCGCGCTCGGGATGTTCCCTCAAGGGATGGTCGGCCGGCTTCGGGCGCTCGTGCGGTGCGGGTTCACGCTGCTCGTGTCCGGCCCGCCAGGAGCAGGCAAGACGACGCTGCTGACCGAACTGCTCGGTGAGGTGTCACCGCTCGAGCGAATCATCACCGTCGAGAAGAACCTGCTCGAGTTGCGTCTCGAAGACGACCCCCGCCACCCCGACGCCCCGGCGCTGTTCACGCGCCATTCCAATGCCGAGGGTCAAGGTGAGATCACCACGAGACAGTTGGTCGAGTTGACCCGACGCCTCAATCCCGATCGGGTGGTGGTCGGCGAACTCGTCGAGGACGAGGCCCTCGACATGCTCGACGTGGCGTCGATGTGCAAGCGCGGCTCGCTGGCGACGATCCATGCCCATGCCGCCGATGTCGTCCTGCAGCGACTCGCGTACTACGTGTCGAAGTCGAACACGAGCCTGCCGGAGTTCGCCGTGTGGAGCCTGATCGCGCAGACGGTCGACTTCGTCGTGCACATCGACCTCCTGCGCAACGCGGTCGCCGACGAGGCGCCCGTGCGGCGCGTGACCTCGATCATCGAAGTCGGTGGGCTCGGCGAGGGGGGCGGAGTGGCGAGTACCGAGGTGTGGGGTTTCGGCGACGGCGAGGAGCTCCGTCAACTGGCGCCGCTGTCGCGTCGTCACCTGCACCGGCTCCGGCTGGCCGGCTATCCGTCCGAGGAGTTCGCCGTCGACGGATGGCGCCGATGAGCGTGCCGTTGGTCATCCTGATCGGGTCGAGCGTCGCCGGGGTGTTGGCCGTGCTGCTCCTCGTCTCGCCGGTGGCGGACGGGCCGACGCCGTCGCCGGCGTTGCAGCCCGGCGCAGTGCCCCGCTCGGGCGGCGCGATGGTGGCCGCACTGCTCGTGCTCGCCTTCTCGGGCTGGGTCGTGCCGGCCCTGGTCGTGGCTGTGGCAACCTGGGCGACGATCGGCGCCTGGCAGCGGCGTGACCGCCGCGCGGACAGCGATGTGGAGCGCACCGACGCGCTCGCGTCGTGGATCGAGAACCTCCGCGACGTCCTGATCGCCGGCGACCAGCCGATCGGCGCCATCAACGCGACCGTCGCGACGTGTGGCCCGTCGATCCGCCCACAGGTCCGGCGTCTCGCCGCGGGGCTCGGGCATCAGGACCCCGATGTCGTCTTCCGCCGCTTCGCCGACGAGATCGACGACCCGCTCGGTGACCTGATCGCCGCGGGGTTGCTGATCGCCGTGCAACGTGGCGCCCGTACCGTCGCGGTGCTCGACTCGCTCGCCGAGCAGGCCCGGCACCAGGCCGACCGGCGCCGCATCGTCGACGCCGAGCGGGCGCCGGTGCAGCGTGAGGTCACGTTGCTGACCGTCATCATGGGCAGCCTGATCGTCGGGTTGCTCGTGTTCGGTCGGGCCGACTATCTGCGGGCCTACGACTCCGCGGGAGGGCAGCTGTTCCTCGCCGTGGTGCTCGCTGTCTACGCCATGCTGCTGGTGCGGGTGCAACGACTCGCGAGGTACCCCCGGCCGAGCCGGTTCCTGGTCGGCGACGCCAACGCAGCCGACTCGAGGCGGACGGCGGCAGCACGATGAGGCCGACCGGGATGCTCCTGGTGAGCAGCGGTGTGTTCTGTGTCGCCGTGTGGCTCGTCGCGTCGGGTTGGCGCCAGCCACGGCCCCGGCTCGACGATGCGCTACGCCGGCTGCGCCGTGCGCCCACGTTGCGACCCGTCGACGGCGGCAGGGTCGACGGCGGCAGGGTCGACGGCGGCACGGCCGACGGGTTGCCGCTCGGGTTCGCCGATGTCGGCCGACGCGCCGGCGGCGCACGGGTCACGGCGTGGACGGCGGGTTGGGAACAGCCGCTGCACCTGATCGGCCGACCGGTCGACGTGCACGTCGGCATGCTGACGGCCGCACTGGTGGCCGGGCTGATCGTGCCGAGCCTGCTCGTCGCCCTGCTGCAACTGGCCGGGGTGATCTCGATCGGTTGGTTCGTGCCCGCTCTGGCGTCCCTGGTAGCTGCGGCAGCCGCACCCACGATCGTGCACGCCGACGCCATGGGTCGGGCCGACGGGGTGCGCGTCGATCTGCGCCACCAGCTCGGCGCCTTCATCGACATGGTGACGATGCTGCTCGCCGGGAACACCGGCTACGAGGGCGCCCTCGACCAGGCGGCACGAGCCGGCGACGGGTTGCTGTTCCGCCAGTTGCGGCGACGGATGCGGGAGGTCGGCACCACCGGCCGCAGCCTCGTCGAGGCGCTGTCGCTGGTGGCCGACGAGTACGGAATCGTCGAGCTCGAACAGGTCGCGGCGACCGCCACCCTGTCGGCGAACGAGGGTGCGCCGGTCGCTCGCAGCCTGGCTGCCAAGTGCGCGACGTTGCGCAACACCCTGGCAGCCGACGAGGAGGCGAGCGCCCGCATCCGCAACGACAAGGTCACTCCCCCGCTCGTCGGCATGGCCCTGCTGTTCATGGCCCTGATCATCTATCCGGCCCTCTATCTCAACTGACCCGCGCTCGTACCGACCCGCCCCGAACTGACCGCCCCAAGGAAGGACCCTCGAATGACCGACCCGATGCTCCAACTCACCACCCTGCTGCACGCGGTGTACGCCACCTTGCGCGCCGGGCTGCCGACCGGCGCGCCGGCGACGTGCGACAGCGGAGATCGCGGGGCGGTGTCGATCGAGCAGGTGCTCTGGTACGCCGCGGCGGCGGTGAGCGTTGCCGTCGTGGCCGCGATCATCTGGAGCCAGATCCGCGACACGGCGAGCACACCGGTGCAGGCGCCCTCGGCGCCGTAGCCGTGCCCGCTGCCGGCAATCGATCGAGGCTGTCGGGTGATTCCGGCGCGGCGACGTCGTTGTCGATCGCGCTGCTCACGCCGGTCTTCGTCGTGCTTGCGTTCGCCGCCGTTCAGGCGGCGCTGTGGAGCCATGCGAAGACCGAGGCTCGGGTGATCGCCCGTGACACCGCGGCGCTGGTGGCACGATCGGGCGTCACCGCGGCCGATGCCGAGGCGTCGGCGAGCGCCATCCTCGCGACCGATACCGAACTCAGCGACGTCTCGGTCGGGGTGACGAACGCCGACGGCATCGTCGTCGTCACGGTGACCGCGAATGCGCCGGGGATCATCCGCGGCACGGCATCGGGCTTCTCGGTCACATCCGCCGTGCCGATCGAGGAGATCACCACACCGTGACACCGTCCCTGCCCGCTCGATCCCGGCCCGGCCGGGGTGACCGTGGCTCGACCGATGCGCTCGGCGCGGCGTTGCTCGCGCCGGCGGCGATCGGGCTGGCGCTGGTGATCCTGTTCCTCGGCCGGGGTGTCGACAGCCGGGCGACGGTGCAGAGCGCCGCGGAGTCCGCCGCCCAGGCTGCCGCGCAGGAGCGGACACCGTCGGCCGCCCGGGCCGCCGCGCAACAGGTGGGCGTCGCGATGCTGGTCGACACCACGTCGTGTTCGAACCCGACCGTCGTCGTCGACACGACCGCCTTCGGCCCCGGCGGTCGGGTGGCGGTCACCGTGGGGTGCGCCGTGTCGGGCGCCGGGCTGGAGTTGATCGACCCGCCGGCGGGCTCGTCGTCGGCGACGGCCTTCGCCACGATCGACCCGTTCCGCGCCGGCGAGGCGTCGCCATGACCTCCCCGCCGCCCGACGGCGCACGGCGGGTCGGGGGCGACCACGGGTCGGGCCTGGTCGCGGGGATCACCCTGATCTTCGCGTTCACGTTCCTCGGGCTGGTGTGGCTCGCCCGGGACGTCGACCGCAGCGTCTCCAATCGCTCGACGGCACAGTCGATCGCGTTCCAGGCGGCACGGTCCGGCGCCCAGGCCGCGTTCGTCCCCGACCTGCGTGGCGGCGGGGAGATCGTCATCGACGAGGGCGCCGCCCGGGCCGCCGCCGCATCGACGGCTGCCGCCCTGTTCGACAGTTACGGCGTGGCGGGCGATGTGACCTCGATCGCCGTGCGTTCCGACAGCGTGACGGTGGCGGTGTCGATCGCCGATGCCGGGATCACCGTCACCGGCCTCGGCACGGTCCGCTCGGAGCGGGCGCCGTGAGCGCTCGTCGCCGTTCCCGTCGGCGCGCCGAACGTCCCACGTTGTGGGTGAACGGACGCCATCGGGATCGCGGCCGGCCGGAGAGGAGCAGACGATGAGCACCCGGCAGGGAGGCGCCATCGGTCGCTTCCTCGCGTCGATCGTGGCGCTCGCCGCGGTGGTCATCGCCGTGCCGATGGCCCTCGCCCGCGTGTCGTCGGCCCGTTTCGGGTCGGTCAACCCGCTCGGCGGTGTCGCCCCGCCGTGGGAGTGGAACGGCATCACCGACACCCTGAGCAACCCGCTGAGCGACGACACGGTGGTCGACCTGCTGATCCGCATCAGCCTCGTCGTGATCTGGGTGGCCGTGATCACGATCGCGATCAGCAGCGTCGTCGAGTTCGTCCACATGGCTCGTCACGGAGGCGTCGCCATGCCGTCGATCCGCGGCCTCGGGTGGTCGCAGAGCATCGCTCGCTACATCGCCATCGGGTTGCTGGTGGTGATGCCGACGATCTCGCCGAGAATGTCGCTCGCCGCGACTCGGTCGGCGTCCATCGCCGCGCCGCGTGTGGCGACCGAGCTGACGATCGCTGAGCGCGCGGCGAGCGACGACGCATCCGCCCCGGTCGCCTCGTCACGGGCGAACACACCGAACCGGGCCGACACCGTCGCCGGCCCGGTGAACGTCCGTACGGTGCAGCGGGGTGACTCGGTCTATTCGATCGCCGCCGAGCTGGCCGGCCACGACCAGCACCGAACGATGGACATCGCCAACGAGATCCTCGACGCCAACCTCGGCAACCCGATGCGCGGCGGCCGGCGGTTCACGAACCCGGCCTACATCGAGCCCGGCTGGGAGCTGCTCATCCCGTCGGCCGACGTTCCGGCAGCCAACCCGACCGCCGACCGGACCGTCGACACCCGGACCATCCACATCCCGCCGCTCCACGTGGTGCCGGCAGCGCCCGCATCGGATCCCGCTGCCGAGGCCGAACCGTTGGCCGACGACACCAGCGACGACACCAGCGACGACACCAGCGACGACGACACGTATGTGGTCGAGCCCGGCGACACGTTGTGGGGGATCGCCGAAAGCCGGTTCGGGGCGGGTTGGCGATGGGCCGGGATCTGGGAGAACAACGCCGGCGACGACATGGGCGGCGGCCGCACGTTCGACGATCCGAACCTGATCCTGCCCGGCTGGGCACTCGACCTGACGCCCGATGACATTGCCACCGGCGATGACATCGCTGACGTTGCCACCGATGACGTTGCCACCGATGACGTTGCCACCGATGACGTCACGTCGGTCGAGGCGGGCCCGACGCCCGAGGGCGTGGCGGAGCGTGCACCCGAGCCGGCGCCGGCCCACGGGAGCGACACCCAGCCGACGCCGCCCCCGACGCTGGAGCGCCTCCCCGATGCTGCCCCGATCGATCCCCCGCCGGTTCCGCCGGCGACCATCACCACCACCTCGACCACCCGACCACCTCGACCACCCCCACCTCGACCGCCCCCACCTCGACCACGGTCGGCCCGGCGCCACCCGCCGACCGACCGCCCGATGCCCCGCCAGAACGCGGGCCGGCGCCCGACGCGCCGGCGCCGATCCGGCTCGAGCATGCGGCGATGCTGGCGGCAGGCATCCTCGCGCTCGTCGGCGTCACGCGCCGCCGGCGACTGCGGGCGGCGACGCCGCGCAGCCGGGTGCCCGAGCCACGGCCCGAGGTGGTCGAGACGGAGCGGTTGCTCCGTCGGATCGACCCCGGTGAACGCGCCGCGCGCGTCGACGTGGCCTGTCGTGCCGCCGCCTTCGCACTCATCGACACCGAAGTGCAGATCGTCGTCGTGCAGGTGTCGGCCGAGGGCGACGTGGCGCTGACGTTGTCCGGGCCGGCCCCGGCTCCGGCGCCGTGGACGAGCAACGGCCCGACGTGGCGCCTCGCCGCCGGTGTTCCGATCGAACTGCTCGGCGACACCGCCCGCCGTGTCGGTATGCCATGCGTCGCACTGGTCCAGCTCGGGGTCGACGACGACGGCAGCGACGTGCTCGTCGACCTCGAAGCGTGCGGGACGCTGGCGATCGACGCCCAGCCGTCACAGGCCGAGTCGGTGGTCCGGGCGCTCGCCGCCGGGCTGGCGAGTTCGCTGTATGCCGAGGTCGCGCACCTGATCACGGTGTCGCTGCCGGTCGAGGTGCTACTGGGGCATCGCAATGCCCACCGGGCCGACTCGATCGACGCCGCATTCGATCTGGCGGCGGCGCTCGTCGGATCGACGTCGACGAACGAGCGGACGTCGTTCGAGTTGCGCTCGTTGCGCACGGGCGGCGAGATGTGGGAGCCGGCGGTGATCCTGCTGCGCGACGCCGACTTCCGCGGAGTCGATGTCGAGCAGTTGCAGGAACCGGCGCCCGGCCACGGTGTCGCCGTCGTGGCGGCCGTCGGACCCACCGATCTCGCCGCGGCGCCGGCTCGGCTCGTCGGTGAGACGGACGGTTGGCGCCTCGAGGTGGCCGGCACGGCGATCGGGATGACGCCGATCGGGTTGGATCGGGCCGATGTCGATGCGGTGGTCGACGTGCTCCACGATGCGCAGCAACCGCTGGTGTGGCTCGATGAAGCGCCGGCCGGCGACGGGAATCCGGGTGGGGCGTTCGAGCCGAGCGAGCCGTTCGAGCCGAGCGAGTCGATGGAGCCGATGGAGCACGCCATCGTGGTGCGGCTGCTCGGCGGCGTCGAGGTCACGGATCGAGAAGGCACGCCCGGCCGGTTCGAGCGGTCCAAGACGGTGGAGTTGATCGCCTGGCTCGCAACACACCGCTCCCGATCGACTCGGGGCGCCGCTCGCACGGCGCTGTGGGAGCTCGACGTGCGTGACGCGACGTTCGCCAACGTGGTCTCCGAGGCGCGGCGGGCTCTCGGGCGGCTGATCCCGCCTCCCGCCGGCGAGGAGTGGGTGGGCCGCACGCTGACCGAGCAGCTACCACTGCACCCCTGGGTCGTCACCGACGCCCAACTGATCGAGGAGCGCCTCGACCGGGCGCGGCTGCAGCCGCCGGCGCAGGCCATCGACACGCTGCGCCCGGCGGTCGAGATGATCACCGGGATGCCGTTCGCCGACACGAGCTACCTGTGGCCCGACGCGGAGGGGATCACGTCGAATCTCGTGCTGCTGGCGATCAGTGCGTCGGCCGAGCTCGCCGGCCACGCCCTGTCGGTCGGCGACACCGACCTCGTGTTCTGGGCGACCGGCCGTGGCCTGGCGGTGCTGCCCGGCCACGAGGAGCTGATCGCCTTGCGGATGCGGGCCCACGCCCGCTCCGGAGATCTGGCCGGAGTGCGCCAGGAATGGGAATCCTACGAGCGGGTCATCGTCGCCGACGCCTGGTCCGACGGCGAGCCGGCGCCCAAGCTGCTGACCCTACGCCGCGAGTTGCTGACCACGCCGGGCGACGACCACGCCTGACGACCACGCCTGACGATGCGATGCGATGCGATGCGATGCAGGTCAGACTTTCTCGATGAAGCAACCGAGAGACTTCCGGATCCATCGGCCCAACTGGCGCCAGCATCCTGCCGTTCGGACGGGCGAGCGGCTCACTCACGGCGAGCGGGCCGCCGACAAGCTCCGCAACGGCATGGGCTCGTGGGGGTTCGTGTTCAGCGCGCTGGTCTTCCTGGCGGGCTGGATGATCGGCAACCGCAACGTCGGATTCGACAAGTATCCGTTCATCCTTCTCAACCTGATCTTGTCGTGCCTCGCGGCGATGCAGGGCGCCATCTTGCTGATCGCAGCCAAACGCGAAGACCAGATCAGCAGCGAGCTCGCCCAACACGACTACGAAACCAACATCGAAGCGGACCGGATCGTCAAGGAAATCCAAGCGCTCACTCGCGAGATCCATGCCCGTGTCGTCCTGGGTTCTGCGGATCCGGCATCGACGAGCTGACCGATGACCGGTCCCGACTCCACCGAAGAGCCGGCCGACTCGGACTTCACCCTCGTTGAGTCGGCCAAGCTGGATGTCGGAACTGTGCGCTCGCGACTCAGTGCGAGGCCGCGGGAGAGAGGAACAAGCCCACCAGGGTGGACCAGGCACCCGCCTCGCCATCGTTCGAGGCCGCCGACGCCAGGGAAAGTCATACCTGCTTCGACGGCTCGCCGACTCGGCCCATGGCTTCTACTTCCAGGCAGTGGAGAAGGAGCGCTGACCCACGGGCGAGCACAGCGAAAGCATCGAGAACGATCACGACGAGCGTCGGCGGCGATCCCGGTGGTGGTCCTCAGCCCTGGCTCGCCGCCGGAGTTCGTCGCTGCTGGGCCCGACACCGGAGGTCCCGACGAGACTCGAACTCCTCGATGTCGGAGGCGACAACGTCGACCGGCACGGGCGCTCCACCACCGCACCCATCACGCATCTTCCGGCGAGGACGTTCGTGATGCCACCTTCGCTGAAGTTCAGGTATCAGCAATGTCGGTGCAGCTCGGTACACCAAGCTCGCATCCCAGCGGCATCAACGCCTGCCGAGCAGCGTCGTCGCCCAACACATCGAGGAGGATCAGCTCCAGATCGACCCCTGTCCATGAGTTCGGTTCGAGACGTCGTGCCTCTCGGACCGACTCCAGGGCTGCCTCCGCATCTGCGAATGTGAGCTGGCGGATCGCGTGCCTGATCCACCACCTCGACCGGTCGTCCTGAAGTTCGACAGCTCGCTCGGACCATTCAAGTGACCGACCTTGGGCTTGCAGGTCGCCGGATGCTGCCTCCGCCTGCCAGCCCTGCGCGACGATATCGGCGAGGACCGGATCGGGAGGAAGCAGCTCGACCAGATCTTCGACCCGTTCGGCATCAAGACGATCGGCCGCTCGACGGATCGAAGTCTCCACGACGATCAGGTATAGACCTGCAACGATGCCCGGCAAGAGCAGCCACAGCAACCAAGGACGCGTGTGGAGAGGCGAGTCACGCGCCTCGGCGGTACCTACGTCGGCGGTACCTACGTCATCGGTACCTGCGTCATCGGCTACTGCCCACACTCGTTCGGGTACGCCTGGCATCGATGCTCCGAGTAGGAGCAGCGCGAGCGGGAAGGTCGCCAAGCCCATCGGCTGCAGCAACCACGACAAGGCGAGCGCGACCGCACCGACCGCCAGCCCGCCACGTGCTCGACGCATGAGAAGGACGGTCAGAACGACAACCACGGCCAGACCGGCAATGCCCAGCGAAACCGCGACCCCCATGATCGTGTTGTGCGCGTCGAACAGACTCTGATCCATGGCTGGACCCAACACTTTCGCCAACTGGGCGTCGATTCGGCCTTGTACGACCCTTCGGAACTCACCGAGGCCCCACCCGAACAGAGGACGTTCGCGAAACGCGTCGAACGCATACCCCCAGGCCTCCCGGCGATCCCCGACCCCACCACCGGCCACACGATTGACGGCACTGGCGCCAGTGCCGACCGTGGCCGTGATGACCGCGCCCACCGCGACCCCACCCAGCATTCCGAGCGAACCGAACAAGGCACGACTGCTACGTCGGAGACCCAGCGCCGCCACGGCGACGACAACTGCCGCGCCCAGTGCGACCCGTGAGCCCGAGATGGAAATCGCAACTCCGAACCAAGCTGCAAGGAGGACATCGAGAACAACGGTTCGGGAATTGGACGACTGTCGCCCGACGACGATGCCGAACGCGCCCGCAGCCACCGCTCCGAAGTACACCGGACTCGGGGTGAGCCCCGACACGCGTTCGCCCATCAAAGCGAACAGCCCCGCATCGGCTTGGGTGAGGTACTGCAGGAGCCCGATCGCGGAGCTCAGTGAGGCGCCGACGACGACGGCCCACCCCACGGCGCGGCGACCCTGCGGTGACAACTCCCGACCGATGGCCAGGAGTCCGAGCGACGCCGACAGGATCAGAGCGCTCTCCTCGGTGCCGACCGTACCGATCACCGTCGACCACGGGTGCCCGCTGAACAACCCAGTCAGAAGAGCAAGGCCGATCAGGACGGCCGAGGTGATGGCGATCGCGTCTCGTCGCGTCGTCTGGATCGCCAGGATCGCCACTCCGAGCGGAGCCGTGGCGAGCAGGACCGCGATTCGAGGGGTCCAGCCGGGGATGAGGAAGAACGATCCGTACGCGACACAGAGCAGCAGCGCGACCAGCGCAGCGACGACGTCGAGCGGGCCCAGGTCGTGGTCCGCCAACCACGACGTGCGCTTCGATGGCTCAGGTCGAGTCGTGCTCCTCTCGGCCATCGGAGCGGGACTATAGCGAGATGCCAGAGTCGACACATCGATCCCTCCTGACGGGATGATTGGCTGCGACCAGGTCGTGTTCAGCGTCGAGCCTCCTCGCTCCGGACCCGAAAACGCGAAAGGTCCCCGCCGACCGAAGCCGACGGGGACTCTCGATTGTCCGCTGACGTTCTACGTGACGATCAGGGGGTGGTGTCGCACTTGCCGCCGTCATAAGCCGTCACCAGACCAGCGCCAGTCACGTCGTAGTTTCCGGACTCCGTAACCAACAGCTTGGCTGACACGAGGGCAGCCTCCGTAGGATTGACTTTGTTGCCGAACTGGGCGTAATACGCTTCGACGGCCGTCTGCAGGGTCTTCTGGTCGGCGTCGCAGGCCGACGTCTGGCCTTGGTCGGTGATGCCGCGGACGGCGAAGACGGTGATGGTGGCGAGGATGCCGAGGATGACGATGACGATGAGGAGTTCGACGAGGGTGAATCCCTTGTCCTGGTCGTTTTTCATGTTGTTTGCGTTCCTTCCGCTTTTTTATGGTGCACGTTGATGTGTCTCACGAAGCGCTCCGTGAGAACATCTCCCGTAGCGCAATGAGTTCTTCGGCGGTCGTCGATCGTTCTTGAGTGGAAATATCGCCGATCCGCAAAGATCAACGTGACCTCAAGAACGCCACCGTCCGCGCCGATGAAAAGGCACGCGCTCGCAGTGGGCGGCGCACAGAATGAGGATCGACATGTTCGGTAGAACGAGAGACGTGAACGACACCGCAGCACTCGATGGCCCGACCATCGACGACTTCTTCGGAGACGAGTCCGCAGCCGAGGAGACCGTCCTCATCGACGCACTGCGCGAGCGCCTCACCCACGTCGAGCTCCAGATCAGCAGCCAGTTCACCTCACTTGCGACCTACGCCCAGATCGCCCAGGAGCAGGTTGCGCTCGCCCGGGCCGAAGCGAAGTCGTCGACCGAGCGGAGCGAGCACCGACTCACCGGGCTGATCGAGCGTGAGCGGGCCGACCGCATCGCGTCCGGCGCCGAGGCCCCATCGGGGTCGATGCCCGACGTGACCGCCCGCCTCGATACCCTCGAGCACGGCATCGCACAACTCAGCCGGGGCCTGAACGAATGCTTCGCCCAGCAGGAGTCGCTGGCCCACTCCGTCACCAAGCTCTTCGAACGCAAGCTCGCCGCTCAACGGTCTGCACTGGCGGCGCCGGCGGCGGGAACACTCGCCGAAGTGTCCACCGGCCTCCCGGCGCCCGCGCCCGTCGCGGCGTCGGCAGCCTTGCCGGCGCCGGCGCCGGCTCCGAGCCGGTGCGACCCGATCGCCGGGCTCTCCGTTCGATCGAGTCCGCACCTCGCGTAGCACTTTCGATCCAATTGCGCTACGGTGCGAGGCGTGCTACGTCGAACCGTTTCGATCCGAGAGCTACGTAACTCGACGACGTCGGTGATCGCGCAGATCGAAGGTGGCGACGAAGTGACCCTCACCAACCACGGTCGTCCGATCGCCCGGATTGTTCCGCTACGTGCGGAGACGGCGGCGGAGCGCCTCCTCGATGGGCTCGACCGCATCGGTGTGCACGACACTGGCCTCGGAGACGAGATCGCTGCTCGACGAGCTGCCGACGCTCGGGTCGATGTCGAGCGCTGGTGAAGCCACTGCTCCTCGACACCTCTGCCGTGGTCGGCCTCATCGAGCGGGGATCCCCGTCCCTACGCTCGCTCATCTCCGCGCGGACGGATCGAATCCATGTTTCCGCCATCACCGTCGGCGAACTCGAACACGGAGTGCACGCCGCCCCAAACCCGTCGGTCCGCCGTCGACGACGCGCCTCACTCGATCTCATCGTCGACACCTGTGACGTCGTTGCCGTCGACCGTGAGATCGCCGCGACCTACGGCGAGCTGACACAGCAACTGCATGCACGCGGTCAACGTGACGCGCGTATCGGGATGGCGGATCGATGGATTGCCGCCACGGCGATCACCCACGGGTTCAACCTGGTGACGCAGGACCGTGCTCTCGTCGCCGGCCTCGCGATGACGTCACTGGGATCGGACGACGGATCGGACGACGGATCGGACGACGGATCGGACGACGGTTCGGGTGGCGGATCGGACGACGGTTCGGGTGGCGGATCGAATGGCGGTTCGGGTGGCTGGTGCACGTTGGTCGAATGATCGCCACGGTGAGGCACTGCGATACATGAACGCCGTTCCCGGGCGTCAGGGCGCATCTGGCGTGCTCTGTGACGAAAAGAATCTTCGGAAACTGCTTGACTCTCGAACATATGTTCGTTATAGTGATGAGCATGTTCACCGCTCTCGTCGAGGACCTCATGGGCCTCGACGATCTTGCCCTCACCGACCGGTTCCGTGACTTGGAGCTGCAGCGTCGACGTCTCGACGCCGAATTCGCGGCCGTCGTCGCGGTCGCCGACAACCGCGGCACGTACCGCGGCGACGGCCACCTGAACGTGCAGGGATGGCTGCGGGCGAACGGCAACTGGTCCGGCGCCGAGGTCACCGCGTTCCGCAAGAAGGCAGCGTTGCTCGACGCCTGCCCGAGCGTGGGCGACGCGATGTTGCACGGCCACATCGGTGTCGCCCAGGCAGCGGAGTTGGCGCGGGCGCGTGGCAACAAGCGGTGCGGTCCACAGATCGTCGACGTGCTCGAGGTGTTGCTCGACTCGGCCGAGCACCTGCCCTTCGACAACTTCCGCACGGTGGTGCGCAGATGGGAGAACCTCGCCGACCAGGACGGCGCCCATCACGACGCCGAGGTCACCCACGCGAACCGCACGGTGTCGTTGCACGAGCTGAACGGTGGGATCGACCTGCGCGCCTCCGGCGGAGACGTGCTCAGCACCGCCGAGATGCTGGGGGTGTTCGACCGCTTCGTCGAGGCCGAGTTCCGGATCGACGTCGCCGCGCGCACCGAGTTGCACGGCCCGGACGCGCCCGCATCGTTGCTGCCGCGCACCGATGCGCAACGACGCTTCGACGCGTTGGTGAAGATCTTCCGCACCGCAGCGGCGATGCCTGCCGACGCACGCCGGCCGGAACCGGTGGTGAACATCGTGTGCGACCTGCACACGTGGGAAACCCTGCTTGCCCGCCACCGGCTGATCCCGTTCCCCGACGATCTGCCGTTGACACACCTGGCCGACCGGCGCTGCGAGACCGACGCCGGCGTCCCGGTACCCACCGAGGCGGTGCTGCAAGCCGCGCTGCTCGGTCACGTACGCCGGGTGATCGTCGATCGCGACGGTGTGGTCATCGACATGGGCCGCCGGCGGCGCCTGTTCACCGGGTCCGCACGTGTGGCAGCGACGTTGATGGCCACAAACTGCTCTCGCTGGGGATGCACCATCGGTTCGGCCAACAGCCAGGTCGATCACCTCCGAGAATGGTCACGGCATGGTGGCCCCACCGACCAGACCAACGCCGATGTCGACTGCTCCAGTCACAACAGGCACAAACACCGATCCGGCAACACCGCCAAACGTGACCCTGCCGGCCATGTCATCCACTACCGGGCAGACGGAACCCCGATGACGCCCGTCGGCTACCGCCCGATCCCCGAGCCGGAACCCGACCCGTGGGTGCTGTTCCGACAAGGGCTCGGGCCCGACCCGTACGCCGACCTCCCCCAACCACGACTCCCCCAACCCCGACTCCCCGAACCCGGACTCCCCGAACCCGGACTCCCCGAACCCGGCGCCGACCTCGCAGCGCCCTGACCGGAGCGGGTGGGCTCGGCTCGGCTCGGCTCAGCGGACGATCTCCATGCGCATGCCGGTGTCGTCCCACGTCGGGTCGATCGGCATCCGGCTGATCGCCCGGCCGGCGCCACGGCGAGCGGTGAACAGCAACGCCCCGGCCTGTAGCAGGTGCACGAGACCGGCGCCGACGGGGGGCACACGCATCACGATCTCGTCGACACCGGGCAGGCGTTCACGGATCAGCTCGAGGCGCTCCAGACGGCCGTCCTCGTGGTAGGGCGACGTCTTCAACGGCTCGTCGCCGTTCATCGCCGTGAACGACACGTCGGGGTTGGCGGAGAAGAAGCTCCGCGCGTGGAACGGCTGCATTTCGCGTTCGGCCTCACGCAGCCAACGCAGACGCCGCAGGTCATGATTGGTCATCCACGGTTCGAGCTGCAACGCCTCGGCCTTCGTCTCCGCGCAGAGCGCCGCCCGGCACGGGATCCCGCCGATGGCGACCGAACGCGGCCACCCGACATATTCCCGTGCCTCGATGTCGCACGGGCGGAACTTCCCCGAAGGCGTGTCGAACAACCCCATCGGGCCGTTGATCGCGGCCGACTCGAAGCGCGGCCGGTAGTCCAACACCTCGACGAGACGCTCGGCGACGAACGCCTCCTCTGCGGCCACCGTGACGCCGGCGAGCCGAGCGGGAAGCACGAGCCAGCCACCCGGGCACGGCGTGACGCCGGCGATGTTCTTGTACGGCAGCTTCTTGACGACCATGGCGGCGGGCCTCTCGATCCCTCGGCAACGGCCGGCTCAGCCGACCGGGGCCGGCGCCGGCGGTGGCGGCGGCACCGGTGAGCCGTTGAGCGGTTGGTCGCCGTAGGTGCCCGAACCCGACGAGCCTGCCTGGCCGGTGGCCATCGTCGCCTGAGCGTGGAGCTGCGCCCTCGCCGTCATCAACTGGGCCTGGATCTCCTTGGGGTACTGGCTCGACTCCATCGCGGTCTCCAGGCTGATCAGCCCGGCGGCGACGAGGCGGGCGAGATCCATCTCGATGGTCTGCATGCCCTCGCCGGCGCCGGTGGAGATGATGTTGCGCATCTGGCGCGACTTGCCCTCACGCACGAGGTTGCGGATCGCCTCGTTGGCGATCATCACCTCGTAGCCGGCTACACGTCCCCCGCCGATCGCGGGAAGCAGGCGCTGGGAGATGATCCCCTGCAGGGCGCCGGCGAGCATGATCTGGATCTGGTCGCGGCGTTCCGCGGGGAACACGTCGATGATGCGATCGAGCGCCTGGGCGGCATCGTTGGTGTGCAGCGTGGCGAACACCAGGTGGCCGGTCTCCGCGAGCGACAGCGAGATCTGGATCGAGTCGAGGTCGCGCATCTCGCCGAGCAGCACGACGTCGGGGTCCTCACGAAGGGCGCTGCGCAGCCCGTCGGGGAACGACTCCACGTCGGTGCCGACCTCTCGTTGGTTGACCATCGCCACCTTGTGATGGTGCATGTACTCCACCGGGTCTTCGATGGTCAGGATGTGCACCGGCTTGGTCGTCGTTGATCCGATCGATCATCGCCGCGAGCGTGGTCGACTTGCCCGAGCCGGTCGGGCCCACCACGAGCACGATGCCGTACGGCTTGTTGAGCAGCGTCGTGCACGCCGACGGGCGTCCCGAGCTCTTCGAGCGAGCGCACACGAAACGGCACCACGCGCAGTGCCAGCGCCAGCGTGCCGCGCTGGCTGAAGGCGTTGGCGCGGAAGCGGCCGAGCCCGGACACACCGAAGGAGAAGTCGACCTGGCGATCGCGACGCAGATCTTCGAGCTTGCGCTCGTCGAGCAGCGAGTAGATCATCCGATCGATCTCCTCGGCGGTGAGGACCGGGACGTTCTCGAACGACAGCAGCGTGCCGTCGCGACGCGCCGTGGCTGGCGCGCCCGACCGTCAGGTGGAGGTCGGAGGCGCCTGAGTTGACGGTCGCATTGAGCAGCGACACGAGCATCGGGTCTGTTTCTTGCATGATTGGCTATTCTCCCGCTCGGGCCATAGTCGGCCACTTGTGCTGATGAGTCTTCCGTTGCTGATCTTCGTGGTGGTCGTGGCCGGCTTGGTGATCGGCTCGTTCCTGACCGTGGTGGTGGATCGTGTGCCGCAGCGGTGAGCTCGGTGGCGGCGCCGCCGAGTCGCTGCGGTTCGTGTGGGCTCCGCCTCGGCCCACTCGATCTGGTTCCCGTCGTGAGCTGGGTCGCCCTGCGCGGGAAGTGCCGCCGCTGCCGGACTCCGATCGGTGTCGAACCGGTCCTCATCGAGTTGGCGACGGCCGCCGCTCTTCGTGCTGTTCGCCTTGGAGTTCGAAGACGCGCGCCGCGCTCCCCGCCTACTGCATCCTGGCGTCGGTGCTCGTGGCCCAGACCGTGATCGACCTGAAGACCAAGCGACTGCCGCGGGAGATCACCTACACCGGCATCGTGCTCGGCGCCATCGCTCTGACGATCGCCGCGTCGTGCTCGACGGTGAGCCCGAACGCATCTGGATGTCGGCGCTCGGCGCGTCGATCGCGCTCGCCACGATGTGGTTGATCTTCCTCGCCGGCAGGGGTGGCATGGGCGACGGCGACGTGCGCTTCGCTCCGCTGCTCGGGATGTACCTCGGTTGGTTGAACCCGGGCATCGTGTTGCCGGGCCTGTTCTTCGGCTTCATCTTCGGCGCCGTCGTCGGCCTCGTCGTGATGGCGGTGAGCAAGGAGGGCCGCAAGACGGCAGTGCCGTTCGGACCCTTCCTGGCGCTCGGCGCCGTGGCGGCGATCTTCTACGGACAGCATTTCGTCGACATCGTCCTTGCGCGCTGACCCCGCAGGGTCACATCGACGCTTTCGTGCCGTTGAGGACGCCGTACATGGCCGACACCAGCGCCACCGCGACGAAGCCGACGATCACACCGACGAACACGATCATCAGCGGCTCGAACAGCGTCGTGAAGTTCTTGATGCGGCTCTCCAGCTCGCGGTCGAAGTAGACGCTGGCGACTTCGAGTTGTTCGTCGAGCGTGCCGGTCTCCTCGCCGACCTTGAACATCTGGCGGGCGGCGCCGGGGAACAGCTCGGTCTCGATCAGCGGCCCGGAGAATCCCCGACCTTCGAGCATCTGCTCACGGGCGACCTCGAGGCGCTCGCGGTACACGATGTTGCTGCACGCGTCGGTGGTCGTCTTCAACCCGTCCGGCAACGGAACGCCGGCGCGGACCATCGTCGACAGGATCCGGCAGAACCGCTCGAGGATCGCGTAGTCGACGATGCCCTTGACCACCGGGATCTTGAGCACCAGACGCTGCTTGTAGAGCTTGCCGGTCGGGTGCTTGAAGAGGAACATCAGGGCCCCGCCGATCAGCAGGAAGAAGAACGCGGTGATGAACCACAGGTCGGTGAAGAACCGCGAGAAGAACAGCATCATCCGCGTCGGGAGCGGAAGCTCGGCGTCCAGCTCCTCGAACAGCGGCTTGAACTGCGGCAACACGTAACCGGCGAGCAACAGCACGGTGCCGAACGCCATCACCATGACCACCATCGGGTACGAGAGCGCGGAGACGACCTTGGATCGGGTGTCGATCTCACGCTCGAGGTAGTCGGCGAGGCTCTCGAGCGCCGCGTCGAGCCGGCCGGTGAGCTCGGCGGACTGGATGATCCCGACGTAGTAGTCGGGGAACACATTGGGGTGCAGCGCAGCCGCCGCCGAGAACAGCCCGCCGTTGCGAAGATCGTCGGTGAGGGCGCCGAGCGCACGGCGCAGTGCGACGTCCTCGGTCTCGTCGCCGATCGTCACCAGCGCATCGGTGATCGGGATACCGGCCTTGACGAACACCGCCATCTGCCGCGTGAAGTGCATCAGGTGCTTCTTCTTCACCTTCTCCTTGGTGAGCTCGAAGTCGAGCATCCCGCGGCGTTCCTCGATCTTGGTCGGGAACAGGTTCTGGCCGACGAGCAGCGTGCGCGCGGCGCCGAGCGTGTCGGCCTTGGTGACCCCTTCGACCGGGTTCCCGGTCGGGTCGATCGCGGCGTAGGCGAATCTTGGGCATGTGCGTGCTCCGTGCTTTCTTGCGTTCAGTGGATGCGGGCTCGGTGGATGGTGCTCAGTAGGCGAACAGCGTGCGGACGACTTCGGGGATGGTGGTGACGTCTTCTTCGACCATCTGCATTGCTTCTCGGAGCATCGTGCGCATACCTTGAGCAACTGCCAGACGGCGGAGTTCTTCGGTGGTGGCCCAACCGACGATCAGGCGGCGGACCTCGGGAGTGATCCGCAGCAGTTCGTAGACACCGATGCGGTCGCGATAGCCGGTGTTGTTGCAGTAGCTGCAACCCCTGCCCTGGTAGAAGACCGCCTTGTCGCTGCCCCCGGAATGTTGACGGAACACCGCCAGCTCCTCGGCCCCCGGCGTGTACTGCTCCTTGCAGTTGTCGCACATCTTGCGCAACAGACGCTGGGAGACGACGCCGACGATGGCCGACGCCACGAAGAACGCCTCGATGCCCATGTCGAGCAGACGGTGCAGGGCGGCGACGGCGTCGGTGCCGTGCAGTGACGACAGCACGAAGTGGCCGGTGAGCGCCGACTGGATGGCGATACGCGCCGTGTCGGCGTCGCGGATCTCGCCGACGAGGATCACGTCGGGGTCCTGCCGCAGGAGCGCCTTGAGACCGGTGGCGAACGTCAGGCCGGCCTTGGCGTTGGTCTGCACCTGGTTGATGCCGGGGAAGACGTACTCGACCGGGTCTTCGACCGTGGTGACGTTCTTGCCCGTCGAGTTGATCTCGAGCAGCGTGGCGTACAGCGTGGTCGTCTTGCCGGCGCCGGTCGGGCCCGCGCAGATCACCATGCCGAACGGCGCGTGGACGAGCTTGGCGTAGGTCTTGTAGGTCTCCGCCGGCATGCCCAGTTCGGCGAGCCCGACCATCGACTTCGACTTGTCGAGCAGACGCATGACGATCTTCTCGCCGAACACGGTCGACACCGACGACACGCGGACGTCGATCGGCCGACCGTCGACCTTCGTCGAGAACTGACCGTCCTGCGGCGCCCGCTTCTCGACGATGTTCATCTCCGACATGATCTTCAGGCGGCTGATCAGCGCGTTGTGCGCCGACAACGGCAGGCTGAAGCTCTCGACGAGGTGGCCGTCGATGCGGAAGCGGATGCGCAGGCGGTCGTCGAGCGGCTCGATGTGGATGTCAGAGCTCCGGTCGCGCAGGGCCTGGCCGACGATGCGGCGACGAGCTGCACGACGGGTGCACGGTCGTCGAGGCTGACCTCGGCGATGGCATCGGCAGCGACGCGCTGCTCGTCCTCGTTGGCGAAGGCCGACACGAGGAGATCGACGTCGGCGGTCGAGCGGTACATCTGCTCGATGAACGACGTGACCGTCCTGTCGTCCGAGGCCTTCCACACGAAGCGCTGGCCGGTGGCCTGCTCCACGGCCTGTCGGCGCGGCGGTGACGGGTCGGCCGCGTACAGCACGACGAGGCCACCCTCGTCCGCGATCGGCATGACCTTGTGCTTGCGGGCGACTTCCTCGGGGAAGCGGGTGACGATCTCCTCGTCGAGCGTGTCGATGCCGGAGTCGGCGACCGGCACACCGCAGGCGGCCGCGACGGCGCGGGCCAGTTCGTTGCGGCCGATTCCGTAATGGTCGAGCAACGCCGCGCCGAACTTCAACAGATCGCCGTTGGCGCCCAGCAACGCATCGGCGAGTCGCTCGGCATCGAGCCGGCCGGCCTGGACGAGTGCCTGGCCGGCTGCCATGCACTCCTCGGCCGCTCCGCCCGTCGGGGCGGGTGGCTCGGCGAGGGCGGTGGCAGTACCACCGCCGCCACCACCACCACCGCCACCAGGCGGTGCGAGTTGATCGGGTCTGGGCTTGCGAAATCCGGCCATGGTGATCGATCCTCAGAACTCAGTGCAGTCCGTTGACGGGTGGGCTGAACGTCGATGACGCCCGAGCGAGTCCGACCATGCCGTTCGCGCCGCTCGTGCTGCTCGTGCCGCTCGTGCTGCTCGTGCCGTTCGTGCCGTTCGGGCCGTTCGTGCCGTTCGTGCCGTTCGGGCTCGACACGGGGGCGCCGGCGGGCCCGCGGGGCGACGTCGTCGTTCGGACTTCGCTGCGGCGCACGAACTGTGCAGGATCGAGGGCGATGAGTGCCCGCTCGACCTCCTCGAGCCGTTCGAGTTGCACGGCGGTGTCGACGTCGAGGGCCTGGTCCTGAAGTGCTGTCTCGAGCTCGACGAGACGCAGGCTCGTCCTGTCCAGGGAGTCGCCGATCGTCTTCTGGAAGCGATCCATCTCGATACGCAGCAGCTCGGCCTGACCGAGAGCGCCGGCGACCCGGTCCTTCATCTCGTCGATGGCGTCGACGTCGACGGCAGCGATCCGGGCATCGACGTCGGCGACCGTCCGGTCGAACTCCTCGAACCTGCGGTCCATCGCCGTGATCCGGTCGCTGAGCGTCACGACGGCATCGTCGAGCCCGGCGCTCACCCGGCCGACGTACACGTCGATGTCGGCGACTCGCCGGCCGAGGTCTTCGTTGATCCGCGCCTCGGCGGTGAGGAGGCGGTCGTT
>CAVPET010000036.1:0-14660 GCA_963703525.1 Ilumatobacteraceae bacterium | reverse complement strand
AGGGCGACCGGATATGAGCGCGCGCCGGCTATGAAGAGCTCGCCCATGTGCGTTCTGCGCCACTTTCGGGCTCGTTTTCAGCCGTTGTAGGGATGTTGCCAGCCCAAGGGCGTGGCAACATCTCGAAACGACAGGCGACTGGGAGATGAGGCATTCCGCATTGCGGAATCGACCTTGACGGCTGTCGCCGACTACTGTATATGCGTACAGTTCCCGAAGGGGACGGAACTGACGCGCAACAGACATCCCCTTCGTTGTGGGCTTGTGTAGCGCGTTGTCTAAACGACCAGGGTCAGCCCGAAGGACAACAGTGGGCCGCCGATCGCATCGCCGGCGGTGACTCCACCTGTGACGACAACCAGCACCTGCGGCTGCAGAACCCCGATCTCGTCGAGCAGATCCTCACGACCCCGTTCTACGACCCGGCCGTCGGCGACGAGTTGGCCCCTCGACTTTTCGCCGATCAGATCGAGGCGCCGACGTTCCTCGCCGGCGCCTGGCAGGACGAACAGACCGGCGGGCGGTTCCCGACCATGATCGAGCAGTTCACCGGAACGGATCACCTGTACGCATCGCTCGTGAACGGGTTGCACACCGAGTCGATCGGGCCGGGTGTCCTGTCCCGCTGGCTCGAGTTTCTCGATCTGTACGTCGGTAAGCGGACGCCGTCGTTCGATGCCGCCCGTGCCGTCGCGCCGATCCTCGCGTCCGGAATCTACGGCGTCGACGGTCTCGAGTTGCCGCCCGATCGTTTCGCGGGAGTCCCCTTCGACGAGGCGCTCGCGACCTTCGAGAGCGAACCACCCATCCAGGTCCTCTTCGAAGAGGGCGCGGCCGACGGTCAACCGGCCCGCTCGCCGCTCCCCCGCTTCGTCGAGAGCTTCGACGCGTGGCCGATCCCGTCGACCGAACTCGCCCGGTGGTACCTGGCCGGCGACGGATCCCTCGCCACGACTCCCTCGGCCGACAATGCACGAGCCGAGTACCTGGCGCTCCCCGACGGCATCCCGGCGACGTTCTACGGCGGCAATTCCACGGACATCTGGAAGGCGGACGTGCAGTGGGACTGGCAGGAACCTGCGCCGGGTACGGCCGCCTCGTTCGTGTCACCTCCTCTCGGGGAGACCGCCGTGACGGTCGGATCGGCCTCGGCGGACCTGTGGGTGAACTCCAATCTCGGCGACACCGACCTCGAGGTCACGTTGTCCGAGATCCGCCCGGATGGTCAGGAGATGTACGTCCAGTCGGGGTGGCTGCGAGCGAGCCGTCGCGCGCTCGACGAGAGTGCGTCGACCGAACAGCGGCCGGTGCAGACGCAACTCGAGGCCGATGCCGAACCACTGCCCGACGGCGCCGACGACACGGGGTTCGCGCTCGCCCGCGTCGAGATCTTTCCGTTCGCCCACGTGTTCAGGGCCGGTTCACGGGTGCGCGTCTCGATCGACGCGCCGGGCGGCAACCAGGCCGTGTGGGAGTTCGAGACGATCGCCAACGGCGAGCGGGTGCAGATCGCCCTCGGCGGGGACTATCCATCGTCGCTGGTGCTCCCGGTGATCCCGGGCGTCGACACGCCGGCCACCTATCCGCCGTGCGGCTCCCTGCGGGGCCAACCATGCCGCCCGGCCACCGTCGGGTCGTGACGACGGTCGGGTCGTGACGACGGTCGGGTCGTGACGACGGTCGGGTCGTGACGACGGTCGGGTCGTGACGACGGTCGGGTCGTGACGACGGTCGGGTCGTGACGACGGTCGGGTCGTGACGACGGTCGGGTCGTGACGATCAACACCGCCTGCCGCTCGCTCGGCGAGCTGACCGGCAGCGGCGCCACCCCCGCGTGGCGGCCGGACAAGACGGGCGACCGCTGCGCTTGCTTGACTGTGGTGATGGATGTCAGCTCCGACCATCGCCGGGAACTCGCCGAGTTCCTACGCGGACGTCGCGAGGCGACTCGACCGGAGCAGGTCGGGCTGCCGACAGGGCGGGGGAGGCGCACGCCGGGCCTGCGACGCGAAGAGGTAGCGATGCTCGCCGGCGTGTCGCTCACGTGGTACACGTGGCTCGAACAAGGTCGGCAGATCAACGCGTCACGTGACGTGCTGCTCGCGATCGGGCGGGCGCTGCGCCTCGACGACGCGCGACAGGTCCACCTGCTCTCCCTCGCCGAACCGGCCACCATCGGCGCCGACGCCCCGACGACGGCCCCGAGCGCGTTGGAGCGGCTGCTCGACGCTCTGATGCCGGCGCCCGCCTACGTCCTCGGGCCGCAGTGGCAGTTCCTCGCCTGGAACGACGCTCAGGAGCGTCTGTATCCGCGCGTCGCCGAGCTCGAACCACCACGGCGCAACCTGCTCTGGGTGTTGTTCGCCGATCATTCGACACGAGAGCTGATCGTCGACTGGGACATCCACGCCCGCCAGGCACTCGCCGAGTTCCGATCGGCGACCGCCGCCAGTCGCCGTGACCCGGCGATGACCGAACTCGTCGCGATCCTGCGCGATGAATCCGAAGAGTTCGACCAGTGGTGGCCCGAACACGACGTATCGGGTTTCGAGACGCGCCTGCGCCGGTTCCGCCACCCGACGGCCGGCGGCCTCACCTTCGAGTACCAGCAACTGATGCCCGTCGAGTGGCCCTGGCTGCGCATCGTCGCCCAACTCCCCGTCCCCGGCGACGACTCCGCCGAACGCCTCGCCGTACGCCACTACCTCGTCTGATTCCCCCGATCCGGTTCACTTCTCCGAGAATCACGTTTGCGTCGGGCTTTTCGCGAACCGTCGCGCGAAAATCCCGACGCAAACGCTCATGGAGGGTGGTTCGGAGGGTGGTTCGGAGGGCGGTTCGGAGGGCGGTTCCGAGGGTGGACGGGGAGGTCGGTGAGCGAGGGAGGGTCGGCGCCACGTCGGGTGACGACGATCGCCGCGGCGCTGTGGGCCATCTCGACCGCGTCCACCAGATGCCCGAGGCCGTCGGCGCCGGCGAGATCCGTCCGGCCGAGCCCCGAGCGCGTCCAGAAGGCCATCAGCGCGCCGATGAACGTGTCCCCCGCTCCGATCGTGTCGACGACTGCTCCATCGAGGGGGCCGACGGGGACCGATCGTCGACCGCCGGCGTGATGGATCTCGGCGCCGGACAGCCCGGCAGTCACGACGACCGCGGTTGCGCCCGCGGCCAACAGAGCGTCGACCGACAGGTCGGGCGCGAGGAACTCCAAATCCTCGTCGCTGACCTTCATGAGATCGGCCCGCGCGAGCACGCTGCTCAGCGTCGCGAGATAATGCGGCCGATCATCGATCACCGCCGGTCGAGCGTTGACGTCGATCACGACCATCGTCGAATCCGCCAGGTCGGCGAGGTGTGCCACGACCGTCGACACCATCGGTTCGAGCACGAGTGCGAGCCCACCGGTGAAGAACACCTCGACGTCCGGCGCTGCCGGGAGCGCTCCGCGCGGGAGGTCCGGCGCTGACGTGCCGTCGACGTAGAAGCGATAGGTCGCGCTTCCCGACGGATCGAGTTCGGCGGCGGCGAGCGTCGTCGGCCGATCGGTTCGACGAGCGCTCATCGTCGACACACCGTCGTCGTGGAGGCGCTCGATGAGCAGCGAACCGAAGCGGTCGGTCGACAGCGCTCCGGCGAACACCACCGAGGCGCCGAGGCGCGACGCGGCGCGAGCGACGTTGTAGGGCGCTCCCCCAAGCGTTGCGCTGACAGTTCCGTCGGGGGCGATGACCAGGTCGACGAGCGCTTCTCCGACAACGACGATCATCAAATCATCGTGCCACGACACGCCGGGCCGGGCCGGGTCGGGCCACGACACGCCGGGCCGGGCCGGGCCGGGGCACGACACGCCGGGCCCCACCCGTTCTCCGCCCGTTCCCCGTTTGCGTCGGGCTTTTCGCGCGACGGTCCGCAGAAATCCCGACGCAAACGGGTGATGCGACGGGGGTGACGGGTGATGCAAGGGGCTGCAACGGGGCCGACGCACACATGCGCGCCGCCGATCGAGTACAACAGGGTGTCGAGAGGAGACCCATGGCCCAATCGCCGAGCACCACGCCGAGCACCACGCCGAGCACCACGCCGAGCACCACGCCGAGCACCACGCCGAGCACCACGTCGACCGGCTCCGGGCGCTACGAACTCGCGGACCGCTTCGCCCTCGAATACGGCACCGTGTTCCTCTCCGGTGTCCAGGCCCTGGCCCGGCTCCCGCTCGATCAGCTCCGCGCGGATCGCCGAGCCGGCCTGAACACAGCCGCGTTCGCGTCGGGCTATCAGGGGTCGCCGCTCGGTACGTTCACCGAGGAGCTGCGCCGGGCGGCGTCGGCGGCGGCCGATCTGCCGATCGTGGTGCGGCCCGGTGTCAACGAAGAACTCGCCGCCACCGCCGTGATGGGCAGCCAGCTGGCGATGACGCTGAGCGACGCCCGATACGACGGCGTCGTCGGCATCTGGTACGGCAAGGGGCCCGGCTTCGACCGCAGTGGCGATGCGATCCGCCACGCCGTGTTCGCCGGTACGTCACAGCACGGTGGCGTGGTCGCGATCGTCGGTGACGACCCCGCGGCCAAGTCGTCGACCGTGCCATCGTCGAGTGACGCGACGATGGTCGATCTGCACATGCCGCTGCTGTTCCCCGGCGACGTGCAAGAAGCACTCGACCTCGGGCGACACGCCATCGCACTTTCCAGATCGTGCGGGCTGTGGGCCGGCCTCAAGCTCGTGACGGCCGTGGCCGACGGAACCGGCACGGTCGACGTCGACCCCGATCGGGTACAGCCGATCGCACCGTTGATCGAGGTGAACGGCAAGCCGTTCCATCCGGTACCGAACGGCCGGCTGCTGACGCCCTACACCCTCGACATGGAACGCGAGTTCCAGGAGGTTCGATCGCATCTCGCCCGCCGGTACGGCATCGACAACCGACTCAATCGGGTCGTCGTACGGTCCCCCGACGACTGGATCGGCATCGCCGCGTGCGGCCAGACCTACCACGAGCTGCGCGAGGCGCTCGCGGTGCTCGGGCTCCGCTCGGACGACGACCTGCGCGCCGCAGGCATCCGGTTGTTCCAGCTGTTGATGCCGGTGCCGCTCGACCCCGCCCTGGTGCGCGAGTTCGGCGCCGGCCTGGACGAGATCATCGTCGTCGAGGAGAAGAACCCGACCCTCGAGCGGCTGGTGAAGAGCTCGCTGTACGACGGCCCCCATCACCCACGGGTGGTCGGGCGATACGACGAGCACGGCGACCCGCTCGTACCGGGCCACGGGATGCTCGACGTCGACAAGCTGCTCACGCCGCTGCACCGGCGACTCGCGGCACGGCTGGCCGACCGGATGCCACCGATCGACGCCGTGGTGCATCACGAGCGTCCACGCATCCCGCTCACGGTGAGCCGCACGCCGTTCTTCTGCTCCGGGTGCCCGCACAACCTCAGCACGCGGGTCGAACCCGGCACGCTCGTCGGCGGAGGGATCGGTTGTCACGCGATGGTGGCGATGATGGATCCGGAGCGTACCGGTGACCTCGTCGGGCTGACGCAGATGGGCGGCGAGGGCGCCCAGTGGATCGGGATCTCGCCGTTCGTCGAACGCAACCACCTCGTTCAGAACCTCGGCGACGGCACCTACTTCCACTCCGGGTCGCTCGCGATCAGAGCGGCTGTCGCGGCAGACATCGACATCACCTACAAGCTGCTGTACAACGGCACCGTCGCGATGACCGGCGGCCAGCACCCCGAGGGTCAGGTGTCTGTCCCCGACCTCGTGTCGATGCTCCTGTTGGAGGGGGTGCGGCGGATCATCGTGACGAGCGACGATCCCGGTCGCCACGACGGCGCCGACTTCGCGGCCGGTGTCGACATCTGGAACCGCGACCGGCTGGGCGAAGCGCAGGAGGTGCTCGCGGCGACCAAGGGTGTGACCGTGCTCGTGCACGACCAGGCCTGCGCCGCCGAGACCCGGCGCGCCCGATCCCGGGGGACGATCGCCACGCCGGGATTCCGGGTGGTGATCAACGAGCGGGTGTGCGAGGGGTGCGGCGATTGCGGCGACGTGAGCAACTGCCTGTCGGTGCAGCCGGTCGACACCCCGTGGGGCCGCAAGACCCGCATCCACCAAGGCAGCTGCAACCTCGACCTGTCGTGCATGAAGGGTGACTGCCCGTCGTTCGCCACCGTCACCGTCGCCACGGCGCCGCCATCGCGCACCCCGCCATCGCGCACCCCGCCATCGCGCACCCCGCCATCGGGAACACGACACTCGGGAACACGACACTCGGGGATACGACAATCGGCGGCGCCGATTCCGCCGGCGAGCCTGCCGGCGCCGCACGACCCACTCGTCGACCCCGATCGGTTCAGCATCCGGCTGACCGGCATCGGCGGTACCGGTGTGGTGACCGTGAGCCAGATCATCGGCACCGCCGCGATGCTCGCCGGGCGACGCGTTCGAGGACTCGACCAGACGGGGCTGTCACAGAAAGCCGGCCCCGTGGTGAGCGACCTCTGCATCACGACCGACGAGGCCCCGGCATCGAATCATGCGAACGCCTCGGGTGTCGACTGCCTGCTCGCATTCGACCTCCTCGTGGCAGCGAGCGACAGCAACATCACCGGCGCCCGGCCCGATCGCACAGTCGCCGTGTGCGCCGCCGACGCGGTGCCGACCGGCGACATGGTGGCCCACCCCGACCGGGCGCTTCCGTCGACGTCGGCGTTGCTCGAGCGGATCGGTGTCGTGACCCGCCGCGCGGACAACCTCGTGCTCGACGCCGCCGCGCTCTGCGATGGGCTGCTCGGCGGCAGCACGACGGCGAACATCATGGTGCTCGGCGCCGCGGTGCAGGCCGGGGCGGTCGCCCTTCCCGTCGGAGACGTCGAACGGGCCATCGAGTTGAACGGCGTGGCCGTCGAGGCCAACCTGGCGTCGTTCCGGTGGGGCCGGGCGTGGGTCGAGGATCCGCGAGGGGTCGAGTCTGCAGCCGGGATCGAACCGCCACCGATTCCGGAGACGACCGACGAACTCGTCGGACGACTGGCCGGCGACCTCGTCGACTATCAATCAGCGGCCTACGCCCGCCGCTTCCGGTCGGTGGTCGACGCGGCCCGGGACGCCGAACATCGTGTCGCACCCGGATCCGACCGGTTCACCGAGGCTGTTGCCCGGAACCTCCACAAGCTCATGGCGTACAAGGACGAATACGAAGTCGCCCGGCTGCTGCTGTCCGAGGAGTCACGTCGACAGTATGAAGTCGTCGGCGGCGAGCAGACGACCGTGTCGTTCCTGCTGCATCCCCCGGCGCTACGTGCCATCGGATTGCGCCGCAAGATCAAGTTGCGACGCTCGGCCCAGCCGGCCCTCGCAACGCTGCTCGCGGGCAAGCGACTTCGCGGCACGATCGCCGACCCGTTTCGCTGGTCCGAGGTCCGACGCATCGAGCGGGCGATGATCCCGGAGTTCATCGACGCTGTCAGTCGGCTGACACACCGACTGGACGCAGACAACCTCGCCGATGCTGTGGCCATCGCCTCCTTGCCGGATCAGGTGCGAGGTTACGAGGACCTCAAGCTGCGACGTGCCGGCGTGTATCGCACCGAACTCGCCCGCCGGATGGCGGCCTGGGGCCGCTGACGTCGCGGTGTCCGGTCAGGGCGTCGGGGAGATGAGCGCGGCGCCGACGATGCCGGCGTTGTTGGCCATCTGCGCGGGCACGATCTCGGTGCCGATGTCGAGCAGGTGGAGCCACTGATCGGCTTGCTTGCTGGCCCCGCCACCGGCGATGAACAGGTCGGGTGAGAGCAGCCGCTCGACGTAGCGGAGGTAATGAGTCACACGCTCGGCCCAGGCCTGCCAGCTCAGCTTCTCACGCTTGCGGGCACTGGCGGCTGCCCGATGCTCGGCGTCGTAGCCGTCGAGCTCGAGATGGCCGAACTCGGTGTTGGGGACGAGCATTCCATCGACGAACAGTCCTGAGCCGATACCCGTTCCGAACGTCAGCATCAGCACGACACCCGTTCGACCCCGGCCGGCGCCGAAACGGATCTCGGCCACACCCGCGGCGTCGGCGTCGTTGATCATGTGCACATCGATCCCGGCGGCGGCGGTGAACAACCCGTCGGCGTCCACATCGATCCACGACGCATCGATGTTCGCCGCCGACCCGACGATCCCGTGGCGCACCACCGCGGGGAACCCGACGCCGACCGGCGCCGTCCAGGAGAAGTGTTCGACGAGCTCGCGAACGACCACGGCCATCGCGTCGGGCGTTGCCGGCCGTGGCGTGTCGACCCTGAATCGCTCGGAGACCAGAGAACCGGTGGCCAGATCGACGATCGCGGCCTTCATGCCGGTTCCGCCGATGTCGATGCCCAATCCTCGGGCTGCCGTTACGGACCAGGTGTTCACCGCCCGGCACCGTAGCGAAGTCGCGGCAACCTCCGGTGTGTCCCGGCCCCCAACGTCGGGTGTTTCGCCGACATCGGGTGTTTACCGCAGCGTCGGGTGTTTCGCCGACGTCGGGTGTTTGCGGCAGCGTCGGGTGTTTGCGGCCCGGAAAACGCGTCGGAAACACCCGACGTCGACGCAACACCCGACTCCCGCCTGGTGTGGGTCCTTCGAATCAGCCGTTCGGTCGTCCGATCAGACACTCGTTCGTCCGATCAGACACTCGTTCGTCCGATCCCTTCGGACGCCCGGGTCAGACGATCGTCGGCAGATCTGGCAGCGACGACGCGTCGAACGGCGGCGCGAGGGTCAGCATCACGCGGTCGACTCCCTTGTCGGCAAGGCGACGAAGGCTGTCGGCGTCGAACACGTCCGGACCCGCCAGCACGCTCACCTCGAACGATGACGGCGCGGTCGCACCGATACGTCCGAGCAGCTCGTCGAGCGCCCGCGTCGCCCGCACGTTCACGCCGTCGGCTTCCCCGATCGCCAACTCGACCGTGGGCCAGGCCGAGGACCCGACGATGATCGACGGACGAGGAGACCCGTCGGTCACGGCGCTGAGGTTCTGGAACGTCACCTCGGCGCCCTCGAAGGACTCCTCGCCGGCCCAGATCGCCCTGAGTGCTCGGATCTGATCGCGCAGGTGTTCACGGCGCGCCACGACCGTTGGCAGCAGCGTGCGCCCGATGGCGTCGTGCTCGACGGCGAATCGCGAACCCGGTGCGGCGCCCGACCCGAGCCCGAGACGAACCCGCCGCGGGGCGAGCGACTGCAGCGTGTTCACCGACGAGGCCAACTGCGCTGGATGGCGATTCGCGACGTTCGCGACCAGCACGCCGAGATCGACACGTTCGGTGACCACGGCCATGGCGCCGAGCGTGACGAACGGATCGCGTGACCACGGTGCGCCGACGACCGATCCGCTGAAGTGATCGGTCACCCACAGCGCGCCGACCGGCGAGTCGTCGATCGCTCGGGCGAACGGAACGAGCGCGGCCGCGTCGGCGCCGAACAGGTCGGCGACGACATCGACGATCACCGTGCCGACCCATCGATCATGTCTCGTCCAGCCGAGCGAACAACCTCGAGGCCTGTTCGGCTGCCTTGGCCCGAATCTCGTCGCCGTCGACTCTCGTCGGCCGCCCGTCGGTCAGGGCCGGCGAGCCGCCGATCTCGACGTCGATCGCACGAACGTCGGTGGTGTACGCGAGGCGCCAAGGGTCGACCGGCTCGTACGACCAGGTGACCCGGTCGTCGAGAGCTTCGGGGAAGAGCGCCCAACCCCGCTCGAGCCACGACCATGCGGAGGTCGGGTCGACGGTGACATCGTGCTCACGTGCCCTGACGAAGGCCACCCGGAATTCGTCGAGCATGTCAGCGCCGATGCCGTCGGTGCCGAGAGCGACCGGGTTCGTGAACCGCATCGGGGCGGCGTAACCGACCGAGTTGTTCATGTTCGATCGCGGGTTGTGCACGACCGTGCCACGCAGGCCGTGATCGTCTCGCAGGTGCACGCCGTGGATGATCAGCCACTCGTCGGTGGACAGTTCGGCGAGATGCCCGGCGGCATCGGCGTCGTCGGGCCCTTCGGCAACGTGGATGTGTACGCCGACGTGGTGATCCGCGGCGAGCTGAGCCGCTGCGGCGAGGGTGTCGTCGGTGCACGTGAATGCGGCATGCACACCCACCATGCCGCGGCCACCCTCGCGCAGGTACCGATCGTTCTCCGCCAATCCGCGGGCGGCGCCATCGGCGCCGTGACGGTCGGTCACCCCGTAGCAGGTCGATACGCGGACGCCGACTTCGGCGCTCGCGGCCGCGATCACCGACAGCGAACCCTCGATCGCATTCGGCGATTCATGGTGGTCGATGATCGCAGTACAGCCTGATTCGAGCGCTTCGAGTGCCCCCAGCTTGGCCGACCACTCGATCATGTCGAGATCGAGCGCCCGGTCGAGGCGCCACCACACGAGTTCGAGGATCTCCAGGAACGCCCGCGGGGTTCGGGGCGGCGCCGGCATTCCCCTCGCCAGGGTCGAGTAGAGATGGTGGTGCGCACAGACCAATCCGGCGCTCCGACCGGCGCCCGGAACGCCGGCAGCGGGGTCAGGGGTCACAGGAGCCATCGACGCAACCTCGGCGCCTCAGCGCGGATGGTGACGACCGGAACGTGGCGCCTGAAGTTCGGCGGCCTTGGCCTCGGCGTGCTGTGCCAGGGTGGCGATGCCCATGCCGAGACCGAGGTTTGCGAGCACGAGCACGACGGCACACTAACGCGTCGCCGCGCCCTTTCGGCCGGCGCCCGAGCCACCGTCCGGCAAGATCGACGGTGCAGAGGACGCAACCGCGAAGGCCGGGATCCGCGCCTGACGCGCTGCTCCTGACACCGTCGCCTCCAGGGCGGCCGTATCAGGCGAGACGAGACGAACGAGACGAACGAGACGAACGAGACGAACGAGACGAACGAGACGAACGAGACGAACGAGACGAACGAGACGAGCACTGTGTCGGAATCGTCGGGAAGCGAGCACCACGACCAGTCCGATTGCCCTCATCCCATCCCATCCCTCATCCCGCGATGTCTCATCGGCGCCATGTCTCATCGGCGCCATGTCTCATCGGCGCGATGTCTCATCGGCGCGAGGTGCATCGTGTCATCGCTCGATCGGTGTCGTCGGATCCTGACCTATCCGCGGCCCCCGCCCGATCTGCAACAGTGACCCGGTGAACGACATCCTGTTCGGCACCCTTGCCGTCTTGATCGGCGCGGTGTTCTGCTTCCGTGGGTATTTCGCGATGCGGATCATCATCCCGATCTGGGGCGCGTTCGCCGGCTTCGTCCTCGGCGCCGGTGTCGTGACGGCGGGTGGTGACGGCGGGTGGTGACAGGTTCCTCGGCACCGCGTTGTCGTGGATCGTCGGCCTGGCCGTGGCATCGGTGTTCGGCCTGCTGGCCTACCTCTACTATGAAGTCGCAGTGCTCATCGGCACGACGTCGATCGGGTTCATCCTCGGCACCACGGTGATGGTCGCGCTCGGAGTGAGTTGGTCGTGGGTGATCGCTCTCGCGGGCGTGATCGCGGCCGCGGTGCCGGCCTTCGTCGCCATCGTCGGTGACATGCCGATGATGCTGCTCACCATCCTCACCGCTCTCGCCGGCGCCGGCGCGATCATCGGCGGGTTGATGCTCATGTTCGGCGTGATCGACACCGGAGACTTCGAATCGGCGGCCACCACCAAGGCCATCGAAGACGACTGGTGGTGGTATGCCGGCTACATCGTCCTGGCGATCGTCGGAGCCGCCGGCCAGTTCCGTGAGAACCGACTCCAACAGGCGACACTGCGCGCCGCGTGGCGCGGCGCCGACGGCTCGGCCTCGATGCGCTGACCTGATTTCCTGATCGGTGTCTCAGGCTCAGACGTAGCTGTTGCGCTCAATGGTGGCTGTTGCGCTCGAGCCGGCGCCATGGGCGTGGTGTCGAGCGCCGGCACGGCTACAGCAGCGGTTAGTCGTGAGGGACGCGGATCACGAGCACGGGCACGGGCGAGCGCTCGGTGATCGCTTCGCTCACCGACGGGGAGAACAACTTGGAGAACCAGTTCCGGTGGTGGTCGCCGACGGCGATGACGTCGACGGCGAACTCGGTGGCAGCGTGCAGGATCACATCGGGTTCGAGGCCGATCTCCCCGACGACGATGGCATCGTCGAGGTGGGATTCCTCGGCCGCCGATCTGGCCGTGGCAGTGGCGGCGTCGGCTTCGGACTGCAGGGAGTCGCCTTCGGCGTCCGCGCCGTACGCGGTGCGCAGGTCGACGGCCGGAATCATCGCCGTCATCCCGACCCCGATGGTCGTGGCCGCGATGAGCATGGGGTCGCGGCGAACGTTGATCAGCACGTACTCGGCGTCGTCGCCGAAGAGCGTGTGTGTCTGTCCGACGACCTGGTGATCGGAGGCGGTTCCATCGACGGCAATGAGGACGCGTGTCATGACCGCACCGTATCGAACTCTGCTGCAAGCACTACCAATCCCCGTTTGCGTCGGGATTTCTGCGGGACGGGTCTCGGAAATCCCGACGCAAACGTCGGCCGGGGGGCCGCTGGGGCGTGGGCCGGGGGGTCGGGGCGTCGGGCGACGAGGCTGAATAAGTCAGTGACTGACTATTGTGACCGCGATGAGCCTTCGCTGGACCATCGGCCTGTCCGTCTCGCTCATCGTCGCCGTCGCTGTCACGGGATGCGCTTCGGGTTTCGACAGCACGACGGGCACGACGGGCACGACGGGCACGGGCACGGGCACGGGCACGGGCACGGGCACGACGGGCACGGGCACCGACACGGGCACCGACACCGACACCGACACCGACACCGACACCGACACCGACACCGACACCGACACCGACACCGACACCGACACCGACACCGACACGGGCAGCGCAGGCACCGTTGGCCGGTCGCCGGGTGACGTCACCGTGTTCGCAGCCACCTCGCTGACCGAGGCGTTCACGGAGATCGGCAACGCCTTCACGGCCGAGCATCCGGACGCCGACGTGACGTTCAACTTCGCCGCGTCGTCCGAGCTCGTCGCCCAGATCGCCGAGGGCGCCCCTGCCGATGTCTATGCCTCGGCCGACCAGCAGAACATGACGAGGCTCACCGATGCCGACGACAACGACGGCGAACCAGTGATCTTCGCGACCAACACCCTGCAGATCATCGTCGAACGCGGCAACCCGTTGGCCATCACCGGGTTGGCCGATCTCGCCGACCCCGACCTGATTGTCGTGACCGCCTCACCGAACGTTCCGATCGGCGCCTACTCCGCCGAGGTCCTCACCAAGGCGGGCGTGACGGTGACGCCGAAGTCGCTCGAACCGAACGTGAAGGCCATCGTCAACAAGGTCACCCTCGGCGAAGCGGACGCCGGCATCGTGTACCGCACCGACGTGATCGCCGCCGGCGATTCGGCTGCCGGCGTCGACATTCCGATCGAGTTCGGCGTCGTGGCCGAGTACCCGCTCGTGGCGACGAGGCACGCCCCGAACCCGCCAGGCGCGCAGGCCTTCGTCGACTTCGTGTTGGGCGTACGGGCCCAGCAGATCCTGGCCGACTACGGATTCGGCCCTCCGTGAGCCCGATCCGTTCGGCGAGCCCCAGTCGTTCCGCGCGACACAGCGGTTCCGCGCGACCCAGCCGTTCCTGGCGCCCGATCCGTTACTGGCGCCCCAGCCGTTCCGGGCGCCCGCGGCGAGCGGGATCCGAGCGCCTGCCCGTCCCGGCCCTCGTGATTGCGGGCGCCGCCATTGCATTCTTCGCGCTGCCCTTCGTCGGCCTGCTGTGGCGGATGCCGTGGGTCGACGTCTGGGAGGTGCTGACCGACTCCACCGTCCGCACGGCACTGCGGCTCTCGATCGTGACGTCGCTGTGGGCCACGTCGCTGTCGTTGATCTTCGGCGTTCCGCTGGCCTGGCTGCTGGCGCGGGTCGACTTTCCCGGGCGCTCGTTCGTACGCGCGCTGTGCACGCTGTCGATGGTGCTGCCGCCGGTGGTCGGCGGCGTCGCGCTGTTCTTCTCGCTCGGACGACGGGGCGTGTTCGGCCAGTACCTCGACCAGTGGTTCGGGATTCGACTCCCGTTCACGACCGCCGGCGTGGTGGTCGCTCAGACGTTCGTGTCGATGCCGTTCCTGGTACTCACCGTCGAGGCCGCGCTGCGCCAACTCGACCGCCGCTTCGAAGACGCGGCGCGCACGCTCGGCGCGTCGCGTGGCTACGTGTTCCGCCGGATCACGCTGCCCTCGATCAAGCCTGCTCTGATAGCCGGCGCGGTGCTCGCCTGGGCCCGTGCGCTCGGCGAGTTCGGCGCGACGATCACCTTCGCCGGGAACTTCCCGGGCACCACCCAGACCATGCCGCTGGCGACCTACCTCGCGCTCGAGTCGAACCCACAGGAGGCGTTGGTGCTCAGCCTCGTGCTGATCTCGGTGTCGTTCGCCGTACTCGTCGGGCTACGCGAACGGTGGCTCGACAGCAGTCCCCCGCCGAGCGCCGCATGAGCCTCGACTGCCATGTCGGCCTGCGGCTCGGCACGCTCGACCTCGCCGTCGACCTTCGGGTCGAGGCAGGCGAAGTGCTCGCCATCCTCGGGCCGAACGGCGCCGGGAAGTCGTCCACATTGCGCGCCATCGCCGGGCTCGTCCCCATCGACGACGGCCACA
>CAVPET010000035.1:0-30636 GCA_963703525.1 Ilumatobacteraceae bacterium | reverse complement strand
ACGCCGGCTCGCCGACCACGAGCCCGAATGATGCCGCGGTGTCGAGCCCGGAATCGATGTGGAGGTAGTGGGCGAAGGTCTCGGCCCAATCCTCCCAGGGATGCATCGTGGCGTACTCGCTCACATGGGAGCCCGACCAGTCGGAATCCGGCCCCGGCGAGTAGTGCCGGTCGAGCGATTCCTCGTACGAGACTCGTTCGTCGCCGAAGAGCGCCCGAAAGGCATCGGTATGACCGGCTTGGGCGACGATCCGAGGCCAGTAGTAATGGCCGATCTCGTGGCGGAGGTGGCCCAGAACCGTTCGGTAGGGTTCACCGAGCTGCTGGCGAACGAACTCGCGGTGCGCGTTGTCGGATTCGGAGAGATCGAGGGTGATCACGCCGGCGTCGTGGCCGGTGATCACCTTGCGGCCGCGTGACGACAGGAATTCGAAGGCCAACCCGTGCTCCTCGTCGACGGATCGATCGATGACCGGAAGCCCGAGTGACATCAGCTGGTGGAGGAGTCGTCGTTTTGCCGCCTCAGCCTTGGCGAGCGCCTCGATCGCGTCGACCTCGTTGTCGTTCGGGCGAACCGAGGTGAGGCGACAGCTTGCGCAGAGTTCGGCGTCGTCACTCGCGGAGATGAGCCAATTGCAGCGAGCGACCAGTCGATTCGCGCAGTGCCGGTACCGTCCAGGCAGGCCGTCAGCCCGCTCGAAGCCGTCAGGTGTGAGCCGCAGGGCGACCAGGTCCCGCTCGTCGGGCAGGAAGCCGAGTTGTGAACCGCAGCCCAGGCACGTCGAGTTGTCGAAGAAGAGCAGTTGCCGGCAGACCGAGCACGGGAACGGCTGCATTCCATGACCCTAACGCCGACGTCGGTGGCGCTCCGATCTACTGCCGCGCCACATCGACCGACACGGTGAGATGGCTCTCCTCGGCTTGCGTGAAGATCACGCCCTTGAGCGGAGGGACGTCGGCGTAGTCACGGCCGCGCGCCGCAGTCACATAGCGGGCGCCGGCGACGCGACCATTGGTCGGATCGACGCCGATCCATCGCCCGCCACCGAGGTAGACCCCGACCCAGGCGTGGGTACGGTCGACGCCGGTCAGGCGTGGTTGGCCCGGCGGTGGCTCGGTCTCGAGATAGCCGCTCACATAGCAGGCGGCCAGCCCCAACGAGCGCAGCGAACCGATCATGACGTGGGCGAAGTCCTGGCAGACGCCCTTGCGCATCTCCATCACGTCGACGAGCGGTGTGTCGACCTTGGTGGCCTCAGTATCGAACTCGAATTCGGTGTGGATGCGATGGCCGAGCTCGACCACACCATCAGCGAGTGGAGTGTCACGCCTGAACGAGGGCTCGGCGTATGCCAGAAGTTGTCGGGAACGCGCCACGCGGGGGAATCGAGCGAGAACTCGAAGGCCGCCAGGTCTTCATCAGGGGCTCGCGCCGCGGTGTACGTGTGCCACGGCCTTCGATCGACGACCTCGAAGTCGGTCGGCCGACCAGTGGTGTCGACCATGCTGGTACTGGTGACCTCGAGCCGCGTGTGCGGCTCACGGATGGTCACCACGGCGGTGACGTTGCCGAAGTAGTCGCGACGCTCGCGCTGGTGCTCGGGGGCGGGTTCGGTGGTGATCGCGCGGCGCAGGCACACTTGCCCGTCGACATCGTCCGGTAGCTGGTGGAGCTCGGCGATGCTGGATGTCACCGGAGCGCTGTAGTCGTACCTCGTGCGGTGGGACACGTGGTAGATCACCTCGTCACCCCCGGCGCCGCGATGGGACCGATCATCGTGTGTTGAGGCTGCAACCGGATGAAGGACTCCGCCTCGATCGCTTCCGATGCCATCGAGAGTTCGGCGCGAACGGTTTCGACGAAGCTCTCCAACTCATGTCGATGACCGTCGTCGTCCGTGGCGGCCAGCTGTTCGCAGTTCATCTCCTCGACCAGGCCGGCCACCCTGGCGAGCAACGGCCTCGCGAACGACGTCGATCCCGCCGGCCGGTCGGCGCCGAACCGCGCAAGGCTGTGGTCGAGCCGGTCGATCTGGAACCGTAGCGATCGGGGATTGCCGCTGTCGGAAAACAGCAGGTCGATCGTGGTCGACACGAGCGCACGCGACCGATACCGACGTCGGGAGGTGATGATGCTCTCAGCGGCGATGAGTACGGATTCGAGCACGAGGCTCTCGACCGGCGCGCTGCGCTCCGTGCCGACCGTCGCTCCCACCAAGCTGGTGACCTGCAGCGCTCGCTCGATGCGGCGCCCGGCGTCCATGAACTGCCAACCGTGGTCGCGGACCATCGACTCGTTCATGAGACCGGAGAGCGACAAGAGCCCGTGGAGGAGTTCATTGAGCACGGTCGTCATCGCTTCGTCGCGATCACCGGTGTCGTGGTCCAGCCCTTCGAGTACGCGTTGCAGCGAGCCGACGACGAGCCATGTGTCGGTCGACATCTGGTCACGCACGATGTCGATGGCATCGAACATGTGATGGATGGCGTGCGCGACGGTTCCGGGGCGGCGCTCGTCGACGACGAGCGAGAACAGCTCGTTCGTCGGATCGTCGAACAACGACGCTGCGTCGTCACCCACGAAACCCGGGTAGGTACCGGTGACGCGAGTGAGTGCTTCGAGCAGCACGGTGAGGCAAGCCGGCCCAGGACCGGCCGGTGCGTTCTCGAACTCGTCGCGTCGCTCGTTGATCGCGCGGAGCAGACGAACCGTTGCCTCCGCCCGTTCGGCGTAGCGGCCCAGCCAGAAGAGGTGCTCGGCGGCCCGGGCCGGAAGTGCCTTGATCGGCGCCTGCGCCGGCAACTCGGGTTCGGCCGGCCAGAACTCCGCCTCGCGCTCGGACTCGACACCGAGCACCCACGTGTCCTTGGAGTGCGCTCCGGCCGGATTCACGATCGGCGCGCGGTGATCGTTGGTGGCGGTGCGGGCCAGCCCACCGGCCATCGCGACATAGGAGTCGCCGTGAGCCACGGCAAAGGTGCGCAACACGGTGGAGCGGGGCTCGATGCCGCCGGCGGCGAGAACGGGCGCGGATGCGGGCGTCAGCCGCTCCTGGCCCACCCACTGGTCGGGTCGGGCCAGGATGCGTTGCCGAAGTTGGTCCAACTGGGCCGCGCCGGCCTGCGTGGTGTCGATCGCCCGCCCGAGGGTCGCTCGCGACAGAGGGCGCACGACGATTTCGCCAAGGTTCGCGAGCACGTGTGAGCGGCCGGCTGCGTCACCGCACCACCACGACGCAACCGACTCCAGGAGGAGGTCGGTCCCGAGCAGATGCTTCGACAGGGTCGGCATCAGCGCAGCCAGCCCGGCATTCTCGAGCACGCCCGAACCGAGCGTGTTGACGACACTCACGGTTCCCGTTCGGCAGGCGTCGACCAGACCGGGAATGCCGAGGGTCGAGTCGGCGCGCAGCTCCAACGGGTCACAGAAGTCCGCATCGACCCGGCGCAGGATGACGTGTACCGGCACCCAGCCGCCGACGGCCCGTAGGCCGACCCGTCCGCGGCGAACCTCGAAGTCGGAGCCCTGGACGAGTGGGTAGCCGAGTTGGGCCGCGAGCGACGCATGCTCGAACGCGGTCTCCGAGAGGGGGCCCGGTGACAGGATGACGACTGACGGATCGTCGACTCCGGCGGGCGCCGTGGCCAGTAGCGCCGAGCGCAGGGCCCGGATGAACGGCGTCAGACGCTGGACCCCGGTAGTGCGGAAGAGCTGGGGAAACACCCGCGACAAGACCCGTCGGTTCTCGAGGGCATACGCCGCCCCCGAGGGGGCTTGAGCGCGTTGCCCGAGGGCGAGCCATCGGCCGTCGGCCGAGCGGGCGAGATCCGCTCCGACCACCACCAGTTGCTTCTCGCCGGGAATGCGGATTCCGTCGCAGGCCCGACAGAACTGCGGGTCGGACAGGATCATCTCCGGAGGCACGATTCCGGCGCGAAGCAGGCGGCGCTCGCCGTAGATGTCGCCGAGCACGAGATCGAGCAGTTCAGCGCGCTGGATCATGCCACGCTCGATGTCAGCCCACTCATCGGCCGGCACGACGAGGGGTATGGGGTCGAGGGTCCAGGGTCGGTTCGGGTGCCGGTGATCCGCCGTGGCGTTGTACGTCACCCCGTCCTGTTCGAGTAGCTGCCGGATCTCGTCGCGGCGTCGGGTGAGCTCGACGATGCCGAGAGACCGATACGACGCAACCAACCCGGACCAGTGGTCTCGAACGCTGCCATCGGTGTCGATCAGCTCGTCGCGGCCACCTGCCGCGGGGTGATACTCCTCGATGAGGCCCTCGACCGGGATCAGGGTCATGATGTCACTCCACAGGTGCGTGCCGGCGCAGATCGAGCGTGTGCGGGTACTCGCGTTGCATTGCTGCTGCCAACTCGTCCAGCTCGGCGACATCCACCCGTCCCGGTGTGTGCCCGTGCTTGAAGAATCGGCTGCAGCGACGGGCCTCGGCTTCGGCGGCGTTCACCGGGAACGTGTCGTAGGAACGGCCGCCGGGATGAGACACCTCGTAGGTGCACCCGCCGATGGATCTCGAGTTCCATCGGTCGATCAGATCGAACACGAGTGGACCGTGCGCGTCGATGGTGGGATGCAGGGCCGACCACGGGGCCCATGCCTTGAATCGGACGCCGGCCAGACCGGTGCCCGGTGTGCCGGTCGTGTGCAGCGGCACGGGAACGTTGTTGCAGGTGACGATGTGTCGGGCCTCGTTGAACCCTTCGACGAGTACCTGTAGACGTTCGACGGACGAGTCGACATATCGCGCCGAGCCCGAACCGGCCACCTCCTCGCCCAGCACATGCCACGGTTCGATCGCGCCTCGCAGCTCGAGCCGCACATCACCCAACTCGACCTCGCCGACCAATGGAAAGCGGAACTCGAGGAACGGCTCCAGCCACGCGCGGTCGAAGTCGAAGTCGTGGCCGAGGAGGTCGTCGACGACGTCGTGGATGTCGGCTCGTACATACCATGGCAAGAGGTAGCGATCGTACAGATCGGTGCCCCAGCGCACCAGGCGACCGGCGTAGGGATGCTCCCAGAAGCGGGCGACCAGTGTTCGTACGAGCAGCGATTGCACCAGCGCCATCTGGGGATGCGGCGGCATCTCGAACGCCCGGAGCTCGAGCAAGCCCAACCGACCCCGCTCGGAGTCGGGGCTGAACAGCTTGTCGATGCAGAACTCCGAGCGATGCGTGTTGCCGGTGAGGTCGACGAGGAGGTGGCGTAGCAGCCGGTCGACCAGCCAGGGTGGAACGTCGGCCGACCGGCGTTCGAGTTCCGCGAAGGCGATCTCGAGTTCGTAGACGTTGTCCACTCGACCTTCGTCGACCCGCGGGGCTTGACTCGTGGGCCCGATGAACTGCCCCGAGAACAGGTAGGACAGCGCGGGGTGGTGCTGCCAGTAGGTGACCATGCTGCGCAACAGATCCGGACGACGCAGCAATGGGCTATCGGCGGGCTCGGCGCCGCCGAGGGTGACATGATTTCCGCCGCCGGTGCCCGTGTGTGTCCCGTCGAGGGCGAACTTCTCGGTTCCCAGTCGGGCGAGCCGGGCTTGCGTGTAGAGGGTCTCGACGACGTATCGCAACGCGGGCCATGAATCGCTCGGTTGGACGTTGACTTCGATGACGCCGGGATCAGGCGTGACGACGAGGGTCGTGAGCCGTGGGTCGCGTGGCAACGGGTAGCCCTGGATGACGACCGGGAATGCGAGTTGCTCTGCCACCGACTCGACGACAGCCAGCATCTCGACGGCTCGCTCGGCGTACTCCAGCGGCGGGAGAAACACGCAGAGATGACCGTCGGTCACCTCGAAGGTGATCGCGGTCGGTGCTGCTTGGTGACGCTCGACGATCGTCGCGGGTGAGCGGGGCAGCGCGCCGGGGGCAGGCAGCTCGTCGCGATCCTCGAACGGTGAACGCTCGAAGTCGACAGGCAGTGGCGACCAGGTGAGCGAGTCGAGGGGCAACCGGAGGCCGACGGGTGAGTCGCCGGCGATCAGGTAGAGGCGACCTCGCCGAAGGTTCCATGTGGTGGTCTGCCAACCGTTGCCGTCGGGCGCGGGATGCAATGGCATGACGAACCCGGCAGGATCGGCCGTCGTGGCCCGGAGCCGTTCGATCAGCCGGATTCGGGCGTCGGCCTTGTCGAGCTTGTCGGGCTTGTCGGGTTCGACGTCGCGCGCGGGTGGCTCACCACCGGGCAGGCGCGCCTCGCTCCACGCCTGGTCGACAGGGTCGTCGTACGCGGCTATGACTCGATCACTGTCCAGCCCGAAGCGGGCGGCAACGCCGTGCGCGAATCGCCGGGCATCGTCGATCGTTGCGGTCCCCGGCTTCGATGGCGTCGCGAGCAGCTCGCTGCGGCTCCAAAGCGGCTTGCCGTCGTTACGCCAGACGATGCCGATCTGCCAGCGGGGAAGCGGTTCGCCCGGGTACCACTTGCCCTGGCTGTGTTGGATCAGTCCACCGTTGGCGAACTGCTCGTGCAGTCGCATGGCGAGGTCGTAGGCGAGGGCTCGTTTGGCCGCGCCGTCGGCGTCGGTGTTCCACTCGTCGGCTTCCATGTCGTCGATCGACACGAAGGTCGGTTCCCCGCCCATCGTCAGCCTGACATCGGCTGCCGCGAGGCGCTCGTCGACGGCCTCGCCGAGCCGGTCGATGCGCTCCCACTGCTCGGGTGTGTATGGCAGCGTGACCCGAGGATCCTCGCGCAAACGGCGCACGACGTTGCTGTAGTCGAAGCGTACGTTCGAGGCGTCGGTGGTCCCACTGATCGGGGCCGCCGACGTCGGGTGAGGTGTGCAGGCCAGCGGGATGTGTCCTTCGCCGGCGAAGAGGCCCGACGTGGGGTCGAGTCCGATCCAGCCTGCGCCCGGGATGTACACCTCGGCCCAGGCATGCAGATCGGTGAAGTCGGTCTGCGGACCGTCGGGGCCGTCGAGCGACGGCTGGTCGGCCGTGAGTTGCACCAGGTAGCCGGACACGAAGCGAGCAGCGAGGCCGAGACGCCGGAGCGCCTCCACGAGCAGCCACCCGGTGTCGCGGCACGACCCGATAGCCCTGGCGAGCGTTTCCTCGGGGGCCTGCACCCCCGGCTCCATTCGTATCGAGTAGTCCACATCGCCGTAGAGGCGCCGGTTGAGCCCGACCAGGAAGTCGGCGATCGGAGTTCCGCCATCGAGCGCCTGGACGCCGGACAGCCACTTGTCCAGCAGTGGCCCGTTCGGGGACGCGGGTCGGAGGTACGGCTCGAGGTCGGCGGCGAGTTGGGGTTCATAGCTGAACGGGTAGGTCTTGGCCGACTCCTCGACGAAGAAATCGAATGGATTGACCACGGTGAGGTCGGCGACGAGGTCGACGGTCACGTCGAGATGACTCGCCGGCTCGGGAAACACGAGCCTGGCCATGAAGTTCCCGAATGGATCCTGCTGCCAGTTCACGAAGTGCTCGCTCGGTGTCACCCGCAGGCTGTACGCCAGGATCGGCGTGCGGCAGTGCGGTGCGGGTCGCAGCCGCAACACGTGTGGGTGTATGCGGATGGGGCGATCGAAGCGATAGGTCGTGCGGTGCTCGATGCCGACATGTATGCCCATCGGCACGTCCTGAGTCTCGTCGGTGAACAGGGTGGGGTGCGAGCGATGCTAATGGGGCGGTTTCGACGCGAAGCGTCCGGTCGTCGAACCCCGGGCGCGTTGCGGTGACAGTTCACGATCGCGTAACACACTCGACTCACTTGGGAGCGCGAGCGCCATTAGACACACGAGATGACCTGGCCTGCGGGCTACGACGCAACACGAACATTCGACGAGATGGTCGATCCGGATGGGCGTCCGAGACCGGGGTGTGTCGACGTCGTGGGTCGTCTCGAGGCACTCGGGAACGATCTCTTCGACCGCCAACGCGCGGCCGAGGCGGCGATCCGCTCGATGGGGATCACGTTCACTCTGCACTCCACCGACGGCAACATCGACCGGAACTGGCCGGTGGACGTCATCCCCCGCATCATCGCGCTCGAGGAGTGGACATCGGTCACGACCGGCCTGATCCAGCGTCTGACCGCGCTCAACCACTTCATCGACGACCTCTACCACGACCAGAAGGTGATCAAGGACGGTGTCTTCCCGGCCGAGCTGCTCATCGGCTCGGCCAACTACCGCGAAGCCTGCCTCGGCGTCCCCCTGCGTGGCGGCGTGTGGGCGCACATCAGCGGCAGCGACCTGGTACGGGATGCATCCGGTCAGTTCTACGTTCTCGAGGACAACTTGCGTATCCCGTCGGGTGTCTCGTACATGCTCGAGAACCGACAGGTGAGCAAACGCGTCTTCGCCGACCTGTTCCGAGATCTCGACATCCTTCCGATCGACGGTTACACCGAGCAACTCAGCGCCCGGTTGAAGGCACTCGCGCCCAGGTCGGGAATCGATCCGATCGTGGCCGTCCTCACTCCTGGGATCTACAACTCGGCCTACTACGAACACGTCCTGCTCGCGACCCGGATGGGGGCGCACCTTGTCGAGGGTTCCGATCTGGTTGTCGAAGACGACGTCGTCTACATGAGGACCGTGAGCGGCCTGGTGCGTGTCGACGTCATCTACCGGCGAGTCGACGACCTGTTCCTCGACCCGGAGGTGTTCCGTCCCGATTCCATGCTCGGTACCGCCGGGCTGATGCGGGCATGGCGGGCCGGCAACGTCGCCATAGCGAACGCTCCGGGCGCGGGCGTCGCCGACGACAAGGTCGTCTACTCCTACGTTCCCGACCTCATCGAGTACTACCTCGGTGAGACGCCGCGCCTCGCGAACGTGCCGACATGGCGATGCATCGAGCCGAGCCATCTCAGCCACGTGATGGCGAACCTCGACTCACTCGTGTGCAAGCCGGCCAACGAGGCGGGCGGCAAGGGAGTGACCATCGGCTCTCAGGCCAGTGCGGCCGAGCTCGACGCCCTCAGACTGCAGATCGAGGCCGAACCCAGGAACTGGGTCGCCCAACCGATCCTCGAACTGTCGACCGCTCCGACCATCTGCGACGGCGGCATCATCGCGCCTCGCCATCTCGACCTCCGGCCGTTCGTGCTGTCGGGTGACGACCCCTACGTGACCGTCGGCGGCCTGACACGCGTCGCACTCCGTGAGGGTTCGCTGATCGTCAACAGTTCCCAGGGCGGTGGCAGCAAGGACACCTGGATCGTCGACCCCGCAACCCGTCCGCCGGCGCACCGTGCGCCGAAAACGGACCGATCTCTCGACAAGGAGACATATGTATCAGACACCATCGCCACTGTTGCTGTCCCGGGTCGCTGAGTGCGCCTACTGGGCCGGCCGTCACCTCGAGCGCGCCGAGGGCACCGCACGACTGATCAAGTCCCATTCGGACCTCGTGATGGACCTTCCGAAGGCGGCAAACGTCGGCTGGGAGCCGCTCCTCGAGGTGCTGGGCATCGAAGGGTCAAGTGCTGAAGTGCTGGGCGGCGAGATGGTAGGCGGCGAGATGCCAGGCGGTGACCGGCAGGTGCGCAGCGGCCGCGGCATCAACAGCGAAGAGGTCGTCGTGGGCTTTGTCTCGGTCCACCGCTCGAACCCGAACTCCATTCGTTCCTCGATCGCGGCGGCCCACTCGAACCTCCGTGTGGCCCGCGCGGTCATGCCCGCGGACGCTGTCGAGGTGTTCACCGATCTCCGCAACCACATCGAGGCCACGGCGACGGTTGCCGTCGACCGGCGGTCCCGCGGCGAATGGCTCACATCCGTCATCCGAGGGTGCCAGACGTTGTCGGCCATCCTCGGCGAATCGATGAGCCGCGACGATGCCTACTGCTTCTTCACCGTGGGCCGTCAGCTGGAGCGGGCCGACTTCACGACACGGGTGCTCGGCGTTCAGGCCGAGGTCCTGGGCCGGCGGCAAAGCGGGCCACTCGAGCCCTACCTCGACATCTGCTGGTCTGCAGCGCTGCGAGCGATGGGTGCTCTCCAGCCATTCCGGAGAAGTGGGACATCGAACACGGCCGAGGCGACGATCGCCTTCCTGCTCCGTGACACGAAATGCCCGAGGAGCGTCGAGTCGTGTCTGATCGAGGCCTCCCGGTGGCTGCTCGAGATCCCGGGCCATGCCGACGCCATGGCCGCAATCGCCTCGACCCAGAGCCGGCTGCAGGAGGTCGATGCCACCGGCTCGGTTGACGGATGGTTACACGACTTCGTCGACCAACTCCAGGTGGGGATCGCCGACATTCACGACAACATCGAGTCGAGATGGTTCGCTCCTGTGGCTGTCAACGTCGCCGGTTGACAGTGCTACCAAGAGCGAGGTCGGCGCCACGTCATCCGCAGTCGCCGGCGACCGCGAGCGCACTGCAGATCTCCCGCAATCGAACTCCACTCAGCGCGCCGATTCGCTCGACCAGCACGGCGATCGACACCGATTCGGCGGAGTCGAGGTTGACGGCGCTTCGACGCCCGATCGGGTCGTCGCCCGGTTCGAGGACGACTTCGCTCGGCAAGCCTCGGATTGTCGTCGTGCAGGGCGCGATCAGCGCGCGTCTCATCCTCGGGATGGCGGCATCGCGCGACAGCACCACGACGGGTCGTCGGCCGATCCCGGGTGGTTCGCACCACCACAACTCGCCCCGCTTCGGCAGAACCGTCGTGTCGCTGCCGCGGCATCGTGAAATGATGCGAGATCGCCCCACTCGTCTGGCTCATCGATCGGATGAGCGCGGTACGCGGGATCGTACGCGTCATCGATCTCGACGGCGCGGTAGCGCGCGAGCAGCGCCGCCAACGCCTCATCGATGAGCTCGGCGTCGGTCGTACCGGCGCGCACCTTCCGGGCGTCGTCGAGGAGTTCGCGGTCCACGGTGGTGCTGAGTCGAGTCCGGGGTCGGACGGGTGTGGTATGAAGCGGGCGATGAGAGATGGCGTGGCCGTTGGCCGACGGTGAGATGCCGGCGATGCCGATCGACGAGCCGCCCACCGCGGCGTGAACCCGCGCCCGGCCGAGGAGCGGTGGATCATCGCGCACCTGCCGGATCGAGTGCGGCCGGCCGTACGTGCGCTCGATCGACGGGTGGCAGGTGGCGCGATCGTCGCCGTCTCGTTCGCCGTGCTGGCGGCGGCGGCTCTCGCCGTGGGTTGGGTGCTCGACATGGTGGACGATCGACGCGGGTTCGCCCGATGGGACGAGTCGGTGGCCGAGTGGGGCGCCGAACACGCATCGGACACGTCAACGCGCGTGTTGGAGGCGATCACCCGATTCGGCGCGACAGGCTGGTTGTTCCTCGCGTTGGCCGTCGTCGGTTCCGGGGTAGCGGTGAAGCAACGCCGCGTCGGTCCACTCGCCTATCTCGCGGTCGTCGGGCTGGGCGTGGGCGCTCTGAACAGTGGGTTGAAGCTGCTCGTCGATCGGGAGCGACCCGACATCGCCCGACTCTCCACGTTCGCCGGTTCGTCGTTCCCCTCCGGTCACACCGCCGGGGCAGCGGCGTGCTGGGCCGCCATGGCGCTCGTGATCACCCGCAGGATGGGGCGTCGGGCGCGAGCTGTCGGGTTGGCGGGCGCAGTCGTCCTCGCCGTCGGTGTGGCAACCAGCAGGGTGTTGCTCGGAGTGCACTGGCTGACCGATGTGATCGCCGGGCTGATCGTCGGCTGGAGTTGGTTCCTGATCTGCACGCTCGTGTTCGGTGGACGACTGCTCCGGTTCGGTGAACCCGCGGATCGCATCGCCGCGGCATCGCCGTCGGCCACCACCGACGTCGAACTCATCGACGGCCAGGAGGCCGATCATCCTGCCTGAGACATCATCCTGCCTGAGGCGACGTCGACGTCCATCGAGGTCGTCGGCGACGGTGGGGTCCAGCACGTCGTAGCGAGCTTCGCCGTTACTTCTGCTTCGCGAGGCGCCTTGCCGTGCGACCGATCGGCTCGAGGTTGCGGTGATCGAGATCGCCGACCTCGACCCCGTTGGAGAACAGCACGCGGTAACGCTGCCAACTGAACCCGTTCGCAAGGATCACCTTGCCCTCGGTCCCGACGGGCACGTCGTGGATCTCTGCCGTGCTCCTCACCTGGTCGCCCATTTTCAAGAACAGCTGACCGGTGTGCGGAGAGGCGAGTTTGTGTGGTGTCCAGAACTCCATCGCCACCCATTCTGCCCGAGCGGACCACGAACGCGCGAGTTCGCTCCCACCATGACGATCCCGACGGCAACGCGACCCGCATCGAGACGGTGCGGCATGACGGCGGGGCATGACGTGGGGCAGCAGTGCCGGGGAACAGATCGGGCCCTCGCCGATACACTCGCCGCTCTGTGAAGAGTTCGCTGGAGGCCCTCGAGGGCAACAAGGTCAAGCTGTACGTCGAAGTCGAAGAAGACGAGTTCGAACACGACATCGATCGGGCATTCCGCGCGATCGCCAAGGAGATCACCCTGCCGGGTTTCGCGCCGGAAAGGCGCCACGCAAGGTGCTCGAAGCCCGTGTCGGGCTCGGCCCGGCGCGCGAGCAGGCGCTGCGTGATGCCGTGCCGCAGTACCTCGCTCGTGCGGTCAGAGAACATGACGTCGATCTGATCGCGACGCCCGACGTCGAGATCACCGATGGCGAGGAGTCAGGGCCCGTCGAGTTCGACGCGACCTGTGAGATCCGCCCGGTCATCACACTGAACGGGTATCGCGACCTCTCGGTCGAACTGCCCCCGATCGTGGTGACCGACACCGACCTCACCGAGGCGCACGAAGCCGAACAGCGTCGCCATGGCTCCCTCGTCGAGGCCGACCGCCCGATTGTCGTCGGCGACTTCGTCACCCTCGATCTCACCGTCCTGCGCGATGGTGAGGAGGTGCTCGGGCTGAATACCGAAGACTGGTCGTACGAGGTCGGCCAGGGATGGGTGACCGACGACTTCGACGAGCAACTGGTCGGCGCATCCGCCGGCGACGAGTTGAGCTTCACCTCGTTACCCAAGGGCACCGAGGGCGAGGCCGACTTCACCGTCAAGGTCACCGCGGTCCAGGAGATGGAGCTGCCCGAACTCGACGACGAGTGGGTGAGCGAACACCTCGGCGAGTTCGACACGGTCGCGCAGTGGGACGAATCCTTGCGCACATCGCTCGGCGACGCGAAGCTCAACCGAGCCCGCCAACAGTTGGTGAACGCCGTCACGAGCAAGCTCGCCGAACTCGTCGACGTCGAGCCGCCGGAGGCGATGGTCAATTCCGACCTCGGTCAGCGTGTGCAGGGCACGGTGCAGCAGTTCCAGGCCCAGGGCGTCGACCTCGGCCAGTGGCTCGCCGCCACCGGGCAGGAGCCCGACCAATTCGTCGAGTCGATGCGCGGCCAGTCCGAACAGGCCGTCAAGGTCGACCTCGCACTGCGTGCAGTCGCCGACGGCGAATCACTCGAGGTCGAGGGCGGCGAACTGGACAACGAGTACGCACGCATGGCGATGCAGCACGGTCAGAAGGCACGAGACATCCGTCGGGCGTACGAGCACAACGACGCCGTACCCGAACTCGTCGCCCAGATCCGCAAGTCCAAGGCACTCGACTGGCTGATCCACCACATCGACTTCGTCGACTCCGACGGCGCCGCGATCGACCGCGACACGCTGCTCGGCCATTCCCACGACGCCGACGGCGGCCACCTCGACGATCACGGTCACGACGATCACGGTCACGACGATCACGGTCACGACGATCACGGTCACGACGATCACGCTCGCGACGATCACGAACACGAACACGCGGACGCCCTTCACGACACGCACGCGCCCGATCCGGTGACGGAAACCGACGACCACGACAGGGAGACAGAATCATGAACCTCGATGCGGTGAACTACCTGGTCCCCAACGTCGTCGAACAGACGAGCCGCGGCGAGCGGGCATACGACCTCTACAGCAAGCTGCTGAAGGAGAACATCATCTTCCTTCAGACGCCGGTCGACGATCAGATCGCCAGCCTGTTGTGCGCGCAGTTGATCCACCTCGAGTCGGAGAATCCCGACAAGGACATCAACATCTACATCAACAGCCCCGGTGGTGACATCACCGCATTGTTCGCGATCTACGACACCATGCAGTTCATCAAGAACGACATCGCCACGATCTGCCTCGGGCAGGCCGCCAGCGCGGCCGCCGTGCTGCTCGCCGCCGGCACGAAGGGCAAGCGGCTCGCCCTGCCGCACAGCCGTGTGCTCCTGCACCAGCCGAGCGGGTCGGTGGGTTACGGACAGGTCACCGATCTCGAACTCGCCGCCAAGGAGATCATGCGGATGCGTGAGCTGATCGACGGGATCCTCGCCTTTCACACGGGCCAGCCGATCGAACGGATCCACGCCGACACCGATCGCGATTTCGTCATGGAAGCGAACGAAGCGCTCGAATATGGCATCATCGACACGGTGATCTCGTCGCGCGAGGCAGTCGACCGTACCGGTCCGATCCGCTGATCGACGGCCGAACGGGCTGGATCCACCGATCAGCCGGGGGAGTGCGCCACACTGTCGGACTCCGATCGGCGAAACATCAGCAGCAACGAGCAGAGGGGTATCGACAGTGGCCAAATTCGGTGACACCGGCGAACTCCTGAAGTGCTCGTTCTGTGGCAAGTCGCAAAAGCAGGTCAAGAAGCTGATTGCCGGCCCCGGCGTGTACATCTGCGACGAGTGCATCGACCTGTGCAACGAGATCATCGAAGAGGAGCTCGGCGAAACGGCCGAGCTGACCTTCGACAACCTGCCCAATCCGCGTGAGGTCAGGGCCTTCCTCGACGACTATGTCGTCGGCCAGGACGACGCGAAGAAGATCCTGTCGGTTGCCGTCTACAACCACTACCGCCGGATCCAGTACCAGAACCAGGCCGCCACCGTCGGACGCCGTGACGATGTCGAACTGGCCAAATCGAACATCCTCCTGCTCGGCCCGACCGGCTGCGGCAAGACGCACCTCGCGCAGACGCTCGCTCGCCAGCTCAACGTGCCCTTTGCCGTCGCCGACGCCACGGCTCTCACCGAGGCCGGCTACGTGGGTGAGGACGTCGAGAACATCCTGTTGAAGCTGATTCAGGCCGCCGACTTCGACGTCAAGCGGGCCGAGACCGGCATCGTCTACATCGACGAGATCGACAAGGTGGCCCGCAAGAGCGAGAACCCGTCGATCACCCGCGACGTGTCGGGTGAGGGCGTGCAACAGGCGCTGCTGAAGATCCTCGAGGGCACGCAGGCGTCGGTGCCACCACAGGGCGGTCGCAAGCATCCCCATCAGGAGTTCATCCAGATCGACACGACCAACGTGCTGTTCATCCTCGGCGGGGCGTTCTCCGGTCTCGAGACGATCATCGAACAGCGGATCGGTCACAAGGGTGTCGGGTTCAACGGCACGGTTCGCTCGCGGATCGACCGTGACGCCGGCGAGCTGTTCGCCCAGGTCCTCCCCGAGGACCTCGTCAAGTTCGGCATGATCCCGGAGTTCATCGGCCGTCTCCCGATGATCGGTGCGGTCGGATCCCTCGACCGCGATGCGCTCGTGAAGATCCTCTCCGAACCGAAGAACAGCCTGGTCAAGCAGTACGCGAAGGTGTTCAGCTTCGAAGATGTCGAGCTGGAGTTCACCGACGACGGCCTCGAAGCGGTCGCCGACCAGGCGCTGCTGCGCGGTACCGGCGCCCGCGGCCTGCGGGCGATCATGGAAGAAGTGTTGCTCAACACGATGTACGACCTGCCGGGTCGTACCGACATCGGCAAGGTCGTCATCGACGCCGAGACGGTCAAGGATCGCGTGAATCCGACGCTGGTGCCGCGGACGCAGGCGCGCCAGCGCAAGGCAGCTTCCTGACCCGTCGTCGCCGGTCGTACGATCCGGCCGTTTCCCCGATTGGCTGACGGTGCCATGTCAGACATCCGCGCCGCGTTGGCCTACCTCGATTCGCATGCCTCGTACGACAAGACGGGCCGCATCGAGGCGCCGTCGCTCGATGTGATCACGGCGTTCTGCACGGCTCTGGGAGACCCGCAGCATTGCGCACCCGTGATCCACGTCACGGGTACCAACGGCAAGGGCTCGACCGCCCAGATGATCTCGCGGCTGATCGTTGCCGGGGGCCTCACGGTCGGCACGTACACGAGCCCCCACCTCGAACGGGTCAACGAACGGATCACCCGCAACGGCGAGGCGATCTCGGACGAGGATCTCGCGGAACAGATCGTGGCGATCGCCGATCTCGAACCGCTCGTCGGCCATCGCCCGAGCTACTTCGAGATCTTGACGGCGGCCGCGTTCCGGTGGTTTGCCGACGTCGCCGTCGACGTGATGGTGATCGAGGTCGGGTTGCTCGGTCGGTGGGACGCGACGAACGTCGTCACCGCCGACGTCGCCGTCGTCACCAACATCGGAATGGATCACAACGAGTTCGCCGGCCCCACGCTGTGCGACATCGCACGCGAGAAGGCGGGCATCATCAAGCCGACCTCGGCCGCCGTGATCGGCGAGATCGACCCCTGCCTGCTGGCGATCTTCGAGGAGGCCGGGGGAGCGACAACGCTCGTCGAAGGGAGCGACTTCGAAGCGACCGCCAACAGCCTCGCCGTTGGCGGGCGCCTGCTCGATCTACGTACCCCGACCACCATCTACCCGGATGTGTACGTGCCGCTCCACGGCGCGCACCAGGGCCGCAATGCGATCCTCGCCCTGGCGGCGGTCGAGACGTTCTTCGCCGCGCCGCTCGCCCTCGACGTCGTGGTCGAAGGCTTCGGTGAGGTCACGATGCCCGGCCGCTTCGAGGTGCTCGGTCGTCGGCCGCTCACGATCGTCGACGGCGCCCACAACCCCGCCGGCGCCGACACCTGCGCGCAGGTGTTCTTCGAAGACTTCGACCCGGAGGGTCGTCGCATCCTGATCGTCGGCACGCTGCGAGATCCGGGCGAGATGCTCGCCGCACTTCGTGCCGACGAGTTCGACATCGTGTTCGCCTGCACCGCTCCGTCACCCCGCGGCGTGAAGGCGAGCGAGGTTGCCGAGGCCGCGAGGGCGCTCGGGTGCGAGAACGTCGTCACGTTCGACACCGTCGAGGCGGCCTGCGTGCGGGCGATCGAGTACGCCGACGTGGACGACGCCATTCTGGCGACCGGCAGCCTCTACACGGTCGGCGCCGCCCGCCCCGTCCTCGAACACTTCGCCAACTGAATCCCGGTAGCTTCGTGGGTCATGTCCGATCGCACCCTGGTCCTGCTGAAGCCCGATGCCGTGGAGCGCAAGCTCGTCGGTGAGATCGTCTCGCGATTCGAGGCGAAGAACCTCGACATCATCGCGATGGAGCTGCGTTCGCTCGACACGGCCATGCTCGCACGGCACTACGCCGAGCACGTCGGCAAGGGCTTCTATGACGAGCTGGTCGCGTTCATGGGTCGTGCGCCGGTGGTAGCGATGGTGCTCGAAGGGCCCGAGGACACGTGGGATGTCGTGCGCACGATGATGGGCGCGACCAACCCGCGCGGGGCTGCGCCGGGCACGATTCGAGGAGATCTCGGGATTCTTTTCACCGAGAACCTCGTGCACGGCAGCGATTCGCTGGTTTCGGCCCAACGCGAGATCGGGATCTTCTTCCCGAATCTGTAACATTTGGCAGCATCCGGTTCCTGGCACCGTTGGGAGTGTCGGACCACTCGTTCTCGTAACGACACAGCGCGCGAAGGGAGGGCCACAGGATGGCCCGCAACAACCCACTCAGCCTTGGCCGGGATCTGGCCATCGATCTGGGCACGGCAAACACGCTCATCTACGTACGCGGGCAAGGGGTGGTGCTCGACGAACCTTCGGTCGTGGCGATCAATGCCAACGACGGTCGACCCGTCGCCGTCGGCATGGAAGCCAAGCGGATGATGGGGCGCACCCCGAACCACATCAAGGCGATTCGTCCGCTCAAAGACGGTGTCATCGCCGACTTCGAGGTCTGCGAGAAGATGCTGCGCTACTTCATCCAGAAGGTGCACGCATCGAAGTGGAGCAAGCCGCGCATGGTGATCTGCGTTCCTTCCGGCATCACCGGAGTCGAACAGCGCGCCGTGCAGGACGCGGCCGAGTACGCGGGAGCCCGCAAACCCGTGCACATCATCGAAGAGCCGATGGCGGCTGCGATCGGCGCCGATCTTCCGGTCCACGAGCCGTCGGGCAACATGATCGTCGACATCGGCGGAGGCACCACCGAGGTCGCCGTCATCTCCCTCGGCGGCATCGTCACCGCGCAGTCGGTGCGGGTCGCGGGCGATGAGCTCGACGAGGCGATCCTGCAGTACGTGAAGAAGGAGTTCTCCCTCGCGATCGGCGAGCGGACGTCCGAGGAGATCAAGATCCAGATGGGGTCGGCCTGGCCGCTCGATCTGGAACTGACCGCCGACATTCGTGGGCGCGATCTCATCTCCGGTCTCCCACGAACGGTCGAGATCACCACCGAGCACATCCGTGAAGCCATCGCCGAGCCGATCTCTGCCATCGTTGACGCCGTGAAGACCACGCTCGACAAGACGCCCCCGGAGTTGGCGGCCGACATCATGGAAGATGGCATCACGATCACCGGTGGGGGCGCGTTGCTCGGCGGTCTCGCCGAGCGGCTCCGCCACGAGACCGGCATGCCCATCAAGATCGCGAACGAGCCCTTGTACAGCGTCGTGATCGGTTCGGGCCGGGCGCTCGAGAACATCGACGCGATGCGCGGGCTGATGTCGCTCGGTGGCGAGGACTGACGTCCGACCGTCGGGTCCCTCCTGATCGAGATGGCCATCTATTCCGTCGGTCGTCGGCGTGTCATCGTTGCGCTCCTGCTGACGTCAGCGCTCCTGCTCACGCTCGATCTGCGCGGCAATCCAGTCGTCGATCGGGCCCGCGACGGGTTCACACGAGTGATGGATCCGGTCGAGTCCGCCGTCGGTGTGGTCGCCACCCCGCTCGAACGAGCATGGAACGGCATCGTCAACTTCGATGACGTCGAGCGTGAGAACGAGGCGCTGCAGGACGAGGTCGACCGACTGATCGGAACGCAGGTGTCCGGCGAGGCGGCGGTCATCCAGGCCAAGGAGATCCTGGCGCTGAACAACCTGCCGTCGCTGTCGGGCATCGAGACCGAGCTCGCCCAGGTGATCGGCGGCGCGGCCAACAACATCGACCAGGTGATCGAGATCAACAAGGGCCGTGGTAGTGGGATCGAGGTCGGCATGCCCGTGGTCAACCAGGCCGGTCTGATCGGCAAGGTGACGGGCGTGACCGACAACACGGCCCGGGTCATGCTCGTGACCGACGCCCGCTACACCGTCGGCGTCACGGTCACGTCATCTGATGCTTCGGACACGGCCGCGGTCACCGCCAACACCTCACCGTCCGGCCTCACGCCATCGCAGATCGCCGACGCCGCGACCACCACCACCACCAACACCACCACGACCACGACGACCCTCGCGCCGGGTAGCACCACCGGCCTGCCCGGAGGCGTCGAACCGCCGAGCGGCCCGCCGACGCCCGACACCACGCTGCCGGGAGCGAACCTGCCCGACGGTGTACCGAACTTCATCGACGAGACCACCGGGCTGCCGATCGACCCCGAGGTACTCAAGGCGCTCGCGGCCGAAGCGGACGCGGCGACTGCGGCCGCGGCCGCCGAGTCCGCGACGGGAACCGGCGTCACGACCACGACCACGGCTGCACCGGTGATCGTGCAGAAGGAGTTCGGTGCGCTCGAAGGACGTGGCCGCCGGCTGCTCCCACAGATCCGATTCGTACAGGACAACCCGGCGCTCGCCGAGTTGGCGGTCGGCGACCTCGTCGAGACCGTGGGCGGCTCGGAGAGCCTTGCCCCTACGGGGATTCCCGTCGGCCGTGTCAAGAACCGTGCAGCCCGTGCGGGTTCCGGTGGCCCGCTGCTCGACGTCGAACTGAACGCCGACCTCACCCGCCTCAACTTCGTGCGAGTGGTGCTCTACAAACCGCTCTCCGAGGTCGGTCAGTAACACTCCGGTGCTCGCGGCGTTCGTTCAGGGTCCGCTCGTTCGGATCATTCCGGTGGGGCTCGTGTTGCTGGCACTCCAGCGAACCCTGCTGGTCGACTTCAAGGTGGCCGGCGTGGTGATCGAGTTGATGATGGCGGCTGTCGCTGCCGCCGGCGTGGCAGGCGGCAGCGAGCGAGGGGCGGTGATGGGTTTCACGCTCGGCATCATGTTCGATCTCGCCGAAGGGACCCCGCTCGGCTCGACGGCGATCGCGATGACCGTCGCCGGCACCGTCGCCGGTTTCCTGGCCTGGATTGCCGCTGACCCCCAGTGGTGGCTCGGCGCCATCTTCGCGGCGCTCGGCGCCGCCGCCGGCGTGCTCACGGCGCCGCTGGTGCGAGTGTTCATCGGTGAGCTGCACCCGTTCAACTCCGACCTGTACCTCGTCGTGCCCGTCTCTGCGGCGGCGGCAGCCATCATGAGCCCGGTGCTCGTCCCGCTCGCACGATGGTGCCTGCGGATGAAGCGGCCGGAGTGGAAGCAACCGGTCGCCGACGTGCCGGTCTGAGCGCGGCCCACAACCCCCCGAGGAGCTCGGCCTCGGCGCGCGAGGTGTGAAGTCGGTGTGACGAGCCGATGACGCCCGCCCGCTGCAACACGTTTGTAACATGGTCGGGATCGCTGTCGCGTCGACCGACGCCCCCTGGGCGCCTGACGCCGCCTGACGACAGCCGGGCGGCGACACCGGCACGAACCCACACACTCCACGAACCCACACACTCCACGAACCGACGAGACGACGAGCATGGCCATCGACAAGCGAGCAACCAGGTTGGGTGTGCTCGCGCTCGTCGGGACCCTGTTGTTCAGCCTCATCGGCGCCCGACTGTGGTTCTTGCAGACGGTCGAGCAGGAATCGTTGCAAGCCCAGGTCGACACCACCAAGTTGCGCACCGTCCCGCTGCTGCCCGAGCGTGGCCGGATCTTCGATGCCGACGGCCGCATCATGGCCGACAACCAGCGTGTGCTCACCGTGGCGGTCGACTGGTCGGTCATCCGCCGCGACAAGGACCGCGCCGAGATCTTCCGGCGGCTGGCGGGCTGGATCAACGTTCCGGTCGAGGAGATGGAGGCGCGCTTCACGAGCCAGGTGTACAGCCCGTTCCTGCCGATGCCGGTCGCCGAGGACGTCGACGAGCGCACGGCCACGGCCATCAAGGAGCGAGTCGAGGACCTCCCCGGCGTGTCGATCATCGAAGCATCGCGCCGGGTGTATCCCTACGCGCCGCTCGCCAGTCACGTGGTCGGCTACATGGGCCGGATCACCGCGGAGACCAAGGACGTCTATACGGGCGCGGGCTACTACCTCAACGAACGGGTCGGTCAGTTCGGCATCGAATTGAGCATGGAATCGACGCTCCACGGCAAGTGGGGTCACGTCACATACGAAGTCGACAACGCGAGCCGCATCATTCGTGAGGTCGAGCGTGTGCCGGCGATCAACGGCAACGACGTCCAGTTGACGATCGATCTCGAACAGCAGCAGTTCGCCGAGCAGGCCCTCGAGACGCAGCTCGAGACCCGTCGGACCGCGGTCGCCAACAATCCCCTCGACCCCGAGACCCAGTACCAGACCCGCGTGTTTCCGGACTATCCCGACCAGGTGCCGTACAAGGCCCCTGCCGGCGCCGTTGTCGTCCAGAACTACGAGACCGGCCACATCATCGCATTGGCGAGTTACCCGACGTTCGACAACCGCTGGTTCGAGTCCGATCTCGGCAACGGGAAGTTCGAGCAGATCTTCCCCTCGGTCGACCCGGTGACCGGCGAGCCGATCGACCCTGACGAGTCGATCCTCGTGAACAGGGCGATCCAGGGCAGGTACAACCTCGGGTCGACGTTCAAACCGTTCACCGCGTACGCCGCGCTGAGCACCGGCCTGCTCGGCCCGAACGACTACTACCAGGACGTCGGGCGGTACCAGATGGAGTCGGTCGACAAGGACAAGTGCAACAGCGGGCTCGTCCGTTGCGTCTACAAGAACGCCACGTGTAGCGGCACGCAGCGCCCGTGTGTCTACGGCAACGTCGACGTCGAGACCGCTCTCGCCGTGTCGAGCGACTCGTTCTTCTACCGGGTCGGTGAGCTGTTGATGACCCGTAACGACTTCCAGCCCATCCTGCAGGAGCAGGTGCGCCTCTTCGGATTCGGCGCCGACACCGGCATCGAGTTGCCGTTCGAGTTCGACGGCGCCGTTCCGGATGCCGCGCTCAAGAAGAAGTACGCGGAGGCCGGAGTCATCAGAAAGGACGAGGGAGAGGGGTACTTCACCGGCGACAATGTGCAACTCGCCATCGGCCAAGGCCTGCTGTCGGCGTCACCGCTCCAACTCGCCGTCGGGTACTCCGCGCTCGCCAATTACGGTCTGGTGATGAAGCCCGAGATCATCAAGGCGATCTACCAACCTGGTGTCCCCGACTCCAGAGTTCCCGGCGTCGCCGACCTCTCGCAGGCCCGTGTCGCCGCCGAGCCGAACATCGACGGCGAGGTCGTGCGTCAGATCCCGATGCCCCCGGAGATCCACGACGAGATCGACCGCGGCCTGCGCCGCGTGATCACCGGCCCGGGCACCACCAGCGACTCGTATCACAGCACCACCGGCGAGAAGCTCTTCTACTACTACCCGTCGAGTGCGATCCCGGTCGCCGGCAAGACCGGCACGGCCCAGGGCGCCGGGAACTACCCGTGGAACGACTCCTCGGCATTCACCGCCTACAGCGAGGATCCGCAACGGCCCTACACGGTCAGCGCATATCTCGAGAAGGCCGGTTATGGCTCGCAGGCGGCCGCTCCGGTGGTCAAGTGCATGTTCCTCCAGTTATCGGGCATCGCGCCGACCGACCCCGTGGTGCTGTCCGATCGGCTCGATCCGAACTCGACGGTCGCGGCGCAGCCGCAACATCTGGCCGACACATCGTGTTTCGACGGCCGCTTCTCGAACCAGAGAACGACGGAGTAGTCATCCCCGGTGGCGACCTCCTTCCTGTCCCGCAGACCCGACTCGGGCCTGGGCAACATCGGCGCCAGCCCCGCCGACCCCAGCCGCAACATCGACTGGGTGCTCATGTCGACCCAGATCGCGCTGACCGTGATCGGGCTGTTCGTCGTGTTCTCGGCGTCGCGTACCCGCATCGCGGCCGATCCGTACGCGTTCGTCACCCGCCAGGTCGTCTTCGCGATCGTCGCCACCGTGGTCCTGCTGGTCGTGATGTCGTTCGATTACGAGTCCTGGAAGGAGCGAGCGGCGTTTCTCTACGGCCTCACGCTGGTATTGCTGTCGTTGCTCTTCCTGCTCGGCGTCGCCGGCGGTGAGGACAGGATCTCCTTCGACTTCGGCCCGTTCAACCTACAGCCTGCCGAGTTGGCCAAGTTCACCACGCTGGTGATGTTGGCGTCGTACCTCGCGCAGGAGCGCAGTGAGGAGGTTTCGTATCCTCGGTTCCTCGGTGGGCTGATGATCGTCGGTGCTCCCGCGGTGCTCGTCATCATTCAACCCGACCTCGGCTCCGCGTCGGTGATCGTGTCGATCGCACTGGGTGTGCTGCTCGTGGCGGGGGCCAAGACGCGCTACATCCTACTGATCACCTTCTTGGCGGTGGCCACCGTGCTCGCGGCGTTCCTCGGGCGCCTGGTCAACGATTATCAGTCCGCGCGCATTCGGGCTCTGTTCAACCCCGAGGCCGCAGGCGGCGACGCCGTTTACCAGGCCGAGAACGCCATGCGCGCCATCGGCACGGGCGGCATCTGGGGTAAGGGGTGGCTCGACGGTCCGCTCACCAACGGCCGCGACATTCCCGTGATGTGGGCCGACTTTCCGTTCGCTGCGGTGGGCGAGCAGTTCGGGCTCGTGGGGTGTGCGGTGGTCCTGGGTCTGATCGGCATCGCCCTGGTTCGGATCTGGAGGATTGCCCACCTCTCCCGTGACCCGCTCGGCACGTATCTGTGCGCCGGTGTGTTCACCATGGTGCTGTGGCAGACCTTCCAGAACGTCGGCATGACGTTGCGGATCATGCCCGTCACCGGGCTGCCGTTGCCGTTCATCTCCTATGGCGGGTCCGGTCTGATCGTCTACTTCGCGATGTTCGGCCTCGTGCAGAGCGTCCACATGCGCCGTATGCGCTGAGAAACACCGTTTGCGTCGGGATTTCGGTGGACTGGGCCACGAAAAGCCCGACGCAAACGATGACTTTTCGGGGCGGGGGTACAATTCGCGAATGAACTCGACGCGTAGGGTGGTCTCTTCAATGGCCGTTCGTCGAGTGTTCACCCACGACACGCCAATGTTCGACGCGCCGGCGCAAGTCGGCACGTCTCCAGTCGCGGCGATGGTCTGTTGCTCCGTGCAAGTGACCTCGCGCACCGAGCGCCGTCGACTGGCGCTCCTCAGAAGGGAACCCCCATTCCATGGATCATTTCGACGCCGAACGCCCCACCGAGGCCGCCCCTGCATCGCCGACTGACGTAGCGCGTGCACCCGAGCCGACAGGCAGCACCGATCGCGGCGCCGAAGCGCATGATCCGTCCGACGAGACACGGCACGTCGAGACACGGCACGTCGAGACACGGCACGTCGAGACACGGCACGTCGAGACACGGCACGAGGAGCCGCTGGTGGCGGGAAGCGGGGCGTTGCCCGGCGATGTCGAGCTGCCCGAATCGATGCGCGAGGGTCGGCCATCGGTGGAGGCGGCCGAGCGCGCGCTCGTGCGCAGGCCCCAGATCGGCGACACGATGCCGATGCCGACGACGCCTCCGCCCGGGCCCGCAGTTCGTTCGAAGGCTGACGACGGTTCGGGCGGGTCGCCCACCCAGCGGCGACGTCGCCGCCGGGGGTCGGGCGGCGGGGGAGCGGGACGCGACGGTGAGAGCCTCGACGACGCCTCCGAACGGAACCAGGCCGACGCTGCAGTGGATCGTCCGTCGACGCCAACGGCCGCCGCGGAGGCCGGCAAACGAACCCGCCGTGGCCGGGGTGGGCGGGACAAGTCACCCGCCCGGAACGAGGGCATGGACGCGGCGATGCTCGAGACGCGTCGTGGTCGTGAGCGCAACGGCAAGCCGATCGGGCGGTACTTCATGGCGGTGCAGGTACGCACCGGGATGGCCCAGGTGGCGGTGCTCGAAGGGCGCAACCTCATCGAGCACTACGTCAGCCGTCCCGCCGATGACGTCAGCCAGATCCACGGCAACATCTATGTCGGGCGCGTCCAGAACGTGCTGCCCGGTATGGAGGCGGCGTTCGTGGACATCGCCACGCCGAAGAACGCCGTGCTCTACCGAGGCGACGTGCAGTACGACGCGGAAGACATCGTCGAAAAGGGCAAGAACCCGCGCATCGAGGACATCCTGCGCAACAAGCAGCTGATCATCTGCCAGGTGACGAAGAACCCGATCGGCCACAAGGGCGCGAGGCTCACCCAGGAGGTGTCGCTGCCCGGTCGCTTCGTCGTGCTCATACCGAACTCGGCCACGTACGGCATCTCCAAGCGCCTCCCCGACGACGTGCGCAAGCGGCTGCGGGGCATCCTGGACCGGGTCAAGCCGGCCGAACACGGCCTGATCGTTCGCACTGCGGCCGAGGCAGCGACCGAAGCGGAGCTTCGTGCCGACATGACGATCTTGCTCGATCAGTGGGAGGAGATCGCCGCGAAGGCGGCGAAGGCGCAGCGCCCGATGCTGCTGTACCGCGAACCGGAGTTGGCCGTGCGAGTGATCCGCGAGGAGTTCAACGCCGACTATCGGGGCGTCGTGATCGACGACAAACGGCTCTTCGAGGACGTTCGCAAGTACGTCGCCGCGTTCAACCCGGACCTGGCCGATCGCATCGAGTACTACGACGCGGACAAGGAGGGATTGTCGCTGTTCGAGCGCAATCACATCCACGAACAGGTCCACAAGGCGCTCGATCGCAAGGTGTGGTTGTCGTCGGGTGGTTCGCTGATCATCGAACACACCGAGGCACTGACGGTAATCGACGTCAACACCGGCAAGAACGTGGGCAGTTCGAATCTCGAAGCCACCGTTTTCCACAACAACATGGAAGCGGCCGAGGAGATCGCCAAGCAGCTGCGGCTCCGCGACATCGGCGGCATCATCGTGATCGACTTCATCGACATGGAGATCCGCGAGAATCGAGCCAAGGTGGTCGAGGTGTTTCGCAACGCGCTCGCCCGCGACAAGACCAGATCGCAGATCTTCGACATCTCCGAGCTCGGCCTGGTCGAGATGACCCGCAAGCGGATCGGTGAAGGTCTGCTGCGGGAGTATTCCGAGGAGTGTCCGGAGTGCAACGGCAGAGGCGTACTGGTCGACTACAGCCTGCTGGAGTGAACCTCCGAAGGGAACCTCCGAAGGGAACCTCCGGCGCGTTACGGCACAGTTTGCCCGTCATCCGGTTGAGGTCCGCGCAACGGCCGCTAGCATCGAGCACCGCTATGTATGCAGTCATCGCCTCAGGCGGCAAGCAGGAAAAAGTGGCCGAAGGCCAGCAGGTCCGTCTCGAGCTGCTCGATGCCGCCGACGGTAGCGACGTGTCGCTCACCCCGGTGATGGTCGTCGACGGTGGCAGCGTGTTCGCGACGCCCGACGAGCTCAAAGGCGCCTCTGTGACCGGCAGGATCATCGGCATGGAGAAGGGGCCGAAGATCAACGGCTACACCTTCAAGAAGCGCACGAACCAGCATCGTCGCTACGGGCATCGCCAGAAGTACCACGTGGTCGAGATCACCTCGATCTCCATCTGATCAAGATCTCGCAGCTGAGGAGGCAACGTCATGTCGAAGACCAAAGGTGGCGGTTCAACCCGCAACGGTCGTGATTCCAATGCCCAGCGCCTCGGCGTGAAGGTGTTCGCGGGCACCACGATCACTGCCGGCACGATTCTCGTCCGTCAGCGCGGAACGAAGTTCCATCCTGGCAAGAACGTCGCCAAGGGCAAGGACGACACGTTGTTCAGCCTGATCGACGGTTCGGTGTCCTTCGGTCAGAGCAAGGGCCGCAAGACGATCGACGTCAGCCCCCCCGTCTCCGTCGGCGCCTGAGCCGCGCGGCGCCACCCGAGTCTCACAGTCAGTCGAGGTTCACAGTCAGTCGAGGTTCGCCCAGAACTCGACGAGCCCGTCGGCGGCGGCGCCGGGCTGCTGGAACATCCACCAGTGGCCGCACCCTTCGAGCAGCAACTGCTGCGCCCCGAGCGCGATCGCCATCTCCGACGACAAGCTTGAAGACACGTACGGATCATCCGGCGCAACGATGACCAGACAGGGTGGACGCTCGCCGGCGAGGAGACGCCGACCGAGTTCGGCTGCAGCCGGCTGAACCGCCGAGCGGTACAGCGCCAAGATGCAACGCCCCATCTCGCTGTCGGCGCCTTCGGCCATCTCGAGGGCGATGGTCTCCGGGGCGCCGAGACCCAGATAGAACGCCGTCCGGTCGGCCGGCGGTACGTCGACCATCATGGCGATGACCTGCTCGCCGACGTCCGGCGTCTGCCACGCCTGTGCGACGTCGTGCCACACGTAGTCGGGATGGAGCAGGCCGGCGCAATCGGCGGCGAACGACCTCACGAGGTGGGGCCGCTCGGTGACGGCGCCGAACACGTGTCCCGCTCCCCAGTCGTGCCCGACGAGATCGATGGCGCCGCCGATCTGCTCGAGTTCGCCGATGAGCCACGCTCGGTAGGAGGAGGTGTCGGCGCGCCAGCCCGCTGGCGTCGGTGCGCCGAAGCCCGGCGGCGACAACAGCGTGAGGTCGTCGATGCCGCGGGAGCGCAACTCGCCGACGAGTGGCCGCCAGATCGCGTCGACTTCGGGGTTTCCGTGCACGAACACTTTCGTCGCGGACATCGTGGCGCTCCGTTCGCTCGGTTCAGCCCCCGTCCGGCGGCAGCGTACCCGAGCGGCACCGGAACGGACGTCGTCGGTGGCCGCAACCCGGTGCGCGGCTCGTCGTGCGGCTCGTCGTGCGCACTGTTGGGACGAAAGCCTCTTTGGGGGCCGACGAGGCGCGGGTAGCGTGCGGTCATCGGAGTAGCTCTGAACCCTGGCGAGCACCCGCTGCGCATCGTGCTCACCGGTGGGCCGGGTGGTGGGAAGACGACGGCGGCCGACTTGTTCCGACGAGAGATCGGAGATCTCATCGTCGTCGTGCCGGAGTCCGCCACCACCCTGTTCGCCGGTGGCTTTCCCCGGTTGTTCGAGCCGGCGGCGCAGCGGTCGATCCAACGGGCGATCTTCGAGGTGCAGCGCAGCATGGAGGACATCCAGACGGCGCTGTACCCCGATCGCGTGCTGCTCTGCGACCGTGGCACGGTCGACGGGGCGGCGTACTGGCCCGACGGGCCCGAAGGATTCTTCGAACACGTCGGCAGTACCCAGGAGGCGGAACTCGCACGTTACGACGCGGTGCTGCTCTTCGAGACGGCGGCAGCCGGCGACCTCGCGTTCGAGGGCGGCAACCGATACCGGACGGAGACGACCGAGGAGGCCGTCGAACTCGACCGGCGTCTGGAGTCGCTCTGGTCGGTCCATCCGAACTTCCACAAGGTGCGGCACCATGGGTCGTTCCTGCACAAGATCACGGTCGCACTCGGCATCCTCGAAGACGTCGTCGACCGCCACGAAGCGAACAGGCGGCCGTGAACGACTCGTACCGCGGGCACCCGCAGGCGCCGGTGCTCACGTTCCTCGGGGGGGCCGGCACCGTCACGGGGAGTCGATTCCTCGTCGACACGGCGCGCGCCCGGGTACTCGTCGACGCCGGTCTGTTCCAGGGGCTCAAGCGGCTGCGCCTGCGTAACTGGGATGCCTTCCCCGTCGAGCCGTCGAGCATCGACGCCACGATCGTGAGCCACGCGCACATCGATCACATCGGATACGTCCCCGTGCTCGTGAGGGACGGATACACCGGAGCGCTCCACATGACCGACGGAACGGGCGACCTCGCCGGGATCGTCCTGCCCGACTCGGGCCATCTGCACGAGGAGGAGGCCGCATACGCCAACCGCAAGGGCTTCTCGAAACACCATCCGGCGCTCCCCCTCTACACCGAAGCCGACGCGATCCGCTCGCTCGACAACATCGAACGTCACCCCTTCGCGGTCGAGTCCGAGGTCGCTCCCGGAATCCACGTCACGCTCCGGCCTGCCGGGCACATCCTCGGCTCATCCATCGTGACACTCCGCCTCGCCGACCATGACGACCGGCGTCTGGTGTTCAGCGGCGACCTCGGTCGACCGCACCATCCCATCCTCGTTCCGCCGGCGTCCGTCGGGCCTGCCGACATCGTGGTGGTCGAGTCGACCTACGGCGATCGCCTGCACGACGACGCGGGCGCCATCGGGCGCTTCCGGGATGCCATCGTCCGAACGGTCGCCCGCGGTGGCACGGTGCTCATCCCGGCGTTCGCGGTCGATCGAACCGAGGTCATCCTGTTTCATCTGCGCGCACTGGCGTCCGCGGGCGAGATCCCCGACGTCCCCGTCTACGTCGACTCGCCGATGGCCCTCAACGCGCTGCGCGTGTACCGCGAGGCGATCCGTCGCGGTGAGTCCGACATCGACATCGACCCATCGGTGGGCGATGATCCGTTCGACGCCGGCCGCGTGGTCGAGGTACGCGACGTCGAGCACTCGAAGTCCCTCGCCGAGCTGCGGTTTCCCTCGATCATCGTGTCGGCGTCAGGGATGGCGACCGGCGGTCGCGTGGTCCATCACCTCAGCCGCCTGCTGCCCAATCACCGCAACACGGTGATGCTGGTCGGATTCCAGGCTCCCGGCACTCGTGGACGGCTCCTTGTCGATGGCGCCCGCGACATCAAGATGCTCGGCCGGTACGTCCGCGTTCGCGCCGAGGTCATCGACGTCGGGTCGTTCTCGGTGCATGCGGATCAACGTGAGCTCATCGACTGGCTCGACACGGCCGACGAGGCGCCGGAGATGGCGTACATCGTCCACGGCGAAGCCCAGCCGGCGCAGGCGCTGCAGGAACTGATCGAAAAGCGCGACGACTGGGCCGCGGTCGTCGCCCGAGACGGCGAACGTGTCCGGCTCGACGGGCTGCCACGCGGCTGACACCCGACCTCCCCTCATTCCGGTTTGCCGTGAACCAGCAGGCGCCGTCGATGGAACAGGCCATCGATGACCGTGCACATTCCGACCGGACACGTCGTCCTCCTGGGGGCTGACCGGCGGGAGTCGTCCGCGTGGCGTGAGGAGGCCTCGACACGACCGTGGCCGGAGCATCGCGACGATGGCTTCACCATCGGGCAGGTCACCCCGGCGGGCTCCTACAACCTGTTGCCGCTCGGCGCGACGATCGGCACCATCGGAGCAGCCGCGTACCAGTGGGTGCGCCCGGGGCTGCTCGGGCCGTGGTGGTTCCGACGGCTGACCACCGGCGCGAACTTCGCCGTGGTGGTCGGGTCGATGCTCCTGCACGTGGACGGCATCGACTTCAACGTGTTGCAACCGACCTGGTTGGAGATCGGACTGTTCACCGTGCCCGGCTTGTTCGGCGTGGTGATCGGTCCCGCGGTCGACCGGGTCGGCCTGCCGGGCTCCCGGTCGGCCACCGGACGGCGGCGTCCGGTCGTGCCGATCGCGCTCAT
>CAVPET010000034.1:0-10933 GCA_963703525.1 Ilumatobacteraceae bacterium | reverse complement strand
AGCGCAAGTTCTGGCAGCTCGACGGGGTCTACTCCACCTTCGTCGGATACGCCGGCGGCTTCACCCCGAACCCGACCTACGAGGAGACGTGCTCGGGTCGCACCGGCCACACCGAGGTCGTCGGCGTGGTGTTCGACCCCGATCAGGTCAGCTTCGAACGTCGTGCTGCAGACGTTCTGGGAGGAACACGACCCGACCCAGGGCATGCGTCAGGGCAACGACATCGGCAGCCAGTACCGCAGTGCGATCTACGTCACCGACGATTCCCAGCTCGCCGCCGCCGAGTCGTCCAAGGCGGTGTTCCAGGAGCGGCTGAGTGCCGCCGGCTACGGCGAGATCACCACGCAGATCGCACCGATCGACATGGAGTCGGGCTTCTTCTACGCCGAGCCGTACCACCAGCAGTACCTCGCCAAGAACCCGAACGGCTACTGCGGCATCGGCGGCACCGGCGTGAGCTGCCCGATCGGCCTCGCCACCTGACAGTGAGAATGGGGTGGCGCCGGTCGCGGTCGTCCGCGCCGGGTGGTCAGCCCCAACCGGATGACCGGATGTCGTCGCCATCGGCGTCGAGTCGGCGGCCGACCCAACGAATCGACCCCGGTGTGGCCGAGAGCCGGGCGATCAGCCCCTGCATCGGTGTGCCGTCGATCGTCGCGATCGTGCCGCGGGCTCTGAAATGCGGGTCGGCGGCGATGTCGGCCATGTCCATCACCGGGCCGATCGCTGCCTCGGCGGCCATGAACGCGTCGATCACCTCGGCTTGAGGGCGTTCGGAGCACCAGCGGGTCATGATCGCTTCGAGCTCCTCACGATGTTCCGACCGACCGGCGAAATCGGCGAACCGGGTGTCGTCGGCGACGCCGAGCACCGTCATCACCCGGCGCGCCACCGAATCGCTCGACGTCGACACCGCGACCCATCTGCCGTCACTGCACCGGTACGTGCCACGCGGCGCCGTGTAGGGCAGGCCGGCGCCGAGGCGCGGCTGTTGCTCGCCGGTCAGCCCGTACAGCGATGCGAGGGGCCCCATCAGGTGGAACATGGTCTCGAGCAGATTGCTGTCGACCACCTGGCCGACACCGGAGTGGAGTGCGACCATCGTCGCGAACGCCGCGGCGAGCCCGGTGACCTCGTCGGTCAGGGCGATCGGCGGGAGGAGTGGTTGGCCATCCGGCTCGCCGCTCAGTGCTGCGAGACCGGACATCGCCTCGGCGATGGAGGCGAACCCAGGCCGTGACGCGTACGGCCCGTCCTGACCGAAGCCGGTCACCCTGGTCATCACCAGCGACGGGTTCCGCGATCCAGGAGCACATCGGGTCCGAGACCGAGACGCTCCATCGTGCCGGGCCGAGAGTTCTCGATCAGCACGTCGCGCGTCGTCGACGAGCGACGAGCAGCACCTCGCGGTCGTCGTCGCCCTTGATGTCGAGCACGACGGTGCGCTTGTTGCGGTTGACGAGCTTCCACCACAACCCTTCGCCGTCGCGTGGATCGCGCCACGCCATGTTGCGCAGGCTGTCGCCGCCCGGCCGCTCCACCTTGATCACGTCGGCGCCGAAGTCGGCGAGGTAGCGGGCGCAGTTCGGGCCCGCCGAGCACCGTCGACATGTCGATCACCCGGAGCGCGGCGAGCGGGCCGGGTGACGCGGCGCTCCCGGTCGTCGGGTCGGTCGTCGGGTCGGTCACGGTGTCCACCCGGCGAGGAGATCGCACGCCTCGGCGATGTCGCGGGCCTGACCGGCGTAGGAGAAGCGGACGTACTCGTGCCCGCGCCGGAGGTCGAAATCGATGCCGGACGTCGCTGCCACCCCCGACTCGTGGAGCCAGCGCCGGCACAGCGTGAGTGAGTCGATCCCCAGCGCTGTGGTCAGGTGGGCGACGTGCGCATACACGTAGAAGGCGCCATCGGCCGGTGCGATGTCGGTGATGCCGGCGGCCACCAACCCGTCGATGAGCACCTCACGGTTCGCCCGGTAACGGGCGACGTGGCCGTCGATCTCGTCGGTTGCGTCGAGGGCAGCGAGGGCCGCGACCTGGGACACATGGGGCGCGCAGATGTACATGTTCTGCTGCAACCGCTCGATCAGGTCGACGAACGCGTCGGGCACCACCATCCACCCGACCCGCCAGCCCGTCATCGACCAGTACTTCGAGAAGCTGTTCACGACGAACGCGTCCGGATGGTGACTCAGCATCGACGGCGCCGGCGGGCCGTTGACGATCCCGTGGTAGATCTCGTCGGCGACGACGGCAATCCCGTGTCGCGCGCAGTGGGTGGCGATCATCTCCAACGTGCGGGTGTCGTAGACGGCGCCGGTCGGGTTCGAGGGGGAGGCGACCACCAACCCGTCGAGTGGCCCGGCGGCCTCGAGGTCGGTGATCGTGGGCGACCAGTGGGCGCCGGGCCCGACGGGAATCGCGACGGGCGCCATCCCGAGCGCGGCGAGCACGTTGCGGTAGCAGGGGTAGCCGGGCTCGATGACGCCGACCCGGCTGCCTGGTTCGAACAGCGAGAGGAATGCCAGCGTGAAGCCCGCCGAGGCGCCGGCCACCACGAAGACCCGCTCCACGTCGACACCGTTGCCGACTCCGTCGTAGCGCTCGGCGAGCCGGCGCCGCAGCTGCTGCAACCCGCCCGCGTTGGTGTAGCCGAGCGGCTCGTCGAGCGCCGCGTGCACGGCCTCGGCAGCCAGACGCGGCAGCGGTGTCGAGGGTTGGCCGACCTCGAGATGCAGGACGCGGGCGCCGCGGGCCTCCAGCTCGGTCGCGGCGCGTCCCATCGCCATCGCATGGAAGGGCGGCACCGAGGCGGCGCGGAGTGCGGCGTCGATCACTGGGCGATTGTGGCACTTCAGCCGGGGAGCACGAGCTCACCGGCGGTGAGCTGGTGGGCGTAGCGCCCGTTGGCGGCGATGAGTTCCTCGTGGCTGCCGAGCTCGGCGATGCGACCGTCTTCGACGAAGGCGATGCGATCCGCGCTGCGAATGGTCGACAGGCGATGGGCGATCACCAGCGCGGTGCGGCCCTGCATGGCATGTTCCAGCGCCGCTTGGATGTGCGCCTCGTTGTCGTTGTCGAGGTGGCTGGTGGCCTCGTCGAGGATCATGATGGCCGGGTTCTTCAGCAGCAGCCGGGCGATCGCGAGGCGCTGCTTCTCGCCGCCCGACAACCGGTAGCCGCGCTCGCCGACGACGGTCGCGTACCCGTCCGGCAGCGCCGCGATGGTCTCGTGGATGCGGGCGGCCCGCGCCGCTTCGATCAGGTCGCGATCGCTCGCGTCGGGGTCGGCGTAGCGCAGGTTGTCGGCGATCGACTCGTGGAACAGGTGCGGGTCCTGCGAGACCACGCCGATTGCCGCACGGAGCGACTCGAGCGTGAGGTCGCGAACATCGTGCCCATCGATGCGCACCGCGCCGGACGTGACGTCGTAGAGGCGCGGCAGCAACGAAATGGTGGTCGACTTGCCTGCCCCCGACGCGCCGACCAGCGCCACCGTCTCACCGGGTGCGATCGACAACGTGAGGCCCTTCAACACGTCGACATCGGGGTCGGTCTCGGGCCCCAGCCCTGCGTTCTGTTCCATCGACGGCACGGCACTGTCGGCGGCCGGCGGATAGCGGAACACGACGTTGTCGAACTCGACCGCGCCTGTCGGGGCCACGAGGGCGACCGCCCCGGGACGTTCGCGGATCGCTTCCGGTGCGTCCAACACCTCGAAGACCCGCTCGAAACTGACCATCGACGTCATCAGGTCGACCCGCGCGTTCGTCAGCCCGGTCAACGGTTGGTACACGCGGGTGACCAGTGCGGCCATGGCGACGAGCGTTCCCGTCGAGATGCCGTCGTTGACGACCATGATCGCGCCGACCCCGTAGACGGCGGCCGTTCCGAGTGCGCCGACCAGACCGAGCGCGACGAAGAAGACGCGTCCGTACAGCGCCGAGCTGATCCCCGTGTCGCGGACACCGGCGGCGTGCCGCTCGAAGGCGCGCAGCTCGCGCCCCCCGGACCCGAACAGCTTCACGAGGGTGGCGCCCGACACGTTGAACCGCTCGGTCATCTGGGTGTTCATCGCCGCGTTGTGGCCCATCTGTTGGCGTGAGATCCCCTGCAGCCGCATCCCGACGCGCCGGGCCGGGATGATGAACACGGGCAGCACGATCAGGGTCAGCAGCGTCAGGCGCCACTCGAGCGCGATCATCGCGATCAACGTCGTGGAGAGCACGATCACGTTGCTGACGACGCTGCCGAGTGTGCTGGTGACCGCAGTCTGCGCGCCGATGACGTCGTTGTTGAGCCGTGACGTGATCGAGCCGGTCGGCGTGCGGGTGAAGAACGCGATCGGCATCCGCTGCACCTTGGCGAACAACGTGCTGCGCAGGTCGTAGATCAGGCCTTCGCCGACGCGGGCACTGCACCAGCGCTGCACGATGGCCAGGCCTGCATCGGCGATCGCGGCGCCGACGGCGATCGAGGCGAGGATGACGATCTGGTGCTTGTCGCCGTTCGGGATGGAGGTGTCGATGATGGCGCGGAACACGAACGGTGCGACGAGGGCGAGCATCGCGGCGATGAAGATCGCCACGAGGAACAGCGTGATCGTGCTCTTGTAGGGCCGGGCGAAGACCCACACCCGGCGCAGCGTGCCCTCGCGGAGCTGGACCCCCCTCACCGCGTCGGCATCACCCGGGATCATCGAATGTGGCGGCATCCGCATGTCGCCACGCTACGAGCGCGTGACCGGATTCACCGCAACCTCATCGCCATCCCGCCGCCCGCCATCCCGTCGGCCCGCATCGCCCGGCCCGCGTACTGCTCCGCGAGCGCCGTACGATTGGAGCGGATGTCCACGACGCGCCGCTCCCGTGCCGGGCGACGCGCACGGGTCCCACTGCCGGCTGTGTTGTTCGCCGTGACGTTCGCCGTGACGTTCAGCGCCTGCACGATCCGTACCGAGGACACGGCGCCGCCGCCGGTGACGCGAGATGTCGGCACGGTCACGACCACGGGGCCCGACGCCCCTGCCTCGACGGAAGCGACCGCGACTCCGCTCGACTATGCGATCGAGTGGGAGGCGATCGACGAGCAGACCGACCGCGGGCGGCTCACCGTTCCGGTCGACTACACCGACCCGCAGGGGGCGACGATGGAACTCGAGATCGCCCGCCACAAGGCGCCGGCCGATCAGCGCCTCGGCGTGCTGGCGGCCAACAACGGCGGACCCGGCTCGGCGGCGAGTGCGATGGCCCTGGACGCCACGGCGTGGTTCCCGCCGGAGATCACCGATCGCTTCGACGTCGTGTCGTGGGACCCGCGGGGCACCGGGGAGTCGGGAGCCTCGGTGGACTGCATCGACGACGCCGAGTACGACCGGTTCTACACCGAACCGGACCTGACGCCCGACGACGAAGCCGAACGCCAGGCGATCATCGACCTCGCCCGCGAATTCGCCGAGCGATGCGTGGAGCGTGTGGCCGATCTCACCTCGATCGGCACCAACAACACCGCACGGGATCTCGACGCCATTCGCCAGGCGCTCGGCGAGGAGCAGATCTCGTATCTCGGGTTCAGCTACGGCAGCGAACTCGGCGGCGCATGGGCGACCATGTTCCCGGCGACGGTTCGAGCAGCGGTGTTCGACGGAGCCTCCGATCCCGGCGCGAACTCGCTCGAGCAGACCCGCCAGCAATGGGTCGGGTTCGAAGCCGCGCTGAACTCGTTCCTCGCCGCGTGCAGCGCCGATCGCAGCTGTGCCTTCCACAACGACGGCGACGCGGAGGGCGCCTTCGACGCGTTGATGCAACGGCTCGACGCCGAACCGATTCCCGGCGTCGATGGTCGGCCGAAGGTCAATCGTGATGTCGCCACCACCGCGGTGGTGCAGTCGATGTACTCCGACCGGTTCTGGCCGGCGCTCGAACGTGCGCTCGAGGATGCCGCGGCCGGTGATGGAGCAGGTCTGCTGCAATTGAACGATGCCTATTACCAACGACGCGCCGACGGCGCCTACAGCAACCTGATCGAGTCGTTCCAGGCCATCTCGTGCATGGACGACGAGGAGCGGCCGACAGTGGCCGACAGCGATGCCGAGGCCGCCGAACTGGTCGGCGTGGCGCCTCGACTGTTCCCCTACACGTCCGGGTCGTACGGCTGCACGTTCTTCCCCGCCTCGCCCGATCCCCGTGTCGACATCACCGGGGTGGGCGCCGGGCCGATCGTGGTGATCGGGACCACCGGTGACCCGAGCACGCCGCTCGACAGCAGCCGGGCGATGGCCACGGCGCTCGAAGACGGGCGATTCGTGATCGTCGAGGCCAACCAGCACACCAGCTACGGAGTGAATCGGTGCATCGACGAGCTGGTGGAGAAGTATCTGGTCGACCTCGTCGCACCCGCCGACGAGACGGCCTGTTCGTAGACGGCCTGTTCGTGGACGGCCTGTTCGTGGACGGCCTGTTCGTGGACGGCCTGTTCGTGGACGGTATGTCCCGGCGCCAGCCTGTTCGTGGACGGCCTGTTCGTGGACGGCCTGTTCGTGGACGGTATGTCCCGGCGCCGGTAGCCTGCCGGACGGAAGGCTGCCAGAGCGGACGAATGGGACGGCCTCGAAAGCCGTTGAGGTCTTCGGGTCTCCGTGGGTTCGAATCCCACGCCTTCCGCCACTGACCCGTCCCTCGGGCGCGTCCCCGGGGGCGGGTCCCGGGGACGGGTCCCGGGCCTGCGAGTCGCACCGATGAGGATGAGCGCGCACGGGTCGCGCCAGAACTCATCGCAATGGCCCGAACGGCCGCACCGATGAGGATGAGCGCGCACGGGTCGCGCCAGAACTCATCGCAATGGCCCGAACGGCCGCACCGATGAGGATGAGCGCGCACGGGTCGCGCCAGAACTCATCGCAATGGCCCGAACGGCCGCACCCAGTGTCAAGCCGCCGACTCGTTGTGAGCAGTTGTTGTGAGCAGTTGTTGTGAGCAGTTGTTGTGAGCAGTTGTTGTGAGGAGGTGAACACCGTGCCCGACAGCAGGTACCGCCCGCGCGCCGTACGATTGGGTATGACGAAAGCACTCAAGCCCGGCCGACAGACCGCCGATAGGTCTTTTGTATGCAGTCGGTCAAGAGCGCGCACACTTCGGGTCGGCATCTCATGACCGCCGTCGCGCCCCCACCGCCACCGGGTTCGGCGAGCCGGCCGGGCGGCGCCGTGCAACCGGGCGGCGCCGTGCAACCGGGCGGCGTCGTGCAACCGGCTGGCGCCGTGCAACCGGGCGGCGCCGTGCAACCGACCGGCGCCGTGCAACCGACTGGCTGGACCGCTCCGACGAACGCCTCGCCGCTCGTGGCGCGGCTCGGCAGCCCGACCGAAGTGCTCGATGAACTGATCCGGACCATCGGTGACTCGCACGGAGCCGTGCTCGCGTCGGTCGACGGCTTTGCCGTCGCCAAGAGTTCGACCATGCCCTCGGAGCCGTCACACGCGGCGATGTTGGCCGCCTCGATGGGCCTCGCCCGCCAACTCGTCGCGATGTCCGACGGAACCCGCCTACGCCAACTCGTCGTCGACCACGACGCCGGCCTCCTCCTTGTCTGGCCGATCGGTACGCACCGGGTGCTCGCCGTACTCGCCGACTCCACCGTCGACCAGCGCGCGTTGCGCGGCTTCGTGCAGACGCATGTTCGCGTCCTCGCCGGCCGTCCCAGCGCCGACGGTGCCGCTGCCGACCGTGCCGCTGCCGACCGTGCCGCTGCCGACCGTGCCCTCGCCGACCGTGCCGCTGCAGGCCGGCCCACTGGCGTTCAACCGGTCAAGGCCGTCGAGTGAGGGCCGCCGAATGAGCCGGCAGACGTTCAAGATCCTGGTGACCGGCCCGTTCGCCGCGGGCAAGACGTCGCTCATCCAGTCCGTCTCGCAGACGGCGGTGGTGACGACCGATGTACACACGAGCGGCGACGAGTTCGATGTGAAGGCGCACACCACGGTGGCGATGGACTTCGGGACCTATTCACTCGTCGACGACGACGTGCGCCTGCTGCTCTTCGGCACGCCCGGCCAGCCCCGCTTCCGTTTCATGACGAACATCCTGAAGGGCGACGTCGACATCGTCGCGTTCGTGATCGACGCCCAGGCGACCGAGACCCATGCGGCGGCAGGCGTCGAGTTGCGGGCGCTGCTCCGTGACCTGCGAGTGCCTGCCGTGATCGCCGTCAACCGATGCGACGACATCGATGTCGCGCAGCGGCTGGCCCGGTCGCTCGGATCGATCGCCGGGGAGGCCGTCGTGCCATGTCAATTGATCGACCCGGATTCCGGCCGCGAGGTCGTCGTCGAGATTCTCCTGACGCTGCTCTCAGCGCTGGAGTCAAACCAGATAGAGGTGGCCTGAAATGATCTTCAACTCACGAACAGACGGCAACGCCACGGCGACGGTGACAGCACCGCTCAGCCGGGGCCCGCAGCCCGGCTGGATGACCCTCGATCAAGCCCGTGAACGAGTGTTCACCGGCGAGATCGTATTCGAGACCGAGCCGGAGATCCGGACGTATCTCGATGCGGGGGTCGTGTACTACGCCGAGCGGGCATCAGATGCGCCGCTCGCCCAACGACTGATCGAAGCCGGGCTCATCGATCATGATCAGCTCGAGCGCGGCACCGTGCGCGTCGGTGACATCGAGCATCTCGGTCGCCTGTTCGATCGCGACGATACGGTGGACCGTGACGCGATCCTCGTGGTGACCGAGACGCTGACCGACGAATTGGTGGCCCGGTTGGCCAACGAAGTCATCACGACCATCCGCTCGACGGCCTACCGTCACCATCCCTCGGGCCTCCACCGTTGGTTCGCCGCCCGAGTCGAGGATCCGAACGGACCGAGGTTGCGTGGTGGCGTGCCGTCGCTCGAGTCGGGCGTCGTCGACGACATCCCGGGGCTGCCGTTGAGCACCAGCCGGGCGGTCGATGGTGATCTGTACATCGAGTGGGACGAGCCCGTGATCGGCGGCGGGCGTCCGACCGACGACGTATCGATACTCGACGAGTTCGACGATTCGTTGCTGCAGGCGATGCTCGACAGCCTCGACGACCTCGATGACGACCTCGATGACGACCTGACATTCCACGACGTCACCGACGCCGACGTCAATCGCGACGCCGACGTCACTGCTGAAGCCGGCGTGAAGTCCGACGAGGTCGTCGAGGACGAGATGAACCTGCAACGGACCGTCGTCGACCAGCCGAAGTTCGAAACGGTGAAATCCGACGACGAGGTGACGTTCGACGAGGTGACGTTCGACGACGAGGTGAAATCCGACGAGGAGTTTCACGTCTTCTGGCCGGACGACGAGGACGAATCCGTTCCCGACGCCGAGGACACGTTCGCCAAGCTCGAATCGGACGCCCGCCCGGAGTTTGCATCCGTAGTCGACAACGACCACGACCACGACAACGACCACGAGAACGAGCACGACGACGATGACGAGGTCGAGTTCGAGATGGTCCGTGAATTCGAGTCCGTGTTCAGGACTGAGAACCTGACGGAGTCCGTCACCGAGACGGTGTCGTACGTCGAGGTCGATGTGGATGGCGACGTCGATGATGGCACCGGCGGCGTCGCCGTCGAATCGGACGAGGAGATCGTGGCGGAGGCGCCCGACGATGTCGCCGAAGCGGTGCGTCGCGTGGTGGCGACATTCGAATCCCAGTCGACTTCAACTCGCAGTGACGCCGGCAGTGACTTCGGTAGTGAAGCCGGTAGTGAAGCCATCGCTGCGCCGGTCGCGGCGTTCGGCGGGTTCGCCCCGCCGTCGCTCGACATGAGCGCCGAAGCGATCTATGCCCGAGCAATCGCCGAGATGCAAGCTGCGGCATCCGCCGCGAGCGCGGCGGTGCACTCGGTCGCGATGCACTCGGTCGCGATGCACTCGGGCGCACCGGTGGCAGATGCCGAGCCATCCGCCTGGATCGACCCGGTGGCTCCGGCGACCCGTGTCGGGTCGGTGGTCTTCGTCGAGCGGGCCGATCCGGGTGAGCCCGGAGATGGTGCGAACGAACGGGTCTCGGCGTTGCGTCGCCTGATCGGCAGCCTGCGCCGCAAGGACCGCTGACAGCCCGCGGGTTCGTCGCTGGTCCGTCGGGGTCGCCGGGGTCGGCGGGTCCGTCGCCGGGTTCGTCGCCGGTCCGATCGCGTCAGCGGCGCGACCGGAAGAACGCCCGCAGCAGATCGCCACATTCGCCCGCCCGTACTCCTGTGGTGACGTCCACGCGGTGGTTCAACCGGTCGCCGTCGAGCAGTCGGTAGACACTCTCCACCGCCCCGGCTTTGGGGTCGGTCGCGCCGAGCACGAGCCGGCCGAGGCGAGCGTTCACCAGTGCGCCGGCACACATCGCGCACGGTTCGAGCGTGACGTACAGCGTGCACTCGTCGAGGCGCCACTGGCCAAGGTGCTGCGCAGCATCCCGGAGGGCAAGGACCTCGGCGTGGGCTGTCGGGTCGTTGGTCGACTCACGCTCGTTGTGCCGGGCCGCGATCACTGAGCCCTCGTGCACGACGAGCGCACCGACGGGTACGTCGTCATGTGCCAGGGCCGCTCGGGCTTCGTCGAGCGCTCGACGCATGTGGCCGTCGTCGAGCCGGGCTCCGGCATCGTCGGAAATCGGTACCGACATGGCGGAGGGAGTGGGATTCGAACCCACGGAAGGTTGCCCTTCACACGCTTTCCAAGCGTGCCGATTCGGCCGCTCTCGCATCCCTCCAGGCGCCCGAACGCCGGTGAGAGCGAGCGAGTGACCGGGAGGGAAGGCTAGCCGTCATCGGCTACGATGCATGTCCGGTCGGGTGATCCCGCCGAGTGAGGTGGCGACCGGGTCCTGTGCAACGGGCGCCCGTGAACCAGGTCAGAACCGGAAGGTGGCAGCCTTCATCGGCATCGCTTGTGT
>CAVPET010000033.1:0-15234 GCA_963703525.1 Ilumatobacteraceae bacterium | reverse complement strand
TTCTCGATCGTGTGCACGCGGCCGGTGCGGAGATCATGACGGCCTCACTCGATGCGGGTGGCGTGCTCTCCGGCGAGCATGGCGTCGGTGTCGAGAAGCAGGAGTACATGTCGCGCATGTTCAGCGACGACGACCTCGATCATCAGGAAAGGCTCCGTCGGGCTTTCGACCCGGCGTGCCGCTCGAACCCCGGCAAGATCCTCCCGATGGGTCACAGCTGCGCCGACATCCAGGCGCTACGGAGTGTGCCGACCGGAGTGTGGGGATGACCGCGACGCTCGTCGACCATGATCGGGCGTTGGTCGAATTCGCCGACGAGGTCGGCGCCGACGGCCCGGTCGCGGTGCGTGGCGCCGGTACGCGGTGGGATCTGGGCGGAACCTCGACGCCGGGGACCAGGGTCGTGCAGGCGCCGACTGGGATCGTCTCCTACTCGCCCGAGGAGATGACGGTGCGCGTCCGCGTGGGCACGTCGGTGGCCGAACTGCACGCCGCACTCGCGGCACGCGGCCAGCGAACTCCGCTCGTCGAACGAGGTGGCACGGTGGGTGGAGCAGTGGCAGTTGGGGAGAACGACATCTTCGTGTCGGGGCGGGGCACGCTGCGCTCGTCGCTGCTTCAGGTCCGTTACGTGTCGGCGCAGGGGCGGGTGGTGAACGGCGGTGGCCCCACGGTCAAGAACGTCACCGGGTTCGATCTCCCCCGGTTGATGGTCGGCTCGCTCGGCACGCTCGGGTTGCAGGCCGAGGTGATCCTGCGGACCAACCCGACACCGCCGGCGAGCGTCTGGCTCGCTGCCGCTCTGGACGACCCGTTCACCGTGCCCGATGTGACACAACGGCCGAGTGCCGTGCTGTGGGACGGAACCACGACCTGGGTGCAGCTCGAAGGTCACGCCGCCGACATCGCCGCCGAGTGGGCCGCGCTGCAGTCGGTCGCGGCGTTCTCGGAAGTCGATGGCCCTCCCGAACTCCATCATCACCGGTGGTCACTGACGCCGGGCGACCTGCGCACGATCGACTCGCGCCCCACCGGCTCGTACATAGCGGTTGTCGGCGTCGGCCTGGCGTTCTGCGAGCGACCCCAGCCGTTGCGTTCACTCAGCCCCGTCGTCGGTGAACTGCACGACCGGATGAAGGCCAACTTCGATCCGACGGGACGCCTCAACCCGGGCCGCCTCCCACAAGCGCGCTGATGGATCGGGGCAGTTGATGGATCGGGGCAGTTGATGGATCGGAGTGACTGATGGATCTCGGTATCGACGTCGAGGAACTGAACACGTGCGTGCAATGCGGCCTGTGCCTGTCGGCCTGCCCGACGTTCCGCGTGACCGGCGACGAGACGATGTCGCCGCGCGGGCGCATCGCGCTGATGCGTGAGGTGCAACTGCACGACGCGCCGCTCACACGTGACGTCGTAGCCGCCTTCGAGACGTGCGTGCAGTGCCGTGGTTGCGAACCGGCATGCCCGTCGAGTGTGCCTTACGGGCGCCTCATGGAGCGGACGCGTGAGGCCCTCGTCGATTCCGGCGACACCCCGCGCCGGCAGCGGGTTGCACTGAAACCCCTCGCGCATCCCCGCCTGCTGCGCGCCGGATCGATCGCCTTCGGCGTTGCGCAACGGCTACGGATCGTCCCGCAGCGTCTCAATGTCGGCGCAACGATCCCACTCCGCCAACCCCCCCTCTCGTCGACTGCGTCATCCGCTCCGTCATCGACGGGTTCATCGGCGCGCTCGCCCGCTCGTTCATCGTTTGCGTCGGGATTTCGGCGGGCCGTTCCTCCGAAATCCCGACGCAAACGTGTGCTGGGTGAGCGGGTGTACCTGTTCACCGGATGCGTGATGGACGCATGGCAGCGCGATGTGCATCTCGCGGGCCGGCGTGTGCTCGAAGCCGCGGGCTTCGACGTGACGCCGACCGGATCGCTCGCGCCATGCTGTGGCGCGTTGCAGGAGCATGCCGGTTTCACCGACGACACGCGGGCGCTCGCCGACCGGATGATCGAGGGCCTCGACCCCGATGTGCCGATCGTCGTCGACTCAGCTGGATGCGGCGCGACGATGAAAGACTACGGCCGCCTCCTCGGTTCCGACCGGGCAGCAGAATTCTCCGAACGGGTGTTCGACATTCAGGAGTGGCTGGCGATACACATCGACCGGCTGCCCGCGGCAACGCCGCTCGACCTGGGGGTGGCAGTCCAGGACCCATGTCATCTCCGCCACGTGCAACGCGTTCACTTGGCGACCCGCACCGTGCTCGCGCCCTACGTGCGCGAGCTGATCGAACTCGACGACGACGGGCTGTGCTGTGGCGCAGGCGGCGCCTATTCGGTCTTCCAGCCGAAGCTGGCCGATCAGATCCGGTCACGCAAGCTCGCGTCGATCGAACGTGCCGCACCCGACGTCGTCGCGAGCGCCAACCCCGGCTGCTCGATGCACCTCGCCGCCGGCGGCGTCCCGACGGTTCATCCGATGCAGCTGCTCGACCGGGCGCTCCACGGCTGACACGTCGCCCGGCACGTCGCCCGGCACGTCCCATGGACCACCGCTGCGACCCGTGAATCTCCCGTTTGCGTCGGGATCTTGGAGCAGCGGGTCTCCGAAATCCCGACGCAAACGTTCAATTGAGGGGCCACGCACGGTGCGACCGATGTCATGGGCCGCGATCACCCGGCGAGCGCAGAATGGAGACTCGCGGATTACGATACGGCGCAGTTTCGTATCCACTCTGTGAGGTCTCACGTGTCACCCACCCCCCCGTCCGCGGGTCTTCCCGCGGAATCGCTTGACCCTGCGGCCGCGCCATCAGCGCTGTCGCCGGATTCCGAAGAAGACCCTGATCCTCTGGATCCGGCGGTCCACGAACGGAGATGGGTGATCCTCGGGGTCCTGTGCCTCAGCCTGCTCATCATCGTGATGGACAACACGATCCTCAACGTCGCGATCCCGTCGCTGATCACCGATCTCGGCGCGAGCAACAGCCAGGTGCAGTGGATCATCGACTCCTACGTGCTGGTGTTCGCCGGCCTCCTGCTCACCACCGGCAGCCTGTCCGATCGATTCGGCCGCAAGGGGACGTTGCAGCTCGGCATCGTGCTGTTCGGCATGGGCTCCGTCGCCTCGGCATTGTCGGACTCGGCGACGCAGCTGATCTTCACCCGTGGGTTCATGGGAATCGGCGGCGCATTGATCATGCCGGCCACGCTGTCGATCCTCACCAATGTGTTCCGGGACCCGCGGGAGCGTGGCCGGGCCATCGCCGTCTGGGCCGGCTTCTCCGGGCTGGGAGTGGCGATCGGGCCGATGGTCGGCGGGTTCCTGCTCGAACACTTCTCGTGGCAGTCGGTGTTCTGGGTGAACCTGCCGATCGGCTTCACGGCGCTGGCGTTGGGGGCGATCATCGTGCCCACATCCCGTGACCCCAATCACCCCAAGCTCGATCCACTCGGCGCCGTACTCTCCTTCGTCGGGCTGGGCACACTCCTGTTCGGCATCATCGAGGGCCCGGACGAGGGTTGGACCGATCCGAAAGTGCTCGCTTCTTTCGTCGTCGCATTCGCGACGATCGCCGGCTTCATCCTCTGGGAGCGCCACACACCGACACCGATGCTCGACATGTCGGTGTTCCGCAATGCCCGTTTCAGCGCAGGCAGCGGGACCATCACCATCGTCTTCTTCGCCCTCTTCGGCTCGCTGTTCCTGATGACCCAGTACTGGCAACTGGTGCACGGATACTCGCCGCTCGAGGCCGGAGTCCGGCTGCTTCCCTACGCCCTGGTCATGATGGTGGTCGCGCCGGTCTCGGCCCGTGTGGTCGAGCACGTCGGCACGAAATGGGTCGTCATAGGGGGACTCAGCCTGCTGACGACGGGGTTGTTGCTGCTGTCGACGATTGCCGCAGACTCTCCGTACATCCTGGTGATCTCGTTCTTCCTCGTGGTCGCGTGCGGAATGGGCATGACGATGGCGCCGGCCACCGAGTCGGTGATGGGTGCGCTTCCTCGTGCCCATGCCGGCATCGGGTCGGCGATCAACGACACCACCCGCCAGGTCGGCGGAGCACTCGGAGTGGCGATCATCGGCAGTGTCGTGTCGAGCGTATACACCAGCCAGATGGCTGACGCGGGAGCGAAGTTCGGTCTCGACGCCGACCAGACAGCGGCGGCCGAATCGTCGCTCGGCGGCGCTCAACGGGTTGCCGGATCACTCGGTAATCAGGCGGCGTCGTTCGTGAGCGTCGCCAACGACGGATTCGTCCAGGCGCTGTCCGTCGGTCTGCGGATCTCCGCGGTGCTCGTCGCGGTCGCCGCCGTGGTCGCCTGGCGGTTCCTGCCGTCGCACGCACGTGAGGCCACCCTGCCGGGGATCCCCCTCGTCGACCCGGTACGGCACCATCCGGACCATCCGCACCATCCGCACCATCCCGACGCCGCGGCGACGGTCGCCGGGAACTGACCCCGCCGGAAAATCGGCCACGATGGCTACCGTCACGCCGCCTACGACAGCTGACATCGACGACGCCGCACCGGCTCGCGGCCGGCCGCGGTCCAAGCAGTGCGGTGAGTCGATCCTGAGAGCGACCCTCGAACTCGCGGGCGAGTTCGGTATCAATCGGATGTCGATGGACGACGTCGCCCTACGCGCCGGTGTGTCCAAGGCGACGATCTACCGCCGTTGGTCGTCCAGGGAGATGCTGGTGATCGACGCGCTCCGCTCGGTGATGAAGCCGATCTACGACTTCGACTCCGGGTCGCTCGGCACCGACCTGCGGCTGTATCTGGGAGAGCTCTCCGGGCGGATGTCGGCGAGGAATCGGGACGACGACGTACTCCCGCACCTGATCGAGGTGGCCACACACGACCCGATGATCCGTGATTCGCTCGACGACTACGTTCAGTTTCGGAGGGTGCCCCTCCGAACGATTTTGGCGCGGGCCGTCGAGCGCGGCGAGATCGAGGCGGAAACCGATCTCGACACGATCATCGATGTGCTGATCGGTCCGTTCATCTATCGACGACTACTGACCGGCGGACCGATGGACACCGACTTCATAGAGCGACTGCTCACCGTGGTGCTGCCGGGCCGCTGACACCGCAAGTTCGCTCGTCCCGCGGCGCGCACGCCTGTCGTTCGACCGGATCAGGATGTGCGCGCCGACCCACCACCGGCATCGATGACGGATTCGTCGTCGGGCGACGGTCGCTCTGTCGCAGTCGCCGGGTTCGGGTGCGGGTGCGGGTGCGGGTGCGAGGTGTCAGTCGGTACGACTGACCTCATGTAGGCATCCGGTCGCGACGTCGTAGACGAAACCGCGGATGTGGGCCTTGTAGCCGATGAACGGCGTCAGCTCGAGGCGGCGGATCGACTGGCGGGTGTCGTCGTAGGGATCGGCGAACGATTCCAGTGACCACCAGGGCTTGATCCCGAACTCGCGCTCCAGCTCCGCCTTGAAGAGGTCGTCGCTCACGTTCTGCAGGCCGCAGTCGGTGTGATGGATCAGGACGATCTCTCGTGTGCCGAGCGACCGCTGCGACAGGCACAACGACCGGATCACGTCGTCGGTGATCACCCCGCCGGCATTACGGATGACATGCGCGTCGCCGTGGTCGAGGCCGAGCATGCTGAAGACATCCATCCTCGAGTCCATGCAGGCGACGACGGCCAGCTTGCGCCGCGGTGCGATCGGGAGGTCGCGATCCAGGAAGCCGGCCGCAAAGGTGGCATTGCGGCCGAGCAGTTCGTCGGCGTTGGGGGTGAACGGTGAGGCAGTCTCACCGGGTTGCCCAGTCAGGACGTCCTCCTGCGGGTCGTCGGTGTGCGGGTCGTCGGTGTGCGGGTCGTCGGCGTGTCGATCATGACGTTTCAGTCGTGCAACATGTCGAGCAGCTCACCGATGGTGTGGCTCCCCTCGAGGGGATGGCGGAGCGGTGCGCGCACGACGATCTCGTAGTGGTTGCGACGACCCACCCGTTCCCGGCGCAGGTATCCGGAGGCAACGAGATCGTCGAGCAACCGTTGGACCGCACCTGGCGTGATGCCCACGACGTACGCGAGGTCACGCTGGCGTAGGTCGGGGTTGCGGCTGAGCGCGACCATGACGTGGGCGTGATTGCCGAGGAACGTCCAGGCGGGCCGACTCACCGGAGGTTCGAGCAACATCACATTCGAATCATACCTATTGCATGATGTATGATCTAACACAGGCGATTCTGACTGCGACTGACTGCGAACAGTTGCACGCTGGTCGTCACCGCCCCGTCAGCTCGTTGCGCAGGTCGTGGCCGGCCATGAGCCGGGAGAGGTTGTCGAGGAAGATCTCGGCTTGCCGATGGGCCGTTCCGTCGCTGGTCGCGGAGTTGTGCGGCGAGATGATGACGTTGGGCAGGTCCCAGAGCGGGTCATCGGCCGGCAATGGTTCGGGGTCGAACACGTCGAGCCCGGCGCCGCCGAGGCGGCCGTCGCGCAGCGCCGTGGTGAGCGCCGGCTGATCCACCAGCTCTCCCCTCCCGACGTTCACGAAGAGCGCGCCGGGGCGCATCCTGTCGATCACCTCGGCAGAGAAGATGCCGCGTGTGGCATCGAGGAGCGGGAGCGCGACGACGACGACGTCGACGTCGGCCACGACGTCACCGAGGTGTTCGAGCGGGCGGACCGGGACGGGCTCGTCGCCGCGTGCACGCCGTCGCACGATCACGGGTTCCATCCCGAACGCCGTGGCGAGACGGACGACGTGCTCGCCGATCGGGCCGTATCCGACGACGGCGATCGTTCGCCCCGCGAGCTCGCGATCAGCGCGCCGGCGCCCACTGGTGGGCAGCCTGGGCCCGGAACCAACCGGGCAGGCCTCGACTGAGAGCCAGCAGGTACAGCATCACGGTGCCGGCGATCGGCTCGGCGCTCGCGCCCGACGACGTGGTCACCCGCACCCCGCGGTCGAGGAATATCCCGAAGATCGGGCTGTCGACGCCGGCCGACATCGAATGCAGCCATCGCAAGTTCGGCGCGTCGAGTGCGACGCGCATGAACGGCGCCGCCCGATCCGGCCAGGCGTCGCCGGAGAAGAACGCGACGGTGATCCGGGCGATGTCGTCCGTGCTCACGAGCTGATCTTCGCTCAGTGCGACGACGTCGAGGTCAGGCGCGACCGTGTGGACTGCGTCGCCGTAGCGCCCGATGAACGTGTCGGTGCACAACAGCGTGTCGCGGCGGGGCTGGTCGGTGTGTTGATCGGCCGGCGGCGCGGTGTTCACGCCGCCAGCGTGTCAGGCGATCAGTTCGTCGACGAACTCTGCGAACACCTCGGCGTTGCGCATGGCGTCGGCCTCGCTGTGCATCACCGAGATCAACCACTGGTCGTCGAGCCCCGGAGGGAGCATGACGCCGCGGTTGATACCGAAGATCCACTGGGCGAACGCGATGTCGAAGTTCGTGGCCTTGTAGTCGCGGTAGTTGCGGATCGGCTTGTCGGCCCACGTGACGCAACCCTTCGCGCCGAACTGGATGGTGTGCGCGGGCACACCCGTGCCGCGCGATGACGGCGTCGCACGCCCCGATCATCCGCCCGTTGCGGGCGATGGCCGCATCGATGGTCTCGGCCGTGCACGCCTCGGTGAGCGTGGCCTTGACGGCGGCCATCACGAGCGGGTTGCCGTTGTAGGTGCCGAGGTGGAGCACTTCACCGGTGGTGATGAGATCCATGTACTCGGCCTTGCCACCGAAGGCTCCGACGGGGAAGCCACCGCCGATCGACTTCGCCAGGCAGACGAGGTCGGGCTGAACGCCGAAATACGCGGTGGCGCCGCCATAGCCGGCCGTGATGCCGGTCTTGACCTCGTCGAAGATGAGCAGCGTGCCGTAGCGCGCCGTGATCTCGCGGACCGCCTCGAGATAGCCGGGGTCGGGCAGGCAGATGCCGATGTTCTGCATCACCGGCTCGACGATGAACGCCGCCACGTCGCCGTTGCGCAGCACGCGCTCGAGGGCCTCGGCGTCGTTGTACGGGACCACGATGACGTCGTCGATCGTTCCCTGGGTGATGCCCAACGATTGTGGCGCCGAATAGGGCGCGTCGGCCGGCCCGGCCCGGTCGAGCGGCGGCTTGGTGGAGATCATCACCTCGTCGTGGTGGCCGTGGTAGCCACCCTCGACCTTGACGAGCTTCTCGCGCCTGGTGGCGCCACGAGCGACCCGGATGGCGTCCATCGTCGATTCGGTGCCCGAGTTGGTCGGCCGCCACATCGGCAGGCCGTACCGGGCGGCGAGCAGCTCGGCGACCTCGGCGTCGAGCTCGCACGGCGTCACATAGAGCGTGCCATGGTCGAGCTGAGCTTGGACGGCGCGACGAACGGCAGGGTTCATGTGCCCGGCGAACAGCGCCCCGAAGCCCATGTCGTAGTCGACGTATTCGTTGTCGTCGACGTCGATCATCCGCGAGCCGGCGGCGTGCTTGACCACGATCGGATGCGGGTCGTAGGCCTGGAAGCTGGACGGTACCCCGGCGGGCAGGACCTTGCGGGCCCGGGCGGTGGCCGCCTGCGAGCGAATGGTGCGCTCGGAGTAGATCACCATCTCTCGTTCGGTGATCGCTTTCGCCCGCTCGGTGAGTCCGGACGCTGGTGTCGTGACAGTTGTCGGGTCGGTCACAGACATGAGATATCAACCCCTATGGATGGCTCGGGCCGACAGATGCCGACTCCGAGCGCCATCGTAGTGGAGGTGTTCGGGTGTCGGACGCGGCTCACGCCGAGTGTTCGGCGTGGGCCCGTACGGCTTCAGTCTCGGCCCGGCGCCGACCGGCGAGGCCGCCGAGCACGCCACCGGCCACCAGGCCGACGAGCGGCAGCAACGTCACCATCACGCCGGAGAGCGAGAGCACACCGAAGAGCACCAGATCCAGTGCGACGAACAGCATGAAGAGCGCTCCGAGCACTGCGCCGGCGATGATTCGTCCGACCTTCATCACGCGACCCTCCTGAACATCGGGCGCAACAGCGCTGCCAGACCCACTCCCGTCGCTGCGGTGCCGACAAGGCTCACCGCCGTGATCGGCGAATCGAGGAGACCCCCATCGATCTCCACCACCACCGAACCGCTGCAGGCGCCGTTCCGGTCGGCGTGTTCACCTTCGACCGTGAACTCGACACCGGCGGGAACGAGCCAAGGCAGGTCGTACTCGTGCGCGCCGGTGTTCGAGGTGGTCTGGCTGTCACCCGACCACGAATCGACCTCGACCTGTCCGAACGGAGGCGGCAGCTCCACCCAGACCGAACCGCTGTAGGCGCCCGGCGGCGCAGCCACCGAGCCCGTCCAGTTCACGGTGTCGCTGCGTGGAATCGTGATCACGCCGTCTGCCGTGGCCGCATCGACGGTGAACGCGCCATCACGCCACGTACCCGTGGCCTGGCAACCGTTGCTCCCCTCGATGCCGGCATCGGCGATCGACGGCGAGCCGACCAGCATCAGCGCGATCACCGCTCCTGCGAAGGACCAGCGCATGAACCTCATCTCGGCCCCCTTCCCTGACATCCGTCGAGAATGCTCGGGTTCATGTTCCGGCCTGTGTCGGTGGCCGTCCAGAGCCGAAGGTCCCGGATCCCGATGGAACCAGTCGGACGGCTTCGCCGACAGAACCATCGTGTGGCAACAATGGGGGATTCATCCGAGATCCCGAGGAGCACCACATGAAGACTGCCGCTACCGAGATGCTGGGCATCGAGTTCCCGATCTTCGCGTTCAGCCACTGTCGTGATGTCGTGGCCGCAGTGTCCAAGGCCGGTGGGATCGGCGTGCTCGGCGCCGTCGCCCATTCGCCCGAGCAGCTCGAGATCGACCTCGCCTGGATCGAAGCGGAGATCGGCGACCGCCCCTACGGCGTCGATCTGATCGTTCCGGCCAAGTACGCGGGCGACCAGGACGGCGGTTACACGCTCGACGACATCAAAGCGTTGATCCCCGACACCCATCGGGCATTCGTCGACGACATCCTCGCCCGTTACGGCGTGCCGGAACTTCCCAGCCGACGACGACGCCGGCGGGAGGTCCGTCGCCGGGCACGACGGCAACGCACCGTTCAGCGCGAACGCCGCCGGGCCGCAGCTCGAGATTGCCCTCGCGTACCGCACGGCGTTCGTCGCCAACGCGCTGGGCCCGCCCCCGCAGTTCCTCATCGACCGGGTGAAGCAGGAGGGTCGGCTCATCGGCGCCCTGGCCGGTCGGCCGCAGCATGCCGAGCGCCACCAGGCCGCCGGCGTCGACCTGATCATCGCCCAGGGTTCCGAGGCCGGCGGCCACACCGGCGAGATCGGCTCGATGGTGCTGATCCCCGAGATCGTCGATGCGGTCGACATCCCCGTGCTCGGCGCCGGTGGCATCGGGCGTGGCCGCCAGATGGCCGCCGCGATGGCACTCGGCGCACAAGGTGTGTGGTGCGGGTCGGTGTGGTTGACCACCGACGAGGCCGAGACCCACCCGGTGGTCAAGCAGAAGTTCCTCGCCGCCACCTCGGCCGACACGATCCGCTCACGGTCGAAGACCGGCAAACCCGCGCGCATGCTGAAGTCGGCCTGGACCGAGGAGTGGGATCGCGACGACACACCCGACCCGCTGGGGATGCCGCTGCAACCGATCCTCACGAACGAGGCGCAACGGCGAATCGATCGCGCGGCCTACACGCCCGGTTCGGGAGCGGAGAAGCTGGCCGGCTACTTCGTGGGCCAGATCGTCGGCACGATGAACCAACCGAAGGGCGCCGCCCAGGTCGTGATCGACATGATCGAGGAGTTCATCGACTCGGTCGAGTCGCTGGCCAAGCAGTTGGAGTACTGATCGCTCTCCATCGGCCCGTCACGACGACGGCCCGTCACGACGGCGGCCGGTCAGGCCGTCGGCTGGGGCCGGGACACGACTGGCGCATCGGGAGCTCAGGCGACGGGGCGTGCGTTTCCGGACGGAAGCATGGTGGCCACCGGGATGCCATCGCGGAACACGGTGATGTCGCCGTCCTCGGACACCTTGAGCACGACGAGCGCATGGTGTGACAGTGACTTCGCGGCGGCGGTGCGAGCGCCCTCGTGTTCGCTGTCGGAGCTGCTGAGGATCGCGCCGTAAGCGAGGAGCCGGCCCTGGCGATCGAGAATCGTCGCCCCGTCGAGTTCGCCGAATCGGGCGAGTGTCTGGGCGTCGAGGTCGTGGCCGTCGATGAGGTGATGGAGGCGGGTCTCGGGTTGCATCGCCCCCAGGTCCGATTCGTTGCGCAGGTCGTAGCGATCCTTGACCGCGACGATCCCCTCCAGATGGCCGGCGTCCTCGACGATGCCGAAGATCGCTCCGCCCGACCTGATCGACACCATCAACGATGCGCTCACGACCAGATCGACTGCCGGCCCGCCCCCGATCGCCGTGCCGAGCGACTTGGCCAACCAGAGGGGGAAGGCCGACCAGTGTTCGCTGCGACGGATGACGAGTGGTTGGCCGTCGAGGAACGTCCAGATGCTGCGATCCTCGCGCAGGAAGAACCCGATCCCGCCGAGTTGTCGAGTGGCCAGCGCGACGAGCGAGCCGCGGTCGACGAAGTCGAGATCGATCTGCGGCCCCGTGGTGGCGCTGGGGTGGATGCGGTCGGGCCGGTTCGCCTGCACCTCGGTGCGGGCGCGGCCGTGCTGATCGACGATCAGCACCGAACGCAGGCCGTCGAACAGCAGTGGGCTGCGCTTCGCGTCGCGCAGGCCGGACGGGTACATCACCGAGAGCCGGGGTTCGTCGGCCAGTGCGTCGGTGATGACGACACCGTGGGTCAGGTTCCGTGACTCGACCCGTGAGCCACTCAGTTCGATCAAGTACTCGAGCGTGTCGGCCAGCAGCTCGGTGGACGCACACTCGGGTTTGCTCCAGCCCTGGTGATGGCTGAGCAACTCGACGATGACGGTGTCGCGCAGGGCTCGCTCGACCGACGGGCTCAGCCGTCCGGTCGGTCTGATCGTGGCATGTGAGAACGATTCGGCCACGCGGAGCGCGGCCGCGGGCAGCGCCAGGAGCGCTTCCGGTACGGATTCGACCCGTGACGCCCCTCGTTCCCCGAATCTGACGTTGATGGTGGTGGTCCACCCCTCGAGCACTTCGGCCGACGCCGTGGCGGCGACGTGACCTTCGATCGGAAGGCTCGGTGGCGGCAACTCACCGCCGACCGCCTGATAGCCGAGCTCGACGATGGCGTTGCCCAGGAGTTCGGCGATGAATGCCCCGACGGCACGACCGACCGGGTCGGGCGGATGCGCCGACGTCATCTCGTCGAACTGCGCGCGGCCCGCTGCGTCGAACTTCTCTGCGACACCCATCAACAGCGAGTCTGGCATGACATGCGACCGTTCGGACGATGGTGCTTTTCTCCGTCCGTTCGGGCACCGTGTCGACGTGCAGATTGACGCGCAGAGCCACGCGGTGCGTGCAGGCGAGCCTGGTGGCCGGGTGGGTTCTGGCGATCGACGCGTCGACATCGCCATCATCGGCGCGGGGCCTGCCGGCGCAGCCGCCGCGATTCGAGCCGCCCGGTCAGGGGCATCGGTGATGGTGTTCGACAAGGCCGCGTACGGTCGCGACAAGGTGTGCGGCGACGGCCTGACCCCTCGCGCGGTGGGGGCGCTCCACGAACTGAAGATCGACCTGGCCGATGCCCACCACATCCGTGGGCTGCGGATGATCGCCGGCAAGCAGGTCCGCGAACTCGACTGGCCGACGACCGGTCGCTTCCCGAACCACGGCGCGGTGTGGCCTCGCCGTCGGCTCGACGCAGCGCTGATCGACGCCGCCGCGGAGGCCGGCGCCGAGGTCGTGTGGGAGGCGGAGGCGAGCCCCGTCGTCGATGCCGGCCGAGTGGTCGGCGTGGTGGCCGGCGGCCGCCGTTTCGACGCCGCGCTCACCGTGCTGGCGGCCGGCGCACCGGGTTCGGCTGCTCGGCTGCTCGGCGCCGAACGTATCGCGGACGAGCCGTTCGGGTTGGCGATCCGCACGTATGCGGCAACGCCGCGACATGCCGACGCCCACATCGAGGCATGCCTGTCGCTGCGTGATCAGCACGGTGTAGCGATTCCCGGCTACGGCTGGATGTTCCCGGCAGGCGACGGCACGGTGAACATCGGCGTCGGGGCGTTGTCGACGATGAAGGGTTTCAAGAAGCTGAACCTGAACACCCTGCTCGAGTCGTACCGCAGCATCGTGCACGACGACTGGGACCTCGGCGCGAACCTCGAACGGCCGCGGGCATGGCGGCTGCCGATGTCGGTGCTACGACGCCAGGGGCCGGGGTGGGTCGCCGTCGGTGACGCTGCCGGGCTCGTCAACCCGATGAACGGCGAGGGGATCGACTACGCCCTCGAGTCAGGGATGCTCGCGGCCGACGTGTTCCTCGACGATCCGGCGACGGCGCCGCAGCGTTACGACCGACTCGTCGGCGAACGCTTCGACGGGTTCTTGCGCACCGGGCGTCGGTTCTCGTTCCTCATCGGCCATCCGTGGATTCTGCGTCCCGGCTTGCGGATGTCGGTGAGTACCGACGCGATCGCCGACATCACGCTCGCCGTGATGGGCAATCTCGTCGACGACACCACCCCGGGCGCCGCCGGCAAGGTGCTGTGGCTCGCCGACAAGGCCCTCGGTATCGCCGACCCCCTGCTCCGCAAGACCCGCGCCGCCGGCTGATCTCAGGGCGGGGTCGCGGGTGACGCGATGGAGGGGCGGGCCCGTGGGGACCGCCCCTCCTGGCCATCACACGATGGTTGTGTGCCGGCCGTCGCCTGATCGTCTCCGGTCAGGCCGACTGACCCCTGCGGCGTCTGCTCAGACCGGTGAGCAGTGCACCCGTGGCCAACACGACCGCCGCCACGACGGCGATCTGGCCCTCGAACCCAGTGGCCGGGAGTTCAGGCGTTGCGGTTGGAGCTGCCGATGCAACCCCACCGGTCGGCGCCTCCGGGGTGACCGGTGTGGCCGGGGTGACCGGTTGGGCCGGTGTGACCGGTGTGGCCGGTGTGGCCGGTGTGGCCGGTGTGGCCGGGGTGACCGGCGGCAACTGCTCTTCGGTCGGCGGGATCCAGGTGTTGGTGACCGTCGCGTCGGTTGTCTGACCGACTTGGACGACGACGTTCGGGGGGACCTCCACCTTCCAGCCGGCACCGGCATCCTTCTCGCTGACGTTGTAGGTACCGACCGCGAGGCCTGCGAAGGTCAGGACGTCGTCACCGACTGCGGTCTTGCAGACGGCGTCGCCGCCACCGACCGGGGTGACGCAGATCTCGAACTTGTACTCCTCGGGTTTGTCGGAACCGACCACGTCCTTGGTGATCCGGAGATCACCGGTCTGCGGTCCGGGGCCGGGTCCATTCCAGCACAGTTGGACGTGGCTGATGGTCGGCCACTTCCCGCTGCTGTTCGCCGGCGCGTGCATCGGGGTCGTGAGTTCGTTCGACGCGTAGACGGTGGCGCCGTTGCCTCCTTTCACCACGACGGCGTATCCCACGGCCGTCGTGTCGATGCTGTACGCCGTCACGGCATTGTTCGGGTTGGGCTCCGAGGCGTCGGCGTACGTGCCGATGGTCAGGCCGGCAACCATGCCGTCGCGAGAGACGAACCAGATGCCACTCGGATCCTCCTTCTTGTCGCCGTAGGTGTACCCGAGGTATTCGCAGCTCGGGTTTCCCTCGACCTCGGTCGCGGCCGAGGCCGTTCTGGGCGAGATCATCCCGAATGAGACCATCCCGAACGCCATCAACCCGGTGAAGACGATCGCGACACCCCGCCGGGTCCGCTGACTGAAGCGCTTCATGACCGCTCCGTTCGATCAGGATCACCGTGTTGGTGGTCCGCCATTGGAGCGAGTCGGGTTCGCCTTTGGCTCTCCGCCGCCGATTGCGACCATGTCGAGGCGGCGGGTCACTGCCTCCCGCTGGAAACCGGGGATCCCGGCTACCAAGTTGATTGTCGCGCCGGCCGTCGGACGTGACACGGGGCGAAAGTCCCACCGCCGGACATCGTCTGGAGGATCGGTCCGACGCCGTCGCGAGGAGCAGTTGTTCGTTCGAAACCATGACGGCCACGTACTTCGTGGGCAGTGGTTCGCTCGATGGCTCGGACCCGTTCGGAGTGTCGGCCACGGTTTGTCGGCCACGGTTGCCTTCGCCGGCGACGATCACGCCGATGTCGGGTGGATCAGGATGGCGCGGGCCTGAGCTGGTCTTTCAATGG
>CAVPET010000032.1:0-59491 GCA_963703525.1 Ilumatobacteraceae bacterium | reverse complement strand
GTCGCCGTGGTCACCGGCGGGAACGGCGGGCTCGGCCTCGAAACCACGCGGGCTCTGGCGGGGGCGGGGGCACACGTCGTGATGGCTGCCCGCAATCAGGCCAAGGCCGCCGAAGCGAGAGCCGACATCCTCAGCGCGCAGCCCGGCGCGTCCGTCGAACTCGTCGAGCTCGATCTGGCCTCCCTCGCGTCGATCGCGTCGGCGGCTGACCAGATCCTCGGGGTTCACGATCGCATCGACATCCTCGTCAACAACGCCGGCGTGATGGCCGTGCGCGAAGGTCGCACCGCCGACGGCTTCGAGATGCAGTTCGGCGTGAACCATCTCGGGCACTGGGCGCTCACGTCGCAGCTGTTGCCGGCGATCCGGCGCGCCGACGTGGCGCGTGTCGTGTCGGTCTCCAGCACAGCGCACCTCATGGGGCGGTCCCCATCGGTCGACAACCCACACCTCGAGGGGAAATACGGGCCGTGGAAGGCCTATGGCCAGTCCAAGCTCGCCAACTACCACTTCGCGATCGGGCTGCAGCGGCGCTTCGCTGCCGCCGGCTCGAGCGCGTCGAGCCTCGTCGCGCATCCCGGGCTCTCCGACACCGATCTCCAGGAGACCAGCGTCGTCGAGTCGGGCGGTGGGTCGATCCAGAAGATCGCCCACCGGTTCACCGAGAAGGTCGGCATGTCGCCGGCCGACGGCGCTCGATCACAGTTGCGTGCCGCCACCGATCCCGCGGCGAAGGGCGGCGAGTTCTACGGCCCGCTGTTCGTCAACAACGGGCCGCCGGTACGCAAGCCGATCCTGCGGGTCGTCGGACTCGACCGGGCGATCGACAGGCTGTGGGCGATCTCCGAGCGTGAGACCGGCCTCGATGTCGACCCCCGCTGACCGCTCACCACGTCACCGGCCCGAACCTACGTGACCCGGCTGAAGGTGCGGGGATCCGCAGTGTGAAATCACGGTGTGAAATCGCGGTGTGAAATCACGGTGTGAAATCACGGTGTGAAATCACGGTGTGAAACCGCAGTGTGAAATCACGGTGTGACGTCCGGCCGATGCTGCGATGCTGTTCGGCCGTGGTGATCATGGCCAGTCGTCTCCCGCCGGACCGGCTGGCCTATCCCGAATCGCTGCCGATCACCGCTCGGCGGGCCGAGATCGTGCGGGCGATTCGTGACCACCAGGTGGTGATCGTCGCCGGCGAGACCGGGTCGGGCAAGAGCACGCAACTCCCCAAACTGTGCCTCGAAGCCGGTCGGGGCGTCGGTGGTCTGATCGGGCACACCCAGCCGCGCCGGGTTGCGGCCCGCACGATCGCCGAGCGCATCGCCGAGGAACTGGGCACTCCGCTCGGAACCGAGGTCGGCTACACCGTGCGCTTCACGGACAACGTCGGCGACTCGACCGTGATCAAGGTGATGACCGACGGCATCCTGCTCGCCGAGATCCAACGGGACCGGATGCTGCGCCGCTACGACACTCTGATCATCGACGAAGCCCACGAGCGCAGTCTCAACATCGATTTCATCCTCGGCTACCTGAAGCAGTTGCTGCCCATGCGCCCCGACCTGAAGGTCATCGTCACCTCCGCGACCATCGACACCGAACGCTTCGCCCGCCACTTCGCCCCGACTTCCCGGGTGGTCCCCGCACCGGTGATCCCCCGCCGGTACCCGCCGGTGATCCCCGCGCCGGTGATCGAGGTGACGGGGCGCACGCATCCCGTCGAGGTGCGGTATCGGCCGCTCGGGGACGCGGACCAGGTGCAGGCGATCATCGCGGCCGTGGAGGAACTGGCGCGGGAGGGCCCCGGCGACGTGCTCGTGTTCCTCTCCGGCGAGCGCGAGATCCACGACACGGCCGACGCGCTGCGCCGCAGCACCGGCGCAGGCGACGGCATCGAGGTGCTCCCGCTGTACGCCCGTCTCCCGTCGGCGGAGCAGCACCGGATCTTCGAGGCCCGTCCGGCGCCGGCGGCCGCAACGTCGTTCGGCCGTCGAGTCGTGTTGGCCACCAACGTCGCGGAGACGTCACTCACCGTGCCGGGTGTCCGCTACGTCATCGACACCGGCGTCGCTCGGATCTCGCGGTACAGCAAGCGGCTCAAGGTCCAGCGGCTGCCGATCGAAGCGGTGTCACAGGCATCGGCCAACCAGCGCGCCGGCCGATGCGGCCGGGTCGCTCCCGGCATCTGCATCCGGCTCTACGACGAGGACGACTTCGTCGATCGACCCGAGTTCACCGAGCCCGAGATCTTGCGCACCAACCTCGCATCGGTGATCCTCCAGATGACCGCGATCGGTCTCGGTGACGTCGCCAACTTCCCGTTCCTCGAGCCGCCCGACCGCGCGGCGATCCGTGACGGATACGCGTTGCTCGAGGAGCTGGCCGCGATCGAGCCAGTGGATGATCGCCGCGACGGCCCGACGATTCGACCGCTGACCAAGATCGGTCGGCGACTCGCGCGCCTGCCGATCGACCCCCGACTCGGCCGCATGGTGCTCGAATCGGAACGCCACGGTTGCGTGCGCGAGGTGCTGGTGATCGCCTCGGGCCTGTCGATCCAGGACCCGCGGGAACGTCCGCAGGAGCAGCGCGAGCGGGCCAACGAGTTCCACAACCGGTTCCGCGTCGACGGGTCGGATCTGCTGTCGATGGTCGCGCTGTGGGATCACCTGCGATCCAGCCAACGCGAGTTGTCCGGTAATCAGTTCCGCCGGATGTGCCGCGACGAGTACCTCAACTACCTGCGAGTGCGAGAGTGGATGGACCTCTACAGCCAGCTCCGCAGGGTGGCCGGCGAGCTCGGGGTCCGGCCGTCGGCCGCTCACGGCGGCCCCGGCCCCGAGGCGGATCTGGTCCACCGCTCGCTGCTCGCCGGGTTGCTCTCACACGTCGGCATGCGTGACCGCGACCGTCGGGACTACATCGGCGCCCGTCAAGCCCGGTTCGTGATCGCTCCGGGTTCCGTGCTGATCCGCCGACCCGCCGACTGGGTGATGGCCGCCGAGTTGGTCGAGACCGATCAGCTCTACGCCCGCCGAGTTGCCGCGATCAAGCCGCAGTGGGTGGAGCGCGCCGGGGCGCACATCGTCAAGCGCTCCTACGGCGAAGCCCGCTGGGACGAGCGTGGCGGACGGGCGGTCACCACCGAGACCGTCACGCTGTACGGCCTGACGCTCGTCAGCGATCGGGTGGTCGGTTACGACCGGGTCGACGCGGCGGCGGCCCGTGCCTGGTTCATCACCAAAGCACTCGTCGAGGGCGCCTCGGCCCCACACTGGCAGCAGCGCCATCGCTTCTTCGAACACAACGAAGCGTTCCTCCGCGATGTCCGCCGGATGGCCGATCGCGTGCGTCGGGTCGAGGTCGTCGACGACGAGATGCTGTTCGACTTCTACGACGAGCGGGTCGGGGAGGGGGTCACGTCCACCCAGCACTTCGACCGATGGTGGAAGGACGCTCGTCGGGACGACCCCGACCGATTGACCCTGACCGACCGGTTCGTCACCGACGCGGTCCACCTGGTCGGCTTCCCCGACGTGTGGCGTCAGGGCGAGATCGAGCTGCCGCTCACGTATCGGTACGCACCGGGTGAACCGCTCGACGGGGTGACGATACACATCCCCCTGTCGGCTCTCAACCAGGTCACCGACGACGGGTTCGACCGCAACGTGCCGGGCCATCGCGACGAACTGGCCTCGACGCTGATCCGCTCGCTCCCGAAGGCCATCCGTCGCCGGCTCATCCCGCTCGCCGACACGATGGCGGCCGCGATCGAACATCTGACCGAGGGCGAGCGTGCGCCGGGGGAGCGTGCGCCGGGGGAGCGTGCGCCGGGGGAGCGACTCGCCGATGCGCTGGCCCGGTCACTGTCGACCGTGTCGGGTGTGGATGTTCGTGGCGGTGACTTCGACACGTCGATGATCCCCGACCATCTCCGGTTGCACATCGTGGTGTCCGACGACGACGGCGAGGTCCACGCGGTCGGTACCGATTTCGCGGCGATCAAGGCGAGCCTCGCCGGTTCGGTGCGGGCGTCGATCGCCGAGGCGGCGCCGATCGAGGAGCGGCGAGGCATTACCGACTGGGATCTCGGCGTTCTCCCGCGCGTGGTCGAAACGACCGACCGAGCGTTGGACGTGAAGGCGTATCCGGCGTTGCTCGACGTCGGCGACAGCGTGTCGCTGCGCGTCGTCACGACCCCCGAACTGCAGCAGCGGGTGATGCACGGGGGAGTCCGCCGGCTACTCCTGCTCAACGCGGCGCCGAGCCGGTCGGCGGTCGAACGGTTGGTGACCAACCGTGACCGGCCGACCATCGGGTCGAGTGCGGCCGCGTCCGGTGACGTCACGATCAGCGCGCTGGTCGACGATTGCATCGCCGCCGCGATCGACGACGTCATGCGTTCGCACGGCTCGCTGCCGTGGACCCGCGAGGAGTTCGATGTGCTGCGCTCGGAGGTGAAGCGCGTTGCCCCGGGCCTCGCCGCCGGAGCGATGTCCCGCGCGTTGTCGGTGTTGCGCGCCGCCGCCCGGACACGCCAGTTGCTGGCCCGGTTGCACGCCGACGTGCTGCGGCCGTCGGTCGACGACGCCAATGCCCACCTCGGTCGCCTGGTGCGACCCGGCTTCGTGCTGGCGTCGGGAGTCGATCGTCTGGACGACATCGAGCGCTCCGTCCACGCGATCAACTATCGGCTCGATCATCTCGCGGGCGCGCACGATCGTGACCGCCGCCGAATGGCCGAGATCCTCCCGCTGGAGGCGCGTTACGCCCGCATCGTCGACGCACTCGGGCCCGGTCAGGGTTCACCAGAACTGCTCGATGTCGCCCGTCAACTCGAAGAACTCCGCATCGTGACGTTCGCCCAGCCGCTCGCCGCGCGACACCCCGGCCGCCCCCCGGTCAGCGCCAAGCGCATCAGCACGACCCTCGCCGCCGCCACCCCCTGACTCCCCGGCCAGTGCCGCCCGGGCCCCCAAATCATCGTTTGCCGCCCGGGCCCCCAAATCATCGTTTGCGCCCGGGCTCCCCCAAATCATCGTTTGCGTCGGGATTTCTGAGACCCGTTCCTCCAAAATCCCGACGCAAACGATGATCGGGTCATGTCTCCGGCGTGGTGGCTGATGCGGTGGTGGTGGTAGTGGCGGCGGCGGAGTCGGTGGCGGAATCGGTGGAGACGGGGGGCGAATCGGGTGCGGGATCGAGATCGGTGTCTTGCGTCCTCAAGTTGAGGGAGGCGGAGTTCATGCAGAAGCGATCGCCCGTCGGCGCCGGGCCGTCGGGAAAGACGTGGCCGAGGTGGGCGCCACAGTTGGCGCACAGCGCCTCGGTGCGCAGCATGCCGTGGGTGCGATCTTCGCGAACGGTCACCCGCTCCGGATCGATGGCCTCCCAGAAGCTCGGCCAACCGGAGCCCGACTCGAACTTCGTGTCGGACGAGAACAGCGGTGCATCGCAGACGATGCAATGGTACGTGCCCCGGTCCTTGGCGTCCCAGTAGACGCCGCTGAACGCCCGCTCGGTGCCACCGTGCTGGGTGACCTCGAACTGCAGCGGGGTGAGTCGCTCGCGGAGTTGGGCTTCGGTGGGGATCGACGGTTCGGGCATACGAAAAGTCTGCCCGATGAAAGCCCCGCCTCGCGCAGCCGCGCCCAAGTTTCCGACGTCTTCACACGCGGGCCCGGCCCGAGCGGCGTTCGGTGCGGCGCCGGCGTCAGGCGGCCGGGGCCTGGCCGGTCTGGCGGAGGAAGGCCAGTGAGTCCCACAGGTCCGTACGACGTATGACCTGGCCGTCGCGCACGCTGAACCACATGACGCCGGGGATCTCGAAGTGCGCATCGGCGATCGGGCCGCCGGCGTAGGTCGCCTTGAACCGGTAGCGCACGACCACGTCGGTGCACGACTCGCGCTGCTGCTCGACAAGATCGTCGATGATGTATGTGCGGTCGCGGAACGAGGCGAGAAAGTCGGGGAGCCGCCGGCGGTACTCGCCGCGCCCGGCGCACCCGGACCCGAGCTCGCTCAGGTGCTCGTTGCGGAAGTCCTCGGACACGAACGATGCGATGGTGTCGGCGTCACCGCCGCTGAAGGCGCCGAGATACCCGGTGACCACGTCGATCGGAGTTGACATGGCCCCTGACCGTACCGGCCCCAGACTGCGCAGCGCACCGGTGCCGTGTGATGCCGCCCGTGTGATGCCGCCCGTATCGTGCCGCCCGTATCGTGCCGCCCGTATCGTCCGACGGTCGGTGGACGGCCCGCCGGGAGTCAGCGGGTGAGCAGATCGTGCAGCGCCGTCGTGGTGGCGGCGAGGTCGTCGCGTCCTTCGTGAGCGAGACGTGACAGGTAGCTGATTGCCACCTCGCCGCGCTCGAGGATGCCGCCGTCGGTCTCGGGGGCGAGCACCCGTACGCCGCCCCAGGCCATCTTGACGTGGAACGCGTCCTCGTGGCCCGGCACCGGCTCGAGCGCCGCGCCGGCCATCGATCGCGGCGGTTCGTCACCGACCACTCCGTGGCTCCAGCCGCTGATCTCATCGAGGGGAAGGTTGGGCACGTTGATGTTGACCACCACGGGCTCGGCCGGCATGTCGTCGACCAGCGCTTGCACCACCACACGGCACACCTCGGCGGCCGTCTGCCAGTGCTGATCGCTGATCGTGTCGTCCCAGGCCTGGCCCTCGACGCCGAACCCCTTGACGGCCTGACTCACCGCCACCCCCGAGATGTCGCCGTTACGCGCCGTCAGCGCCGCGCCGACCGTGCCCGAGTGATAGACGGATCGACCGACGTTGGCCCCCGGATTGATGCCCGACACGACCAGGTCGAATGGCGCGCCGAAGGCACCCAGGCGCGAGAACATGACACACAACGCCGGCGGCCCGGTGACGGCCCACACGGCGCTCGCCGCGCAGTCGTCGATCCGTGAGACCCGGACCTCGGGTCGGATCAGTTGCAGCGCCCCGAGCGATGCGCCGGCTCCGGAGTACTCGGTGTCGGGTGCGGCCACCACGACCTCGTGGTCGCCGTCGAGCGTGCACATCGACCGCGCGAGCACATGGAGCCCGATCGAGTCGATCCCGTCGTCGTTGGTCACCAGGATCCGCATGGTCACATCATGCCGGGCCGTCGTGCGGACGCCCCAGGCGCCGCCGGCTCGACCACGTGAACAGCACGAGGCCCAGGATGACGAGGACCATCCCCGCCACCTGCGGCCCACTGACGGTCTCGCCCAGGATGAGCACGCCCCAGAACACGGCGAGCGCGGGCTGGGCCGACTGCATCACCCCGATCGTCGCGATGGGGACCGTCTTCTGGGCGAAGACCACACAGCCGTGGGCGATCATCCCGGTGAGCAGGGTCATGATGAGCACGACGAGCCAGCCCTTCGCGGTGACCTCGAAGATGCCCGACCCTGCGATCGACGCCGCGATCGGGCCGGCGGTCAACAGGGCCAACAGCGCCAGGCAGGCCATGAACTCGAGCGTGCCGACGCCTCGCCCGCGGGCCCGCTTCGACATCAGCAGGTAGCCCGCCCAGCACGCCAGCACCACGATCATCAGCAGGTCGCCACCGAGCGTCGCCGAGCCGTTGGCGGGGCCCAGGAAGAGCACGAGCACCATCCCGATGATCGACAGCCCACCCCAACGCAGCGCCCGCCAGTTGGGCTGCTCCTGGAACCACGCAGCGCCCGCGGGAAGCAGTACGAGCGGGCTGAGTGCGCTGATGAACTCGGCGTGAGCGATGCTCGTCTTGGTGATCGCGGTGAAGAAGATGGCGATGTTGGCGCCGAAGAACAACGCCGCCGGCAGCACCGCGATCCACGTCGAGCGGTTCGGGAAGGGCGTGCGGCTACGGACACGGAACACGATCACCACGACCCACCAGGCGATGACCCCGCCGATCAGCCTCCAGAACGCGATGACCGATCCGGTCGAGTCCGACCACTTGATCAGCGGCGAGCTGAGCGAGAAGCTCACCACAGCGATGACCATGGCGATCATCCCCAGTGGCCGCGGCTTGTCGGCGTCGGCGGTTGCCGGGCCCGCCGGCACAGTCTCTGCGGCGGTGGCGAGGTCGTCGATCACGACGGAAGCCGACCGGGTGGCGACTCGCCGCCATGGGCGTCGCCCGGCCGGAGATCGGGATGGCCGGTCGAGAACTGGTCGGGTTCGAGATAGATGACCGTCGCCGTCGGGACGGCCTTGCGGATCCGATCTTCGGTGTTGTTCACCGCGTCGACCAACTCGCCGACCGAGAGAGCGGATGCGAACTCGATCTTCGCTCCGACGAGGATCTCGTCGGGCCCGAGATGTTCGGTGCGCATGTGGATCAGCCGTGCGACGTTCGGGGACGACTCGATCGCCTCGACGATGCTGTCGCTCTCGCCCGTCGTCGCCGACTCGCCGATCAACAGGCTCTTCATCTCGGTGGCGAGCACGATCGCGATCGCGATCAACAGCACCCCGATCGCCACCGATCCGGCGGCGTCCCATCGGGCATTCCCGGTCACCTCGGCCATCATCACCCCGAACAGCGCGACGAACAGCCCGGCCAACGCTCCGAAGTCCTCCAGGAGCACCACCGGAAGCTCGGGCTGTCGAGTGTTACGGATGAAACTCCACCAGCTCGTGCCGTCACCCTTGACGTGACGACTCTCGCGGACGGCCGTACGCAACGACAGGCTCTCGAGCGCGATCGCGACCAGGAGGATGCCGACGGCGACGGCGAGACTCTCGATCTCGTGGGGATCGCGCAGCTTCTGGACGCCTTCGTAGAGAGCGAACATGCCGCCCATCGAGAACAGCACGAGCGCCACGGCGAACGCCCAGAAGTACCGCTCGCGCCCGTAGCCGAACGGGTGCATCGGTGTGGCGAACTTCTTCGCGCGCCGGCCGCCGAGGAACAACAACGCCTGGTTGGCGGTATCGGCGATCGAGTGCACGGTCTCGGCGAGCAGGCTGGCCGAGCCGGTGACGAGGAACCCGGCGAACTTGGTGACCGCGATCCCGAGGTTGGCGAAGAACGCTGCAAAGATCGCCTTACGGCTGCCGTCGGTCACGTCTGAGGATCCTACGGATGAACACACGAGCAGCGACGCGATCGACGTCGCCGTGATCGACGTCGGCGCGTCGACGGTAGCTCTTGCCCGCCATGACATCGTTCCGCTTGGTGTGAGGTGGTTGGGCCGCAGGGACATCGTTCCGGTGGCTGAGGTGGGGTTCCGCCAGGACATCGTTCCGGTCAGCGCAGTTCGCGTGAGAGGTTGAAGTCGGCGTGGTGGATGATCTCGCCGTTGGTGTCGATGACGATCAGTTTGCGGGTTCGGACTTTGATGATCGCGGTGACGTACTGGTGGATGTGGTTCTCGCCGAGGGTGATGCGTTTGCCGAACAGGCCGAGTTCGCGGTTCGATCGGATGTAGCGGACGACTTCGATGCGCCCTTTGGCGGGCAGGCGGTCGGGTGGCTGGTAGTCGACGGGCAGGGTTGGGCACAGCCGGTTGTGCCACATCTGGTTGGGGGTGGCGCCGGCGTGCGCGCTGTAGCGGTGGTGGGTGTTGTGGAACTCGACGAACGCGGTGTTCTCGTGGCGGAGGTGCTCGATGCCGGTGAACACTTCGGTGCGGAAGAACGATTTGTCCCAGACGTCGTTGAAGTGTTCGACGACACCGTTGCGCCACTCGACTCCCATGAGCCCACTCGAAGCGTTGGCCGCCGAGACCCGTGGCGCGACCACCAGCGAACCGATCATCACAATCACACCCGAAGCGCTCGAGCAACTTTTCGAGCTCCGTGACGACGAAGCGGAATCCAAGAAGCTCGGATTGCGCCTCGCCATCGCGTCCGGGCCAGGAGAGGACTTCCGCTACGACCTCTCGTTCGAGGAGTTCCTCAAGGCGGCGTTCACCGACGAGGTGCGCACTCACGACGGGATGAAGCTGATCATTCCCGGCGACGACGTCGAGCTGCTGATGGGCGCGACCCTCGACTACACCTCGACGCAGGGTCTCGTGATCCGCAATCCGAACCGCCCGCCGGCGCCGTCGATCGAGGGCCTCACCGGCGACGATGCGCTGTCGGCCGAGGTCGAAGCACTGGTTGCCGCCGAGGTCAACCCGGCGCTCGCCGCGCATGGCGGCTTCGTCACCTACGTCGGTCACGACGGCGGAGGCACCGCCTACCTCACGATGGGTGGCGGTTGTCACGGTTGCTCGATGAGCAAGATGACGATGCTCGACGGTGTGCAGACGATGCTCGTCGAAGCCATCGAGGGGATCGAGCGGGTCAAGGACCTCACCGATCACGAGACCGGCGAGAATCCGTTCTATTCCTGATTGCTCGGCGTCTCCTGATTGCTCGGCCTCACGGCGAGCCGGTGGGGTTCACGTGGGGTCGGCCTCGCTCCGACTCGTCGTCGCCGGCGTCGCCGCCGCATCGAGGCCTCGCAGGGTGGTGATGCTGCGGCACGTGGGCGGTCCTTCCGGTGCGGTTGTTGTGCGAGGCTACGTGCCGTGACTCGCCCATCGATCGAACAGCAGTACCTCGATGCGCAACGTCGTTTCGTCGGCCTTGCCAGGGAGCTGAGCGTGCGGGACTGGGCGACGCCGGTGCCGTGCTGCCCGGGATGGACCGTTCGCGACGTGCTGTCGCACGTGTCGGGCATCCCCGACGACGCCATGGCCGGACGTCTGGGCGGTGCGGCGACCGACCCATGGACCGCCGCACAGGTCGAGCGCAACCGTGGCTTCAGCGTCGATCAGCTGTTGGAGCGCTGGGACGACCAGGCGCCACTGTTCGCCGCCGCGATCGAGTCGAGTGGCGAGACTCGACCCCCGATCGACTGTCATTCGCACGAGCACGACATCAGGCACGCGCTCGGCCGCCCGGGTGATCGTGTGAACTCGATCGTGCAGCACGCGGCGCGGCGGCTCGTCGAGCCGATGACCGGGCCGTTCTCGCTGTCGATCGAACTGTCCGACGGGGGCGCCGTCACCGGGAGCCGACCCTCGGCTGACGGCGGGCCGGCCGTGACACTCCGTGGTGTGACGTCGTTCGAGATCTTCCGCTCCCGGCTCGGCAGGCGCACACTCGGCCAGGTCGAGGCATACGATTGGTCGGGTCCGAGCGACCGGATCGCCGCGGTCATGGGCGATTGGTTCGAATTCGGTCCGAGCGACGTCGTCATCGTCGAGTAGGCGCAAGCGGGCACAAAGTCGATACGTCAGGACCACTCGTGAGCACCGTCGAACCTCGCCATCGCGACATCCACTGTTCTGAATCCCACTGTTCTGAATCCCGCCGCTGGGGACTGGACCGCTGGAGACTGGGCCGCGGGGAAGACTTCGGAACGGACAACCGCTTCGGAATGCGAGCGACGCTCGCGGCGCCGACGCTCGCGCTCGTGCTCGGGCTCATCGTGTCGATCTCGGGGGTTCGAGGCTCGGATTGGCCGGCCCACCTCTTCAGGATCGAACTGTTCCGGGAGGTCGGGCTCACGCTGTGGAACGGTCAATGGTACGGCGGGCATTACACGCTCGGCTACAGCGTCGTGTACCCACCGCTCGCCGCCTGGTTCGGGCCGCTGGTGGTCGGCGTGGCGAGCAGCGTCATCGCCACGGCGTGCTTCGCCGCCCTGCTGCAACGGCACTACGGATCGATCGGAGCGCTTGCGGCGTGCTGGTTCGCGGTCGGCACGGCTGTCAATCTCTCGGTCGGGCGGCTGCCGTTCGCGCTGGGTCTCGCCTGCGGTCTCGTTGCGCTCGTCGCGTACGAGCGGGGCCATCGCGTCGTTGCCGTCGCGATGTCGCTGCTCACGCCGCTGGCGAGCCCGGTCGCCGGGGCATTCCTCGCGCTCGGCATCGCCGGGGTCGTGATCGACGCATGCCTCCGGCGACGTGGCGGCAAGCACGCGCCGCTGGGCCTCGCCGTCGGCATCGGGCTGGCCAGTGTGGCGCCCGTCGTGATCACCTCGGTGCTGTTCCCCGATCCGGGTGTGTTCCCGTTCCGCGGTGCCGCATTCGCCGGGGTGATGGCCTCGTGCGCTGGGTTGGTGGTCGTGCTACCACCGAGTGAGCGGGTGCTGCGCATCGCCGCCGGGCTCGTTGGCCTCGTCTCCGTGCCGCTCTTCGTCGTTGCCAACCCGCTCGGCGGGAACATGACCCGGCTCGTCGTGTTGTTCGTCGTGCCCATCTCGGCGGCCGCGTTGTGGCAACGACGACGGACCCTCGTCATCGGCGCGGCCGTCCCATTGGCGCTGTGGATGGTCCTGCCGGGCGTTGCCGGGGCCGAGCACATCGGTGACCCGGCCGCGGATGAGGCCTACCACCGACCACTGCTCGATTTCGTGACCAGCGCAGCCGGCCCGACGGGTCGGATCGAGATCCCGTTCACCGAGGGGCATTGGGAGGTCGCCTATGTCGCGCCAACCGTACCGATCGCCCGAGGGTGGGAACGCCAGGTCGACATGGACCGCAACGAGGTCCTGTACGACTCGAATCTGTCGGCCGCCCAGTATCACCAATGGCTCGACGACAACGCAGTGCGGTGGGTCGCCGTGCCCGATGTCGCGCTCGACGAGGGCGGGGCGGCGGAAGCGGCGTTGATCGAGCGCGGCGTACCGTGGCTGCGTCTGGCGCACACGTCGGAGCATTGGCGCATCTGGGAAGTCATCGGGGCCCGTCCGATCGTGCAAGCCCCCGGGGTGCTCGTGCGCGAATCGCTCGACCGGATCGTCATCTTCGTCGCGCGGCCCGGCGCGGTGCTGGTCCGGGCCTGGTACATGCCGTACTGGACGGCGGACGGCGCCGACGCCTGTGTCGAGGCATCCGACGACGGCATGCTCGAGGTGGTCGTGAGTGAGCCCGGCATCGTGTATCTGGAGCCCGAGTTCTCACTCGAGCCGATGCTCACCGATGAAGCCTCCGACGCGTGCGAGTGACACTGTCAGGCGGGTAGTCGGAGCGCCTGTTCGAAGTCGGCGACGATGTCGCCGGTGTCCTCGAGGCCGACCGACACGCGCAACAGGCCCTCGGTGATGCCGGTCGCCTCCTTCTCGCCGAGCGTCAAGCTCGCGTGGGTGGATGTCGCCGGATGGCACACGATCGTCTCCGGGCCACCGAGTGAGGTGGCGACACGGGCGACCCGGAGACGATCGAGGAATGTCGATGCGGCCGCTCGATCGGCGACCTCGAACGACAACACCGTGCCGTACTGGCGCAGCTGCCTCGTGGCCAGGTCGTGTTGCGGATGCTCGCTCAAGCCGGGGTAGTGCACCGCACGCACGGCGGGGTGGTCGGCGAGCGTGACGGCGAGCGAGCGTGCGGTGTCGTTCTGCCGGCGGGTGCGCACGCCCAGGGTGCGGATGCCGCGCAACGCGTTGAGCGCGTCGAACGGCGATGGCGTCGCGCCGTGCAGCACGGAGTACGACCAGAGCTCGTCGAGCACATCGGCGGCGCCCGAGATCACCCCGAGCGTGGCGTCGTTGTGGCCGGCGATGCCCTTGGTCGCCGAGTGCAGCGACAGATCGACACCGTGCGCCAACGGCTGCTGGCCCAGCGGGGTCGCAAACGTCGAGTCGACCACGGTGAACGGACCGGTGATCGAGCCGAGTTCGTCGAGATCGGCCAGCTCCAGCAGCGGGTTGGACGGCGTCTCGGCGAGCACCAGCATCGTGCGGCCCGGCTGGACCGCGGCGGCGAACGCTCCGGGTTCGGCGACGTCGACGTACGTGACGTCGATACCGAATCGTCGGCACGGCCCCTGGAGGAAGGCGAGCGTTCCGGCGTACAACTGGCGCTGCGAGACGATGTGCGAACCCGTCGAGCAGAGCGCGAGCACGGTCGAGGCGATCGCGCCCATTCCGGATGCGAACGCGAGCGCATCCTCGGCGCCTTCGAGTTCGGCGATCGCCTCCTCGAAGGAACGGACCGTCGGATTCGAGAAGCGGCTGTAGAAGTCGCCGTGCCGGAGCGCCGTGGCGCGGTGGTGGGCGTCGTCCAGGCTCTCGGACTCCCAGGTACTCGATGCCCACAGCGCAGGCGCGAGCGACGAGCCGCTCGAACCTCTCCCGGCGAGGATCGCCTGTGTCTCCGGCGCGACGGCGAATGGTTGCGCGGATGACGGGTCCGGCGACGTCTGGTCAGTCGACATGGCCGGTCACGGTACCCGCGCGCACACGTGCGGCCCATCCCGGCACTCGATCGATTGTTCCGGGTCTTTCGACTCTGGACGGTGGACCCCCCACCGCGCGCCACATGGAAGACGTGGGCAACAGCCGTCGCACCTTCCGTGACCGGAGCGACGCCGGTCGGCAACTGGCTCAGCGGCTGACGCGCCTAGTCTCGTCGAACCCTGTGGTGGTGGGCATTCCGCGCGGTGGGGTTCCCGTGGCGGCCGAGGTCGCCGACGCCCTCCACGCTCCCCTCGACGTCGTCATCGTGCGCAAGCTCGGTGTGCCGTTCCAGCCCGAATTGGCTGCCGGCGCGATCGGCGAGGGGGGCGTCCGGGTGCTCAACGACGACGTGATCCGCTCGGTGGGCGTGACGAGCGCCGAACTCGACCGGGTCGAAGCCCGCGAACGCGCCGAGCTCGAGCGTCGCGTCGAGCTGTACCGTCAGGACGCCCCGATGATCCCGCTGTCCGGTCGCACCGTTGTGGTGATCGACGACGGGATCGCCACCGGGGCGAGCACCCGCGCCGCGTTGGCTGTCGTTCGTGCCCACGGCGCCGCACACATCGTGCTCGCCGTTCCGGTCGCGCCGCCGTCGGCGCCGGCGATGCTCGCCGACCACGTCGACGAGGTGGTCGTGTTGCTGACCCCGGAGTACTTCGAGGCTGTCGGGAACTGGTACGACGACTTCGGACAGACCAGTGACGCGGAGGTCGCGGCGCTGTTGCGTGCTTCCCGGCGACGATCCCCGGCCGCGCCACAACCCGAACGGGCGCAGGAGTCCGATGTGTCGGTTCCCGTCGGGGGCCCGACCCTGGCGGGCCGGCTCGTGGTGCCCGCAGGGGCCTGCGGTCTGGTCTGCTTCGCCCACGGCAGCGGCAGCAGTCGGCACAGCCCACGTAACCGATACGTGGCCGACCGGCTCGTCAGCGCCGGCCTCGCGACGCTGCTGGTCGACCTGCTCGGTGAAGACGAAGAGGTCGACCGACGCAATGTGTTCGACATCGACCTGCTGGCGCGACGCGTGCGGATGGTCGCCACCCAGGTCACCGCCAGTGGGCCGGCGGCGGGGCTGCCGCTCGGATACTTCGGCGCCAGCACCGGTGCAGCCGCCGCGTTGGTGGCCGCGGCCGTCGACGACCCACCGGTGCGCGCCGTCGTGTCACGTGGCGGACGACCCGACCTGGCGGCGTCCCACCTGGCCGACGTGCGGGCGCCGACCCTGCTCATCGTCGGCGGAGCCGATGACGTCGTACTCGGGCTCAACCGCCAGGCGGCCCGTCAGCTCACGTGTACGCACGAGCTCGCCGTCGTGCCGGGAGCGACCCACCTGTTCGAGGAACCGGGCACGCTCGAGCAGGTCGCCGGGCTCGCCGCCGCATGGTTCCTCGAGCATCTGCGCTGAGCAGGCGCTCGGGTCCGCGATCGCCTGATTCGAGGCGGTCGACGGGCGCTCGGCGCGTGGTTGCGTGGATGCTCAGCCGGTGATGCCCAACAGGCCGACGACGTCCTCGTGGAGCAGACCGTTCGAGCTGATCGCCGTGTCGTGCTCATACGTGGCGACGCCGTGGCGATCGGTGAACTTCCCTCCCGCCGCCTCGACGATCGGCTGGATCGCGGCCAGGTCGTAGGCGGCGACGCCGACCGCGTCGATGGCGATGTCCATGGCTCCTTCGGCGACGAGCATGTGCTGCCAGAAGTCGCCCATCCCTCGGGCTCTGCGTGCTCGCCGCTGGAGGGCGACGAGCGTGTCGGTGAGACCGAGGGCGTCCCACCCGCTGCTGAAGGTGACGCAGACCTGCGCCTCCGCGAGGTCGTCGACGCGCGAGACGTTCATCGCACGGATCGTGCCCAACGCCGAGGTGTGGGCGCCGAGTCCGACGCCACCCCACCAGCGCCGGCCGAGCGCGGGCGCCGAGACGACCCCCATCACCGCGCCACGGTCACGATTGGTCAGCCCGATCAAGGTGGCCCACACCGGGATACCGCGGACGAACCCGGAGGTCCCGTCGATCGGGTCGACCACCCACCGCCATGGTGAGGCGGGTTCACCGACCGGTCCGTGCTCCTCGCCGAAGGCTGCATGCCCGGGGCGATCCGTGAGGAGCAGTTCGGCGATCATCGTCTCGGCCTGACGGTCGATCTCGGTCACCTCGGTCCGGTTCTGCTTCCAGTCGACCGTGAAATCACGGGCGACGAAGTGCGGCAGCGTGAACGCGTCGACGGCATCGGCCACCCGCAGTGCCAACGCGAGTTCGCCGGTCAGATCGCCGGTCAGATCGCCGTTTCGGGGCGTCACGGCGTGACCCTCATGCGGTCCGGCGCCGCGTTGACCGGGTGGATCGGGCGGATCGGGCGGATCGGGCGGATCGGCGTGCACGCCATGGCCGGTTCACCGGGAGCGGATGCGCTCGACGAGATGGTCGGCGTCGAGACCGAAGCGACTGAGTATGTTGCTCGACTTCGGGTCGTGCGGGATGAACTTGGTCGGCAGGCCGAGCACCTCGACGCAGGTGCTGTGATCGAGCACGCTCACCTGATCCGCGATGGTCATGCCGATGCCGCCGTCACGAACCCCGTCTTCGATCGTGATCACGCGGCGATGTGTCGCCGCGTCCGCGATCATCAGCGGATCGAGTGGAGCACAGCAACGTGCGTCCCACACCGTGACCTCGATGCCATCGGATGCCAGTTCGGCGGCGGCCTTCTCGGCCGCTTCGAGCATCTTGCCGACGGCGATCACGCACACTCCGGCTTCGGACCCCACCGCGCCTTGCGGGCGAGCACGCCGGAGCCGACCTCGTGCTCGGTCACGTTGCGGGCGGCGCCACGCGGGTACCTGATCGCCACCGGGCCGGAATCGGCGAGGGAGATGGCGTCGTGCATCATCTGGCCGAGTTCCTGCGCGCTCGATGGAGCGAGCACCCTCATCCCCGGCACCTTGGACAGCAGCGCCATGTCGTACACGCCGTGGTGGCTGGCGCCGTCGGGGCCGGTGATGCCGGAGCGGTCGAGGCAGAACACGACCGGCAATCGGTGCAGCGCCACGTCGTAGACGACCTGGTCCCACGCCCGGTTCAGGAACGTCGAATAGATCGCCACGACCGGTCGCAGCCCACCCATCGCCATCCCGGCCGCCGCGGTCACCGCATGCTGCTCGGCGATGCCGACATCGAAGCAGCGCTTCGGAAAGCGAGCTTCGAAGGGCAGCAGGCCGGTCGGGCCGGGCATCGCTGCGGTGATCGCGACGATGCGCTCGTCGGCCTCGGCCTCCTTGACGATTGCCTCGGCGAACGCCTGGGTGTAGCCGGTGGACACGGCCTTCGGGGGCCCGACCAATGGATCGAACACGGGTGCGTCGTGGAGGTGCTTTTCGTCGTCGTCCTCCGCCGGTGGGTAGCCGCGACCCTTCTGCGTGAGGACGTGGACGAGGATCGGTCCCTCCTCGGACAGCTCGATCGCGTTGTGCAGCGCGCGCTCGAGTTCTTCGACGTCGTGCCCGTCGAACGGCCCGACGTAACGCACGCCGAGCGCCTCGAAGAACGACGGAGGCTGCAGGAACTCACGCACGCCGGCCTTGAACGCATCCATCGCCGAGCCGGCCTGGTGCCCCACGACGGGCAGCGACTGCAGGAACTCCTCGAGCCGGCGTTGCCGTCGCACGTACACCGGGTTGAGGCGAATGTCGGTGAGCGCGTGGGACAACTTGCCGGTGAACCGGTCGGGCAGGCTCGGATGGCTCGGATGGCTCGGATGGCTCGATCGCTCGTCACGACCCTGACTGTTGGCCGACAGGTTCGACACGGTCGGTGCATAGGAACGGCCGTTGTCGTTGAGCACCATGATCACCCGACGCTTGCCGTGGCCGATGTTGTTGAGCGCCTCGTATGCCATGCCACCGGTCAGCGAGCCATCGCCGATGACGGCGACGATGTGCCGGTGGGCATCGGTGCCCACCTCACGTGCGACTGCCAAACCGTAGGCGTACGACAGCGCCGTCGACGCATGGCTGTTCTCGATGTAGTCGTGGATCGACTCTTCGCGACTCGGATAGCCAGACAGGCCACCGGCTTGTCGGAGCTGCTGGAACTGTGCCTGGCGCCCGGTGACGATCTTGTGCACGTAGGCCTGGTGGCCGGTGTCCCACATCAGGGCGTCGGTGGGTGAGTCGAACACCCGGTGCAGGGCCAGCGTCAGTTCGACGGCGCCCAGGTTCGAGCCCAGGTGACCACCGGTGTCGGACACCGCAGCCACGATGAAGTCCCGGATCTCACCGGCCAGATCGTCGAGCTCCGGATAGGACAACTCGCGCAGGTCGGCGGGCTGTCGGATGCGCTCCAGGTACATGCGTTGCCGACGCTATCTCGGCGGGTGCGACGGCGCTGTGCGCAGCCTCGTACGGTTCTCGGACATGAGCGACGACACGATGGAACTCCCGACCGGTTCACCCTTCGATCTCACGGGCCGGGTTGCGCTGATCACCGGCGGCAACGGAGGCATCGGGCTCGGCATGGCCGAAGGGCTCGCCCGGCACGGCGCCGACATCGCGATCTGGGGAACCAACCCGGACAAGAACGATGCCGCCGTCGACCGCCTGGCGCGCTTCGACGTCGAAGTGTTGTCGATCGTGTGCGATGTCGGTGACGAGGCGGCGGTGGTCGCCGCGATGGCCGAGACGGCCGACGAGCTCGGTCGAGTCGATGCCGTGTTCGTCAACGCGGGCGTCGGCGGTCAGGCACGGAGCTTTCTGGACATGTCGGCCGACGAATGGCGCCGCGTGATGAGGGTCAACCTCGACGGCGCCTTCTTCACCGCCCGTGAGGCAGCTCGGCACATGGTCACCCGTCACGAATCCGGCGATCCGGCGGGCGGCTCGATCGTGTTCACCTCGTCCGCGTCGGCGTTCCTCGGCCAACAGTCGGGGCAGCACTACGGCGCGTCGAAAGCCGGCGTCAACGCGATGATGAAGGCGATCGCAGTCCAGCACGCGCGCCATGGCATCCGTTGCAACTCGATCCTGCCCGGCTGGATCGAGAGCGACATGACCGCCGGCGCCTTCGGCTGGGATCGCTTCGTCGACAGGGTGCTGCCCCGGGTGCCCGCACGCCGCTGGGGTACTCCGGCCGACTTCGGTGGCCTCGCCGTGTACCTCGCCGGCCGGGCCTCCGCCTACCACACCGGCGACGTCATCACCGTCGACGGCGGCTACCACTCCTTTTGAACCCGAACCCCGAATCTCGGGTGGGTACGGGTCTGGGTCACGCCTGTCGGGTCACGGCTGTCAGGTCGACCGGTAGACGGTGACGTGGTGGGTGCTGTCGTCGTCGAAGGGGGCCCGTGTCATGTCCGACCAGCGCTCGGCGACCACGAAGCCTGCGGCGCGGGCCATGTCGTCGAGTTCTGTGGGTGAGGCCCAGCGGATCGCCCACGGCCGCAGACGCACCCCACCCGCCTCGGTGAGCTCGACGAACTGACCGCTCGCGCGCTGCTCGTCGGGCCGATGTTCGGACACCGACAACACGACGTGGTCGATGCCCATCGAGCGCACCGACACCGAGGAGCCGGCCTCGACCGCGTGATCGGGGACGAACGCTTCGACGACGAAGCTGCCGCCCGGTGTGAGCCGTGCCGCGACCGAGGCGAAGCAGGCGCGTTGCACCGCTTCGTCGAGCAGATTGAAGATCGTGTTGTACGCGGCGAGTGCGACGTCGAAGGGCCCCTCGGGAATGTCCGTGGCCATGTCGCCGTGCACGACGCGCACGACCCCGTCGATGTCGGCCTCGGCGAGCTTGGCCAACATCGACGCACTCGTGTCGATTCCCGTCACGCTGAGCCCGGCGCGGGCCAGCGGGAGGGCCAGCCGGCCGGTGCCCACGCCGAGTTCGACGACCCGCCCGCCCGGCCCGGCCACGTCGGAGATCGCGGACACGGTCGCGTCGACGTCGGTCACCGTCGCGTACCAGTCGTCGTACACATCGGCGAACGCTTCACCGTAGGAGTCGGCGCCGTAGTCACGCATCCTCGGCACGCTACGGCCCGTACCCCCCGGCGGCGGCGCCGATCACCCGGCGGCGGCGCCGATCACCCGGCGGTAGCCTCGATACGGTGACGGTGTCTGCGCTCACCTACCTCGATCATGCCGCCTCGGCCCCCATGCGGCCCGAGGCGATCGACGCGATGATGCCGTACCTGGCCGAGTGCTACGCCAACCCGTCCGGATCGCACCGCTTCGCCCGCCGGGCCCGCCGGGCGATCGACGAAGCGCGCGACGCGGTCGCCGCGGTCGTCGGCTGTCGGCCGGGCGAGGTCGTCTTCACCGGCTGCGGCACCGAGAGTGACAACACCGCGATCGCGGGCGCGGTGACCCGGCACGGTGGCGTCGCCGTGTGCTCGGCCGCCGAGCATCACGCCGTGCTCCACGTGGTCGAGCACCACGGCGGCGTTGTCGTCGGAGTCGACGGAACCGGCAGTGTCGACCTCATCCAGCTCGCCGACGCGCTCGACACCGCGCCGGACGTCTCGATCGTGAGCATCATGACGGTCAACAACGAGGTCGGCACGATCACCGACATCGCCGACGTCGCGCGGGTGGTTCGTCGCCACGCGCCCGGGGCGCTCCTGCACACCGACGCCGTGCAGGCAGCGTGTTGGCTCGACCTGCGCGAGGTCACCCCGTACGTCGACCTCATGTCGCTGAGCGCGCACAAGTTCGGTGGGCCCAAGGGTGTCGGCATCCTCATCGAACGCGGCGGGCCGAAGATCGATCCCCTGATCATCGGGGGAGGCCAGGAGCGCGGGCGACGCAGCGGCACACAGAACACGGCCGGGATCGTCGCCACGGCCGTGGCGCTCGGGCTGACCGACGCCGAACGCGACGCCGAGGCGGTTCGGCTCACAGCGCTGCGTGACCGGCTCGTCGGGGAACTCCAGAGCGGGCTCGACGGCGTGATCGAGACGGTTCCGGGCGACCGCAAGGTGGCCGGTTCCGCGCACGTCTGCATCACCGGGGTCGAATCCGAAGCGCTGCTGTTCCTGCTCGACGAGGCCGACGTGTGTGCGTCAGCCGCCTCGGCATGCGCCAGCGGAGCGATGGACCCCTCGCACGTGTTGGCCGCGATGGGTGTCGAGCGCAACGTGGCGCTGGGCTCGTTGCGGCTGTCGCTCGGCCACACCACCACCGAGGCCGACATCGACCGGGCGACCGACGTGATCGTGACGTCCGTACGCCGTCTGCGCCGGTGAGCATCAGCTCGGCGCAGTTCGAGCCCGCGAATTTCGGGTCGGGCAGGAGCGAGGGGCGCGCGAGATGCGGGTGATGTGCGCGATGAGCGGTGGCGTCGACTCCTCGGTCGCCGCCCTGCTGCTCAAGGACGCCGGCCACGAGGTCGTCGGTGTCACGATGAAGTTGTGGGGTGGCGACAGCGACACCGGCTGCTGTTCGGTGAGTGATGTCGACGACGCCCGCCGGGTGGCCCAGCAGCTCGACATCGATCATCTCGTGTTCAACTTCGGCGACGAGTTCACGACCCACGTGGTCGACCCGTACGTCACCGCGCACACCGAGGGCATCACCCCCAACCCGTGCATCGAGTGCAATCGTTCGGTCAAGTTCGCCCGTCTCGCCGAACGTGCCGACCTGCTCGGCTTCGACGCCATCGCCACGGGACACCACGCCCGTGTGGGCCGGACCGCCGACGGCCGGTACTCGGTCGAACGCGGCGCCGACCGGGCGAAGGACCAGAGCTACGTCGTGCACATGCTCGACCAGGCCCAGCTCGCCCGCACACTGTTCCCGGTCGGTGAGCTGCAGAAGTCCGACGTGCGGGCGCTGGCAGGTCGGATCGAGCTGCGAACCGCCGACAAGCCCGACAGTCAGGACGTCTGCTTCATCATGTCGACCGGAGGGCGCACCGCGTTCCTCGGCGAGCGGATCCCGTTCCACCGGGCCACCGTGGTCGACACCGCGGGCGACCACCTCGGTGAGTCCGACGCCATCGAGCTCGTCACCGTCGGGCAACGCAGGGGCCTCGGACTTCCGGGAGGCGGTCCCAAGCGCTACGTCGTCGACGTCGATCCGGTAGGTCGCGTGATCACCGTCGGCGATGATGTCGACCTGCTGAGAGCGGGCGTCGATGTGCACTCGGTCACCTGGGTCGACCAGCCGATGGGCGGTGAGGTGCTGGTGCAGTGCAGCGCGCATGGCGATCCGCGGCCCGCCACGGTTCAGCCGAGCGCTGCTGACGAACGCCGGATGCATGTGCGGTGGCACGAACCGCAGCGCCGCATTGCCCCGGGCCAGAGTGTCGTGTTCTACGACCTCGCCGACACCGGTGTGCTCGGCGGCGGTATCGCGCAGCGGTGATCAGCCCACAGGGAGGCCACGCCGCGCGGCGGCGGCGAGCGCGCTGCCCGGGCGGCTCGGACAGACGAGGAAGGCAGTCATGTGGATCGCTCGACCTTCCGGCTCGGACGGCGTGAACGCCAAGACGGCGGTGATCGACTCGTTGGTCTGCACCTCGATGGCGTACCCGCTGGCCGGCCCCGTGAGATCGGCGGCCCCGGTGTCGCTCGGAGCGAGTCGGAGGCGTGCGACCTGTGCTGTTCGCAGCGAGACGGTGTCGGCGAGCACGACGGGGTCGTGGAGCACCACGCCGGCGGGCACGAACACGAGCCACCGCCGCGACAGGCGATGCCATCGAGGTCCGAGCAGAGCCACCCCGGCGACCGCCACGGCGCTCAGCAGGCCGCCGGCGACCCACGAGCGCGCGGCGAGGAGCAGCGGCCCGGCGACGGCGCACGCCGCCCAGGCCGGCCACGAAGCCACGGCGGCGACGGCGACGGCCGCCGGCGGACGCAGGAGGAACCGCTGCTCGTCACCGTAGGCGCCGGCCTGGACGAAGGCGCGGCCGAACTCGGCAGTGGACACCACCAGACCCGCGACGAGCGCGGGAACGGCGAGGCCGAGCACCTCGAGCGCTCCGGCGCCGCCCGTTGCGGCGGCGATGGCCACCGCCAGGCTCAGCGGCGCACCGACTCGGACAACGGTCAGCGTTCGCACCGACGGGATCACGAGCGCCACGGTCACGATTGTCCACGCCGCCCAGCAACCAACCGCACTCACCCAGCGCACGGCCTCGCTGCGGCCGTCGGTGGCGCTGTCGACTGCGGTTCCGCCGACGATCGCGGCGAGCACCCACGCGAGCCTGGCAAGCCACGGCAGCCCGCGGACCGCGCGCCCCAACGGCATCGGGCCGATCGTCCGCAGCAGGCGTCGACACCTCGGTCGGTGACTTGGGTGGCGCGGTCATCTCCACAGGCTGCCGACATCCGGCCCGATCCGCACCTTCGCACCTTCGCACCTTCGCACCTCCGCAACGCCCGCACCTCCGCACCTTCGCACCTCCGCACCGTCGCGATGCCGCGTTGCGATTCGGTGTACGGCTCGGCCCCGTGGAACGATGCGGTGTCATGATCGCGTGCTTCGAGACCTTCCGCTTCGGCGACGGCGTGTCGGTCGGCGTGGGCAGCCTGCCCCATCGTGATCCGCTCGCCGGAGCGGCGTTCGCGATGAGCGAGTTCGACATCGCCACCGTCCCATCGCTGCCGAAGGCATCGGCCCACGACGAGATGATCGCCCAGGCATCGTCACCGATCGACGGCCACGGCTTTCCGGGTCTGAGCGCGTTCGTCGATCTCGCCGGCAAGATCCGCCTCGACGGCTCGCCGATCAAATGGCAGTTCGTCGGGCCGGTGACTCTCGGCGTCGAGATGATGCGGGCCGGGCTCGATACGGCGACGGCATTCGGTCGGGCCGCCGCCGTGGTCCGATCACAATTGGACGAGCTGAGTTCCCTGATCGGTGCGGCCCTGCCGAACTCGCCGCAGCTGGTCGTCCTCGACGAGCCCTGGTTCGCCGATCTGATGTCGCCGGGCTTCCCGATCCCACCCGATGAAGCGGTCGACCTCGTGTCGAGCGCGATGGCTGCGGTGCCGACCTCGAGCGTCGTCGGCGTGCACTGCTGCGCGCCGTGTGACATCGCCATGCTGCTCGCATCCGGGCCGAACGTGGTATCGGTCCCGGTGTCGTCAGATCTCGTCGAGTGGGCGGGGTACATCACGCGGTTCCTCGATGACGGTGGGATCATCTCGTGGGGAGTGATTCCCACCGACGGTCCCGTTCCCGTTTCGGCCGACCGCTACTGGCGGGCCCTCAGCGACGTGTGGTGCGCGCTCGTCCAGCGTGGCTGCGACCCGATCCTGCTCCGCCGGCAGAGCCTCGTCTCGCCGCAGTGCGGGTTGTCGACCCACTCGGTTGCCGTGGCGCGGCGCATTGCCAGGTTGACGGCCGACGTCGGCCGGCGGGTCAAGGATCAGTCGGCGGCGACCCGACTCTCGCTCGGCGCGTGACCGCGCCGGCAGCAGGCGTGAACGGGGCCGAGCAACCGGCCGATCGGATCGAGGCGCTTCGGGCCCAGATCGCGTACCACAACGAGCGCTACCACACACTCGACGACCCTGAGATCAGCGACGCCGACTACGACGCGCTCGTGCGTGAGCTGCGCGCGATCGAAGCAGATCATCCCGAACTCGTCGACGAGTCGTCGCCGACCGGGAAGGTCGGCGGGGCGATCAGCACGACATTCGATCCCGTGACGCACCGCGTGCCGATGATGAGCCTCGACAACGCCATGAACGCGGACGAGCTGCGGGCATGGTCCGAGCGTGTCGCCAAAGGGCTCGGCGACCGCCGGCCGAGGTTCGTGTGCGAGCTGAAGTTCGATGGGCTGGCCATCAGCCTGCGTTATGAAGATGGCGTCTTCGTACAGGCCGCAACCCGCGGGGACGGCCGGGTGGGTGAGGATGTCACGGCCAACGTGGCGACGATCGTCGACGTGCCGCAGCGCTTCGCGGCCGGGGCCGCCGATCGTCTGTCGTCGGTACCCGACGCGCCGTCGGTGCTGGAGGTGCGCGGCGAGGTGTACATGACCCGTGCGAGCTTCGACCAGCTCAACGAGCGGGCCCGGCGCCACGGTGGCAGGCCGTTCGTCAACCCGCGCAACTCGGCCGCCGGCAGCCTGCGACAGAAGGACCCGTCGGTGACGGCGAGCCGGGCGCTGTCGTTCTGGAGCTATCAACTCGGCGAGGTCGTCGGCGGGCCGATCTTCACCAGCCACGTCGCGACTCTCGCCTACGTCGCCCAACTCGGCTTCCCGGTCGACGAGCACATCAAGACCTTCGACAACATCGACGCGGTCGCCGCGCACTGCCTGTACTGGCAGGAACATCGTCACGACCTCGACTACGAGATCGACGGGGTGGTGATCAAGATCGACGACGCGGGCCAGCGAGATCAGCTGGGGGCCACGTCGCGGGCCCCGCGTTGGGCGATCGCCTACAAGTTCCCCCCCGAGGAGCAGACCACGTTGCTGCTCGACATCCAGGTGTCGGTCGGGCGCACCGGTCGCGCCACGCCGTTCGCCGTGCTCGAGCCCGTGTTCGTCGGTGGGTCGACGGTGGCGATGGCCACGTTGCACAACCAGGATCAGGTGGCGTCGAAGGACGTCCGCCCGGGCGACACGGTCGTGGTCCGCAAGGCCGGTGATGTGATCCCCGAAGTCGTCGGACCGATCCTGTCCAAGCGGCCGGCCGGCAGCGACCCATGGGTGTTCCCGAGCCTGTGCCCGAGGTGCGGTCACCCGCTCGTGCGGCCAGACGGTGAGGCCGACACCCGTTGTGTCGCCCCCGACTGTCCTGCACAGCGTGTCCGGAAGATCGCCTATTTCGCCTCCCGCGGGGCGATGGACATCGAAGGCCTCGGCGAGCAGATGGTGGAGAAGCTGACCGCCGCCGGTCTGGTGCGGGACTCGGCCGATCTCTATGCGTTGAGCATCGACGACCTCACCGCGCTCGATCGTGTCGGGCCGGCGAGCGCCCGGAATCTCGTCGCGGCGATCGACGGCTCTCGATCGCAGCCGCTCCACCGTTTCCTGACCGCACTCGGTGTGCGTCACCTCGGACCTGCGGCGGCGTCGGCTCTCGCCTCGCAGTTCGGCACCCTCGACGAGATCATGTCGAAGTCGGTGGAAGAGCTGGCCGCCGTCGAGGGGGTCGGCGCCGTCATCGCGCAGACGATCGTGACGTGGTTCGAGCAGGAGGTCAATCGCTCCTACATCGAGCGTTTCCGCGATGCCGGCGTCAACTTCGGCCGGGTCGATCCCGGCGCGCCGGCGTCGGGCGAATCGCTGCGCCAGACGCTCGTCGCACGCGCGGTGGTCGTGACCGGGACGTTGGTCGGATTCAGCCGTGACCGTGCCGTCGAGGCCATCGTCGCACGCGGTGGCAAGAGCCCGGGGAGCGTGAGCGCGAAGACGTTTGCGGTGGTGGTCGGGGAATCGCCCGGTGCGAGCAAGGTGACCAAGGCCGAATCGCTCGGCGTCCCGATGCTCGACGAGGCCGAGTTCGAGCATCTGTTGGCCACCGGCGAACTGCCGCCACGATGACCAATCTCCCCGATGACCAGTCTCCCCGATGACGAGCCGCGGATGACGCTGCGAAGAGAACGTCGAACGGCTCAGAGAACGTTGAACGTCCAGCTGTAGCTGCGGGCCGTGTCGGGGCCCTCGAGCGTCTTCCAGAACAGGACCTTGGCCGTGTGCGGCCCCTCGCTGAACGATTCGATGAGCGCACCGTCGACCGGCTGGAACGACAGCACTGCGCTGCCGGGGTCGAAGACCGCGGTCGGCGGGAGGCTGATCTGTTGGCCGGGAGCGACCTCGACCTGTCCGAGCAGGGTGATCGGCAGCTCGACATCGTCGACGAAGAGCCGTGCCTCGTAGCCGTACTCGAAGTCGACGACGATGCCCTGCTGGCTGAGCACCTGGATCGCATTCTCGACCGGGTCGAGCGACTCGATCGCAGCGGGACGGTCGATCCCTTCAGTGCCGGTCAGGGCATCGGAGAAACCCCATACGATGAGCGCTCCACCCGACGCGATCACCAGGCTGGCGATCAGCAGGCCGCGGTCGAATCGACGCCGCGGGGCAACGGCAACGGGTTTCTCGACGAGCGTCACCCGCCCATGATGCCTGCCGACAACCCGTCTCGTGCATCAGATAGCGTTTCTCAACCGTGGTAGACGGCACAGCAGCGCCCCGCAACGGCGACCGTAATGGCGACACAGACGGCGGCGCGTCCGGTCTCGTCGGACGCACGCTGGTCGACCGGTACCGCATCGAGATGCTGGTCTCCACCGGCGCGTACACGATCATCACGGTGGCGCTCGACCAGCGCTCGAACCAGCCGGTCACCCTCAAGGTCGTACGCCCCGAACTGGTGTCTCGTCCCGGGTTCTCCGATGAGTTCGTGCGTCACTGCGAGACCGCCGCATCGCTCACGCATCCCAACATCGCGGCGGTGACCGACTGGGGTGAGGTCGATCTCCATGGCGAGTCGACCTGGTTCTGGGTGAGTGAGTATCTCGCGGGCGGCAGCTTGCGTGACCTGCTCGATCGCGGTCGTCTCCTCCAGCCGTCACAGGCGCTGGTCGTGGGTCTCGAGGCATGTCGGGCACTCGACGTCGCACATCAGCGCGGCGTCGTGCACACCGAGATCACGCCGTCGAAGCTGGTCTTCGGCGAGGATCGTCGCCTGCGGGTCGTGGATTTCGGGTTGGCCGAACTGCTCGGCGCCGATGCCTGGGACGACCCGGCGAACGTGCCGACCCACGTCGCCCGCTATGCATCGCCCGAGCAGGCGCTCAGGATGGACGTCGACGCGAAGACCGATGTGTATGCGCTGTCGCTGTCGCTGATCGAAGCGGTCACCGGCACGGTGCCCTTCGCCGGTGACTCGACCACCTCGACGTTGGCCGCACGAGTCGGCAAGTTGATGACGGTGTCGGCCGATCTCGGTTCGCTCGCCGCGGTGCTGGAGCGAGCCGGCCGGCCGGACAGCGAAGACCGGTCGACGGCCGCCGAATTCGGACAGCGGGCTGGTGCAGGCCGCCGAGACCCTGCCCCGCCCCGAGCCGATCCCGTTGATCACCACCGGGCTGTTCACGACCGTTCCGGCACGCCGCCCGACCGACCCGACCGGTGGCGTCGAGCGTCCTGCGGTGGCCGACGACGAAGCCGGCGCACCCGTCGAAGCGGCCGGCGCATCCGTCGAAGAGGCGGTCGTCCCACTGATCCTGCTCACCGACATTGCCGACGATGTGCCGGCCGGCGGTGTCCCGGCTGTGAACCCCGCGGCATCGACGCCTGCCGTCGAACCGACCCGCGAACTCGCGATCGGCGTCACCGAACAGGTCCCGGCGACGTCGGTTCCCGGCGCCGGGACCCGGATGGTCGATTCGACCACGGTCGTCCCGCTGATCGCCGGCCCCGCCGAGCCGGCTCCCGAAATCTACGACGACGAGCGGCCGCCACGCAAGACCCTCAAGGTGGTCGTCGGCGGGGTGACGCTGGTGCTGGCCCTCTCCGCCATGGCGTTCGCCGGATGGCTGCTGGTGCGAACCAAGTCGTACACCGTGCCCGACGTGGTCGGTGTCCAGGAGGAGATCGCGCTCAATGAGATCTCCGGCAACGGCTGGACCGTCGTACGCGAACTCGAACGCAGCGACGAGCAACCCGAGCCGGGCACGATCGTACGCACCACTCCCTCCGCCGGCGTCAAGCTCGACGAGGGCGCGACCTTCGTGCTGTACGTCAGCGAAGGTCCCGAGCTCCGCGTCCTGCCGGAAGTGAACGGCGCCGTCCTCGCCGACGCACAGGCGACGTTGACGGCGCTGCGTCTCGTGGCGATCGAAGGCGAGCCACAGTTCTCCGAGGACGTCCCTGCGGGTTCGGTGATCAGCTGGGCCGTGCAGGACGATGCCACGCTCGTCGCCGGCGACGAGGTGCTTGCGGACACGACGATCGTGCTGACCGTGTCGAACGGCCCGATGCCACGCCCCGCACCCGACCTCACGAATCTCACGCTCGGTGAAGCGACGGCTGCGCTCAACGGTGTCCAGCTGGTCGTCGCCGAGGGCGACGCAGTGTTCAGCAGCGAGATCGAGACCGGACGCGTCGTCGCCCAGACGCCGGCGCCCGACACAGCGGTCGAGCGCGGCGGCGCCGTGACCGTGCAGCTGTCGAAGGGCCCGGATCTGGTCGCCTTCCCCGACCTCACGGGCCAGTCCTACGTGCAGGCCACGGAGACACTTGCCGCAGCCGGTTACACGGTGAACAGCTTGCTCGGCACGACCGAGGGCACGTTCAACTCGGCGTCGGTCGATGGCCGGGCGGTGGTCGCCGGTGACACGTTCGTGCGCGGCGCCGGCGTTGACCTCGTCTTCCTCTGACAGTGTCTTGTTCTGATCGTTTTCCTCTGACCGCCTTGCTCTGATCCTGTTCCGGCGGGAATCGACTCGACCGGGCTCGGGTCGCTACGGTTCGGGCTTCGTCCCCGGCATCGGCGCCGGGAACCTCGATCGAAGGGAACGAGATGACCTCACTCGATGGCCGGGTAGCGATCATCACCGGCGCGGGGAGGGGCCTGGGCCGCGAGCACGCCCTGCTCTTCGCCGCCGAGGGCGCCAAGGTGGTCGTCAACGACCTGGGCGGGACCAACGACGGCACGGGTCAGGACCGGACGCCTGCGGAGGAAGTCGTCGCCGAGATCCTCGACCTCGGCGGTGAGGCGATCGTCAACACCGACAACGTCGCGGATTGGCAGGGAGCGCAGCAGCTCGTCAACTCGGCGATCGAGTCGTTCGGTGACCTCGACATCGTCGTGAACAACGCCGGCATCCTTCGTGACCGGGTGATCGTCAACATGACCGAGTCCGAATGGGACGACGTCATCGCCGTGCACCTCAAGGGCCACTTCGCGCCGAGCAGATGGGCGGCGGCGTACTGGCGCGAGGAGCACAAGGCCGGTCGCGGAAAGCGGCGCAACCTCGTGCACACCTCGAGCACGTCGGGCCTCTTGGCAAACCCGGGCCAGGCCAACTACGGCGCCGCGAAGTCGGGTATCGCCACGTTCAGTCAGATCGCCGCGAAGGAGCTCTCGCGCTACGACGTGATCAGCAACTGCATCGCACCGGGCGCCCGAACCCGGCTCACGCTCGCCACCCCGGGGCTCGAGGACATCATGACGCCCCGCGAGGGCGAGTTCGACGAATGGGACCCGGCCAACGTCTCGCCGCTGGTGGCCTACCTGGCGACCGCCGACTGCCCGTTCACGGGCGAGACGTTCTTCGTACAGGGCGGTGTGGTGAAGCGGGTGCAGTCCTGGGAGATGGCCGAAGTGGTGGAGCAGCCGGCGAAGTGGAGCATTGCCGACCTCGCCGTCGCGTTGGCGCCACTCGCCAACCTCTGACATCCGAGCGTCGACATCCAACCGCTGACATCCGAGCGTCGTCAGGCGGTGATCGACTTGATCTCCGTGGCGATCTTGTCGGTGAAGTCGTTGGAGGGGATGGCCGTCTGTATCGCCATCATCTTCATCATGTCGCCCTGTACCTTGATCTTGCCGGACATGAAGGCCTGCATGGCGGCTGTCTGATCCTGCTCGACGAACAACGCCTTGGCCGTGGCGTAGTCGGTCGTGATCGTGGCGTCGGCCGTCTCCAACTCACCGAGATCCATGGTGAGCGCTCCCGATGACGTGTCGAGGTAGCTGCGCACCTCGCCCTCCCCGAACGGCACATCGGTGATGACCTGATTGATGCGAATGCTGGTGGTGACCTCGCGGAACCTGATCGGCATACCGCTGCCGGATCTCCTTCGCCGCGGTCATCCACTCTTCGGACAGGAACGGGTGCGTCATAGTGCCTCGACTGTACCCGTCGTCACGGAGTCGAGGAACGCCATGTCGAGTTCGAAGCCGAGCCCCGGTGACGTCGGCACGGTGACGTGGCCGTCGGTGAGAGTGATCGGGTCGGACACGATGTCGCGGGCGTAGAAGCGAGTCGAGGCGCTGATGTCGCCGGGCAGGGTGAAACCGGGCAACGCTGCGAGGGCGGCGTTCGCGGCGCGTCCGATCCCGGTCTCCAACATGCCGCCGCACCACACCGGCACACCCTTCGCGACGCACAGATCGTGGATACGGACCGCTTCGAGATAGCCACCGACCCGCCCGGGCTTGATGTTCGCGATCTCACAGGCGCCGAGTTCGATCGCGTCGGCAGTGCCATCGGCGGACACGAGTGATTCGTCGAGACAGATGGGCGTGGCGATCTCCTCGGCGAGGCGCGCGTGGCCGATGATGTCGTACTCGGGCAGCGGCTGTTCGATGAGCAGCAGGCCGTAGTCGTCGAGTTGGCGCAGGTGTGCGCCGTCGGTGCGGCGATAGGCGGTGTTGGCGTCGACCTGCAATGGCATGTCGGGTCCGATCAGGTCGCGCACCGCAGCAACCTGGTCGATGTCGGCGCCCGGCTCGATCTTCAGCTTGATCCGCACGTACCCGTCGTCGACGTACCCCTGCACTGCCGACAGGAGTGCTTCGGTCGAGTCGTGGATGCCGACGCTCACACCGCTCGGGATACGCGTCGCCGTCGCGCCGAGGAACGACGCGAACGACTGCCCCGATGCCCGGAGTTGAGCGTCGAGCACTGCCATCTCGAGTGCCGCCTTGGCCATCGGATGGCCGTGCAGCTTGGCGAGACGGGGTGCGACGTCGGCCGCCTCGAGCGGGCCGCCGGCGACCAGGCGGGGGAGCAGGTGGTGGAGGATCACGTGTTGCGCGCCGTCGACGTATTCGGCGGAGTAGCTGGGTTCGCCGAGCGCGACGCATTCCCCCCAACCCTCGACGAGCTCGCCATGGCGATCCGCCAGTTGGCAGCGAACGAGGAGGATGTCGCGTTCGGTCTGGCTGCCGAAGCTCGTGCGGAACGGCGCAACGAGGGGCATCGCGATCCGTCGCAGTTCGACTCGATCGATCGTCCAGCTCATGTTCGTGATCCGATCACATAGTCGCCGGCGGTGGTGAATCCGATGACGGCCCGACCGGCGGCGAGCGCCGACGTCAGCGCCCGACGCGTGTCCATCCGCCACACCGCGACGGCGGACGGATCGGTGCGACGCAGGGCCACGACGTCGACGGGGGTCGGGATCAGTTCCCTCGGCGCTCCTGTCCCAGCGCCGGCGCCGTCGAGCGGGCGCACGGGGAGCGGACGATGCACGTCCCAGGTGACGAGCAGACGGTCGGACTCGTCGCCGGCGTTGATCTCATCGGTCATCGCGCCATAGAACGACGGCAGGTACTCACACACCTCCGCGCCGAGCACGGCGATGTTGAACCACGCGTTGCGGCGCACGAGTGGATCGAAGGTCCACACGATCCGCTCGATACCGTTGGCGGCGGCCCACGCCCGCTGATGCAGCTTGATCGCCCTGCCCACGCCCGCTCCACGCGCGGATGGCACCAGGCCGGTGACGTGGCTGTGCAGCGCCGGCCCACCCGAATGGCGCGCCGGCAGCCCGATCGACGCGCCGAGCGGACGCCGCACGTTGCCGCGTTCGGTGTTGGAGCCGTCGGTCGTGTCGTCGGTCGTGTCATCGACGGCGAGGCAGATATAGCCACCGGCGTGGGCGATCGCCACCAGCATCTCGACGGTCGCCATCGGCGTCGCCGAACGCCAGACCTCGCCGAGAACGTCGATGACCTCGGCCATGCCGGCGGCGGTCGTCGGTGTTTCGATGGTGATCATGGCGCTCGCCGGAACGGTACCCGAGACGGTGACTCCTGAACGGTTCGTCAAAGCCCGAGGAACTCGGGCCTTCGATCCGATAGGCATAAGGGCCTATGGCTCGCATCCTGGTCACCGAAGAGATCGCCGACGGAGGGCTCGACCGCCTTCGCGCCGCCGGCCACGACGTCGATGTTCGTCTCGACCTGTCACCGACCGATCTCCTCGGAGCGATCGTCGGCGCGAGCGCGCTGATCATCCGCTCGGCCACGCAGGTGACCGAGGAGGTGCTCGCCGCCGATCCCGATCTGATGGTCGTCGGCCGAGCGGGCATCGGGCTGGACAACGTCGACGTCGCGGCTGCCACGAAGCGGGGCGTGATGGTCGTCAACGCGCCGCAGAGCAACATCGTGTCGGCGGCCGAACACACGATGGCATTGCTGCTGGCGTCGGCCCGCAACGTGCCGCAGGCCCACGCCGCCCTGGTCGCCGGCCGCTGGGAGCGCAGTCGCTGGGAAGGTGTCGAACTCGCCGACAAGACCCTCGGCGTGGTCGGCCTCGGTCGCATCGGCAAGCTCGTCGCCGATCGTGCGAAGGGCTTCGGGATGCGCCTCGTCGCGTACGACCCGTTCGTCTCGGAGGATCGGGCGAAGAAGATGGGCGTCGAACTGCTCGGGCTCGATCAGGTGATCGCGGAATCCGATTTCCTCACCATCCACCTTCCGAAGACGCCCGAGACGGTCGGGCTGATCAACCGCGACCTGTTGCTCAAGGCCAAGCCGTCGATGCGGGTCGTCAACGTCGCTCGTGGCGGCATCGTCGACGAGGCCGACCTCGCCGAGTGCATCCGTGACGGCGTGATCGCCGGCGCCGCGCTCGACGTGTTCTCCACCGAGCCGATGACCGAGTCGCCACTGTTCGAACTCGACTCCGTGATCGTCACACCGCACCTCGGTGCCAGCACCCGCGAGGCGCAGGACAAGGCCGGCGACACCATCGCGTCGATGGTCGACTTGGCGCTCGCCGGCGACTTCGTGCCGTTCGCCGTCAACGTCAACGCCGCCGAAGCGAACGAGACCATCCGTCCGTTCCTCCCCCTCGCGGAACGGCTCGGCGGCATGTTCGTGTCGCTGGTCGGCGAACTACCCGGGGTGCTCGAGATCTGTACCGAGGGTGAGATCGCCGGGTACGACACGCGCATCCTCGAACTCGCCGTCTTGAAGGGCTTCTTCGGGGCGATCTCCGATGAGTCGGTGACGTACGTGAATGCGCCGCAGATGGCCAAGGAGCACGGGGTCGAGGTGCGCGACGTGAACTCGGCGACGGCAGCGGACTACGTGAACCTGCTCACGATCCGTGGGGGCGGTCATGCGATCAGCGGCACGTTGGCCGGCACTCGCAGCGAGCAGCGCATCGTCAACATCGACGACACCCCGTTCGATGTGCCACCGGCCGATCACATGGTGATGATCACCAACGACGACCGTCCCGGTGTGATCGGCACGGTCGGCACGCTGCTCGGCAGCGCCGGGGTGAACATCGCCGACATGGACGTCAGCCGTGTGGATGGGTCCGGTACTGCGGCGATGCTGATCGCCCCGACGGCGCCCGTGTCTGACGAGGTGCTCGATCAGCTCCGCGTGGCGCCCGGCGTCCTGACCGTCACCAGCCTCAACGCCTGACGTTCCGCCCGATGCCTGACGCGGGGCGGGGTGGGTGTTGGGGTGTGGCTTGTTGCGAGAACGCGGGCGTGACGGAAACGAGCGGTCCGGTGTTGAACGCGACGTAGGTGGCCGATTGCGCCTGAGGGCGATCCCGAAGCGGAATCGCGACAGTTCCACATTCCGCATTGTTGCGCGCCGCTGTCGAGGCGACGAGGGTGCGAGCACGTGTATCCCGGGGTGTAGCCCCACGAGCGGCACCAGCGGCACGCCCAGCCCCGGCCCCCCGCCCCCGGCCCCGCCGGCAGCACCTCGACGCGTGACGGTCGGGAGTTCAGGGTGTCGCGGAGCGCAGCAGGTCTGCGGTGCGCCGGGCTTCGGCGCGGGCGGCCTCGGCGAAGTCCGAGCCGTCGCTCGCGTAGAGGATCGCCCGGGACGAGCTGACGATCAGGCCGCGTCCGTCGAGCGCTGCGCCGTGTTCGACGACCGAGCGTGCGTCGCCGCCCTGCGCGCCGATACCCGGGACGAGCAACGGCAGGTCAGGGGCGATCGAGCGCACGTCGGCGAGCTCACCGGGGTACGTCGCGCCGACCACGAGTCCGCAGTCGCCGAGCTTCGACCACTGCTCGGCGACCCGGTGCGCCACGTGGGCGTAGACCGGGCGGCCATCGGCCACGAGCGACTGGAAGTCGTCGCCGCCCGGGTTCGACGTGCGGCACAGCGCGATCACCCCACCGCCGTGAGCGAAGAACGGTTCCACCGAATCGGTGCCGAGATACGGGTTCACGGTGACGGCGTGGGCGCCGTAGCGCACGAACGCCTCGCGCGCGTAGTGCTCGGCGGTCGAGCCGATGTCGCCGCGCTTGGCGTCGAGGATCAGCGTGACATCCGGGTACTCCGAGCGGATGTAGGCGCACAACCGCTCGAGCGCGGCCTCCTCACCCTGGCTGGCGAAGTAGGCGATCTGCGGCTTGAACGCGCATGCCAGGTCGGCAGTGGCGTCGACGATCGCCCGGCAGAACCGTTCGGTCGCGTCGGCCTCGCCGTCGAGCGGCGTGGGCATGCGGGCCGGGTCGGGGTCGAGCCCGACGCACAGCATCGATCCCGATGCGCACCACGATCGATCGAGCTGATCATGAAACGTGGGTGTCACGTGAATGGCCGCAGCACGGGAACCGGGTGCTCACATCTCGACGGTGATCGCGCCGGTCGGGCAGAGGTCGGCTGCCTGGTTCACCTTGTCGGCGAGGTCGACGCCGGGCTCTTCCTGAAGGATGTACAGGTAGCCGTCGCTGCGCACCTCGAACACCTCCGGGCAGATCTGCATGCACGACCCTGTCGAAGCGCACAGATCGAAGTCGACGCTCACCTTCATGACAAGACCTTCATGCCAACACCTTCATGACGTTCCCCTTCATGACGTTCCCCTTTGTCGATGTTCCTTCTGCCGATGTTCGCGTGTGCCGATGTTCCCGTTTGTCTCCGTGTGCCGATGTCTCCGCGGGCCGAGGTTTCGTTGCTTCGATGTCAGCGCTTCGATGTCAGCGCTTCGACCGACGGTAGCCGTCGGCTTCGGCGGCGCCCGCACTTTGGTAGTACCGGTCGGCGATGGTCCGGTCGTAGAAGCGGCCACCGGGTTCGTGGAAGATCCCGGAACTCACCTTCGCCTTGATCGGGAACCCGGCGGGCGCCACCCCGTCGTCGGTCGGACCGGACCAGACCACCGGCGCCGTGTCGAGCGGCGGGACGATCTTCGGTTCGAACGGCGGCCACTCGGGCGGCATCACCGTGCCGGCCGGTCGACGGTCGCGCCACCAGGCGAATGCCGCTGCACCGGCGGCGGCCGCCAGCCCGAGCAGGATGATCCGTCGAAGCGTTGAGGAGAGCCCGGACGACATGGGCGCACGATAGCCCGACGCGATTTACGCGCGCGACGGTCAACCGCGACGACGGTCAACCGCGACGACGGTCAACCGCGACGACGGTCAACCGCGACGACGGTCAACCGCGACGACGGTCAACGTCGCTGACGTTCGAACGCGGCGAGTACCGCACGCAGCGACGCCGTGGTGATGTTGGGATCGGTGCCCAGTCCCCACCGAGTGGTTCCGCCGTCGGCGACGGTCTCGACGTACGCGACGGCCTGGGCGTCGGCGCCTCTGCCGATCGCGTGTTCGGCATAGTCGAGCACGTCGAACCCACCGCCGACGGAATCGCCGAACTCCGCGACCAGCGCAACGACGAAGGCCTCGACGGGACCTTCACCCTTGCCCCGAATCGAGTGTGCTTCGCCGTCGACTTCGAGTTGCACCTGGATCGTCGTGCTGCCGCCGTCATCACCGGTGTGGGTGTGCAGCTCGTGGCTGCGCAACTTGAACGATGGCTCATCGGGCATGTACTCGGCGCGGAACGCGTCCCACATCACGACCGGCGTGATCTCGGTGCCCGAGTCCTCGGTGATGTGCTGGATCGTGCGGGAGAACTCGATCTGGAGCCGACGGGGAAGGTCGAAGCCGTGCTCGGTCTTCATCACGTAGGCGACGCCACCCTTGCCGGACTGGCTGTTCACCCGGATCACGGCTTCGTAGGAGCGGCCGACGTGTGCCGGGTCGATCGGCAGGTATGGCACACCCCATTGGCCGTACTCGCCCCGCTCGTCCCGGCGGGCGTCGAGGGCATCGAAGCCCTTCTTGATCGCGTCCTGGTGGCTGCCGGAAAAGGCGGTGTACACGAGATCGCCGACATAGGGATGACGAGGGTGCACGGGAAGGCGGTTGCAGTACTCGGCGGTACGCCGCAGACGGTCGATGTCGGTGATGTCGAGTTCGGGGTCGACGCCGTTCATGAACAGGTTCATCGCCAGGGTCACGACGTCGACGTTGCCGGTGCGCTCGCCGTTGCCGAACAGCGTGCCTTCCACACGGTCGGCGCCTGCCATGACGCCGAACTCCGCGGCGGCGACCGCGCACCCACGGTCGTTGTGCGGGTGCAGCGAGATCACCACGGTGTCGCGTCGCTTGATCGTGCGGCCGAACCACTCGATGACGTCGCCGTAGACGTTGGGGGAGTAACACTCCACCGTGGCCGGCAGATTGAGGATGAGCGGGCGGTCGGGTGTCGGCTCGACGACGTCCATCACGGCTTCGCACACCTCGATGGCGAACTCCGGCTCGGTCAGCGTGAAGCTCTCCGGCGAGTACTCATAACGGATCTGTGTGTCGCCCATCTCACGTTCGAGCTTTCGGCACATGGCCGCGCCATTCACGGCGACGTCGACGATGCCGGCCTTGTCGAGCCCGAATACGACCTCGCGTTGCAGTGGGTTCGTCGAGTTGTAGAAATGGACGATGGCGCGTGGAGCCCCCGCGAGGCCCTCGTACGTGCGCTCGATCAGCTCCTGTCGACACTGCACGAGCACCTGGATCGTGACGTCGTCGGGGATGCGGTCCTCCTCGATCAACTGGCGTACGAAGTCGAAGTCGGGCTGGCTGGCGGCGGGAAATCCGACCTCGATCTCCTTGAAGCCCATGGCGACGAGTTCTTCGAACATGCGCATCTTGCGCACCGGGTCCATCGGGTCGATGAGCGCCTGGTTGCCATCGCGCAAGTCGACCGAGCACCACAGCGGCGCCTTGTCGATCACCCGGTTGGGCCACGTTCGGTCGGTGAGCAAAATCGGCACGAACGGCGCATAGTGGCCGAACGCCATCTTCCGGGGAATGGACGGTACGGGGTTGGCTGATCGGGGAGGCATCGGGATCTCCAGAGTGGGGAACGGGTGGCAGGTGGGAAGCGGGTGGGAAGCGGGTGGCAGGTGGGAAGCGGGTGGGAAGCGGGTGGCAGGTGGGAAGCGGGTGGCAGGTGGGAGGTCGGTGACCGGGCCGGAAAAAGCAAGAACCCCCCGGCCGGTGGGCGGGGGGTTGCGGGCGAACGCGAGTATGTGGCGCTCGCCCTACGTAAGGAGCAGCAGCAATTCGCGTGACATCGAGCCCAAGGCTAGCACATCGCCCGCAGCACCACATCGCCCGCACTACCAAGTCCCCCGCAGTAGCACGTCCCCCGTACTTCCGGGCCACCCGATACGCTTCGGCTCACGATGACCGATCAAACTGCTCGGCGAGGAGCACCTCGCCGAAAACGGCGCCCGTCGCGCCCCGCCGGCCAGTCGTCCGACGCCGGCCACGTCAACTTGTCCAACCTGACCAGCTTCAACGTGCTGCCACCTGTGGAGGCGCCGACCGGCTTTGCCGCGCTCGGTGTCCCCCCACGCATCGACGACGGCCTCGCCGCCTGCGGGTTCGCGCAGCCGTTCAGCATCCAGACCGAGGCGATCCCGGTGGCGATGACCGGAAAGGACGTGTGCGGTCGGGCCAAGACGGGTTCGGGTAAGACCCTGGCGTTCGGCGTGCCGATGCTCGCCCGTATCACCGGTGTCGCGCAGCCTTCCAAGCCGCTCGGGCTGGTGCTCGTGCCCACCCGCGAGCTGGCCGTGCAGGTCGCCGAAGTGCTCCAACCGGTCGCCCAGCACGCCGGCATGACGGTCCTGCCCGTCTACGGCGGAGCCTCGCGTCACCATCAGATCGAGGAGTTGGCAAAGGGCGTCGAGATCGTGGTGGCCACACCGCTGCGCCTGATCGACCTGGTGAAGTCGAACGAGATCGAGCTCGGCCAGTGTCAGATCGTCACTCTCGACGAGGCCGACCGCATGGCCGACGACGGCTTCACACCACAGGTCGAGTGGATCCTGCGTCACTGCACCGGACGCAACCAGACGATGCTGTTCTCCGCGACGCTCGACGGTGATGTCGGTCACCTGATCCGGCACTACCAGACCGATCCCGTGACCATCGCGATCGACGAGGCCACCGACACGGTCGGCACGATGCACCATCTGTTCCTCGCCGTGCACCACATGGACAAGGACAAGGTCATCGGCTCGATCGGCAAGAGCATCCCCAAGTTGTTGATCTTCTGCCAGACCAAGCGCACCTGCGACCGGGTGGCGGACAACCTCGCCGACCTCGGCGTCGACGCCGAAGCGCTGCACGGTGACATGCAACAGAGCGGTCGCGAACGAGTGCTGCGCAAATTCGCCGAGGGCGGGCTGGCCATTCTGGTCGCCACCGACGTGGCGGCGCGGGGCATCGACATCGACGACATCGGGGCGGTCATCCACTACGAGCCGGCCAAGGACGTCAAGGACTATTTGCACCGTTCGGGCCGTACGGCCCGCGCCGGGCGCGACGGTTGGGCGGTCACGCTCGTCGAGTACAACCAGCAGACCCAGGTGCGGATCCTCCAGCGCGGTATGCGCCTACCGAACGACAAGCCGATCGAGGTGTTCTCGAACGACGTCCGGCTGTTGCGCCTGCCCGACTTCGAAGTGCTCTGATCATCGTGGCGGCGCGCAGAACATGCCCGCCGCCGAGATCGAACATGCCCGCTGACGGCGCAGCACAAGCCCGCTGACGGCGCAGCACAAGCCCGCTGACGCGATCGGCGTCACCGAAGATCTCGTCCGCGAGTCGGGTGTTTGCGCCGCGTTTTCCGCGGCGCAAACACCCGACGCAGCGCAAACACCCGACTCGATAGCGTGGCGACGTGCCACCAATCGACTCAACTGTGATGACCGCGTGCTGCGACGAGGTGTGGGAGGCGATCGTCCCGGTGTTGCACGACTACATCGCCATCCCCAACGTGTCGGCGGCGTTCGATTCGGAGTGGCGCGAACACGGGTACATGGCCGATGCCGTCACGCTGATCGCCCACTGGTGTCGGGCTCGTCCGATCCCCGGCTTGACACTCGAGGTCGTCGAACTCGACGGGCGGACACCGATGATCGTCATCGAGGCGCCCGCCACCGGCGGCGGTGCCGCGGACGACACGGTCCTGTTGTACGGCCACCTCGACAAGCAGCCGGAGATGGAGGGATGGCGCGACGGCCTCGGACCGTGGACGCCGGTCATCGAGGGCGACCGCCTCTACGGCCGCGGTGGCGCCGACGACGGATACGCCGCGTTCGCGAGCCTGACGGCGATCGAAGCGGTGCATGCGGCCGGCGGATCGCACACGCGTTGCATCGTGCTGATCGAGGCGAGCGAGGAGTCGGGTTCACCCGATCTGCCCGCCTACGTCGAGGCGCTGGCCGACCGGATCGGCACACCGACCCTCGTGATCTGCCTCGACTCGGGATGCATCGACTACGACCGGCTGTGGGTCACCACCTCACTGCGTGGCCTCGTGTCGGGCACGCTGCGGGTCGACATCGTCACCGAGGGTCTGCACTCCGGCGACGTGTCGGGAATGATCCCCTCGACGTTGCGCATCGCGCGCATCCTGCTCGACCGCATCGAAGATTCGACGACCGGAGCGATCCTGTTGCCGGATCTGAACGTCGAGGTCCCGGCTGATCGGTTGCGGCAGGCGTCGCAGACGGCATCGGAGATCGGTCGCATCGCCGACCACTATCCGTTCGTCGACGGCGCCGGCCCGACGACCGACGATGCCGCGGAGCAGCTCCTGGCACGCACCTGGCTGCCGGCGCTCAGCGTGGTCGGCGCCGACGGGTTGCCGGCTCTCGCGCGTGCCGGCAACGTGCTGCGTCCGAGCACCTCACTGAAGCTGTCGTTGCGGATCCCGCCGGGCTGCGATCAGGCGGTCGCTCTCGCCGCGCTGAAGGCGGCGCTCGAGGCCGACCCGCCGTACGGCGCGCGGGTGTCGTTCGGCGACACTGAATCGGGTCCTGGGTGGAACGCCCCGGCGATGGCGCCGTGGCTCGCTGTCGCACTGGAGGAAGCGTCGATGAACACATTCGGCCGGTCGGCGCGAACGTTCGGCGAAGGCGGTTCGATTCCCTTCATGGGGATGCTCGGCGAACGCTTCCCCGACGCCCAGTTCGTGATCACCGGCGTGCTCGGCCCCGACGCCAACGCGCACGGACCGAACGAATACCTCCACCTGCCGACCGCGCGCCGGATCACGGCGGCGGTCGCACACCTGCTCGACGCCCACGCGAGCCGGGAGGTCGACGTTTGAGTGCTGTCGAACCGCTGATCCGCGCTCGTCAATTGGTCAAGCGCTTCGGCGAGTTCACCGCTGTCGACGGGATCGACGTCGATGTCGCTCCGGGCGAGGCGTTCGGGTTCCTCGGTCCGAATGGCGCCGGCAAGACCTCCACGATGCGGATGATCGGATGTGTCTCGCCGGTGACCGACGGCGAACTGCGCGTCTTCGGCCTCGACCCGGCCAGTGACGGTCGAGCGATCCGTTCGCGTATCGGCGTGGTGCCGCAGATGGATCAGCTCGACAACGAACTGACCGTCCTCGAGAACCTGGTGATCTACGCCAGGTACTTCGACATCAGCCGGTCGGAGGCCAAGCGGCGCGCGGCTGAGCTGCTCGAGTTCGTGCAGCTGGCCGAGCGTTCCGGCGAACAGGTCGATCCGCTGTCGGGCGGACAGAAGCGACGGGTGAGCATCGCCCGTTCGTTGATCAACGAACCCGACCTGCTGTTGCTCGACGAACCGACCACCGGTCTGGATCCGCAGGCTCGTCACGTGCTGTGGGACCGCCTGTACCAGTTGAAGGAACGCGGCGCGACACTGGTGCTCACGACCCACTTCATGGACGAGGCCGAACAGCTCTGTGACCGTTTGGTCGTGATGGACACCGGCCGCATCGTCGCGGAAGGATCCCCGTCGTCGTTGATCGCCGAGTACTCGACCCGCGAGGTGCTCGAGGTTCGTTTCGGGCGCGGCCGCAACGAAGCGTGTGCGGCCGGCGTCGAGGGCATCGGCGAACGCATCGAAGTGCTCCCCGACCGGTTGCTGATCTACGCGCGCGATGGTGATGCCGCGCTTGCCGCGGTCCACGCCCGCGAGTTGTCGCCCGAGAGCGCGCTCGTCCGTCGTAGCAGTCTTGAAGATGTGTTCCTCCGCCTCACCGGCCGGACGCTCGTCGAATGACGATCGCCACTCCTGGGCCGGTTCGGGTCTGGCACCGCGAGGTCGCCTTCTACCGACGTATCTGGAAGGCGAACGTGCTCGCCGCGTTCGTCCAACCGATGCTCTACCTGCTCGGGGTCGGCGTCGGTGTGGGCGCGTTGGTCGACGAGGGCCCGGGGTCGGCCGACGTGCTCGGCGGTGTTACCTATTTCGCCTTCTACGCGACGGCGTTGCCCGCGACCACCTCGATGTTCATTGCCAGCCAGGAGGCGCTGTGGCCGACGCTCGACGGGTTCGTGTGGTCGAACGCGTATCGGGCGATGGTGTCCACGCCCATCGAGCCGGGCGAGGTGGCAACGGGTCTGGCCATGCACCACGCGATCCGCACCTGCGTCAGCGCGATCGGTGTCGCGTTGGTGCTCGCGCTGTTCCCCGACACCCGGTCGTGGGGCCTCGTGCTCGCGGTGCCGATCGCCACGCTCTGCGGCATGGCGTTCGGCCTGCCGCTCGTGGCGTGGACCGCGACGCGCACGACGGACTCGTCGTTCGCCGCGATCCTGCGTTTCGCGATCATCCCGATGTTCCTGTTCAGCGGCGTGTTCTACCCGATCTCACAGCTTCCCGACTGGCTGCAGCCGCTGGCCTGGTTCACCCCGCTGTGGCATGGTGTCGAACTCTGTCGAGGGGTCGTGCTGGGCGGCCTCGATGTCCCCGTGGCCTTGGCTCACCTCGGTGTCCTGGTGTTGTTCGCCTCGGCCGGTTGGTTCGCCTGCCAGGTCACGTTCCGGCGGAGACTTCGGCCGTGAGCGTATCGGTGACGCCTCGGTCGTCGTCCGGGACGGTGGCGCGAATCGTGCCGAACGCGCTGTTCGACGTCCGTAGTCCGCAGCGCCTGATGGAGCGCAGCGTGATGGTGTATCGGCGGACGTGGCTGGTGTTCGTCAGCGGCTTCTTCGAGCCGCTCTTCTACCTGCTGTCGATCCGGGTCGGGCTGTCTGCGCTCGTCGGCGACGTCGAGGTCGGCGGGCAGCTCGTGCCGTACGACCGGTTCGTCGCCCCGGCGCTGCTGGCATCCGCGGCGATGAACGGGGCCGTGTTCGATTCGACGATGAACGTGTTCCACAAGATCAAGAATTCGAAGCTGTACGACACGGTGCTGGCGACGCCGATGAGCGCCGGTGACGTCGCGGTCGGAGAGATCGGATTCGCGGTGACCCGCGGCGGGATCTATTCCGCGGCGTTTCTCGTGACGATGTGGGTGATGGGCATGGTCGAATCGCCCTGGGCGGTACTGGCGATACCCGCTGCCGTACTCATCGGCTTTGCGTTCGCGTCGCTCGGTATGGCGTGCACGACGTTCATGCGGACCTGGTCGGACTTCGAGTACGTCCCCTCGGTGACGTTGCCGCTGTTCCTCTTCTCCGCCACGTTCTACCCCGTCTCGCAGTACGGCGACTGGGGCTGGCTCGTGCAGCTCAGCCCGCTGTACCACGGCGTGGTGCTCGTTCGAGCGGCGAACTTCGGCGAGTGGTCACCGGCGCTGATCGTGCACGCCGCCATTCTGGTGGCGATCACCGTCGTGGGCACTGCGGTCGCGGCCCGCCGGATCGAATCGCTGCTGCTGATGTAGCCGAAGTAGCCGAAGTAGCCGAAGTAGCCGCCCCCGTCCAATCATCGTTTGCGTCGGGATTTCGGAGACCCGTACCGCAGAAATCCCGACGCAAACGAGGATTGAGTCCCAAAGGAGCGATGGGGGGGTCGGACCGGTCGGGGTGGGACGGGTGTCAGGGGAGCCAGGCGGGGCGGTTCGACTCGTAGGTGGTGATGGCATCGGCGTGGGTGAGGGTGATACCGACGTCGTCGAGGCCCTCGAGGAAGCGATGCTGCGTCGCCGGGTCCATCGGGAACGACTCGACGATGCCCGCTGCCGGGACGTCGACAATCAGCCGCTCGACATCGACCACGATCTCGGTGGCGGCGTCGGCCTCGATCGCCGCCCAGATCGCCTCGACCGTCGATTCCGCCACGACGACAGGGACGAGGCCGTTCTTGGTGCAGTTGTTGCGGAAGATGTCCGAGAAGCTCGGCGCGATGACGGCGTCGAAGCCGTACTGCTGGATCGCCCACACGGCGTGCTCGCGTGAGGACCCGATGCCGAACGCCGACCCGGCGACGAGCACGTTGGCCTGCGCATACCGCTCGTCGTTGAGCACGAAGCTGCGGTCGTCGCGCCAGGTCGAGAACAGGCCCTTGCCGAACCCGGTGCGTTCGACGCGCTTGAGCCAGTCGGCCGGGATGATCTGATCGGTGTCGACATCGGATCGTTTCAACGGGAGTCCGGTGCCGGTGATCACGTGCACGGCCTTCATGGCTGCGCTCCTTCCAGGTCGGCGGGTGTACAGAACGTGCCCTTCACCGCGGTGGCGGCGGCGACGGCGGGGGAGACGAGGTGGGTCCGGCCGCCACGGCCCTGACGGCCCTCGAAGTTGCGGTTGCTGGTGCTCGCCGCGCGTTCACCCGGCGCGAGCTTGTCCGGATTCATGGCCAGACACATCGAGCAACCGGGCTCGCGCCAGTCGGCGCCGGCGGCGATGAAGATCCGGTCGAGCCCTTCGGCGATCGCCTGGGCTCTCACGGCGTGGCTGCCCGGCACCACCATCACCCGCGGCACGGTGACCGTGCGGCCCTTCATCACCGCGGCAGCGGCACGGAGGTCTTCGATGCGGCTGTTCGTGCACGACCCGATGAACACCGTGTCGACGGCGACGTCGCGCATCCGGGCGCCCCCCTGCAGCCCCATGTACTCGAGCGCCCGGGCGACGTTCTCCTGCGTGGTCGGGTTGTCGAAGTCGGACGGTGACGGGATCACAGCGTCGATCGAGGCCACCTGGCCGGGGTTCGTCCCCCAGGTGACGTGTGGCGTGATCGTCGACCCATCGAGCACGACCTCCTTGTCCCACACGGCGTCGTCATCGGAGTACAACGTGTGCCACTCGGCCACGGCGGCATCCCAGGCATCGCCGGACGGAGCGTGCTCGCGGCCACGCAGATACTCCAAGGTCGTTTCGTCGGGGGCGATCAGGCCGGCCTTGGCGCCGGCCTCGATCGACATGTTGCAGACGGTCATCCGGCCTTCCATGGACAACGCCCGGATCGCCGAGCCGCGGTACTCGATGACGTGGCCGATGCCGCCGCCCGTGCCGATCTCGCCGAGGATGGCGAGGATCACGTCCTTGGCCGTTACGCCATCGCCGAGCTCACCGTCGACCGTCACCGACATCCACTTCGGCCGCTCCTGAGGGAGGGTCTGCGTGGCCAGGACGTGCTCGACCTCGCTGGTGCCGATCCCGAACGCCAGTGCCCCGAACGCGCCATGCGTCGCAGTGTGGGAGTCGCCGCAGACGATGGTCATGCCCGGAAGAGTGCGGCCCTGCTCCGGCCCGATGACGTGCACGATGCCCTGGTGCGGGTCACCCATCGGGAAGTTCGTGATGCCGAACTCGGCGGTGTTCACCCGCAGCGTGTCGATCTGCTTGGCCGAGATCGGGTCAGCGATCGGCTGGTCGATGTCGGCAGTCGGCACGTTGTGGTCTTCGGTGGCGATGGTCAGGTCGGGCCGCCGAACGGTGCGCCCGGAAAGCCGTAGACCGTCGAACGCCTGCGGGCTCGTCACCTCGTGCACGAGATGGAGGTCGATGTACAACAGATCGGGTTCACCTGGCGCGGCGTGCACCACGTGACGTTCCCAGACCTTCTCCGGCAGTGTCTTGCTCATGTCGAGTGCTCCTGGCCTGGTCCCATGTGTCTGGTCCCATATATTGGGATAGAGTTCTTGCGATATGGATATCGTAACCGACGTCGGCGTGCTCGACAAGGCGATGGCCGTGCTCGGCGCGATCGAGTCCGGGCCGCTGTCGTTGGCGCACCTACAAGCCGCCACCGGGTATCCCCGAGCAACGGTGCATCGCCTCGCCGCCGCGCTCGAGGCGCACGGAATGCTGCGTCGGGACAGCGAGGGTCGATTCGAGCTGGGGCCACACCTGGTGACCCTCGGTCGAGCGGCAACGGGCAGGTTCGCACTCATCGAATCCGCGAGCCCGGTGCTCCACGACCTGCGCGACGCCACCGGTGAGAGCGTGCAGCTGTTCGTTCGCGAGGGCGACGCCCGGCGTTGCGTGCTGTCGCTCGAATCTCCGCACGGTCTTCGTTGGATCGTGCCGGAGGGGGCGTTGTTCCCCCTCGATCTCGGATCGTCCGGGCGGGTGTTGCTCGGTGAAGCCGCCAAGCACGGCTGGCTGCAGAGTGTCGGCGAGCGTGAGCCGGGAGTCGCGTCGGTCAGCGCTCCGATCACCGATTCCTCCGGCGTCGTCGTGGCAGCACTCGCGGTGAGCGGGCCGATCGAGCGGCTGAGCCGGCAACCCGGAAGGCGGTTCGGTCCCGCCGTCGTCGCCGCGGCACTCCGCATCATCGTGTGAGTCGCCACCCACCCACCCACCCACCCACCCACCCACCTCGTCGGCGGCCTCGACGGGATGTCACCCGAAGACGCGCTCGCCGCGCTCGAGACCACACTCCGGTTGGCGCTCGAAGACGGAGCGGTCAGCGAACAGACGACGATCGGGCGTTCGCATCGCGAGATCACAGCGCGCCACGCGCCGCGGGTCCACATTTCACGGTCGTGCGCTCGTGCGGTCGTGCGTCACCACCCCTTGAAGATCGGTCGGTCCCCATGCACGCTTCGCGTACACCTCGCCGCACCATGCACGCTTCGCGTACACCTCGCCGCACCATGCACGCTTTGCGTACACCTCGCCGCACCATGCACGCTTTGCGTACACCTCGCCGCACCATGGTCGCGGTCTCGGTGCTCGCACTGTTCGCCTTGTCGGCGTGCGGGTCGGATTCCGACAGCGCGGCGCCGGCTGAGACCGCGTCCGTCGATGTATCCGCCCCGGCGCCGGACGCGCGACCAGCCGACACCATCGCCGTCGAAGCGCCGTCAACGCGGACCACTCCCGTTGACGACGGTGGCGAGGGATCCGGGGTGGAGAGGGATCCGGCGATCCTGCGGCGGAGTGCGGTGGTCTCCGCGTCGCCGATGTCGGTGCAGCTGCAGGCGCCGGCGACCTCGAATCGGCCGACGACATCAGCATCGACACCGACCAGAGCTGTCTGTTCTCGAACCCGACCACCGGGTTCGGCATGACGGTCGCCACCCAGGCGACGACGGACTACCTGGGTGGCGACCCGCCGGACGACTCCGTCGATATCGCCGCCGTCGTGACGAATGCGCTCGCGCTCAGCCGCTCAGCCGCTCAGCCGGCTGGCGCGGGTCTCGGCGCGTCTCGGAGCGTGTTTCCCCTGTGGCTCGGCGGGCAATGCCTCTACGCTGGACGCCGTGACCGACACGGCCGTCAACGTCCCGACCAACCCACCGGTCGCGGTGGAAATTCTGCCGAGCGATTGGCAGGACCAGGTCCTCCGGCTCGCCGCCGAACGTGACGCCGTCATCCTGGCGCACAATTACCAACTGCCCGAGATCCAGGACATCGCCCACCACACCGGAGACTCACTCGGGCTGTCGCGCATCGCGGCAGAGGTCGACGCCTCGACGATCGTGTTCTGCGGCGTCCACTTCATGGCCGAGTCGGCCAAGATCCTCAGCTACGACAAGACCGTGTTGATCCCCGACGCCCGTGCCGGGTGCAGTCTCGCCGAGACCATCACGGCCGATCAGTTGCGTGCCTGGAAGGCGGAACACCCCGGTGCGGTCGTGGTCAGCTATGTCAACACGACGGCCGCGGTGAAGGCCGAGACCGACATCTGCTGTACGTCGTCGAATGCCGTCGACGTCGTCGCGTCGGTTCCCGCCGACCGGGAGGTGCTGTTCTGTCCCGACATGTTCCTCGGCGCCCATGTCCAGCGGATCACCGGCCGGGAGAACATGCACATCTGGATGGGGGAGTGTCACGTCCACGCCGGCATCAACGGCGCGGAGCTCAAGGCGCGCGTCGCCGAGGAGCCCGACGCCGAACTCTTCATCCATCCCGAATGCGGGTGCGCGACGAGCGCGCTGTACCTCGTGTCGTCCGGCGTCGTTCCCGACACCCGCACCAGGATCCTGTCGACCGGTGGAATGATCGACGCCGCCCGCGAGACCACGGCGCGCACCGTGCTCGTGGCAACCGAGACCGGCATGCTCTACCAACTCCGCAAGGCCAACCCGGCGGTCGACTTCCAGCCGGTCAACCGCGCTGCGGTCTGCAAGTACATGAAGATGATCACGCCCGCCAAGCTCCTGCGGTCGCTGCGTGACGGTGTCGACGAGATCGTCCTCGATCGTGACATCGCCGATCGCGCCCGCCTGTCGGTCGAACGGATGATTGCCATCGGTAGCCCGTCGTCGACTGCCGAATGACGTGAGCCTGCCGACGCAACTCGCGGCGCCGCGGGCGACCTGGGAGCGTGACGTCGATGTGGTGGTGCTCGGTTCGGGAGCCGCCGGTCTGTCGGCCGCGCTCGCGGTGAGGCCGGTGCGCAGCGTGCTCGTGGTGACCAAGGACGTGTTGTCAGCCGGGTCGACGCAGTGGGCGCAGGGCGGTCTCGCCGGCGTCCTGGACCCGACCGACACGCTCGAGGATCACGTTCGCGACACCATCGAAGCCGGCGCCGGCCTGTGCGACGAAGCCGTCGTGCGCGAACTCGTCGCCGAGGCGCCCAAGTCGATCCGCTACCTGATGCGGCTCGGCGCCTCGTTCGACCCCGAGTCCGGGCCAGGTCGCAGCGGCACCGAGATTGCGCTCACCCGGGAAGGCGGCCACAGCCACAACCGCATCGTCCACGCCGGAGGGGATCAGTCGGGTGCGGAGGTACAGCGCACGCTCGACGAGTCTGCGATCGGTGCGGGCGTCGAGGTTCTGAGCCGCGGCTTCGCCATCGACATCGTCCTTGGCACGACTCCGGACGGCCGACGTCAGGTAGCGGGGGCGCGGATCGGTCGGCTCGACGAGGCAGGCCGGGTCCTCTCGATCGGTGTCGTCACCGCCCGAGCCGTGGTCGTGGCGTCCGGGGGCTTCGGGCAGATCTTCGCGTCGACGTCCAATCCGCCGGCGGTGACCGGCGACGGCATGGCCATCGCGCTCAGAGCCGGGCTCTCGTTGAGCGACATCGAGTTCGTGCAGTTCCACCCCACCGTGATGTGGCGCGGCCCGGACGCAACCGGGCAGCAGGCGCTCGTGTCCGAGGCGGTGCGTGGGGAGGGGGCGATTCTGTTCGACGCGGCGGGTGAGCGGGTGATGGCCGGTGTGCATCCACTGGAGGATCTGGCCCCGCGCGATGTCGTGGCGGCCGCGATCAGCCGTCGTATGGCGCAGGCGCCGGGTGGTGTCGACGACCACGTCTTTCTCGACGCGACCCACATGGGCGCACGGTTCTACGAGCGGTTCCCGTCGATCACCGCGGCGTGTCGGGAGATCGGTATCGACCCCGCCATCGACCGGATCCCGGTCGCCCCGGCCGCGCACTACGCCTGCGGCGGGATCCCCGCCGGTCTCGACGGAGTCACCGATCTCCCGGGTTTCTACGCCGTCGGCGAGGTCACCCGCACCGGCGTGCACGGCGCCAACCGGCTCGCGTCGAACAGCCTCACCGAGTCCGTCGTCGCCGGCACGCGCGTCGGGCGCGATCTCGCCTGGGAGCTTCCGGACCGCGTCGAGCCCGACGTCGGCGCCGATGCCGCGGTCGTGCAACCGTTGCTCGACCCGAACCGTCAACGGGAGGTGCGCGCGGTGATGTCACGCCATGTCGGCGTGACCCGCGATGCAGCGTCGCTCGCTGCCGCCGCGGGGGCACTCGGGGCGATCGCGCGCGACCTGCCCGGCGAGGTGCAGCCATCTCGCCGCTCGTGGGAGGCGACGAACCAGCTGATGGTGGCATCGGCGGTCGTTGCGGCCGCTCGAACACGAACGGAGAGTCGCGGCTGTCACCGTCGCACCGATTTCCCGCTGGCCGACGACGCCTGGGTGACGCATCTCGACGTCAGCCTCGACCCGGTCGGCTCGCTGGAGGTCGTCGGCGGCCCGTCGTAACCGCCCATGGTGACCGCCCGTCGTGACTGCCCGTCGCAGACGGCAGGACCTCCGGCCCTGGTCGGTGTGGCCGTCAGGGTGTCCGATGAGATCACCACTCACCTGCCGAGCAAACTCGAGGTGTTCCAATGACAACAGATCCGACAACTCCCGCAACCGTTGCAGCGTGCCTGCAAGTGCAGGGCGACCTGCATCCCGACGAGTACGAACGACTCCTCGATCACTGGACGAAGCTCGATACGCGTCTGCGTTCGTTCCGCGACGACACGGTCGAGCTGCACCTGTGGGTGAAAGAGCGCGACACCCGCGGGCAGCACGTGACGCTGGAGGCCAAGATCGCACACCTGGCGCCGATGGTGGCCACCTCGTCGGATCCCGACATCGACCGCGCCCTGTTGGAGGTTCGTGACGAACTCGTCCGCCGCCTCGGCGACTCGAAGAACCGCGCCGAGCCGCGGAACAACCGCGGCCTGCGCGACACCACTCGCCACTGAGTCACCACTGGCTGGGTCACCACTGGCTGGGTCACCACTGGCTGGGTCACCACTGGCTGGGTCACCACTGGCCGGGTCACCACTGGCTGGGTCCGCGGGCACGTTCCGGCTGACGGCGGGTCCGCGCCGTCGAGCCGTGTTCAGCCGCCCCCGTACACTCGCCGCATGCTCGAGTTCCACCCGCTGTCGGAGGCCACAGCGGCACTGCTGATCGATGCCCGGCTCGACCCGGCGGCGGTTGCCGGGCTCATCCGGGGCGCGATCGACGAGGACCTGATGGGTGGTGTCGACGTGACCTCGGCGGCGACGATCCCGGTCGACCACATGAGTGTCGCCACGTTCGGCGCGAGGTCACACGGGGTGATTGCCGGCCTGCCGGTCGCAGCCGCCGTGATCGAGATCGTGTGCGGGGCGTCGGCGAGCGAGTTCGAGTACCTCGTCGCGGATGGAACCGCTGTCGACCCGGGCGCCGAGATCGCTCGGGTGACCGCACCGACCCGTCTGTTGTTGACCGCCGAACGGACGGCGCTCAACCTGCTGTGCCATCTGTCCGGCATCGCGACGCTTACCCGGCGTTGGGTCGACGCGCTCGACGGCACCGGCGCGAAGGTGCGCGACACACGAAAGACGACGCCCGGGCTGCGCTCCCTGGAGAAGTACGCTGTGCGATGTGGCGGCGGCGTCAACCACCGCATGGGATTGTCCGACATGGCCCTGGTGAAGGACAACCACGTCGTCGCGGCGGGCGGCGTCGCCGAGGCCTTCCGGCTCGTGCGTGGTCTCGCCGACACGATTCCCGTCGAGATCGAGGTCGACTCGATCGACGGGCTGCGCCTCGCGATCGGCGCCGGCGCCGACGAGGTGCTGATCGACAACTTCACCTCGGAGCAGATGCGCGAAGCCGTTGCCGTCCGCGACGAACTCGCCCCGACGGTGGTGATCGAAGCGAGTGGTGGTCTGTCCGTCGAGACGGCCCACGACGTCGGCGCGACCGGCGTCGACTACATCGCCGTCGGCGAACTCACCCATTCGGCGCGGGTGCTCGACATCGGCCTCGATCTCCTCCCGTCGAGCGCCATCGCGCGCCGGTGAACCCGCACCGCGCGCCGGTTCAGCGCGCCGGTTCAGCGCGCCGGTTCAGTAGGCGCCGAGCAGGTCGACGACCATGATGAGGTCGGTGTTCGCGGGCAGCCCGGCCTGCGGGTTGCCCTCGGGGCCGAAGCCGGCTTCAGGCGGGATGACGATGGCTCGACGTCCACCGACCTTCATTCCCGGAATCCCCTCCAGGAGGCCGGGAAGCATGCCGTCGGCCAGCTTGATCGGCTGAGGCGAGTTCTCCCATGTGCTCTCGACGACGGCGAGGTTGTCGCCCCGGTACAGCACGTAGTGGATCATCGCCGTCTGGCCGACCTCGACCGCTGCGCCATCGCCCTCGACCAGATCCTCGGTGGTGACCTCGGTGGCGCCCGCCGATGGCGGAACGCCGGGCTCGGTCGGCGCATCAGCCGGGTCGGGGGCGATGATGACCGAGCGCACGTCGATCACGAACGTCAGTGCTTCGTTCTCGCCGATGATGTCGCCGCGGGCCTCAGCGCCGTAGGCCTGATCGGAGGGGATGTCGAGCTGGATCCGTGCACCGGCCTGGGCGCCGACGAGGCCATCCTCCCAGCCGGGAATGACGCTCCCGGAACCGAGCACCACGGGGAAGGGCTCGAAGCGGTCGTAACTGTTGTCGAACTCGACGCCGTCGGAGCTGCGCACGCCCACGTAGTCGACGATCACCGTGTCGCCAGGCGCCGCGGCAGGGCCTTCGCCCTCGGCCAGCACCGTCACGGTCAGTTCGGTCGGGATCTCCGCGGGGATCTCGACAGCCGGCTTGTCGGGGTTGGTGGCCGGCGCGCCGGTGGCCTCGGGCGTAGCGGTCGGGTCGGATTCGACCGTCACGCTGTCGGCGGGTGTCGAATCGCTGCTCGAGGCCCCGTCGGCGCCACCGTCGCTGCCACTGTCGCTGCCACATGCAGCGAGGGTCAGGGAGGCGAGGAGAACAACGGTCAGGGTCCGGCGCATCGCAGCGACGCTAGTGGTCGTCGATGCGCTCTCCACGTCAGCACCCCACGTCAGCATCCCCAGGTCACCTGTCGAATTTCCGGCGAATTTCCGGCGAATTGACGGCGTCGGGGTGCGCTCAGCGCACCGGTTGCCCGGAGTTTCGGGTTCGTCGGTCGACCGACGCGATCGCGCGGAGCAGCGCCGGCACGAATTGCTCGGCGTTCGCGACGACAGCATCGTGGCCGCCATCGACGCGGAATGCGGTGGCCGCCGGGATCATCTCGTACAGGGCCGCCTGGCGATCGACGGGCACCACCGTGTCGCGCATCGTGATCACGTTGGACACGGGCACGTCGATCGATCCGATCCAGTCGCCCGAGGAGAAGCGCCCGATCGCTTTGCCCGCCTCCAGCACCATTCTCCAATCGTGGTGGGACGCTTCGCGGATTGCCCACGGCTCCCACTTCTTCGACTTGCGCTGCAGGAAGAGCTGATCGGTGAGCCACAACCGGGCCGGCTCGGGCGCGATCCGGGCCATCGCCGCGAGGCCACTGAGGCCGGCGAGGCCGATGCGTTCGTCGCGTCGCCCGGAGAACGTGGCGGCGGTCGCGCACAACACCAGACCGTCGACGTTGTCCGGGTGCCGGCGCCACAGCAGTTGCGCGACCGGACCGCCCATCGAGTAGCCGACAGCGATGAACCGGTCGACCCCCGACGCGGCGGCGACGTCGATCACGTCGTCGGCGCAGTCCTCGAGCCGGAACGCCTTCTTCGACCTGATGCCGGTGCCGTGCCCACGGTGATCGAAGGCGATCACCCGGTAGTGCTCGCCGAGCGCCGTGTAGCAGCGGAACCAGTTGAGGTCCGCTGTCGTGGTCCATCCGTGCAGGAGCACGACGGTCGGGGCGCCCGGGAATCCGCCGAAGTCGCGAACGAGCAACGTGCCACGATCGTCGAGTTGCACGAAATGGCCCGGAGGGAGCGGCGGCGTGATGATCGGCGCAGTCACCGGGGGCGTCGATGGGGTCGTCACCGGTATGGTCGATCCGTCGGGCATGGCCGATCCGGCGGGCATGGCCGGTTCGGAGTCCAGTTGGGACGTCACGGCTCGATCACGCCTGCTCGACGTCGAGCACCCTGACCGTCATCGTCCCGTTGGGCGCTTCGTACGTGACCGTTGTGCCCTTCTCGGCGCCGTCGAGGGCCATGCCGAGGGGCGACGACGCGCTGATGACGTCAGCGCCGTCGACCTGCTCTTCCATGTTGCCGATCATGTATCGCTCGGCCATGTCGTCGGTGTCACCGTCGTAGGCAACGGTGTAGATCGAGACATCATCGGTGATCTCGGCGTTCTCGAGCAGGAATTCGAGCTGACGGATGCGACCTTCCATGTGCCCTTGCTCATCCTTGGCGGCGTGGTAGCCGGCATTCTCCTTGAGGTCACCCTCGAGGCGGGCGTGTTCGATCTTGTTGGCCACGTCGATGCGGCCACGGGTGGTGAGATCGTCGAACTCGGCCTGGAGCCGGTCGTAGCCGATGCGGACCCGGGACAACTTCGGTGTCGGTCATGGACACCGACACGCTAGCGGCGACCGAACACCGCCTGTCCCGTAGGCTCGCCGGCCATGACACACAAGATCGCAGTGATCGGCGGAGACGGAATCGGCCCGGAGGTGACGGCCGAGGCCGTCAAGGTGGTGCGCGCCGCCGGCGTCGACATCGACACGACGGAGTTCGACCTGGGTGGCGCCGCGCTACCTGCGCGACGGCGAGATCCTGTCCGACGAGACGCTCGATGCCCTCCGTGCCTTCGACTGCATCCTGCTCGGCGCGGTCGGCACGCCCGAGGTGCCACCCGGGGTGATCGAGCGGGGGCTACTGCTCAAGATGCGCTTCGAGCTCGACCTGTACATCAACCAGCGCCCGTTCGCCGGCACTGCTCCCGGTTCCGACCGGGCCCACGACTTCGTCGTGATCCGGGAGAACACCGAGGGCCCGTACGTCGGCGAAGGTGGGGTGTTACGTCGGGGCACGCCCCACGAGGTCGCCACCCAGGGGTCGGTCAACACCCGCATGGGCGTCGAGCGTTGCGTCCGCTACGCGTTCGAGCTGGCCGCCGGCCGGGAGCGCGGACATCTCACGCTCGTCCACAAGACCAACGTGCTGACCTTCGCCGGCGCGCTGTGGGAGCGCACCTTCAACGAGGTCGGCGCCGAGTACCCGGAGGTCGACAACGGCCTACAACCACGTCGACGCCGCCTGCATCTACTTCGTGCAGGATCCGCAGCGCTACGACGTGATCGTCACCGACAACCTGTTCGGCGACATCCTCACCGACCTCGGCGGCGCCGTGTCGGGCGGCATCGGTCTCGCCTCGTCGGCCAACCTCAACCCGGCACGAACCGGCCCGTCGATGTTCGAGCCGGTCCACGGCTCGGCGCCCGACATCGTCGGGCACCGGCAAGGCGAACCCGACCGCAGCGATCCTCAGTGCGGCGTTGATGCTCGACTTCCTCGGTGAGAGCGCAGCCGCCGATCGCATCAGGGCGGCGTGCGCCGAGCCTGTCACCGGCAGCACCAGCGAGATGGGTGACTCGGTCGCCGCTCGCGTGGGAAACTGACGTCATGCCCATCACACCGACCCCGAAGATCTGGATGAACGGCGACCTCGTCGACTGGGACAAGGCCCAAGTGCACGTCCTCACCCACACCCTGCACTACGGCACCGGCGTGTTCGAGGGCATCCGCGCCTACGAGACGTCGCAGGGCCCGGCCGTCTTCCGCCTCACCGACCACATCCAGCGACTGTTCGACTCGGCCCAGATCCTCGGCCTCGAGATCCCCTACACGGTCGAGGAGATCGTCGCGGCCACGAAGCAGACGGTGGTTTCGACCGAACTACCCGAGTGCTACATTCGCCCGATCGCCTACCTCGGGTACGGCGAGATGGGGCTGAACACGCTTCCGTGCAGCATCGACGTGGCGATTGCGTGCTGGCCGTGGGGCGCGTACCTCGGCGACGACGCGGTCAACAAGGGCGTCGGATGAAGATCTCGTCGTGGACCCGGCACGACCACAACACGATGCCGCCGGCGGCCAAGACCGTCGGCAACTACGTCAACTCGTCGCTCGCCAAGGTCGAGGCGCTGAAGGCCGGCTACGACGAGGCGATCATGCTCGCCCCGAACGGGCTCGTCGCCGAGTGCACCGGCGAGAACATCTTCGTGTCCCGCCACGGCAAGCTGCTCACGCCACCGCTGTCGGCCGGGGCGCTCGAGGGAATCACGCAGAGCTCGGTGGCGACCATCGCCGCGTGATCTCGGCTTCGAGGTCGCTGTCGACAACATCGCCCGCAGCGACCTGTACGTCGCCGACGAGGCGTTCGTGTGTGGCACCGCGGCCGAGGTCAGCTCGATCAACTCGGTCGACGATCGTGTCATCCCGTGTCCCGGCCCGATGACCACCGCAATTGCCGAGGTGTACCACCGAGCCGTGCGCGCCGAGGAGCCCGCTTACAAGGACTGGTGCGAACTCGTCCACTGACCCGGCGGAACCGGTGATCCGGCGGAACCGGTGATCCGGCGGAACCGGTGATCCGGCGGAAAAGGCAGAGAGCCCCGGCGGTGCTGCCGCTTGCGCAGCGCACCCTCCGGGGCATCTCAGTCGGACAGATCCACCACTGGTCGAACGTCGGGCGTTAGCCTTCAACTCGATCAGTACATCGCCCGTCTCGCCTTGCGGCGTGGCGGGCGATGCCGCTTTTCGGTTCCGGTACCGGTTTCCCGCTACCGAACCCGTTGTCACCGATTCACGCTGGCCCGGTTGCCCGTGCCATCGGTCCTGGTGCCAATCGGAACCGTCCTCACTGAGGTCCAGTTGGGTGGGCCGCAGATCCTTCGGCGCCGAACCACTGCTCCGTTGCCACGCAGTTTCCTGCGAGCCCGGTTGCCTCGCCGGGCCGCCCCGGTTGCCCGGAACGCTCCAGCAGGTCTCCGTTGCCGACGATTGCTCGTCGGAGCGGTCTGACCTGACGCCGTCGCAGTTGCCTGCTCGGGACGCCGACTCCCCCGTTGCCCCGGTTTCCCGAGAGCCCGGTCTGAGGTGGCCGGTGAACACTGTCCAGTTACGAACCGCTGTGCGTCGTGAGCGGTGTGGGCTGGGCCGAAGCCCCCTCCTCGCCGCCCCGGTGCGCATGCGCCGTTCGCAACGATGCTCAGTAAATACGTCGGGAAAGCCCTGGTCAAGAGGTATTTCCGTAATCACAGGGTTATCCCCGAAACTTCTTCGTTACCCCCAGGAAACAGTGCGGCATCCACCTGATGCCCACTGTTCATGCACAGGGAAACACACAGCCCGCCGGCGATCCGCCGCTCACCCCCTCTTGCGATGAGTTCGAGCGCGACCTGTGCGCGTGTGAACTCATCGAAACGTGTCCGGGGTGGTTTGCGATGAGTTCGAGCGCGACCTGTGCGCGTGTGAACTCATCGAAACGTGTCCGGGGTTGTTCTGGGTGGCCGATGTGGTTCAATGGGACGTGATGATGTACGACCGTCGCCACGGCTCACACGCCATCATCATCATTTTCGTAGGGCACGTGGCCATCCACGTGTTCCCGAGCCGCCCCTCCGGGCGGCTCTTTCATTTCCCGGGAGCACTTCATGCGCATCGTCGAAATCTTCGACACCACATTGCGAGACGGCCTCCAGGTCGAGGGCGTCTCGGCGACCGTCGACGACAAGCTGCGGATTGCCGAGCAACTCGATCATCTCGGCGTGCACTTCATCGAGGGTGGGTGGCCCGGCGCGAACCCGAAGGACATCGAGTTCTTCGCCCGCGCCGGCAGCGAGTTGACGCTCACCACCTCCACACTGGTCGCTTTCGGTTCGACCCGGCGCCCTCGCGGCAAGGTCGACGACGACGCCACGTTGCGCAACCTGATCGAGGCGAACACGGCCGCGGTGTGCATCGTCGCCAAGAGCTCCGAGTACCAGGTGGTCGAGGCGCTCCGGACGACGCTCGACGAGGCAGCGGCCATGATCGCCGACTCGGTCGCGCTTCCTGCACGGTGAGGGGCGGATGGTGCTCGTCGACCTCGAACACTTCTTCGACGGCTACAAGGCGAGCCCCGAGTTCTCGCTCCGTGCGATCGAGGCCGCCGTCGTCAACGGCGCGACGCCACCTCGTGCTGTGCGACACGAACGGCGGCGCCCTTCCCGACGAGGTTGGGCGCATCGTCGCCGACGATCAAGGCCCACGTCGGCAACGATGCGATCATCGGAATCCACTGTCACGACGACGCCGGCTGTGCGGTCGCCAACTCGATGGCCGCTGTCGCGTCGGGCGCAGGCCACGTGCAGGGCACCCTCAACGGGCTCGGCGAACGCACGGGCAACACGAACCTGACGACGGTGATCCCCAACCTGCAACTCAAGCTCGGCTACCAGTGCCTGCCGGAGGGCCGGCTCGAGCGGCTGACCGCTGTCAGCCACCACGTGGCAGAGACGCTCAACCGCGCCGTCAACCCGCAGGCCCCCTACGTCGGGTCGTCGGCGTTCGCCCACAAGGCGGGGCTGCACGTGTCGGCAATCGTGCGCGCGAAGGATGCGTACGAACATGTCGACCCGACCCTGGTCGGCAACGGCACGCGGTTCGTCGTGTCGGAGATGGCCGGCCGCGCGACGACTGCAAATCAAGGCCGACGAACTCGGCCTGGAGATGGATGGGGCGGTCATCAACCACGTCGTCGACGACCTGAAGCGGCTCGAGCACGAGGGCTACCAGTTCGAGGCCGCCGACGCGTCGCTCGAACTGCTCATGCGGCGGGCCATCGGAACCGTCCCCGAGTTCTTCCGTGTCGAGTCGATGCGGGTGATCACCGACGAGCTCCCCGGTGGCCAGTTCACGACCGAGGCCACCGTGAAGGTCTGGGTCGGTGAGGGTGATGCGGCCGAACGCGGCGTGTGGGTCGCCGAGGGGAACGGTCCCGTCAATGCGATCGACACTGCGCTGCGCAGGGCGGTCGGCACGGTGCTCCCCGAACTCGCGGACATCCACCTCACCGACTACAAGGTGCGCATTCTCGACGGCGGCACGGCGACGGGCGCAACGACACGCGTGCTCGTCTCGGCAACCAACGGCGAACGTGACTGGACCACGATCGGCGTCAGCCCGAACATCATCGAAGCGTCGTGGCGGGCGCTCGAGGACAGCCTCGTCTACGGCCTGCTGCACCGCCGTCACTGAGTCGCGGTCGGCCGGAACAGCACGAACGCGGTAGAAAGAAGGCAATGGCAGCTCCGAAGTTCAGCCCGGTCGGCCCGACGGATCATGCGCGGCACTACACCTCGCCCGATCACGTTCCGGACGCCTGGATGCCCGACCGTCCCGGCGAGATCCACGGATTCCAACCCGCCGGC
>CAVPET010000031.1:0-33472 GCA_963703525.1 Ilumatobacteraceae bacterium | reverse complement strand
GTGTCCTGCTGCTGGTTCCGTTTGGTCTTACTAGCGTTTCGTCGGGCGGGGGGCGGACAAGCTCGATCATGCCCTCGACGTGTTCGGCATCGACGTCGCCGGTCTGCGAGCGCTCGATGCGGGCGCCTCGACGGGCGGTTTCACCGATGTGCTCGTGCAGCGCGGCGCTTCCCACGTGGTCGCGCTCGACGTCGGCCACGGGCAGCTGCACGAACGGCTCCGGGCCGATCCGCGCGTGACGAATCTGGAGCGCTGCAACATCCGCCACGCCACGCTCGAAGAAATCGGTGGACCCGTCGACATCGTGGTCGGTGACCTCTCGTTCATCTCCCTGACATTGGTCATCTCGTCGCTCGTCGCACTGTGCCAACCTGGGCGTCCGATGGTGCTGCTCGTCAAACCCCAGTTCGAAGCGGGGCGAACGGAAGTGAGCCGGGGCCGCGGCGTGATCACCGACCCCGTGGTGCACACGCGGGTCCGTGACGAGGTGACTGCGTCGTTGCGCCGCTCGGCGTGCGAGATCCAGGGCTGGACGGAGTCGCCGATCAAGGGCGCCGATGGCAACGTCGAGTTCCTCGTCCACGCGGTGACGCCTTCGGGGCGCCTGAAGCCGGACGGCCGCCAGAATCCTGACGGGCCCCCGAACCGCCCGAACGGGAAGGGCTACGAGGCATGACCGTTCGTGGGATCGCGATGGTCGCCCACCACGAGCGGGCGCTGGTGCGCGACCTCGCCCTGGACGCCGCTCGATGGTGTGCCGAACGCGACATCGCGGTGTGGATGCTGCCGGAGGATGCCGACGCGATCGATGCATGCGGTCTCGGCAACGATCGTGCGATCGCCGGCGCAGACCTGGTGCTGAGTCTCGGCGGAGACGGCACGATGCTGCGCAGTGTGCGCCTGATCGACGGCGCCGCCGTGCCGCTGCTGGGGGTGAATCTGGGTTCCCTCGGTTATCTCACCGAGGTCGAACCGGACCGGATGGCAGAGGCGTTGGACCGCTTTGCCAGCGGCTCGGTCGTCGGCGAATGGGAACTCGACGAGCGGATGATGCTCGATGTCACGATCAACGGAACTCATGTCGGCCGGGCACTGAACGAGGCGGTGATCGAAAAGGGACTGACCGGGCACACAGTCCGGTTGCTGGCGCGCATCGACGGTGAGCCCTTCACCCACTATTCGGCCGATGGCCTGATCGTTGCCACACCGACCGGGTCGACCGCGTACTCGCTGTCGGCTCGAGGGCCGATCGTTTCGCCGCGTCACCGTGCCATCCTGCTCACACCCGTTTCGCCACACATGTTGTTCGACCGCACACTCGTCTTGGACCCGTCGGAGGCCGTCGAGATCGAGGTGTCCGGTCACCGCAGGGCCCAGGTGTCGATCGACGGGCAACCCGTCGGCCTGCTCGACGACGGGGATATGGTCCGCTGCACCCCCGCAGAGGAGACGGCGAACTTCGTCCGCTTCGGCGCCTACCACTATCACCAGATCCTCAAGGCCAAGTTCGGTCTGACCGACCGCTGACCGCCGCCGACCGATGTTGACCGAGCTGCACATCGAGAATCTCGGTGTCATCGAGCGCCTGGAGCTCGTGCTCGGTGACGGCCTGACGGTGGTGACCGGCGAGACGGGCGCGGGTAAGACGATGGTCGTCGAAGCGATCGAGCTCCTCGTCGGGGGGCGGGCCGATGCCGCGATGGTCCGCCACGGCGCTGCCGAAGCACGCGTCGACGGCCGGTTCATCACCCGCGACGGAGCCGAACTCGTGCTCACCCGGGTCATTCCGAGAGACGGCCGCTCGCGGGCCTACCTGAACGGGCGGGTGGCGACCGTTACGTCGCTGGTTGAGGCGACCGTGGACCTCGTCGACCTGCATGGTCAGCACGCGCACCAGAGTTTGCTGTCCACGGCCACGCAACGCGCCGCGCTGGATCAGTTCGGCAACGTCGATGTGGCGCCGCTTCGTGCTGCCCGGGCCCGACTCACCGAGATCGATGCCGAGCTGGCCGCACTCGGTGGCGACGAGCGAGGCCGTGCCCGGGAGATCGATCTGCTCCGCTTCCAGGTCGACGAACTCGACGCCGCGGGCGTCTCGGATCCTCATGAGGACGAAGCGCTCGACGCCGAGGAATCGGTGCTCGCCGATGCCGCGGCCCACCGGGCCGCCGGCCTCCACGCAGTGGCTGCGCTGGGCGACGAGGGTGGCGCCCGCGACATTGTCGCCGATGCGCTCGGAGCACTCGACCGGCGATCACCGTTCGCCGAACAGAGCGAGCGGCTGTACTCGCTCCTCGCGGAACTCGACGATCTGATCGGCGCGATCCGCGACGTCACCGACAGCATCGACGAGTCACCCGAACGGCTCGACACCGTACGGGAGCGTCGTCAGGTGCTCAAGAACCTGCTCCGCAAGTACGGCGACGATCTCGACGCGGTGATGAAGTTCCACGCCGAGACGCAGGAGCGCCTGAATGAACTCGAACGCTTCGACGAGCGCGCGGCCGCGCTGGACGCGGCGCGTCAGCAGGCCATGCAGGACGAGCGGCAGGCGGCTCGGACCGTGGGCGCCCAGCGACGAGCAGCGGCGCCGGTCCTCGCGGCGGCGATGCAGGACGCGCTGCGCGAGTTGGCGCTGCCTCATGCCGAGTTGGCCATCGAGGTCGGCGAGCACGACGACGACAATCCCGGTGATCACGTCCGGTTCCTGCTCGCCGCGAACCCCGGATCCCCGTTGCTGCCGTTGACCCGGGTGGCCTCGGGAGGCGAGCTGGCCCGGGCGATGCTGGCCTTGCGGCTGACCCTGCTACAAGGCCGGGTACCAGGCCTGCTGCCAGGCCGGGTACCAGGGCGGCTGCCCGGCTCGCTACCGAACCGGTCCGCTCGAGGCTTGAGGGGCTCCGGCGACGCTTCGACCGCGACGACGTTGGTGTTCGACGAGGTCGACGCCGGCATCGGGGGCGCCGCTGCGCAGGCGGTGGGCTTCGCGTTGGCCCGCCTCGGCGAAGATGCCCAGGTACTCGTGGTGACCCACCTGGCCCAGGTGGCGGCGCCGGCATCGACGCAGTTCAGTGTCGACAAGACGGTCAGCCACGGCTCGACGAAGGTCGCCGTCCGGCGGCTCGAGGGTGATGATCGTGTCGTCGAGATCGCTCGGATGTTGTCAGGGTCGAATTCGGAGTCGGCGCGTCGGCACGCCCAGGAGCTGTTGTCGTGAACCGCCCGGGAGAACCAGCCGGCTGATCGACGCGCGGGGTAGGGTGAGTTCCCGTCGTGACGAGCGTGAGACGGAGGAGCACCCGATGACCAAGCACATCTTCGTGACCGGAGGGGTTGCGAGTTCGCTCGGCAAGGGTCTGACCGCCTCGTCACTCGGTCGCCTCCTGAAGCTCCGTGGGCTCCGCGTCACCCTCCAGAAGCTCGACCCCTACATCAACATCGATCCGGGCACGATGAACCCGTTCGAGCACGGCGAGGTCTTCGTCACCGACGACGGCGGCGAGACCGACCTCGACCTCGGTCACTACGAGCGGTTCACCGACGAGAACCTGTCGCGGAACTCGAACGCGACGACCGGCTCGATCTACCAGACGGTGATGGCAGCAGAACGCCGTGGTGACTACCTCGGCAAGACGGTGCAGGTGATCCCGCACATCACCGACGAGATCAAGCGTCGTGTCGTGCGGGTCGCGCGCAACGACGTCGACGTCGTGATCACCGAGGTGGGCGGCACGGTCGGCGACATCGAGATCCTGCCGTTCCTCGAGGCGATCCGCCAGTTCCGCAACCTGGTCGGGCGCGACAACGTGTGTTACATCCACGTCACGCTCGTGCCGTTCATCGGGCCGTCGGGTGAACAGAAGACCAAACCCACACAGCATTCGGTCACCGAGCTGCGCAGCCGGGGCATCCAGCCCGACGTCATCGTGTGTCGCAGCGAGGAGCCGCTCTCGGACGACTTGAAGCGCAAGATCTCGAGTCTCTGCGACGTCGAAGAGCGCGCCGTCGTCAACGCCGCGGACGTCAAGAACATCTATGAGCTGCCGCTCATCCTGCACGAGGAGGGTCTCGACGACTTCGTGTGCGACGTGTTGCGCATCGACGCCCAACCCGACCTCACCTACTGGGAACAGGTCGTCGCCAAGGTCGAGGCCGCGACCACTCCGGTGAAGATCGGCCTGATCGGCAAGTACATCCAGCTGCCCGATGCGTACCTGTCGGTGGTCGAGAGCCTCAAACATGCCGGGTTCCATCACGGTGCGAAGGTCGAGATCGAGTGGGTGCAGTCCGAGCACGTCGAAGGACTGCTCGCTGCCGGCCAGCTCAGCCACCTCGACGGGATCGTCATCCCCGGCGGGTTCGGCTACCGCGGAGTCGAAGGCAAGATCGCCGCAGCTCGCTACGCCCGGGAGGAAGGTGTTCCGTGTCTGGGGCTGTGTCTCGGCTTGCAGGCGATGACGATCGATTTCGCCCGCAACGTGGTCGGGTTGACCGGGGCCAACTCGACCGAGTTCGAGCCGACGACACACCATCCTGTGATCGACCTGATGCTCGACCAACGGGGCATCGAGGACAAGGGCGGCACGATGCGGCTCGGCGCGTACTACGCCGTGCTGGCCGGCGGCAGCCAGGTGGCGGCGGCCTACGGTGAGCCGGTCGTCAGCGAACGCCATCGCCATCGCTACGAGTTCAACGAGCAGTACCGCACCCAGCTCGAAGGCGCGGGTCTGTGGTGCTCCGGAACCTCGCCGGACAACCGCCTCGTGGAGTTCATCGAACTGCCGGGCCACCCCTTCTGGGTCGGCACGCAGGCCCATCCCGAGTTCAAGAGCAGGCCCGATCGGCCGCACCCGCTGTTCCGTGAACTGATCGCCGCGGCCCTGGCTCGCCGCGCCTGCTCGCCGGCGCCCGCACCGGCCGATGGGGATGTCGATGGGGATGTCGATGTCATGACAACCGTCGATGTCACGGCCGACGTCGAAGCCGCAGTCGTCTGACACCGACCGTATGAAGCCGACCGGATGACACCGACCGTATGACACCGGATCGTGGCGCCGGCTTCCATCGCCTGTCCGAACACACCGTGCACGAGGGCCACATCTGGAAAGTGGTCGTGGCCGAGTTCGCGGATCCCGCTCGCGGCCTGTTCCGGCGTGACATCGTCCGCTCACCCGGCGCGGTCGGCGTGGTCCCGCTCCTCTTCGATGCCGAGGGCAATGCGTCGGTGGTGCTCGTCGAACAGTATCGCCCGCCGTACGAGCGCCCGATCATCGAGATCCCGGCCGGGATGCGCGACATCGAAGGAGAGCAGACCGCGGCGGTCGCGCGTCGTGAGTTGATCGAGGAGGCCGGCCTGTCGGCGGGTCGGATCGAGCTGCTCACCGAGATCTATCCGTCGCCGGGGATGACCGATTCGGTCACCTCGATCTACCTGGCGACCGAGTGCACGCCGGTCGATTTCGACCGTCAGGGGCCCGAGGAGGAGCACATGGAGCTGCTCCATCTGCCGCTGGCCGACGCGGTGTCGATGGTGGTCCGTGGCGAGATCGCCGATGCGAAGACCGTCGTCGGGCTGCTGCTCACCGAGCGTCGGCTGCACGCTGCCGACGATGCGACACACGCCGACGGGTGAGTGCTGTCGACGTGGCCGGGCGCGACCTGCCTCTCGCCGTCGAGGAGTTCCTGTCGTGGATGGTCGCCGAGAAGGGTCGTTCGGCGAACACGTTGAGCGCGTACCGTCGAGATCTCGGGATGTACGAGGCGTGGCTCGGCGAGCACGGTCACACGATCGACGACGTGTCGTCGGCCGATCTGGTCGGCTTCGTCGGCGAGCGCCGGGCGAGTGGCGCCGCGACGTCGTCGATCGCCCGCCAGTTGGCCGCGATCCGGATGCTGCACCGGTATCTCGCGATCGAGGGCGAACGGCCCGACGACCCGGCGGCCGATCTCGAAGGTGTGCGGGTGCCGTCCGGTATCCCCAAGCCGCTCACCGAAGCGCAGGTGACGAGCCTGCTCGGCGCCGTGATCGTGACCGAACCGATCCACCGCCGCGATCTCGCCCTCCTGGAGCTGCTCTACGCGACCGGGGCCCGCATCTCCGAAGTGGTCGGCCTGTCGATCGGCGGGCTCGATCTCGACGCACGGCTGGTACGGCTCTACGGGAAGGGAGCGAAGGAGCGCATCGTGCCGTTCGGGTCGTCGGCGGCCGAAGCGCTGGAGGAGTGGTTCTCGCCGCGCGGTCGAGCACGGCTCGTGCCTGGGCAGTGGCGCCGCCGGGATGACGCCGAGGCGGTGTTCCTCAACACCCGCGGCGGGCGGCTGAGCCGGCAAGCCGCTTGGCTGATCGTCAAGCACTACGGCGAGCGCGCCGGCATCACCGGTGCGCTGTCACCCCACGTGCTGCGCCACTCGTGCGCGACACATCTGCTCGACCACGGCGCGGATCTGCGGGTCGTCCAGGAGATGCTCGGCCATGTGTCGATCTCGACCACCCAGGTGTACACGCAGGTCAGCCAGGAGCGCTTGTGGGACGTGTACCGCTCGGCGCATCCCAGGGCGACGGCATCGGGTGCTCCGACATGAGGCTCTGGCGCCCTTCGCAGCGGGCGCACCCGGCGAAGTTCCCACATCTGGCGGCACGGTTCCTCACGTCGCTGTCGCCGGCGCCACCATCGATCGAGAGCGAGCTGTGGGTCGAGGCCCGCTTGTTGCCCGGTGAATGGGCGCTGTGGGTGCAGCTCGGCAACCAGGATCAGCGTCACAGCGCGCTCGTCGGGCAGCGGTTCGAGGCGATGGCGCCCGACGCGACCCGTGAGCTGGTCGCGGGAGCGATCCTGCACGACATCGGCAAGCTCGACTGCGGGCTCGGCACGTTCGGGCGCGTCATCGCCACCGTGGTCGGCCCACACGGGCGCCGATTCACGGCCTACCACGACCACGAGCAGCTCGGTGCGGTGATGGCCGCGGCAGCAGGGTCAGCGGCGGCGACGATCGAACTGATCGCCGGGCGGGGGCCAGCGTTCGAGACCTTGAAGACCTGCGACCACGCTTGAGACGCGCTGCCAGGTTCAGCGCGGCAACATGCCGGTTCAGCGCGGCAACATGCCGATGGAGTGCTGCGCACGCTCCAGCGTGGCGGCGGCGACGTTGCGGGCCTTGTCGGCGCCCACGCGCAGGAGGCGGGCCAGCTCGCCGCGGTCCTCCATCAGCTCGTGATAGCGGAGCCGGATCGGCTCGAGCGTCGCGACAACCGCCTCAGCGGTCTCGACCTTCAGCGAGCCGTACTGCTCGTGGGTCTCGGCGACCGCCTGCGGTGTACGACCCGTGACCGCCGCGTTGATCTCCAGCAGCGAGCTGACGCCCGGCTTCTCGGCACGATCGAAACGCACCGAGTCCGGTCCCGTCTCCGAATCGGTCACGGCACGTTTGAACTTCTTCATGACCGTCGACGGTTCGTCGATCAGGAAGACGCACCCGACGTCGGAGTCGTCGGACTTCGACATCTTCGACGACGGGTCCTGCAAGCTCATGACACGCGCCCCGGCCGCCGGGGTGACGGCTTCGGGGACGACGAAGGTGTCACCGAAGCGATGGTTGAACCGAATCGCGGCGTCACGGGTGATCTCGATGTGCTGGCGCTGGTCGTCGCCCACCGGTACCTCCTTCGCGTCGTACAGGAGGATGTCCGCCGCCTGCAGCGCCGGATACGTGAACAGGCCGGCCGAGATGAACTGGTGCTCACGCTTGGCCGTCTTGTCCTTGAACTGCGTCATTCTCGACATCTCGCCGTAGCTGATCGTGCACTCCATGATCCAGCCGAGCTGACTGTGCTCGGGAACGTGGCTCTGCACGAACACCGTGGCCACGTCGGGGTCGAGCCCGATGGCGAACAGCATCGCCGCGAGCGACATGGTCCGGCGGCCGAGCACGCCGGGGGTCTCGGTCACCGTGAGCGCGTGCAGATCGACGATTCCGTGGAATGCGTCACGGGTGTGCTGACCCGTCACCCAGTAGCGCAGCGCGCCGAGATAGTTGCCGAGGTGCACGTCGCCGGTCGGTTGCATGCACGACAGGACCCGGGTGGCGCCCGACGCCGGGTGCGCACCGGTCACGGAGAACTGAGCAGTCACGGGGCAGGAGGGTATACCTCGCTCGGTCACCCCCACTCGGTAGTTTGGGCCGATGTCCATCGACGTGGCGACACCGGTCTACTCCGGCCCGTTCGACATGCTCTTGCAGTTGATCCTGCGCGAACAGGTCGACATCTACGAAGTCAGCCTGTCGACGATCGTCGATGCCTACCTGGTCGAGATCGACAAGCTGCGCGACCAGGTGGGTGGTGACCTCGACCTCGACGTCGCCACCAGCTTCCTGCTCATCGCCGCCACGCTGGTCGAGCTCAAGGCACGCCGCCTGCTGCCGAACATGGCTGAACTCGACCTCGACGAGGAGTTCGCCCTGTGGGAGGAACGCGACCTGCTCCTCGCGCGCCTCCTCGAGGCGAAGACCTTCAAGGACGTGGCCACGGTCCTGGCACGCCTGGCCGAGGACGCCGACCGGTCGTTCCCCCGGACCGTCGGCCCCGACGAGCGCTTCGCCGACACACTGCCGGACATGCTCGAGGGCACGAGCCTGACGCGGTTGCGCAACGCGGCGATCGCCGCGTTCGACCCCCCGGCCGATTCCGACGGTCGACCTCTTCCACGTCAACCCGATCACGACCACCGTCGCCGATGCCGTGGCCGAACTGCTCGACGAACTGCCGCGCGTCGGCCGGATCACGTTCCGGCGCCTGACCGGCGGCCTCGCCGACCGGATCGAAGTGATCATCCGGTTCCTCGCCGTGCTCGAACTGTTCAAGCAGGGCGTCGTCGAACTCGACCAGCCGGAACGATTCGGCGACATCCGGATCGAATGGTGCGCCGACGCCGACGTCGACACCGAGGCGATCCTCGTCGACGCCTACGACGGCTGACCCGTCAACCGCAGCACCCGCATGTCCGACCACATCCTCACCCCATCCGGCGAACGGCCCGGCGAACGGCCGGACGAACAGATCGTCGAGTTCAAGCGGGCCATCGAATCCATCGTGCTGGTGGCCCACGACCCGGTCGCTCCCGAGCTGCTCGCACAGCTGCTCGAACAACCGACGTCGTCGATCGAACGCTGGTGCGACGAGCTCGCCGGGTGGTACAGCGCGCAGCGGCGCGGCTTCGAGCTGGTCCGTGTGGCCGGCGGGTACCGCTACCAGACGGCCGACGACCTGACGCCGTACGTGGAACGCTTCCTGCTCCACGATCAGCGGGCCCGGCTGTCCGGCGCGGCGCTCGAGACCCTCGCGATCGTCGCGTACAAGCAGCCGATCTCACGTGGCCAGGTGGCCGCGATTCGCGGTGTCGATCCCGACGGTGTACTGCGTACGTTGCACGCCCGCGGGTACATCGACGAGGTCGGACGCGACACCGGCCCCGGACAGGCGATCCTGTATGGCACGACCACGACGTTCCTCGAGCGGCTCGGCCTCGACTCGGTCGACGATCTGCCGCCGATCGCGGAGTTCATCCCTGGCGCCGGAGTTGTCGAAGCGCTCGAAACCGGCCTGCGCGTCACACCCGTGATCGAGGTCGGTTACGAGCCCTCCGGCGCGCACGCCGACGACCCGGTGGCGAACGCGAGCACGCTGCCGGCCGACCCGACGACGTGAGCGGGGACCCGACTCCGGATCGGTCGCCCGAACCGCCGTTGTGGGAGCAGATGGCGGCCCGCAGTGCCGAACTCCCCCAGGGGGATCGACTCCAGAAGGTACTGGCGGCAACCGGCTGGGGCAGCCGCCGGATCTGCGAGGAGCTCATCGCCGCCGGGCGCGTCACGGTGAACGGCGAGGTCGCTGTGCTCGGCCGCCGGGTCGACGCCGAACACGATCTGGTCGAGGTCGACGGGGCGCCGATCGGCGTACGTCCCGGCCTCGTGTACTACCTGCTGAACAAACCGCGGGGCGTGGTGACCACGAGCAAGGACACCCACGGGCGCCCGACGGTCATCGGGTTGGTGCCGAGTGAGCCCCGTGTCTTCTCCGTCGGCCGCCTCGACGCCGACACCGAGGGCCTCCTGCTGCTCACCAACGACGGGGAACTGGCCAACCGTGTCGCCCACCCCTCGCACGGCGTCGACAAGGAGTACCTCGCCGAGGTCTCCGGTGGCCGTGTGTCGCCCGGCGCGCTCCGTCATCTCCGCGATGGCATCGCCCTCGACGACGGGACGACCGCGCCGGCCCGCGTCTCCCAGCCCGAGCCGGGCCTGCTGCGGATCACGATCCACGAGGGCCGCAATCGGCAGGTGCGCCGGATGTGCGAGGCGGTCGGCCACCCGGTGACGCGGCTCGTGCGAACCAGGATCGGCCCGCTCAGCGATCGCGCCCTGGCGCCCGGCAGTTGGCGAGAGCTGGACGCGGCCGAGCGGCGCAGCCTGATCGAGGCCGTGGCCGCTGATCAACGCCAGTACGATCATCCGACGTGATCGACACACCTCGGGATGCTCGACGGGCGAACGTGATCGGCCTCGGCCTGATCGGCGGTTCGCTTGCGCTCGGCCTGCGTGAGCTGGGATGGCACGTCTCCGGTGACGACAGCGACCAGGCCACCGTCGATGCGGCACGGTCGCTCCGGGTGATCGACGCGTCCGGGGTCGACCCCGACGCCGCGTTGACCTTCGTCGCCGTACCCGTTCTCGCGATCGCCGATCAGGTGAAGCGGGCACTCGCCGAGACCGCCGGTGTGGTCACCGACGTCGGCAGCGTGAAGGGCCCGGTGTGTCGGGCGATCGACGATCGACGCTTCGTCGGTGGTCATCCGATGGCCGGCAGCGAACTCGACGGCCTCGACGGCGCCCAGGCCGACCTGTTCCGCGGCGCCGTGTGGGTCCTCACGCCGGGTAGCGACAGCGACGACACCACGTTCGCCCTGGTCGCCGGTGTCGTCGGTGCGCTCGGCGCCGACGTCGTGGCCGTCGCTCCCGAACGACACGATCATCTCGTCGCTGTGGTCAGCCACGTACCGCACCTGACCGCGGCGACACTTATGGGCCTGGCCGGCGAACGAGCCGAAGAACACGCGGCGCTCCTGCGCCTGGCAGCGGGCGGGTTTCGTGACATGACGAGGGTCGCCAGCGGGCAGCCCGGCATCTGGCTCGACATCTGCGCCGAGAACCGCACGGCGATCGTCTGCGCACTCGACGAGTTGATCGGTGGGTTGGGCGACTTGCGCGAGATCATCGACACGGACGATCGCCAGGCGCTGTTCGAGCGCTTGCAGCGGGCCCGCCAGGCCCGAACCAACCTGCCCACGAGGGTCGTGCACCCGCAGGACGTGGCCGAGGTTCGTATCCCGATTCCGGACCGCACGGGAGCGGCAGCCGAGGTGTTCACACTGGCTGCCGAACTGGGCGTCAACATCGCCAGCTTCGAAGTGGTGCATGTCGCCGAGAGCAATCGGGGTGTGCTCGTCGTGCTGCTCGACCAGGCGATGGTCGACGTCTTCCGTGGTGGGCTGATCGCTCGTGGTTTCCGTCCGGCCGTCCAAGCGCTGTCGTGAGCGGGCAGGGCGGCAACGACGTGTCCGAGTCGGAGGTGTACCGGGTCAGTCGAGCCGACGGGCCAGTGGTGGCGGACGTTCGCGTCCCGCCGTCGAAGAGCATCACCAACCGGGCACTGATCTGCGCCGCACTGGTCGACGGCACGAGCGAGATCGTCGGCTTGGCCCCCGGCGACGACACGACGGCGATGATCGAGTGCCTGGAGCGTCTCGGGTGTGCCGTCGGCGTACGAGATGCCGACGGAGTGCGCCTCGCCGACGTCGCCGGAACCGGTGGATCGTTGCCCCGCCACGCCGTCACGCTGTCGGCGCGGCTCGCGGGCACGACCTCGCGCTTCCTCACCGCGCTGGCCTCGCTCGGCAGCGGACCGATCACCATCGACGGCGACCCGCCACTGCGCTCGCGTCCGATGGCGCCACTGCACGATTCCCTCGTGGCGTTGGGGGCGACGGTCGAGCCGGGGGAGACCTGGGGACACCTTCCGGTCACGGTGTCGGGCCCACTGCGCGGCGCCGATGCGGTGATGATGCCCGGCGACGTGTCCAGCCAGTACATCACCGCGCTCATGCTGGTCGGGCCGTACATCCCCGGCGGGCTGCATCTCTGGCTGTCGACACCACCGGTGTCGCGCTCGTATCTCGACATCACGGCCTCGGTGATGGCGTCGTTCGGCGCCGGCGATGTCGAGGTCTCCGGCCGCCGGATCGTCGTGCGCCCTGGCGCCTATGAGCCGACAGCGTTCCGCGTCGAACCCGATGCATCGTCGGCAAGCTACCCGCTGGCCGCGGCAGCGATGGTCGGTGGCGCCGTGTGCGTACGCGGGCTTCGGGCGGGTTCGGTGCAGGGTGATGCCCGCTTCGTCGAGGTGCTCGCGTCCATGGGGTGTCTCGCATCGAGCGGCGACGACACGGTGGTGATGCGCCGCCGTGACACCCCGTTGCGCGGCATCGAGATCGACATGTCCGACATGTCCGACCTCGTGCCCACGCTCGCCGTGGTGGCGACCCAGGCCGTCACACCGACGCGGATCACCGGTGTCGGGTTCATCCGCGCGAAGGAGAGCGACCGGCTCGGCGACCTGGCAACCGAGCTCAACAAGACCGGTGCGTCGGTGCGCGTGCAGGACGACGGGTTGCTCATCCGTCCGACCGACCTGCTCCACGGGGCGCGACTCGAAACGCACCACGACCACCGTCTCGCGATGGCCTTCGGGCTGCTCGGGCTCGTGGTCGACGGCATCGAGATCGTCGACCCAGGGGTCGTGTCGAAGAGCTGGCCGTCGTTCTGGGAAGCGCTCGAGTCGATTCCGGCGCGGCGATCGTGAAGCGCGTCGCAGCGTTCGATCTCGACGGGACGATCACCGACCGTGACTGTGTGGTGCCGTTCATGCGTGAGCTCGCCGGCACCGCCGGACTCGTGGCCGCGGTCGCGACGCACCCGGTCCGGCTCGGCTCGGCGGTGCTGCAGCGCGATCGCGACGCACTCAAGGCGGCAGCGGCTCGCGCCGCGTTCAGGGGCCGGGCGCTGGTCGACGTCGAAGACGCTGCAGCTCACTTCGCCGATCGGGTTCACCGCGAGTGGGTGCGTACCGACTCCGTCGAGCGGATCGAACAGCATCGTGCGGAGGGCGACTCGATCGTCATCGTGTCGGCGTCGTGGTCGGTCTACGTCGAGCCGCTCGCCGCGCGGCTCGGGATCGAACACGTCCTGGCGACACGTCTGCAGGTCGACTCGTCAGGACGCCTCACCGGTCGGCTCGACGGGTCGAACTGCCGGGGTGTCGAGAAGGTCCGACGCCTCCACCTCTGGCTCGACCAGCACCACGGAGGTCGTGATCGGGTCGAGGTCGTGGCATACGGCGACTCACCGGGTGATCGTGAGCTGCTGGCCGACGCCGACACGGCGCACTGGGTGGGCGCCCGATGATCATCCCACCCGATGGTCACCCCACCCGATGATCACCCCACCCGATGGTCACCTCACCCGGGCCTGCGACGAACTACCGTCGGGCGCCGATGATCCCGGGGATGCCACACCGCAACGGCGGCAACGGCGGCAACGGCGGCAGAGCCGGCACGGCAGCACGATGCTGAGCGCCCTGCTGCGTGAGTCCCGTCCGAAGCAGTGGCTGAAGAACATCCTGGTGTTCGCCGCGCCCGGTGCTGCGGGTGTGCTCGACCAGGGCCGGGAGCTGGGCCTGACGGTCATCACCTTCGTGGCGTTCTGTCTCGCCGCGAGTGGCATCTACATCTGGAACGATCTGCTCGACCTCGAGGCCGACCGCAATCATCCGACCAAGCGATTTCGACCGATCGCGTCGGGTGAGCTCCCGCTCAGCGTGGCGCGGGTCGCCGGTGTGGTGTTCCCACTGCTCGGTCTGGGGCTCGCGGCGCTGACCGGTCGCTGGGAGACGGTGGGTGTGATCGGGCTGTACATCGTGATCACCCTCGCCTACACCGTCTGGCTCAAGCACGTCGCGGTGATCGACATCGTGACGATCGCGGCCGGTTTCGTGTTGCGTGCGGCCGCCGGCGCCGTTGCCGTCGACGTGCCGATGTCGCGGTGGTTCGTGCTGTGCATCACGTTCGGGTCGTTGTTCATCGTGATCGGCAAGCGCTACGCCGAACTCAGCGAACTGGGCGACCAGGCGGGCACCCGGGCGACGCTCGAGGAATACAGCGTCGGATATCTGCGCATCCTGCTCGCCGTCAGCCTCGGTGGGGCACTGCTGAGCTACTGCGTCTGGGCGTTCGAGACGAGTGCGGTGTCCACCTCCGACCTGCCGCTCTACGAGCTGACCATCGTGCCGATGATGATCGCCCTGTTCCGCTACCTCCTGGTGCTCGAGACCGGCGATGGCGCGGCGCCCGAAGAGGTCTTCGCCTCCGATCGTGTGCTGCAGATCACCGGCCTGTGCTGGCTTGTCGTCTACGGGGCCGCGGTCTATGCCCGCTGACCGCGAGGCGCGGGCGGGGCGACCGGCCACGTCGGATCTGCCCCGCGTGATGACCCTCGTCGCCGACGTCGATGGTTGGATGACACCCGGCCAGGCGGCGACGCTGCACGACGCGGCGACGCGCTGCCCTGCCGGCGGCCTGATCGTCGAGATCGGCAGTTTCCGCGGGCGATCGACGATCGTGCTGGCGAGTGCCGCCGCGCCCGATGTCGAGGTGCTGGCGATCGACCCGCACGCCGGCAACGATCGCGGGCCGCAGGAGTTCGAGGGATTCGAACAGGAGGCCGCCGGTGACCACGAGGTCTTCCGCGCCAACCTGGCCGACGCCGGTGTCGCCGACCGAGTACGCCACCTGCGGAAGTTCTCCGACGAGGCGCTCGCCGACATCACCCGCCCCATCGACGTGCTCTACGTCGACGGGGCCCACCGTTATGCGCCGGCCCGGGCCGACATCGCCCGCTACGGGGGGCGTGTCGCCGATGGGGGCACGATGTTGATCCATGATTCTTTCTCGTCCGTCGGCGTCACCGCCGCGATCATGCGTGAGCTCGTCCTCGGTCGCCGGTTCCGTTATGTCGGCCGATCGCGCTCGATGTCGATCTACCGTGCCGACCTCGCTTCGTACGGCACGACAAGGCGAGTGACGAACGTCGCTCGCCAGGTCGCCCAGTTGGCGTGGTTCGTTCGCAACATCGCGTTGAAGGTGATGCTCTCGGCCGGGTTGGGCAAGGCGTTGACGCGTGTGGGGCGTCCCGTTCCCGAGTGGCCGTACTGAGCCTGTCATGAGCCTGTCATTGGCCTGTCATGAGCGTGTCGTGACCTCCTGCTCCGGCGACGACCATGATCCTGTCACCAGTAGCCTCGGTGTCCCGTGAAGACCGAACAGATCGAACTCGCCGGCTGGGGAGGCACGGCCCCGAGCGTGGCGTCGCTGGTCGATGCCACTGTCGACGAGCTCGACGATCTCGGCACGCGGCAGGCGCTCGCCGAGCTGATCGGGCATCGGGGGGCGATCGCCCGAGGTCTCGGGCGCTCGTACGGCGACGCCGCCCAGAACGGTGGCGGTGTCGTCATCCGTTTGCGGCCTGGTGACGATCCGATCCGCCTCGATACCGCAGCCGGATCGGTCACCGTCGATGCCGGCGTCAGCCTCGATGCGCTACTGCGCGTCATCGTGCCGCAGGGCTGGTTCGTGCCGGTGAGCCCCGGCACCCGGTTCGTGACCGTCGGTGGGGCGATCGCGAGCGACATCCACGGCAAGAACCATCATGCCGACGGATCGTTCGGCGGCCACGTGACCGAGCTCGAGATGATGCTCGCCGATGGGCGCCGCCACACCGTCACCCCGCTGTCGGATCCCGAGCTGTGGTGGGCGACGATCGGTGGGATGGGCCTCACCGGGCTCATCGTCACCGCCACTTTCCGGCTGATCCCGATCGAGACACAGCATTGTGTGGTCGACCTCGAACGCGTGCCGAACCTCGATGCGCTGCTCGAACGGATGGAGTCGGGCGACTACCGGTACCGCTACTCGGTCGCCTGGGTCGACCTCGTGGCCACCGGCGCACATCTCGGCCGGGCGGTGCTGTCGCGCGGTGACCACGCGACGCTCGCCGAGCTCGGTTCCTTTCGCCCGCGGGCCGCGGCGACACCGTTGGCCTTCGATCCGCCGACGTTGCCCGACGTGCCGGCCGGGTTCCCGAACGTGCTCAACCGGCTCGCCGTGCGGGGCTTCAACGAGTTCTGGTACCGCAAGACACCCAGGCTGCACCGTGGCACCGAGACCTTGACCGGGTTCTTCCACCCGCTCGACATGGTCGGTCAGTGGAACCGGCTCTACGGGCGCCGCGGCTTCCTGCAGTACCAGTTCGTCGTGCCGTTCGAGGCGGTCGACACGCTGCGCACGATCGTCACCAAGGTCTCCCACGAGGGGCATGCGAGCTTCCTGGCGGTGCTGAAGCGGTTCGGCGCCGCGAGCGGTGGCCTGCTGAGCTTCCCCCGACCCGGCTGGACGCTCACCCTCGATCTCCCTGCGGGTGTCGACGGGCTCGGCCGGCTGCTGCGAGATCTCGACGAACTGGTGCTCGCCGCGGGTGGCCGTCACTACCTGGCCAAGGATGCGCAGACGACGCCCGACGTCATCCGGGCCGGCTACCCGCACCTCGACCAGTGGAAGGCGATCCGTGCCCGCGTCGATCCCGACGGGTTGTGGGTCAGTGATCAGGCCCGCCGTCTCGATCTGATCTGAACACCGCCGTCTCGACATCCGACCACCCGACAACCGCACCGACCACGACAGGACCACGACGAACGTGAACAACGCGATCCGACAACCACAGACGATCCTCGTGCTCGGGGGCGGCAGCGACATCGCCCAGTCGATCGTCCACCAACTTGCGTCACCGGCATTGCGCACCGTTATCCTCGCCGGCCGGCAGGACCCGATGACGATGTCGACGCCGCTCGACGGCGGGGTCGAGGTGGTGTCGGTGGCCTTCGATGCGACCGACCACGCCGGTCACGAAACACTGATCCGAGGCCTGGCCGACCGCCACGGTGACCTCGACATCGTCATCCAGGCCTTCGGCCAACTCGGTCACGACGACGGAGACGACCCCGTCGCCGCCGCCGCGCTCGCCGAGGTCAACTTCGTCGGTGCGGTGAGTTCGGGTCTGGCTACCGCCCGCCGGCTACGCAGCCAGGGCCACGGTGTTCTCGTCGTGCTGTCGAGCGTCGCCGGCGTGCGGACCCGTCCCTCGAACTTCGTCTACGGCTCCACGAAGGCCGGCCAGGACGCGTTCGCCACCGGTCTCGGTCACTGGATGCGCGGCAGCGGCGCGAGGGTCATGGTCGTGCGTCCGGGGTTCGTCCGCTCGAAGATGACCACCGTGCCGGGCCTCGAGGAGGCCCCGTTCACCGTCGGGCCCGATGACGTTGCCACGGCCGTCGTCAAGGGCCTCCGGCGCGGCTCGTCGGTGGTGTGGGCGCCGCCGATCCTCCAGGGTGTGTTCGGCATCCTGCGCTACGTTCCGGGCCCGATCTGGCGCAAGCTCGACCGCTGATCGAACGACCCGCTCGTTCCCTCCCCGGCCCGGCCTGGCCGGCCTGACCGGCCTGCTCATCGCAGAACCCGGATCGGGCGCTTCGATGAGTTCGTGCGCGTACAGGTCGCGCTCATCCTCATCGCAGAACCCGGATCGATCCGGATCGACCCGGATCGGGCGCTTCGATGAGTTCGTGCGCGTACAGGTCGCGCTCATCCTCATCGCAGAACCCGGATCGACCCGGATCGACCCGGATCGGGCGCTTCGATGAGTTCGTGCGCGTACAGGTCGCGCTCATCCTCATCGCAGAACCCGGATCGACCCGGATCGACCCGTCATCGGGCGCTTCGATGAGTTCGTGCGCGTACAGGTCGCGCTCATCCTCGTCGCAGTTCCTCGTCGCGGGACCCGTCGCAGGGAGCTCGGGTGATGCCTGGCGTGGGGGCGACCCGGGCGCGGTAGCGTCGGCGCTCGTGGTCGCGGCTGTGGTCGATGGGGGACGAGCACACCGGCGTCAGGATGCGCTCGATGGTGTCCGGGCTCTCGCACTGTGCCTCGTGCTGCTGTTCCACGCCGGGTTCCGCTGGATGCCCGCCGGATACGTCGGTGTGTCGGTGTTCTTCACCCTGTCGGGATATCTGATCACCGACCTGCTGCTCGGCGAGCACGAGACGACCGGTCGGATCGGGCTCGGGGCGTTCTACGCCCGGCGGTGGAAGCGGCTGCTGCCGGCGAGCCTGCTGTGTCTGGTGGCAATCGCGGCGCTCGGCAGCATCGGTGCGTTCAGCGAGGTGGCCGACCTGCGCGACGACCTGTCCGCGGCGGCGCTACAGGTCTTCAACTGGAGGGAACTCGGCGGCGGATCGAGCTACACGGCGCTGTTCGACGGCTCGCCGGAACGTCTGTCGCCGGTGACGCACTTCTGGTCGCTGGCCATCGAGGAGCAGTTCTACCTGCTGTGGCCGCTGGCCCTCCTCGGGCTCCTCTGGTACGCCCGGCGGCGTTCGGTGGCGATCATCCGGCCGCTCGCTGCGCTGACCGTGCTGTTCGCCGCGGTAGCCCCGATCATCGGGTCGCTGTACGGACCGGACGCGGCGTACTGGTCGACACCGTCACGATTCGGCGAGATCCTCGTCGGCGCCTGCGTGGCATGCGCGTTGCGGTCGGCGTCGTTGCGATCGCGCCTGGTGTTGCCAGCTCGATGGGGTTCGCTCGCCGCCGTGTCGTGCCTGTGCGTGGTCGTCGCGGCAGCGGTCGTGCTGCCGTCCGACGACGGCCCTGCGTTCCACGGTTGGATGTCGGTGTTCGCCCTCGTGTCGGCGGGGTTGATCATCGGACTCCAATCGCCCGGGCCGGTGCGCCGAGTGTTGTCATGGCGACCGCTGGTGCTGCTCGGTCTGGTGAGTTACGGCGCCTACCTGTACCACTGGCCCGTGTTCGTGCTGCTCGAGGCGCGGGGGTGGACGATGTCGAGCCCGGTGGGCTTCGGCGTGGCGATCCTGATCACGCTGTCGCTCGCCGCCCTCTCGTACCAGGTCGTCGAACAACCGATCCGGCGCCGGTCGTGGAGCATTCCGCGAGTTGCCGGCGCCGCTGCAATGGCGACAGCGGCGGCACTGGTGGTCATCAGCATCGCACCGAGCTCGCGTGGCTTCCTGGTCGCCGACTCCGAACTCCTCGATGCGGCGTCGATCAAAATCGACGCTTCCACCGGGCCGCTGCGGATCGCGACGGCGACCACGACAACGACGGCGACCACGACAACGACGGCGACCACGACAACGACCATGATGCCAACGGTCACGACGTCAACGGTCACAAGGCCTGCGGTCGCGACGCCGACTGTTGCCGCGCCACCCAGCACGCCGGCGCCTTCACCTGTGCCGGCGACCGAAGGCGATGCCGGGGTCGTGACCGAACTTCCCGCCCCGCCCAATCGGCCGGTGAGGATCCTCGTCGTGGGCGACTCGACGGCGTTCTACGTCGCCCACGGCCTCGCCCGTTGGGCGGTCGATCACCCGCAGTTCTCGCAGCTCGATCTGCTGTGGACCCAGGGGTTCGGGCTGATCACCACCGGTGCCATCACCGCCTGGGACGCATCGGCGTTCGTCGACCGCTCGGCAGAACTACTGGCGACGGATCTCCCGGCGATGATCAGCCGCGTGCAGCCCGACGTGGTCGTACTCATGACGACCATCGACGATGTCCTCGACCGACGCTGGGACGACACCGAGGGCGAACTCACGACGTCGGACCCCCGGTTTCGCGAGCGGATGTTGGCGGCCTATCGGGACACGACGTCGTCCCTGCTCGAACAGGGCGTGCCGTCGGTGGTGTGGATCATTCCGCCCGTGCCCACGGGCCGCTCGGATGCCGACGAGCTGCAGGATCCCGGACGATTCGAGGTGCAACACGAGGTGATTCGACAAGTGGTTGCCGAGTCGTCGCCGGCTGCGACCATCGTCGATCTCGACCAATGGATGATCGACACCGGCCGCGACGTCGACCCCTCATGGCGGCCCGACGGTACCCACCTGACCGACGAGTCGGCGCAACGGATTGCCGAGATGATGCTCGGCCCGACGCTGGTGCGGATCGCGACCGGTTGACGCCGGTTGAGCGTCGCGGCGACCCGTGCCGCTCGCCGGAGCGTACGGTCAGCGGGTCACCAGGTACAGGTCCCAGACGGCGCGCAGGCGCGCGGCCGGTGACAGACGAGAACCGCTCACGTCCCGCCATTCCCGTAACGGCGCCTCACGAATGCGGTCGGAACGAAGCGGTGGGGTGGCATGGAGCATCCGTGCGAGCAGTTCGACGTCGAACACCCAGCGGGAGCGCAAGGGAGTGGCGATCGCCGCTCGCAGCGCCGGCGTCGTGCGGATCACCTTGAGACCGCACTGGGTGTCGTAGACCGGCAGGCGCAGCGCCACCGAGGCCAGGGTGGCGAAGACCCGGCCCTGGTAGTGCCTCAGGCGGCTGCGCTCGATGTGCGCGCCGAGCAGGGCGACGCGTGAACCCATGGCGACATCGATGTCGTCGCAGCGGCGGACGATGTCGACCACTCGCAGCAGCTCGGACGGCGGGCTCGCGAGATCCGCGTCCAGGTACGCGACGATGTCGGCGGAGTCGATCACCTGGGTGAAGCCCGCCCGGATCGCCTCGCCCTTGCCGACGTTGTCGGGCAGGCGGAGCAGTTCGACAGCCGGCCTGCTCGACGCCCAGGCGTCGAGCAGCTGTGCGGTCGTGTCGGTCGACCCGTCGTCGACGAAGAGCACCCGCAGGCCCTGCTGCTGGGTGAGCACGTCGAAGCGGTCCAGATCGAGGCGATGCGCCTCATTGAAGCACGGCACCACGACCGCGACCGTGCCCACGACGGCGCCGGGCATCATCGGCGGCGTCGGGCGACGGCCCAGTACGAGAGCCCGGGGAGCAAGCGACCGTGCCCGGAGACCCAACGGGAGGCCGCGATGTCGGCGGTCAGCACGGTGGTGATGGCTCTGGTGAGCAGCGGGCCGCCGCTCCAGCCACCGACGCCACCGACGCCGCCACCGACGCCGCCGGCGCCTGTTCGTCGATCGACGGCGTGGGTCGATCGAGCGCGTTCGAGGCCGGCCTGCGCCGCGCGTGGCACGAGCAACGTCGAAAAGAGGCCACCCTCGGCATCGACACGGAGGCCACCGGCGCGCAGGAGCGCTCGGCACTGGTCGGGCGAGTACCGCCGATAGTGAGCCAGCGCGGTGTCGTGGGCCGTGAACAGGCCCTGGTAGGCAGGCACGCTCACGATGACGACACCGTCGTCTGTCAGGTTGTCGTGCACGATCGTGCGCAGCAGGCCGACGTCGTCGTCGACGTGTTCGAGCACGTCGAGCAGTGAGATCACGTCGGCGTGCATGTCGGGCCGCTCGGCGGTGAACCGGATGCCCGGTGACGTCGCGGTGAGCTGTTCGAGGTCGTCGGCGCTGTAGTTCACGTCCCAGCACGTCATGGTGGACCCGGGCGGCAACTCGTCGGCCAGTTGTACGCCGAGCCAGGCGTCGCCGGCGCCGACGTCGAGCCACCGCAGGCCTCGGGTCGGGTCGGCCAGTTCACCGGCCAGTTCACCGGCCAGTTCATGGGCCAGCGCGTGGAAGAACCGTGCCCGGGCCTGCTCCCAGGGATGTCGCTGGGGATGCCTGTGGGGGCGCCGGTTCGCGACGTCGGCGCGGCGTTCGCTCAGATCCACGAGCAGACGCTAGCGGCCAGGTTCACCCGGCCGCACAGCCACCTGACGCCACCCACGAATGCAGCACAAGAGCCACTTTCTCTCGCGCTGTTGTCCGCGCCGACTTGACCGTCCGAACGACTCGGGCCTCCCCGCCGACATTACGAGCGGCATCCGATGCTGCAAATCCCACACATCCCTGCCGGCGGTGCGGCGCGACCGGCGGCAGTGGTACTCGGTGTTATGGGGTGGTCGTCAGCAAGAGGTTGTTCGATCAACCGGCTCGGAGGTAGCGGCGCAGCGCTTCGCGAACGACGTCCGATGCGGTCGTGTGTTCAGCCGCCGCACGTTCGTCCACCGCCCTTCGTAACTCCGGGTCGAGCCGGACGGGCAACGCCTCGGCGGGCCCGGATCCCATCGAAGGACGTCCGGGACGTCGTCGCAGGTTGGTGACATCGAGGCCGGCCTCGGCCTGTACGGCAAGCTTGTCGAGCACGTCGTCGGTCAGTTCGACGCCCGCTTTTGTTCGTCCGTATGTCTTGTTCTCAGTCATCGGTTCCTCTCATCTCACGAAGTAGCGGTTCGTAGATTCGACGCATCGGCATCGCGTGAATCACGATCTCGGTGTCATCGTCACGGGTCACTGAAACCACCTCGAGCATGTTGCCCGCTCGATCAGCACCGAGGTAGAGCACCTTTCCATCGTCTTGCTCGGCGGCACCGAGCGCGTGGCCGACGGCATGCACGATGTCGGCGTCGGTGACACCGTGCTTGCGAGCAGATCGGTAGATGTCCACGTGGCGAATATCGTATCGCGAAACTGCGAGCTGTGCCGCTTGAGCCGCTCCGCGCCCTCTGGCACTAGAAGCCCTCCAGGTTCTCGGCCAAGTTGAGATAGGTGTCGCGGTCGACGAGCTGGGCATCCAGGGACGCGAGCGAGGATCGCAGGGAGAGGGCCAATCCCCTTCGCAAACGGAACCCCGGCTGGGGCGGATGTTCCGATAGCTCGGCGACCGGTCGGCGCCGTGGCGCCACTCTCTCCGCGCTGCTTGGCTCTTGTCAAGCACTGGTGGTCGCGGCGTTTGCCAGCATCCGCGGGACAGAGGAGGAGCTCTACGCTCTCGCGCCCCCGTGGGCGCGACCTATCTACGGATGCGTGCACTGATCGGACGCGACCGATTGTTCGACCTTCGGTGACCTCGTCGCGATGCTCCGCGGGTGGCGGTCTGGTGCCGCGCCGTCAGCTCCTCACACGCACGCGTACACCGCCTCCACCAACCTCCTGTTGCGGGTCGACTGCCAGCGCGGTCGCACCGCGTTCATCACATATCCGAAAGCGACGCCGGCGACGGGGTCGGCGAAGCCGAGCGCGCCACCGGTGCCGAAGTGGCCGTAGGAGCCGGCATTGGGACCGAACGGTCGGTCGGGGCGCGTCGGCTGGAAGCCGAGGCCGAACGACACGTCACGCTCGAGCACGGGGCACCAGCCCTCCGACTGCGTCGTCGTCGCCTCGGCGAGCTCTTCGAGCGGCAAGAGCGACCCGTCGAGCAGCGCAGCGTAGAAGGCCGCGATCCCCACGCGCGGTCGCGTGCAGGTTCGTCGACGGGATCTGTGCCTTCCGCCACGCGCGCGTGTTGACGACGCCGAGCGAGGAGAACCCGGGCGGATTGATGTACCCGAGCTGGATCATGCGCGCTTCTTCCGGCAGGTTCTGGAGCGCGGTCCACGCCTCGTCACTGCCAACGACGGCGCCAGGCGTGGACGGTGAGTCCCACCACACGTCCGCGCACCGCGCGAGCGCGTCGTCCGGCACGCCCCAGAACAGTTCGCCGGAACCGACGTTCAGCGACTCGAGCCACGCCCCGGGTTCGGCACCTGACGCTCGCCGAGCGAGCTCCCCCACGAGGAACCCGTAGGTGTTCGTGTGGTACGCGTGCCGCGTCCCCGGCGCCCACCACGGCTCGGTCGCGGCGATCGCGTCGCACATCGTCGACCACACCCACAGGTCGTCGTTGGACAGTCGCGCCCGCACGGCCGGCACACCGGCCCGGTGGCACAGCACGTCGCGCACCGTCGCGCCCGCCGATCCCGCCACCAGCTCCGGCCACAGGCTCGACGCCCGCGCATCGAGGGACACCCGACCGGCGGCGACCTGCTGCAGCAGCATCGTCGCGACGAGCGCCTTGCCCACGGAGTACGCGTTGCACAGCGTGTCCGCCGCCCAGCGACGTTGGCGTTCGGGATCGGCCCACCCGCCCCACAGGTCCACGACGACCTCGCCGTGCACCACCACGCAGCACGACGCCCCGAGATCGGGCGACGACTCCTCGAAGTTCGCGGCGAACGCATCACGCACTCTGGCGAACGCGTCGTGAACCGTCCCCTCGATCGCAGTCACGCCCACACGCTACGAGCGTTGCTCCGCAGCACGGCAGCAGGAGACGCGGGACGGATGGGTCTGTCAGATCGTTGGTGTAACTGGTCTGGCTGGTCATTGGTTGTTGGGATCGTAGTGCCTCAGAAGAGGCGGCCTTCCAAGGTGATCGCGAAGGCGTTGAGGGCGGGCTTCCATCGGTTCATCCACCGTTCCTGGCCGGTGCCTTTCGGGTCGAGCGAGCGCACGACCAGGTACAGGCACTTGAGCGCGGCCTGCTCGTTGGGGAAGTGCCCACGCGCTGTGTCGCCGCTCGGCCCGTGGGGCCACGCCCGCTGGCGGCGGGTTCGCGTCGGCGCCGCTGTCACCGAGGCGTATCGGCCCCGCCGGGCACGCTGCCGGGGCTGTGGACGCACGCAGGTGCTGGTGTGGGCGGCCACGTTCCCTCACCGCTGCGACACCGCTGACACCGTTGGCGCAGCCCTGGTAGCGGCCGTAAGCGGGCTCGGATACCGGCGTGTCGCGGAGCGTGTCGAGCGGCCGGCGACGACCGTGCGCGGCTGGCTGCGTCGGGCCCGCGTCAACAGCGACGTCGTGCGCGCCGAGGCGACCATGGCGTTACATGCGCTCGACCCGGACACCGGGCCGATCACCCCCGCAGGCAGCGCGCTGGGCGAGCTGATCGAAGTCGTCGGCCTCGCCACCGCAGCCGCGGTCCGCCGGTTCGGCGCCGATCGCGCCGCCGTGGCAGCTCGCCACCGCGATCACCAGCGGCGGGCTCCTGGCGGCCCACCCGACACGGCGATGGCACCACATCGGCTGACCACCCCTGCTTCGACGCGCCCCCACACCGATCCGCGACACCGTCAATGAGCACGAAACCCCCCGTTTCGTGCTCACCGAACGTGTCGCCGTCATCCTCACGCCGGAACCTGGCGTTGAGTGACTCGATCGCGTTCGTCGAGTAGATCACTCGCCGGATCTCCGGCGAGTAGTCCAAGAAGGGCACGAACTCCGGCCAGGCGTTCGACCACAAGATGCGGATGGCCGGGTGGCGGTTGCCCCAGATCGTGTGGAACTCGTCCAAGCAGCGTGCGGCGTCGGCTTCGTTGACGGCGGTGTAGACGGGCCATCTTGTCCCAGTCAGCGCGGCTGGCGAGCCGGAAGGTGCGGATCAGGTGCAGCACACAGGTCTGAACCACGGCGAGCGGCCAGGTCGCTTCGATCGATTTCGGCAAGCCTTTGAGCCCGTCGCAGACGACGATGCACACGTCGTCGACACCGCGGTTCTTGATCTCGGTCAACACCGCCGGCCAGTACTTCGCGCCCTCGCCGCCGGTGCCGACCCACAAGCCCAAGATGTCGCGTTACCTGCCAGGCGCCTGCTCGTCGGCGGGGACCGGGTACTTCCCGGTGATGTCCGCTGGGCTGACTCCGCCGCCGCCCGCACAGCGCTTGAAGAGCAACACGAGATTGTCCTCGTACCGACGGACCAGACAGAAGTTGTCGGCGACGGCCCGGTTGGCCTCGTCGGAGAGATGGTCCGAGGAGGCGTTCGGTTCGTTCCACCCCGTCCAGATGTTCGTGAGCACGAGAAAGTCGGCGGTCGCGATGTCCTCTGCCAGCCCGGACCCCTCGACGTCGGCGAGCCCGGGGTCCATCTCGATGAAGTAGGTGGCCGGTTCGAGTTCGGGAAACAGGAAGTACACAGCCACATCGCTGTAGATCGTCCGGCTCAGATCGGCCGGACCGACGACGAGCCGGTCACCAGGTTCGCTCAGCTCGTCGAGATCGACGACCAACTGATCGAGAGCGGTCGCGACGGCGAAGTCGCCGAACCAGAAGCGCCGGCCGTCGCGTTCGACCAGGAACGGCACCGGCAGGTTCCCGGCAGAGACCCGAGTGTGCAGCACGTAGTGGCGGTACGTGTAGAACGGCGCGACCACCGCCATGAGCACCGCGACGGCGCCGACTCCGGTGAGCTGAGCGATCCGAACGCGGTCGGGCGATCGTCTGGACAGCACTTCGGTGATGGCCACTGCGAGCAGCGGCCACGACACCACCGCCACCCAGGCGAGATGTGTGGAGTCGGGGCGCTGCAGCGCCTGGGGGAGGATTCCGAGCCCGAACAACCCGGCGGTGAGCAACACGAACGTACGCGGAGACGCGTTGCCGCGGCGACGCTGGTACCAGGCGATCAACGGCACGGCGATGGCGATGACGACGACCGCGAAGAACCACAGGAACAACTGATTCGACGCCGCCGGCGCCGGCAGGCCCCACCACGGGGGAACACCTTCCGCCACGGCTTGGAGGGCGCCGTCGACCACACCCCACGACGGTGGGCTCGGCAGCTCCCGTCCGGCGCGCAGGTGGAACACCGGATCGAGGAAGATGCCCTCGATCACAGGCCGCGGGCCGGCGACGATCAGGTGGACCCACATCGGGAGCAAGCCGATGGCCCCGCCGATGACCAATGGCTTGAGCCCGACGGCGCGCCGTGTCCACACCGCGCACAGCAGTGCGATCGACACGGCGATGGCGATGTCGGGTCGGAACGTCAGTGCCAGCCCGGCCGGCACACCGGCGGCCGCCCAGCTCCACACACGACCGGTGTGGGTCGCCCGGATCGCCATGACGATCGCCCACAGCGACAGCCCCAGCGCGCCGTGCCAGGCGAGGGCCGACAACCCGATCGGCGTCATGATCAACAGAGCGGTGAGACACGCCGCCCCGACGGCCGCGACGCGGCCCCATGCCCTGGTCAGGGCGTACATGGCGAAGATGATGCCGAGGTGCTGGAGCAGCCCGAACGATCGCTGCGCTTCGAGCGTGTAACCGAAGATCCGATACCACAGCGCCAGTACGTCGAGCGAACCAGGGCCGTAGAGGTGCAGGAAGTCGACGTTGGGGATTCGGCCCTGCTGGACGAGCCGCGGGAAGACGAGCATGAAGCCCTCTTCCATCGACGAGCCCGTCGCCCGGTAGAGGCCGCGTACCGGCAATGCCACGAAGGCCAGTACGAGGCCGACCGCCATGCCCCCGCGCCACGACCAGCGCAGCCGGCCCCCGAGTACGAACGGCTGACGCGGTGCGCCGTGGGATGCCTCGAGCCGTGATTCGGGAGACCTGTCGGGCGATGCCTCGGGCGCGTCGGGCATGCCGGGCGTGTCGGGGGTGTCGAGCAGGTCGGTCAAGCCCCGAGATGGTACCCACCCCGCAGCGGGCAGCAGGGCCTATCGTCCTATCGATGTCCGGGGGCCAGGATCGCGATCTGCAGTGGTACGTCGACGATCTCGGGCGGCATGGCGTGCGACGGATCCACGCGCTTGCGTGGCGTGATCTCGACGATCCCGACGCCGGTGGATCCGAAGTCCACGCCGACGAGTTCATGCACCGCTGGGCAGCGGCCGGGCTCGACATCGTGCATCGCACATCGGCCGCCGCCGGCCGCCCGCCGACGGCGCGGCGAAATGGCTACCGGGTCGTGCGGCGGGGGAGCAGGTACACGGTGTTCCCCCGGGCGATCATCGGGGAGACGACCCACACGGTGGGTCCCTCCGACGCCATCGTCGAGATCTGGAACGGCGTCCCGTGGTTCTCGCCCGTCTGGCGGCGTCGACCGGGCATCACCATCCTCCACCACGTGCACGGCCCGATGTGGGACCAGATCCTGCCCGGCCCGCTTGCGTCGTTCGGCCGGATCCTGGAGGCCCGTATCGCCCCGCCCTTGTACCGGCGGGGTCTGACGGTGACACCGTCGGACGCGACACGCGATGAGCTGCTCGAACTGGGCTTCCGAGCCGATCGTGTGGTCGCCGTTCCGAACGGCGCCGACCCGATGTTCTCACCGGGCGGCGCCAAGTCCGCCCATCCTTCGATCGTCGCTGTCGGTCGGCTCGCTCCGGTCAAGCGCTTCGAGTTGCTGCTCGAGGCAGTTGCCGCCGCCCGCCGACAGGTGCCGGGCCTGACCTTGACCATCGTCGGCGAAGGGCCCGAGGGCGAACGCCTGCGCGCCCGGGCCGTCGCCCTCGACGGGGACGAGTGGGTGCGCTTCGCCGGTCGGGTGGATCAGGCCGACCTGGTCGCCCTCTACCGGCGGGCATGGATCGTCGCCGGCGCCTCGCTCGCCGAAGGCTGGGGCCTCAGCCTCACCGAGGGCGCAGGGTGCGCGACACCCTGCGTGGCAACCGACATCCGTGGTCATCGCAGCAGCGTGGTCGACGGGGTGACGGGCATCCTGGCGCCGCCGTCCGAACTCGCGAGCGCTCTCGTGCGCGTGCTCAAGGACGACGCGCTGCGGCTCCGTCTCGGCCAGGCAGCCCTCGAACGGGCACGGACGCTGACGTGGGACGCGAGCGCGCTCGGGATCGTCCGCGTGCTCCATCGCGCCGTCACCGAATGAGTCCGACCGCGCGACGTCGACGGGTTCGGAGTCCGGTGGGCACGTCGATTGGGCAAGTATGGTGTCGCACCGGTATGCGCAGCGTGGTGGTCCTTCCGACCTACAACGAAGGGGAGAACATCGAACCGTTCCTGCGCGCCCTGCGCAAGGCGGCGCCGACCACCGATGTCGTGGTGGTCGACGACAACAGCCCCGACGGGACCGGTGTCATCGCGGAGTCGGTCGGCGCCGAACTCGGGCGCATCGAGGTGCTCCACCGGGCCGACAAGCAGGGCCTCGGCAGCGCCTACCGGGAAGGATTCGCCTCCGTTCTCGACGGTCGGTACGACATCGTGATCTCGATGGACGCCGACTTCTCCCATGATCCCGACCAGTTGGGCGACTTCATCTCGTTGATCGCCGACGGCGCCGACGTGGTGATCGGATCGCGTTACGTGCCGGGTGGTGGCACGACCGACTGGCCCGTCCATCGCCAACTCCTGTCCAAGTGGGGCAACGCCTACACGCGCACGATTCTCGGCGTCTCGGCGCGTGACTGCACGAGTGGCTATCGGGCGTATCGGGCCACCTCGCTCGCCGCGATCGAACCGACCTCGACGACCGCGGAGGGCTACGCCTTCCTGACCGAACTCGTCCGCCGCCTCACGCGCGACGGCGCCACCGTCGTCGAGACGCCGATCATCTTCCGTGACCGCACCCGCGGCAGGTCCAAGATGTCCGGGCGGATCATCGTCGAATCGATGCTCCTGGTGTCGGCATGGGGGATGCTCGACCGTTGGCGACGCGTGACGGGGCGCCGATCGGCTCGATGACCGACGCGACCGACGACGCGTCACGGTCCGAGCGCCGCTCGACGATCGTCACGATTGCCCTCGCCACCATCGGGGTCGGCCTCCCGCTCGTCGTCGCGGTCGTCGCCCTGTCCGGCCGGCGCTGGTACCCCGTGCTCGACCTCGCCATGACCGAGTTTCGGATCCGTGACGTCGGCGGCCGGCACACACCGCTGATCGGGCTTCCCGGGCGCATCGGGACCTTCCCCGACCAGGGAAGTCACCCCGGCCCGCTGAGCTTCTGGCTGCTGGCGCCGGGTTACCGGCTGTTCGGGAGCTCGGCCTGGTCGATGGAGGCCGCAACGGTGACGCTGCACCTTGCGTGGATCTCGCTCGCGCTCTGGATCGGCCATCGGCGCGGCGGCGCCCCCGGCGTCGTGGCGGTTGCCGCCATCGCCGCGGTGCTCGTGCGTGGCTACGGCCTGTCGGTGCTCGTCCAGCCGTGGAACCCGTACCTGCCGTTGTTCGCCTGGCTCGTCGTGTTGCTGGCGACGTGGTCGGTGCTGTGCGGTGATCACATGATGCTGATCCCGCTCGTGGTCGCCGCGTCGTTCTGCGCGCAGACGCACATCCCGTACCTGACGATGGCCGGCGGGCTCGGACTGCTCTCCCTGGCGGTCGTCGTGCTGCGGCGCCGGCGCAGCGATGATCGCCGCCGGTTCCGCCTGCCGCTGCTGTGGACGGGTGGGCTCTTCTTGCTGCTCTGGGTCGGCCCGGCCATCGACCAGATCCGCCGTGACCCCGGCAACATTCGCCGTCTGCTCGACCATTTCGGCTCGCCCACCGAACCGGCCATCGGCCTACGCGAAGGCGTCACGGTGCTGCTGACCCATCTCGACGTCGTGCACGGCTACGCCCGCCTGCTCACCGGCGCCCAGCGCTTCGTGCAGGTCGGCTACGAACCCGACGGGCCGATCTGGCCGGGGGTGTTGCTCGTCGCAGTGTGGATCGTCGCGGTCGTCGTCGCCGTCCGGCTCCGGCGTCGAACGCTCGTCGCGCTGCACGCGACGCTCGGCGTCACACTCGTGTTGTCGGCATTGTCGACGGCGCGCATCTTCGGCAAGGTCTGGTACTACCTGACGCTGTGGGCATGGGCGACCACGACGCTGTTGCTCGTCTCGATCGTCTGGACGGCGCTGGCCTGGGTCGGCTCCCGGAGGTCCCGGTTGTCGGTGCGCCGGGTGGCGGCGGTCGGCGGCGTTGCCATGGCTGCGGTGGTGACGCTCTCGATGGTCGTCGTCGCGCCCGACACCGATCATCCCGAGGAGCGTCTCGGTGAGACCCTCGGCGCCGTCCTCGAACCGACGATCGCAGCGCTCGACTCGGGCGTGGGCGCCGCTGACGGACCCGACGGCCGGTACGTCGTGCGCTGGAGCGACGCCTACTTCTTCGGCAGCCAGGGGTACGGGCTCGTCAACGAACTGCAACGGGCGGGGTTCGACGCCGGCGTCTACGAGCCGTGGCGGGTGCCCGTGACCCCACAGCGGGTGATCCCCATCGAGGAGACCACCGCAGAGGTGATCCTGGCGACCGGCGGGTACGTCGAAACGTGGAGGGCGGACGATCGCGTCACCGAGGTGGCGTCGTACGACCCCCGGACCGCCGACGAGCGCCGGGAGTTCGCGAAACTGCGCGCCGATGTGCTCGACGACCTGGCTGCCACCGGCCTTGACGACCTGGCGCCGCTCGTCGACACCAACCTGTTCGGCGCCTCCCTCGATCAACGACTCTCCACCGTGAGTCAGGACGCGATCGCGCGGATGCTCTACCTGGGTCGGGAGACGTCTGTCTTCATCGGCCCACCCGGTGTGACGACGTGAGCTCGCACGTCGCGGCGCTCGAAGTATCCGAGCTCGAAACATCGGTGCTCGGTCGGCTGTTCGCGTCGGAGCGGGCCAGGTCGCTCAGCTGGCGGCTCGCCGCGTCGGCCATCTCGGCGGTGATCGCGCTGTCGACCGCGCGTGGTCTACGCCGTGGCTATCAGTCGATCAGCGACAACGCGCTGCTCGAGATCCACGGGCGCGACGTCCTGACGTCGAACCACCCGTGGCTCGGGACATGGTCGTCGGCGTCGTTGAGCTCCGGAATCGACCTGAACCATCCGGGACCGCTCCTGTTCGACGTGATGGCGCTGCCGATCCGGCTGTTCGGTGGCCCGCCGGGCGTCGCCGTGGCGATCGCGACACTGAACATCGTCGTGGTGTGGTTGGTGGGCTGGGTCACGTTTCGACTCGGCGGGGCTACTGCCGCGTTGACCGCGCTGGCGGTCACCGCCGGCGTGGTGTGGACCCTGGGGAGCGAACTCCTGTACGATCCATGGCAGCCCAACGTCCTGATCCTGCCGTTCTGGCTCACGTTGTGCGCCGTGTGGGCGGTCGCCTCCGACGATGTCGCCGTCCTGCCGCTGGCGGTCGGCGCCGGTTCCTTCGTCCTGCAGACACACCTTGGCTACGCCTTCTTCGTCCCCATCCTGGTCCTGTTCGCGCTGGTGACCGTCGTGGTCAGCCGGCGGCCCCGCGGACCGGGCCGCTTCGGCGACCTGCGGCGACCGGTACGAAACTCGATCATCGTCATCGCGGTTCTGTGGGCACAGCCGATCCGGGAGCAGCTGTTCGGCGACGGAGAGGGCAATCTGAGCCGGCTGGTGCGCGCCGCGGGCGGCCCGGCGCCGGATGCCGATGCGACCCGAACGGGTCTGTCGCTCGGGCTCCGGCAACTCGGCGCGGTCCTCGCCCTGCCACCGTGGTGGGGGAGGTCCGGTTTCAACACCTCGATCCCGCAATCGACCTGGATCGAGACCCCGGCCGGGCGGGTGCTGTCGGCGCCGGGTCTGCGCACGCTCACGCCGTCCCTCATCGGGCTGACGTTCGTGGTCGGGCTGATTCTGCTCGGATGGTGGTCGGCGAGAAGCTCCGGACCGGCGTACGTCGTCGCCGGGTACCGGACCCTTGCGGTCGCACTGACGACCGCCGCGATCACGCTGGTGATCACGCCGATCGACGTCCTCGGCCTGTCCGCTCACAAGGCGAGATGGCTGTGGGTGATTGCGGCCTTCACGACCTGTCTCCTCGTGCTGGCGCTCCTCGGACGGCTCTGCGAGGAACACCGCCGGGTCGCCCTCGGCGCAGCGGGGGTGCTCGGCTCGATCGCGCTGATCGCGACGATTCCGACCTACTTCAACCCTGCCGGTCCGGTCGCCTTCAGCATCACGGCGCCCGCGATCGGCGAGCTTCGATCCCAGGTCGAGGACTACTTCGAGTCGGTCGACGGGGCTCCCGACGCGGTGCTGTTCGACGCCGACGGCATCGGCTTCGGCGAGCCCTACACATCGCCGGTCATGGCCCAGATCGTGGCCGACGGTGTCGAGCTGTTCGTCGATGACCCCGCGCTCGCACGACAGCTCGGCGACGGTCGCCGAGCGCCGGCCGGCGCGGTGTTGCCGCGGGTGTACGTCCGTGTCGGCGCCGAGGCGCTCGAGGTCCCCGATGGGGCCGAGCGCATCGCGTTCCACGACGGAGAACCCACCCGGTATTCTCTCCACGACGTCACCGACCGGGCGGTCGGCGTGTTCATCGCTCCTGCGGCGCAGCCCACTGACGGCTCTGCGGCCCCACCGTCGGAGGGTTTGTAGTGTGGCGTGATGCTGTTGCGTGACGGACGTGCGGGCGTGATCGGGCACTCGATCGGGCACTCGATCGGGCACTCGATCGGAGACGGGCGATGAAGGTCGGCGTGCTCGTCGTCGCGTACAACGCCGAGACGACCCTGCGTTGGGTGCTCGACCGGATCCCGGATTCCCTGCGTTCGGAACTTGTCGAAGTGCTGGTCATGGACGACCACTCCGTCGACGGCACCTTCAACGTCGCCCACGAGTACGCGGCCGACGACGCGGGTATCCCGCTCACGATCATCCGCCACGAGCAGAATCTCGGCTACGGCGGCAATCAGAAGGCCGGGTACCGCTACGCCATCGACCACGGCTGGGATGTCGTCGTGATGCTCCACGGCGACGGGCAGTACGCGCCCGAGAAGATGCCCGAGCTGATCGAGCCGCTCGCCGACCCTGTGGTGTC
>CAVPET010000030.1:0-48639 GCA_963703525.1 Ilumatobacteraceae bacterium | reverse complement strand
GATCGTGACGCCGATGCGGACCCGGCCGCGCGCGTCGATCGCGGCGGGGGCGATGTCAAGATCGGTGTAGGTGAACTGCGTGTAGCTGAGACCGTGGCCGAACGGGAACAGCGGCGCGGCACTCCAGGCTCGGCATAGTCTCCCTTCCAGTGCGAGCGCCCGCCGGAGGGCTTGTGGTCGTAGAAGACCGGCACCTGGCCGACCGAGCGCGGCAGCGAGATCGGCAGCCGGCCGGCCGGGTTGACGTCGCCGAAGAGCACGTCGGCGACCGCCGTGCCGCCCTCTTCGCCGGGCAGCCAGGCCTCGACGATCGCCGGCACGTGCGCCGCGATCCATTGGTGACGCGGCGGATGGCATCTTCGGCCATCGCGCCGGCGCGTTGCGCTCGTCGCAGGTTCTGGTCCATCGTCGCCGTGCCCCGGGCTCTCTACCTGACGTCCGCGATCATCAGCGGTGGCGTCTTGATGTGGGTGATCGTCGGATGGCGGCCGACGGTGTCGGACGCGATCTCGTACGCGTCGTTCATCGTCGAAGCCGGTGTGAGGCCGAGCTTGCGCACGGTTGGTGCGTCGCCGCCGACGATGATGATCTTGGCAGTGTGCTGCATTGCATGGCTGCCCCAGTACCACATGTAGAAGGGGTGGACGCCGTGATAGGCGTTGCCGGTGCGGTACAGGTGGCGGTACCAGTCGTCCTCTGCGTACTGCTTCTCCCACTTCTTCGACATGACGTGGGGGTCGGTCGTGTCGGCCAGCACCTCTTCGAAGAAGTCGATGTAGCTCGGGTGGTGGACGGGGTGGAACTCGTTGGGGGTGGGGTGGGTCAGGATGATGACGCCGCCCTCGCGCACCAGCGGCTTGCCCCGGTACATGTTGAAGAAGTAGCCCAAGCCCGTGCACATCACCAGGATCGGGTTCATGATCGAATGCACGTTGTAGGCGCAGATGTAGGGGATGCCCATCGTGAGGATGTCGGTCTGTCCCTCCACCTCGACGAGTTGCTGGGCATAGACGTTGGCGGTCGTCACCTTGTGCACCGCCTCGACGTCGCCGGCCTGCACGCTCGTCATCCGGTGCGGCGCTTCGATCCCGTGGAAGATCTTGCGCGCCAGCCTCGGTGGTGTCCTGGCCAGCGACTTGGCAGTGCCGAGGTAGAGCGCCCGATCCTTCGCGTTCCACTCCCACTCGCGCTTCGCGAGGAACTCGAAGGGTTGGGGGAACGTGTCGGTGTTGAGGGTCGTCTCGATCTGGAAGATCGTCGGGCCGTGGTCGCGCATGACCTTGCCCATCCGCCAGTTGCTCTTGTGCAGTTCGGAGGCGTGCTGGTCCATGAACGAGCGCGACGCCTCCATCGTCTCGGGATTGTGATGGTGGCGAAGCGACCGATACGAGGCGAGCCCGGTAGCGGTCGACTTCCAACCCCCGTCCATGGCCACGAGGTTGATGTTGACGTAGACCAGCAGGTCGGATTCTGCCGCTCGCTTGTTGATCTCGACCTCCTCGCCCTCGGGGGTCGAGCCGAGGAAGGCGAGGTTGTCGGGGTCTTCCGCATCGTGCTGGTACAGCAGGCCGCGCGGCTCGAACGCGTCGTACACGCGGTCGCCGAGGGCGTGGCGCAACTCGAACTCGTGCATGCGGCGGTGCAGGGCGAGCGCGGCGATGATGTGGACGTCGTCGACGCCTGCATCGGCGGCCATCGTGAGCACCTGCTCGATGATCCGCTGACGCAGGTCCGGTCGGCGCATCTTCGGCAGCGGCAGGCTGACGTCGTCGAACGCGATGGTCAGCTTCATGCCCGGGAACAGCAACGTCGGCAGCGGATCCATCTCGATCGGATTGAGCAGCGCATCGCGGATCGCTCCGTCGACGTCGTCGATCGCCCCGAGTGGCTCGGGCGCGTAGATCACCCTGCTGCGGTCCGCGGGGAGCTTTTCGAGGCGGAAGCCCTCACCGTGCCAGAACAGTGTGGGCGGCGTCGAGCGGTCGACGTCGAGAACGAATCCGGGGCGGGGCATCAGCGATCGAGCCTTCCGTTGGCCTTGAGTGAGTCGGCCTTGAGTGAGTCGGTTGTGAGTGCGTCGGGTGTTTGCGCCGCGTCGGGTGTTTGGGTCGCGGAAATCGCGGCGCAAACACCCGACACCGGTCGGGATCGGAACGCGAGGCCGGTCATCGAGGCTGTCATCGGAGATCGAAGGCGATCTTGACGGCGCCGCGTTGGCCGGCGGTCGCGGCGTGGGCGATGGCGTCGACGTGGTCGGTGAGCGGATACGTGGCCGTGAGCAGCCGTTCGACTTCGAGCGCAGTAGCGGTCTCGATCGCGAGATCGAAGGTCCGACACGTCCGCCCGTCGGACAAGGTCTCGGTGCCGTACGTGTAGGCGCCCTTCAGCTCGGTCTCGCGATGCCACAGTCCCGTGAGATCGAGTTGCACGTCGGCCGGCATGCCGAGCAGCACGACTCGCCCGCGCGGCCGGGTGATACGGAGGCACTCGGCGACCGTGTCGCTCGTGCCGACGGCGTCGATGGTCACGTGGGCGCCGGAACTCAGGTGGTCGCCGACCACGTGACAGCCGGCGAGGCGGCGCACCGCTCGCGGGAGCTGTCCCGGAGCGACGACGGTGTCCGCTCCGAAGGCGATCGCGAGTTGCTTCTGGTGTTCGTAGCGGGCGCCGACGACGATGCGGACGTCGGGCACGTAGCGGCGTAGACCGGCGACCGCGGCGAGGCCCATCGTGCCGGCGCCGAGCACGGCCACGATTGCGGGTTCGGCCATGTCCTGACGCGTGGCGACGATCGGTGCAGCCATCAGTGCTGCATGGATACCGCCGGCCAGCGGTTCCACGAGCACCGCCCGCTCGTCGGGCATGTCGTCGGCGATGCGGTGGAGTTGGGTGTCATGGGCGACGAACTCGGGCGCCCAGCCACCGCCGGTCGTGCAGCAGAACCCGGTCTGGATCCCCGGGGTGAGTGGCCCGGTTGCGAGATGCGCGTAGTCGTCGCCGTCACCGGGAGCGGCCCCCTCGAACGGTGGGCGAAAGCCGCGGGCCGCGTGGCCGAGCACCGGCTCGAGGATGACGCGGGCGCCGTCGTCGAGCTCGCCGACGACCTCATGGCCCGGCACGAACGGAAACGACACCCAATCCTCGAAATAGAGCGACGCGTGGCCCTCGACGAGCGACAGGTCCGAGCCGCAGATGCCGGCCAGGCGGGTTCGCACCCGATGCCAGCCCGGACCCGGAAGATCGGGCACCTCGACGTTGCCGTACTGCAACGGGCCGATCTTCGTGGCGGTCACCGGTGAGACTGCCGAGGCGAGCCGCGCCAGACCGAGCCGGGGGATCGAGCGTGACACCTGGAGGGCCTTCACGAACTGCTCCGGGTGAACGTCGGGCGAGCGCCTTGGTCGAACGTCTCCCGACGTTGGCGTTCCGACAGCAGCGGGCCGATCGGAAGGCGCGGGCGGGGGCCACCCGGAGACTTGCTCCAGTTCTCGACCAACCACCCGCGCTTGCGGGCAATCGCTGCAAGTCGGGTCTCGGGGTTGACGGCAACCGGGAAGCCGACGGCCTCGAACAGCGGAAGGTCCGACGATGAGTCGGCGTAGGCGACGCACTCGTCCAGCTCGAACCCTTCGGCGGCGCAGTAGTCGGTGAGGATCTGCGCTCGCGCTTCGCCGGTAGGCGGTACGGTGATCATCTCGCCCGAGTAGGCGCCGTCCGGCCTGATCGACATCTCCGCCGCGAAGATTTCGTCGAACAGCGGTCGGAGCCCCTCGACGTTGAAGCTCAGGGCTCCGGTGATCAGGATCGTGCGGTGCCCGAGCGCGCGATGCTGACGGACCCGTCGCAGGCCGGCCGGGAACGACTTGGTCATGATGAGCGCGGTCATCAACTCGCGGGTGTCGGCCTCGATCTGCTCGACGGGTGCGTCCTCGTAACGGCGGTAGAAGTGCCGCAGGAAGTCCGACCGATCGGACCGGTCGAGCTTGAGCAGCCCCGGCACCTCGACCAGCGTGCGCAGGGCGTAGCGGATCCGCTCGGGCGTGTCGAGGCGTCGCGTGGCGAGCCACGAGTAGCTCTCCACGACGTTCGAGGCGATCAGCGTGTTCTCCAGGTCGAACGCGACGACGTGACGCTTCGGGTCGAGCACCTGCTTGCGCATCCGTTCCATCCGGTCAGTCGAGTTCGACGGGCCGGGCGTGGTCTTCACGCGCGCGTGCTGGATGATCGAGGGGAGGTGGATCTGGGTGATGTAGGCCGGCCAGTCGACCGATCGGGGGTCGAAGTTGAACTCGGCGCGGTCGCCGCCGTCGAGGCCGTCCCACATCGTCATCAGGTGTTCGACCTGGTAGATCGCCTCGCACTCGGTGTACAGGCCGTACAGCTCGACGTAGGTGAGGGCCCGCTCGACCTCCATCCGTTTCGTCTCGATCTGGGCTGACCAGTCGGCCTGGCGGCCCCGTAGCGGCAGATTCTGCAGTACCTTCTCGCCGGTGGTCAGCACCGACTTGGCGCGGGTGAGCTGGGCCTGAACACGGCCGCGGCCCGGGAAGCGCCACTCGGGCACCACGATCGGCTGGCCCTTCGAGTCGTAGATCGGGTGTTCGGTGAACCAGGCACTGACATTGTCGACGAGCGTTCGGTACTTCAGTGGGTTGATGCCACCGGAGGCCACCTGGCTGATGGCCGGGGCCTTCTCGGGACCGAGCGCGGCGACGGTGATGATCGCGGCCACGACGAGGTCGACCGGGATCACGTCGACGATGCCTTCGGGCACACCGGGGAACTCGCGCAGGAGCCCGCGCGCGTACGAGAGGATGACCGGCTCAGCCATCCGGAAGCCGCGGATCCAGCCGGGCTTCGGCTCGGCAAGCGCCGACTCGATGATCGACGGACGCACGATCGACACCGGCACCGCACCCTTCACGTCGGTCAGGGCCTGCTCGCCGAGCGCCTTGGTGAAGGCATAGGCATCGGGCCAACCGACGCTCGCGGCTCGGGCTCGGCCGGCGTCGACAAGCTGGTCCTTGACCCATCGCTCGCGTAGTTGCTCGGTCTTGGCGGCGAGTGCGGGGGCGCCGGCAGCACCGAGCTCGGTGCGCGCAGCCCTGCGGAACGCGGCGAGCTGCTTGGGTGTCCGGCCGGCGGCGTCGGTGTCGCTGCGCAGGCGGCGGCTGGCCGCCACCTCACGTCGCCAGTCGATGCCGATGTCGAACGGCCCGTCGCTGACGAGCGCCTCGGGGGCGTGACCGCGTCGGTTGCCGGCGACGTAACAGGTCGACACGGCAACGAGGTGGGGAGTGATGCCGAGCGCATTGCACAGGTCGGCGATGCGCGACGGCCCGAGCAGGTTGATCTCCACGGCGGAGTCGAGCGGCGAGTCGAACGACACGGCTGCGGCCGAATGGATCACGATGTCGCAGGTTGCGAACAATGCGCGGTCGGAGTCGTTCAAACCGAGCCCGTCAACTGTGACGTCGCCGGCAACGGTGGTGATCCGACCCGCCGTGGCGGCGCCGAAGTCGCTGCCGTGCTGTGCGCGGAGACGATCGAAGGCGTCGTTCTTCAGGATCTCGCGCTCGGTACGTCGTGCCGCCGGAGTGCGCCGGCCGTCGCGAACGAGTAGGACGAGCTCACAGTCGGGGACCGATCGGAGGAGGCGCTCGACGAGCGCGGTGCCGACGAAACCGGTGGCGCCGGTGATGGCGATCCGTTTCCCCGACAGCGATGCAGCGATCACGGTTGACAGTTCTAGCAGATTCGTCTACCAATTGGTAGAGAGATGACGGAGCGATCGACTCGGGAGCGGATCATCGAGGTGGCGCTCGACCTGTTCGGAACGAAGGGTGTCGACGCGGTCTCGCTCGACGAGATCGCTCGGGTGGTCGGCGTGCGCAAGCAGACGGTCCTGTACTGGTTCGAATCGAAGGACGATCTCATCGACGGGGTGTTGGAGTCGGTCGCGGCGCAACTCATCGTGGTGATCGACGCAGCCGCACGATCCGCCACCGACGATCCGCTCGAGAAGATCGATGCCGTCGTGCGTGCTGTCTTCAGGCCGGCGGTCCGCCGCCCGGCGCTGCTGGGGGTCGTGCGTGACATGAGCCGGCTGCGCGCCGACCACGCCGAGCGATTGCGCGAGCGGATTTCGCCGTTGATCGAGCGAGCGGTCGGCCATCTCGGCGCCGAGATGGATCGCGGCCGTCTGCGGCGTGGTGACCCGGGGTTGATCGCCGCGTTCGGGTATGCCACGCTGACCGGGATCGCGACCGAGCCCGAGACCCTTCGAGCAGTCGGGTGGACACCGGACGCGGCCGGCCTCCGACGACTCCGCGACGAACTGCGCGCCTTTCTCCGCGCCGCCCTCGAACCCTGACCCGACGTCGATTCTCGTTTGCGTCGGGATTGTTGTGCACCTGCCCTCCAGACCGAGTGCTCGTACCGTCAGCGCGCCGACGTCGTTTCTCGTTTGCGTCGGGATTGTTGTGCACCTGCCCTCCGAAATCCCGACGCAAACGAGAATTGACGGGGTCAGTGGGCGGTGTTGCGGCGGCGGCGGGCGTGGCGTTCGACGGCCAGAAGGACCAGCCGATCGATGAGTTCGGAGTAGGTCAGACCGGAGTGGATCCAGAGTTTCGGATACATCGAGATCGGCGTGAATCCCGGCATCGTGTTGACCTCGTTCAGCAGGAAGCCGCGCCCGACTCCGACGTCGTCCGTTTCGTAGAAGAAGTCGACACGGGCCAACCCCTCACAACGCAACGCCCGGAACGCTCGCAGCGCGAGTTCGCGGACCTCGGCGGTGGCCTCGACGGTCAACGGCGCGGGGATCAGCAGCTGAGCTCCATCGGTGACGTACTTGTCCTCGTAGCTGTAGAACTCCTCGCCGGGCACGATCTCGCCGGGGATCGACGCCTCGGGTTCGAGGTTGCCGAGCACGGCGACCTCGATCTCCCGACCGACGATCGCTTCCTCGACGACGATCATCTCGTCGTAGGCGAGCGCAGTCGTGATCGCGGCGCGCAGTTCCTCGACGGTGCGTGCCTTCGAGACGCCGACCGAGGAGCCCATGTTCGCCGGCTTGACGAACACGGGTAGGCCGAGTTCGGCAGCGAGCTGCGCCGGGAGTCCGGGCGTCAGTTCGTGCTCGGCGAAGCTGCGGAACGCGGCCTGCGGGATGCCGGCGGCGGCAGTCACCTGCTTGGCCATCGCCTTGTCCATGCTCACGGCCGACCCGAGCACACCGCTGCCGACGTACGGCACGCCGGCCAGCTCGAGCATCCCCTGCACCGTGCCGTCTTCACCGAGCGGCCCGTGCAGGAGAGGGAGCACGACGCTCTGGCCGGGTTGGCTTGATGCGTCGTCGAGCATCGGCGTCGGTGACAACGCCCTACCCGACGGGTCGAGTCGACCGGGCAAGGTGTCAGCGCCCGCGCTGAGTGCGGCGACGGCCTCGTCGGCAAGCGCCCACTGGCCCTCGGTCGAGATTCCGATCGGCGTGATGCGGTATCGAAGGGGGTCGACCGCCCGCATGACGTGAGCGGCCGTTGTGCAGGACACGTCGTGCTCTGCCGATTGACCGCCGAAGATCACGATCAGATTGATCCGGTCGTCGGCTCCGTTGATCCGGTCGTCGGCTCCGTCGCTGCGGTCGACATTGGTCATCGGCGACCGGTCCCAGCGTGATTCATCGCCCGAACGGTACCGTTCGACCCTGTGAGGATTCGAGCATCCGTTGCCGCGGCAGCCGTCGGTGGGCGGCTCGTCGGGCCCGACGTCGAGTTCGAAGGGGCATCATTCGATTCACGATCGGTCGAGGCGGGCCAACTGTTCGTCCCGATCATCGCCGAGCGCAACGGGCACGAGTTCATCGCCGCCGCCCGAGCGGCCGGTGCTGTCGTTCATCTGACAAGTGAGCCCGACGACCAACAGCGCAGCGGTACCGCGATCGAGGTGGCCGACACGGCGCGGGCGCTCGCCGCCTTGGCGCGATGGGCGCGTCGGCAGACCTCGGCCGATGTCGTTGCCGTCACCGGCAGCGTCGGCAAGACGTCGACCAAGGATCTGATCACGGCGGCAGCAGCGGGCTCGCGGCGGACCTCGGCCAACGTGCGCAGCTTCAACAACGATCAGGGACTACCCGTGACCATCCTGAACGCCCCGGCCGGCACCGAGATCCTCGTGCTCGAGATGGGCATGCGTGGGTTCGGCGAGATCAGCCGGTTGTGCGAGGTCGCCCGGCCGCACGTCGGCGTCGTGACCGCAGTCGGGCATTCGCACACCGAGCGCGTCGGGGGCATCGAGGGCGTCGCGGTCGCCAAGCGGGAACTCGTGCAGGCGCTACCGGCGGCGGGGATCGCCGTGCTCAATGCCGACGATCATCGCGTCGTTGCGATGTCCGGGCATACCGGCGCATCAGTGCTGACGTACGGGCTGTTCGGCGATGTGCGCGTCGCCGATCTGGTCCTGGACGAGCTCGCCCGACCCCGCTTTACGATCCACACGCCGTGGGGCACGGGTCTCGTCGAGCTCTCGGTCAGCGGCGCACACATGGCGAGCAACGCCGCTGCGGCCATCGCCGTCGCCGGTGTGCTCGGGGTTCCCCTCGAGGCCGCCATCGCCGGCGTCGGCGTGGCGTCGTTGTCGGCAATGCGGATGGAGCTGACCGACCTTCAGTCCGGGGCGATCCTGATCAACGACGCGTACAACGCCAACCCGACGTCCATGCGAGCGGCAGTCGATGCGCTGGCCGCCATGCAGGCGAGCCGGCGCGTCGCGGTGCTCGGCCTGATGGCTGAGCTCGACGATCCCGTGGCGGCCCATCGCGAGATCGCCGAGTACGCCGCCGCGGTCGGCGTCGACGTCGTGGCTGTCGGGACCGACCTGTACGGCATCGAACCGGTCGTCGATCCGAACGAGGTACTCGGCCCGCTCGGGCCGGGTGACGTGGTGTTGGTGAAGGCGAGCCGCGCTGCCGGTTTGGACCTGATCGCCGGGAGTCTGCTCAGAGCAGAGGCGTCGCGTTCGTCGGAGTGAACGGTTCGCCGCCGTCGGCTTCGGCGAGGAACGCGGTTGCGGGAAGGCGTCGCAGGTCGAGCCACCACGCGAGGAACAGCGCGAAGATTGCACCGAATCCCAGGACGGCTCGCACACCGATCCGCTCGATCACGACGCCGAACACCAGGTTGCCGATCGGCACGGTGCCGCCGAACACCATGAACCACAGGGGCATCACCGTCGCCCGCTCGGTGGTCCGCATGTTGAGCTGCAATGTCGTCGTGATCGCGGTGGCGGTCATGAAGTAGCAGAACCCGAGAACGAAGCCGACGGGGAAGGCGAGGGGCGGGGTTCGCACCTGCGAGAAGACGGCGAGCGAGATCCCGAAACCGATGAACCCGCGCACGATGAGCGCCTTGCGGTCGATACGGCTGAGCCATGTCCCCACGGAGATCGCGCCGAAGAACGCGCCGGTTCCCCACACGGCATAGAGCCAGCGATACGTGTTGCTCGACGACTCGATGCCGAACGACAGCCGTGCCACCGACGGGAACAGCCCGATGAACACGAGGCTGAACAGCGAGAACATGAACATGCCGATCAGCAACCGGCCGAGCACGCCACGTTCCCGAACGGTGTGGACGCCGATGAACATCTGACGCCAGCCCCGCTCGGTGTGCACCGCGCGGACATCCGGCATGCGCACGGCGATCAACGCGGCGATGAAGAAGAGGTACGTCGCCGCGTTGATGATGAAGACGTTGGCGACCGACACGCCGGCGGCGAAGAGCAGGGCCGCGAGGATGGGCCCGATCACCCGGCTGCCGTTGATCATCGCCGAGTTCAGGCTGATCGCGCCCGGGAGATCTTGCCGGTGTACGAGCAGCGGCATCGAGGACTGGAACGCCGGCGCGTTGAGCGCGTTGGCGATACCGATCCCGAGCTGAGCGGCGAACAGCGTCCACAGTGCGGCATCACGGGCCACGAAGAACGCCAACAGCAGTGTGAGGATCGCTGACACGCTCTGCATGACGAGCTGCAACGTCTGCTTCGACATCCGGTCGGCGAGCACGCCGGCGGGGATCGAGAGCACGAGCAACGGCCCGAGCTGCATGAACACCATGAGCCCCACCAGCGATGGCCGCCCGGTGCGGTCGTCGACGTAGGCGGGCAACGTGAAGTTCTGCATCCACGTGCCGATGTTGGACAACGCGAGGCCGAAGAAGATGATCCGGAAACGTGGATACGACAGCGCCGCGCGGGCGGTTCCCGGCACGCGCCCGTGCCGTGGCGGTGTGAGGAGTTCTGCTTCGATGGTCATCGGCGGGGTGGGGCGATACGCGGTTCGACAAACTGAGGCGGGCAACGCCATGCGGACGGGGCGGTCAAGTTACCGCCCCGACTCGCGGTTCGGGGTCGTGTCGCTACCCTCGTCTCATGCCCACGCACGACATCGAGTCCGTCGAAGTCGACCGACGTTCCCACGTCGAGGTCCTGTTCGCGGATGGCGTGACAGCCCGCTACGAACTCGCCGAGTTGCGCCTCGCCTGCCCGTGCGCCGACTGCAACAGCAAGCGCCGGCGGGGCGTCCCGGTCCAGCCGGCCGTCGAAGCAGGCGAGCCGATCACGATCCTGAGCGCCGAGATGGCCGGCGCGTGGGGTCTCAGCCTCGACTGGAGTGACGGCCATTCGACCGGCATCTACGCCTGGGAGAAGCTGCGTGAGTGGGTCGACTCGGGGCGCGTCGGCACCGCGGCGGGCGACGTTCCCGACGGGCCTGCGACCGTCAGCCGCGACTGAGTTCGCGGCCTGCCATGAGTTCGCAGCCCGCCATGAGTTCGGCCGAGCCCGGCGACGATCGGCTCGTGGTGACCGAATCGGTGCGCATCCCTCGTCACGAACTCGACGTCCGCTTCTCGCCGTCCGGTGGCCCGGGTGGCCAACACGCCAACAAGACCGCCACCCGCGCGGAACTGACCTTCTGGATCGAGACGTCGTCGGCGTTCACCGAGGCCCAACGCGATCGGATCCGCGGCAAGCTCGGATCGATCGTCAGGGTCGTGGCCGACGACGAGCGGTCACAACTCCGCAACCGCGCGATCGCGGAGGAGCGACTCGCCGCAAAGCTGCGGGGAGCCCTCTACGTCGAGCGTCCCCGTCGAGCGACTCGTCCGACGAAGGGTTCCCAGCGCCGTCGAGTCGACACCAAGAAGCGGCGCGGAGCGATCAAGCGCGGTCGTCGGCGCCCGCCTGCCGACGACGATTGAGAGCGACCGTTCGCAAGCGGGCCCCTGTGGGACGCCTCAGTGCTCGGGGTCGAACGTGACGGGGAGGTGCGCCGGACCGAAGATCGCGGTGGACTGCGGCTTCCATTCGATGGCGCCGTCGACCGCCAGGTTCGGCATCCGTCGGGCGAGGATCGGCAGCGCCTCCTGGAGTTCGGCCCTCGCCAGTGACGCTCCGAGGCAGTAGTGGATTCCGGATCCGAACGTCAACTGTGGATGGCCCTTCACCGGCTCGCGGGTGATGTCGAGCGTCGCCGGGTGGTCGAACACGCCATCGTCGTAGTTGGCCGAGGTCAACGACGGAAACACGAACGTCCCCTTCGGGAACAAGACGTTGCGGTACACGATGTCCTCACTGGCGAACCGTCCCGTGGCGCGCACCGCACCGAAGTAACGCATCAACTCCTCCACCGCGTTGGGCGCGAGATCGGGTTGCGCGGCGATCATCTGCCACTGGTCCGGATGTTCCGACAGGATCCCGACCGCGCACCCGAGCTGGTTGCGGGTCGTATCGGTTCCGCCGATGATGACGGCGTCGACCATCATCACGAGTTCGTCGTTCGTGAGGCGGTCGCCTTCCTCCTCGGCGGCTATCAGATCGGTGATCAGATCGTCCCGCGGGTCGTTGCGGCGGTCGGCGATCAGTCCGAGGGTGTACTCGTCGAGTTCGGCCTGGGCGCGCTTGATGACGTCGAGTTCGTCGAGGACGGTTCCGTTGAAGATCCGCAGGACGTCTTGCGCCCAACGGGAGAACAATTGCCAGTCTTGGCGTGGCGCGCCGAGCAGCTCGCAGATGATCGGGATCGGGTACGGCTCGCAGATGTCGACAGCGACATCGGCGCGCCCCGCCGGCGCCACCTGGTCGACGAGGTCGTTGACGACCTCGCGCATGAACGGCCGGAGCCGGTCGGCCGAACGCGGTGAGAATGCCCTGGCGACCAGCCGTCGCAGACGGAGGTGCATATCGCCCTCGGCGGCGAGGATCGACACGCGCTCGCTACGGATGACGTCGGGGTCGGTGATGCCCATCAGTTCGGGGAGTTTCCCGACGGCGTTGTGCCACCGCTTGTCACGCAGGATCGCACCGACGTCGTCGTAGCCGACGATCAGGTAGCCGAGCGGTCCACGCACGATCCAATGGTCGGCGACGAGGTTGCGGATGCGGTCCCGAGCCGCGTCGTGTCCGGCGTCGACGTCGAGTACGCCGATCGAGGGCATCTCGATGTCGTGCACGCTCGGAGCGGCGAGATCCGTGTCGGTGGTCGGGATCGCGGCATCGTTCATCCACGTGACACTACGGAAGTGGGGCGTCGGCATCCGACTCGTGGACACCCCGCGGGCGATGTCGCGCCGCGTGCCGTCGGTCGACGATCAGCTCACGCCTGCAGGGCGTCGAACGGCGATGCGCCGAGCGCTTCGGCGACCGCCGCGTTCGCGATGTTGCCGTCGAACGTGTTCAGACCGTGCGCGATCGAGTGATCACGCCGGGCGGCGCCCAGCGCACCGTGGAGCGCGACCTCGAGTTGGTACGGCAGGGTGGCGTTGGTCAGGGCGTACGTGCTCGTGTGCGGAACCGCGCCGGGCATGTTCCCGACGGCGTAGTGCACCACGTCGTGGACCACGTAGGTGGGCTCGTCGTGGGTCGTCTCGCGGGTCGTGGCGATGCAGCCGCCTTGATCGACGGCCACGTCGACGATGACCGAACGGGGCTTCATCCGTGCGACGAGGTCCTCGGCGACGACGATCGGCGCACGCCCACCGGCGACCAACACCGCGCCGATCACCAGGTCGGCGTCGACGACGGCACGTTCGATCGCACCTCGGTTGGAGGCGGCGGTCACGATGCGACCTCGGTGGATCTGGTCGACGAAGCGCAGCCGGTCGAGGTTCTTGTCGATCAGTATGACCTCGGCCTCCATGCCCGCAGCGATCCAGGCCGCGTTCCAGCCGACGTTTCCGGCGCCGATCACGACGACCTTGGCCGGTCGAACGCCGGGTGAGCCGCCCATCAGCACGCCGCGGCCACCGTTGTGGCGTTCGAGGTAGTGTGCTCCCATCTGTGGGGCGAGCCGGCCGGCCACCTCACTCATCGGCGCGAGGAGCGGCAACGAACCGTCGGCGAGCTGGACGGTCTCATAGGCGATCGCCGTCGTCTTCGACGTGAGGAGCGCGTCCGCAACCGCCGGGTACGCGGCGAGGTGCAGATACGTGAAGAGCGTCAGATCGTGGCGGAGGAAGCCGAACTCGTCAGCCTTGGGCTCCTTGACCTTGACCACCATGTCCTGCGCCCATGCGTCGGCCGCGGTCGGGACGATCTCCGCGCCGGCGGCCGCGAAATCGTCGTCGCCGATCGACGCTCCCTCACCGGCGCCCGTCTCGACGAGCACCTCGATTCCATGTCGCTCGAGCTCGCGGACACCGTCGGGTGTCATCGCCACACGATGCTCGGCCGTCTTGACCTCACGGGGCACGCCGACGGTGCGGATCACGGGCTGGTTGGTCGTCATCGGCCCATCGTGCCATCTGTCAGACCTGCCGGTCGCCGATCACCCGTTGCGACGGCGCTACGGTTGGAGTCCACATGAACAATCGTGATGCGCCCGCAGTCGCCCTCGGCCCTGTCGGGTCGCCGGCGTGGCTGGAGGATGCGATCCGGGACGGCGGCGGTCACGTCGTCGAACTCGCCGAATGCGAAGCGATCGTGTGGAGCGACGCGCGCCATGCCGGTGGCCTGGCCGAGGCGATCGATCAGGCGCCACAACTGAGATGGGTCCAATTGCCGTTCGCGGGCATCGAGAACTTCGTCGAACTTCTTGACGACGAGTACATCTGGACGTGCGGCAAGGGCGTCTACGCCGAGCCGGTCGCCGAGATGGCCCTTACGCTCGGCGCCGCCGGGCTGCGCCACGTCGGCCAGTATGCGCGAGCGACGCAGTGGTCGGGTCCGGCCGGTCGCAACCTGTTGAACGGTCGTGTCACGATTCTCGGTGGCGGCGGGATCACCGAGTCGCTCGTGCGTCTCCTCCAGCCATGGAACTGTCACATCACCGTGGTCCGCAACCGTGCCCAACACATGGATGGCGTCGACGACGTGCTCGAATCCGACCGCTTCGCCGACGCACTGCCCGGCGCCGATCTGGTCGTGCTCGCACTGGCGCTCACGCCGGAGACGCAAGGCCTCATCGGACGTGACGAGTTCGAACTCATGGAAGATCATGCGTGGATCGTCAATGTGGCGCGAGGTCGGCACATCATCACCGATCATCTCGTCGACGCGCTCGAGCGGAATGTCGTCGGCGGCGCCGGGCTCGACGTGACCGATCCTGAGCCGCTTCCCGGTGGGCATCCGCTGTGGAGGATGCCGAACTGCATCATCACGCCGCACGTCGGCAACACTCCGGAGATGGCCAAGCCGCTGTTGGCGCGTCGGGTGACCGAGAACGTCCGTCGGTTCGGTGAGGGCAGGGATCTCCTCGGCCTGGTCGACCTCGACGCCGGCTACTGACCGTCGTTGCCGTTCTCGCCGTTCTCGCCGGTCTGGCCGTTCTCGCCGGTCTGGCCGTTCTCGCCGGTCTGGCCGTTCTCGGTGTTCTCGGTGTTCTCGGTGTTCTCGGTGTTCTCGGTGTTCTCGCCGTTCTCGGTGTTCTCGGTGTTCTCGGTGTTCTCGCCGTTCTCGCCCTCCCCGGGGTCGCCCAGCCGCTGCCGGCGATGGAGGCCGGGACCGTCCCAATAGCCTCGGACGGGTGGCTGGTCGCACGCATTACGAGGTCCTCGGCGTGTCGTCTGACGCATCACCGGCGTTGATCCGGGAGGCGTATCGTCAACGGGCTCGCGACCATCACCCCGACCGGGAAGCGTCGAATGGTTCATCGAATCAGCGCGATGCCATGGCTGAGGTCAACGAGGCCTACCGGGTGCTGAGCGACCCGGGTCGCCGTGTCGTGTACGACTCCGGTCTTCGCGGAACCGGGTCAGCCGTCCCGCCGTCCCCTCGAACTGCCCGGGCCGACTCGTCCCCCCGGGCGGGCGTGGGGTCACAGACATGGTCCGATTCATCGTCGGGGCCGACGATGAATGCGTACGCGATGCATCCGAGCCATTTCGGCCCGGCCCGCGTTCCGTGGCGCATGTTGCTGTTCTGCGGCACTCTGGCGATCGTGGCGGTCGTCGTGCTGGCGCAGTTCACCGACCCCGGTGAGCCACGGGGTCCCGATGGCATCCTCCGGGTCGGCGACTGTGTGACGTTCGATGCGAACAACGATGCCCGCGAGGTCGCCTGCATCCCGACCGATGCCGTGGCGAGCCCCGCGAGCGACCCCGCTACCAGCCTCGCTACCAACCTCGCTACCAACCCCGCTACCAACCCCGCTACCAACCTCGTGGTCGAGGCGTTCGTGCCGTTCGGTGCGACGTGCCCGGGGTTGACCGAACCGCATCGTGACCATCAAGGCATGGGCGTCGCCTGCATCGACATCCCCGACGAGTGACACGGCGACCAACGACCGCGGTCTCACCCTCGTTTGCGTCGGGATTCCGGTGCACCGGTCCACCGGAATCCCGACGCAAACGGGATGATGGGTGCCAGGAGGGGCCCGTGTGGGGCTGCGGTGGCGCTGCTAACTTGATGGATCCGTAGGGGCGATTAGCTCAGTTGGAAGAGCGCCACGTTCACACCGTGGAGGTCGGGAGATCGAGACTCCCATCGCCCACCCTGTAAGTCAGGTCAGGTCAGAGGCCGAGTGTCCTGATCTGGAGGGTTGACGAGAATTCGGCAGGTGCACACCAGGTGCACACCAGGTGCACAGGATTTGTCGCTACCAACCGTCACACGATGGAGCCAGAGAAACGCCCCGATACCAATCGACACCAACTGGTACGTCCTGAATCCGGATGTCGATGCTTCGAACGTCGATGCTTCGAACGTCGATGCTTCGAACATGGTCGGTGCCGGGCATCTTCGGGACGCGTCGACGGCTGCCTACTACGCTGGAGCCGTGAGCGCGCAGACGAATCGTGTCGGGGGAGCGATGGCCTTGGTCGTTACTCGTCCGAGTTCGGATGAGCCCGACGACGAGATGGACTTCTGGTTGTCCCGCCCGCCGGCCGAGCGCGTCGCAGCGGCCGAGGTGCTACGGCGCAGGGTCTTCGGAGGTGGCGACGATGCAACTCGACCCCGACTCCAGAGAGTTTGTCGAGTCGTTCAACGCCCATGAGGTTCGATACCTCGTCGTCGGCGGCTACGCGCTTGCCGCGCACGGACTACCTCGCGCCACCGGCGATCTCGACGCGTGGGTGTGGGTCGGCGGCGACAATGCCGAGCGGGTCCTCGCCGCGCTGACGGCCGTCGGGTTCGGATCGTTGGGACTCGAGATCGCCGACTTCGACCACCGGGATTCGATCGCGCAGCTCGGCTATCCGCCATATCGGATCGACATCCTTACGAGCATCGACGGGGTCGAGTTCGACGACGCCTGGTCGCCGTCACCGTCACCGTCACCGCCGTGCCGATCGCAGGCATCCCGGGCTGACCCAGGCCTTCCGATGAGCTTCGGCGCGACCTGTGCGCGCCCGGACTCATCGAGGAGCAGATTCGGAGCCTTCCGATGAGTTTCGGCGCGACCTGTGCGCGCCCGGACTCATCGAGGAGCAGATTCGGATTGCCCCGACGAGGTCCTGGCGGGATCGCAGAGCAGTCCGACGATTGCCGGGCGGCTAGTGTTCCGGCGAGATGGGCAGGCTGTGCGAACGACCGGGATGTTCCGAACCAGCGTCGGTCGCCTACGGCATGCGGGCCGAAGACCTGGTCTTCTGGCTCGACGTACTGCGGCCGCACACCGATCTCTCGAGCGGGGCACTCTGCGGGCGTCATGCCGACTCGATGGTGGTGCCACGACATTGGACCCTCGATGATCTGCGCGATCCCGAACCCCACCTGTTCCGCCCGCCGACGCCGCTGCCCGCCCCGTCACCTCCGACGCGTCGACGATCACGGCCGGTCAGCGAGCTCGTCGGTGAGCAGATGACGCTCGTCGCCGAGCCGATCACCGTCCCCACGCAGCAGGATGGCCAACCGGAAGTCACCGGCCGGCCGGCCACGACCGGCGAGGTCGCGAACGAGGACGTGGCCGACGTTGCTGCGATCCCGTGGACGCCGAGCTTCGACGACCGCGACGATCTCGACGGTCTGCTGTCGGCCCGCTCGCCGTTGCTGGCCCGCGCCTTTCGTGGCGACGATCGACCGCGTCCGGGCTGAGCGCCGCGGACCCCGCCACACGTCGTGCAGATCATTCGAGACCTGTCGGTGCCGCGGTCACCCGAGCACCTCTTCGCGTTCGTCGACGACCTTGCGTCGTACAGCGCCTGGATGTCACTCGTCCATGAAGCGGTGGCCGAGCCGGCGGCGCCGTCGGATCCGGCCGGATCGCCCGTGTGGATGGTCGAACTCCGCGCGCAGATGGGCCCGCTGGCACGGTCCAAGCGTCTGCGGATGCTGCGCACCATGTATGACCCACCGCACCGGGTCACGTTCGAACGCGCCGAGGTCGATGGACGCTCGCACGCTCCGTGGACGCTCGACGTCGAACTGACGGCCCACCCGGACGGCCCGGCCGGGAACCCATCGACCACGCTGGTCATGACGCTCACCTACGGTGGACGACTCTGGACGGGAGCCGTGCTGCAACGTGTGCTCGACGACGAGGTCGCACGGGGGAGTGAGGCACTCATCGAGCTGGCCACGGCCGACCGGACGCACTGACGTCAGGTCCGGTCGACGTCGTGTGTTCAAGTCTTGATGATGCCTTGCCGATGGACACCGTGGCCGTCGTCAGCACGCAATGATCCCTACACTTCCGTCACGTATGGAGAGCCAGCCTCCGAAACCCGGGCGCAAGCCGGCCCGGGTAGTCGGACTGGTGGCAGCCATCGCGAGCACGATGATCCTGTCCGTCGCGTCGGTACCGCCGATCCCGGCAACCGCTGAGAGCGGCGACGATGCTGCCCGCCGGGCAGCACAGGAGATCCAGGCGGCACGCGACCGCGCCAATGAGGCCGCCGATGCGTTCTTCCGAGCGGAATCCGATCTCGACGTGCTCAAGGACGACGTGGCACGACTCGAACGCGAGGAGACCCGACTCATCGTCACCGTCGACCAACTCGAGCGCGATGTCGCATCGGTCGCCCTCGGTCGTTTCATCGACAGTGGGTCAGCGGGAATCCCATTGCTCACCGGCCTGCGGGCGCCGAAGGATCAGATGCAGGCCGAGGTGTTCGTCGACATCTTGCGCAACAACGGCAGCGACGCGCTCGACCAGTACGACGCAGCGCGACAGGACCTCGAGGCGAATCAGGAAGAGCTTGCCGGGCGACGTGTCGAGATCGAGCAGCAACAGGACGTGTACACGCAGCTGCAGCAGGACGCCGAGGCCGAGGTCGAGCGACTTCGCTCGGTCGAGGAGGGGCGCCTCCAGGACGAGGCCGTCAAGAAGGCGCTGCAAGAACAGCAGGCAGCGGCATCGGCGCGCCTTCAGGAGCAGAGCCGTCGGCAGGCAGAATTGGCGGCGAAGTTCCAGCCGAACCCCGGCCTCGCGCAGCCCGCGGCCGTTCCCGCAGCGGACGGCGCGGCCGAGTCGCCCGCGACCGTCGCGACGATCGTGCCCAACAGCGGCGCATCGGGGGGCACCAGCGGTGGCCGGACCGGCACCCAGGGCATCGGCAGCAGCGCACCCGGATTCGACACGGGCGCTGGGTACGTCGACAACATCTTGTGCCCGATGGGTGGTGCTGCCTATGGAGACACCTGGGGAGCTCCCCGGTCCGGTGGTCGCCGACACGAGGGCGTCGACATGCTCGCGCCCGCCGGGGCGCCGATTGTCGCGGTGGTCAGCGGCAACGTCACCTTCAAGCGCAACGTCCTCGGTGGCAACGCGGCATCACTCGTCGGCGACAACGGCAATCGCTACTACTACGCCCACTTCTCCGGTTACGAAGGCGCGAGCCGACCGGTCGCACAGGGTGAGGTGATCGGATACAACGGTGACACCGGCAATGCGGCCGGCACGCCGCACCTGCACTTCGAGGTGCACCCGGGAGGCGGCCTCGCGGTCAACCCCACGCCGTCGGTTCGCGCCGCGGGTTGCTGAAGGTCAGCTGAGCGCTGGGAGACCAGCGCACGCCGACTCAACGCCGCGCGGAGAGGGTGATCGGCCGGCCGGCGGCGAGCTGGCCGCACGCGGCGTCGATGTCGGTCCCGCGGTTCTGGCGGACCGTGGCGTTGGCGCCCTGCGCTTCGAGCTGATCACGGAAGTTGTGGACCCGCTTCAACGGCGTGCCCTTCGTCGGGTATCCCGGCGTCGGATTGAGCGGGATCAGGTTCACGTGGGCGTGGGGGTAGAGCCGGCGGCAAATCCTCGCCAGCTCGATCGCGTCGGAGCGGCGATCGTTGACGCCGTCGATCATGGCCCACTCGAAGCTCACGCGGCGGTTCTTCGCGGCGAGATACTCATCGCAGGCTTCGACGAGATCGTCGATCGGGTAGCGCCGGTTGATCGGGACCAGTTCATTGCGCAACTGGTCGTTCGCGGCGTGGAGCGAGACGGCGAGATTGACGGGGAGCGGGCGTTGCGCAAGCGCCTTGATCCCCGGGATGATTCCGACTGTCGAGATCGTGATGTGTCGCGCCGACAGGCCGAGGTCAGCATGGAATCGCTCGATGCTGCGCCAGACCGCATCGAGGTTCGCCATCGGTTCGCCCATCCCCATGAACACGATGTTGCTGACGCGCCGACCAGCCCGCTTGGCGCGACGCGCCGCCACCATCACCTGCTCGACGATCTCGCCGACGCCGAGGTGACGGGTGAATCCGGCTTGGCCGGTCGCGCAGAACCCGCAGGCCATGGCGCAACCCGCCTGGCTGCTGACACACACCGTCGCCCGGTCCCGGTAGAGCATCAGCACGGTCTCGATGCGGCTGCCACCCGCGAGTTCCCACAGGAACTTGACCGTGTCGCCGCTGTCGCTGACCGACTCGGTCACCGGGCTCAGCGCGAGCGGCAGCGACTCGGCGAGCCGGGCGCGTAGTGACTTCGGCAGGCTGGTGATCTCGAGCGGATCGGCGAGCTGTTCGTACATACCCGACCACACCTGGTCGAGCCGGTAGCGCGGCTCACCCTCGAGCACGGCCGCGAACTCGTCGCGGGTCATCCCGTAGCGGGTCGGATCGAAGATCGCGCTCATCGAGACGTCGCCGAACGGCCGACCGCTGCCGCGAGGGTCTCGTAGTCGGCCATCCTGGATCGCACGACGTCCAGGCTGGAGGTCCGGAACGCCTCGTCGGTCACGTCGAGGTCGAACGCCCGGCCGAGTTCTTCGGCAGTGTCCATGCCCGCGCGCGACAGCGAGTCATCGTACCCAGCCCGGAAGCGCACAGGGTCGCCCTGGAGGTCGATGTCGAGGAGGGCGAGCCGGTCGTTGCCATCGAGCCGGCCGAGGTCGGCCTCGACCACCACCGTCTCGCAGAAGATGGCGGCGGTTTCGGCGAACGCCATCGACAGGCGTTCTTGGAGGTACGTCCGATCCACCAGCGTGGTGTTGTGGCAGGCGTGGCCGAGTTCATGAGCGGTCGTCTGTGCCGACTCGGCCGATCCGGACCAGTTGAGGAGCACCAGCGAGCGATCACCGACGAAGGGCATGCAGAACGCGCCACCACCTCGGGCCGCTCTTCTGGTTCGGACATCTGATGCTCCGCGCGCTGCCAACCGAAGCAGCGGCCCGAGGTGGTGGCGCGCCTCGACGGTCCTCTCGTCGACGGTCCTCCCGTTGACGCTCATCTCGTCGAACGTCCCGTCGTGGCGGCGCGGGTGAGGGGAGCGGCCACAGCTTCAGCCGAGGGGTCGACGTGACGGACATACGCTCGGCTCGTGGAATGTGTGCTGAAGCCGAGCCGCTCGTAGAGCGCAACGGCGGCATGATTGTCGGCGTCGACATAGAGCATCGCCTCGCTGATGCCGAGCGAGGCGAGGTGTTCGAGCCCGGCGAGGGTGAGCTGTGCGCCGAGCCCCCGTCCGACGAGGTCCGGATCGACGGCGATCACGTAGATCTCCCCGAGGCCCTCGGTCTCGTGATGGTGACGCTCGGTGGGGGAAGGCGGATGGACCTTGGTCCAGCAGAATCCGGCAAGTCGTCCGTCGTGTTCGTGGAGGCGAAAGCCGTTCGGATCGAACCACGCCTCACCTTCGCGCGCTTGCAGTGCGGACGGCGTCCAGCCTCCTTGCTCCGGATGGCCGGCGAAGGCTCGATTGTTGACGTCGAGGAACGCCTGCTCATCCTGGCCGGGTACGAACGGTCTCGTCTCGATGGTCACCGCCTGGCCCGTCGGAAGCGGCCGCCGCATCTGCAACAGCTCCCGCTCGAGACGGAACCCCAGGCGAACGTAAAGGTCGTCGGAATCCGCCCGTCGTTCGCCGGCCGGGTCGCCGGTACCGCGTTCGCCGCCGCTGACATCGTCGACGGCATCGTGGTCGTGGTCGACGGCATCGTGGTCGTGATCGTGATGACGATGATCGCTGCGCCACCATCTCACGTCGGTCGGGGTATGGCCGCCGTCGACCAAGGCATCGAGCGAGGTCGTGACGAGGTCGTCGACGGGGACTGCCCGCCGACGGATCTCGTCAGGGGTCAGAACCAGATCGAGCGTCCACGAATCGTTCGTCGGTGACACTTGAGCAAACCCTGCGAGGCCGTGCTCGTCGCGCACGATCACGACAGCGAGGCAATCGCTGTCGCCCTGTTGCAGCGCGAGACGACTCTGATCGGGCAGTGCCGGATGACCGCTGAACGTCTCGACTTCGTCGACGAGGCGGAGCATCTCCTCGATCTCATCGGCCGTCACCTCGTGTCTGATGTCGAGCCGAACCACCGAAGGCAGGGTACCGGCAGCGGGAGGGTGGCGGGAGGGTGGCGGGAGGCCATTCGCGGCGACACGGCGAGTCGGCCGTAGCGTCTCGATCGATGGGTACGCCGCGTTCTCCGAAGGGTCGAGCCATCGAGGTGGCTCGCCGACTCGCACTCGAATATCCGGACGCACTGTGCGAACTCGATCACTCCAACGCGTTCGAACTCCTGGTGGCGACCATCCTGTCGGCGCAGTGCACCGACGCCCGCGTCAACATGGTGACGCCACGGCTGTTCGCGCGGTATCCGACCGCGACCGACCTGATGGGCGCCAATCCCTCCGAGCTGGAAGACATCATCCGCTCGACCGGCTTCTACGTCTCCAAGTCCAGGAACCTGACCGGAATGGCGACCGCCGTGGTCGAACGTTTCGGCGGCGAGATCCCGCGCGATCTCGAGGACCTCGTGACGTTGCCGGGTGTCGGTCGCAAGACTGGCAACGTTGTGCGCAGCGTCGCGTTCGGTCTGCCGGGACTGCCGGTCGATACACATGTCGGCCGACTTGCGCGTCGTCTCGGCCTCACCGAACTCGACGACCCGGTGAAGGTCGAAACGGAGTTGAACGGATTCATCTCACCGGGTCAGCGTGGTCCGTTCAGTCTCCGGCTGATCCAGCACGGTCGACGGGTGTGCATTGCCAGGAAACCCGCCTGTGACCAGTGTGTTCTCGAGGACATCTGCCCGTCGAGCGAACTCCGCCCGGCTCGGGCCCGCCGGCGTTCGAGCTCCTCGGGGCCTCGTTGAATCCTTGTCTCTCCTCTCCTCTCCTTGCCGTCCGGGGTATCGTCCGAGGTATCGTCCGGTTCGGCACGCGTGTATAGTTCACCCTGAGAACCAGGTTCCCGCCACCTGGTTTGTGGCGACGGCTGGGATCCGCCTCCCGGCCTCGCCCGTGCGACGGCCCCTCCACCAGGGGCCGTCGCCGCTTTTCTTCTCGGTCGCGCGATTGCTCCAACCGAGACTGCCCGACCCGGGATTCGGGTCGACCGATGCCCGCCGACCGCCGAGCACCCGCGGGCCGTCACCGCGCGATTCGAGCGGCCCGAACGAGGCTGCGTTCGGCACTGCGGAGTTGGCGTTCGGCTTCGTGGATGGCCGTGACGAGGTCGTCACGGGTGGTGCCGACGAATGGGTGGGCGAGTTCGGCGACGCGCGTCCGGTATTGCTCGACGTTGTCGGCGATGATCGCCAGCTGCGCCGCAGCCGATCGAATCGACGACTCCGAGGGCGGTGCTGGGTGGGAGGCCACTGCTGCACCATACCCAGCGGGCTGTTGGGCCCGTCGCCGGCTAGCATCCCCCCAGGTGATCAGCGTTCGCGACGACCTTCGAGCACTCGAGGGGTATCACTCGGCCCAAGTCGACGTCCGCGTCCGCCTCAATACCAACGAATCGCCCGAACCGCCACCGGCGGCGTTTCGCGAGGCGTTCGCCGCGGAACTGTCGACCGTCGAGTGGCATCGCTATCCGGATCGCTCGGCGACCGAGCTCCGTCGGGCGATCGCCGAGTTTCACGGCGTTTCACTTGAACAAGTGTTCGCGGCCAACGGCTCGAACGAGGTGCTGCAAACGGTGTTGTTGGCCTACGCCGGGCCGGGACGAACCGTAGCGACGTTCGAGCCGACCTATCAGATGCACGCCCAGATCGCCCGGGTCACGGGGTCCAGGGTCGTGGAGGGTGATCGCGCCGCCGACTTCACTCTCGATCCGGCAGAGGTCGAACGGGTCGTCCGCGCCCACGACCCCCATGTCGTGTTCCTCACCTCGCCGAACAACCCGACGGGACTTGTCGAGCCGGTGGAACGGGTGCGGCAGCTGCTCGAGCTCAGCTCCGGTCTCGTCGTGGTCGACGAGGCGTACGCCCAGTTCGCCGACTGGACGGCGCTCGACCTGGTGTCCGATGCGGTTCCCCTCGTGGTGACCAGAACCTTCTCGAAGACCTGGTCGATGGCCGGGGCGCGTCTCGGTTACCTGATCGGCCCGCGGTGGCTGGTGGCCGAACTCGACAAGGTCGTGTTGCCCTACCACCTCGACACCGTCAAGCAGATCGCCGGCCGTCTGGCGCTCCGCTTCGTCGACGACATGGACGATCGCGTGCGCACGATCGTGAGCGAGCGCCACCGGGTCTCCGAAGCACTGGCGGCGCTCCCGTGCGACGTCTTCCCGAGCGGTTCGAACTTCGTGCTCTTCCGCCCCCACGATGTGCCCGGGCGTGACGTGTGGCAGGGATTGGTCGATCGCGACGTGCTCGTGCGCGACTGCTCCAGCTGGCCGCGCCTCGACAACTGCCTGCGGGTCACGATCGGCACGCGTGACGAGAACACCACCTTCATCGAGGCCCTGACGGAGGTGCTCGGCGCGAACATTCCCGTCATGCCGAGCCCCGCCAGACCGAGCCCCGCCAGACCGAGCCCCGCCAGACCGAGCCCCGCCAGACCGAGCCCCGCCAGACCGAGCAAGGAGCAGCCGTGACCAGAACAGCGGAACGTCATCGCGCGACGAAGGAGACGACGATCGACGTCTGGATCGAGTTGGACGGTGATGGACGTACCGAGATCTCGACCGGCATCCCGTTCTACGACCACATGCTCGACCAACTCGGCCGGCACGGTGGGTTCGACCTGACCGTGCGGGCGGTCGGCGATCTGCACATCGACACCCACCACACGGTCGAAGACGTCGCGATCGCTCTCGGCGAGGCATTCGCCGAAGCACTCGACGACAAGGCCGGGGTCCGCCGGTTCGCGAGCGGCCGGTATCCGCTGGACGAGGCGCTGGTCGACATCGCCCTCGACCTCTCCGGCCGGCCTTTCGTCGAGTGGCACGTGCCGATGCCCGAGAGTCTGCCGCTCGGTGACCCGGCGTTCGACCCGCAGTTGGCGGAGCACGCCATCTCGTCGTTCGCCACGGCGGCGGGCATCACGTTGCACGTCGAGCTGATCCGCGGTCGCAACGCGCACCACATCATCGAAGCGACGTTCAAGGGCCTGGCCCGCTCGCTTCGCGACGCCGTCCGCATCGACGACGCGAGCGGAGTGCCGTCCACCAAGGGTGTGCTGTGAGGGGTGTGCTGTGAGGGGTGTGTCGTGACGGATGCGGCGCCCCTGGTGGCCGTGCTCGACTACGGCATCGGCAATCTCCACTCCGCGCAAAAGGCCCTCGAGCGCGGCGGAGCCGACGCCCGGCTGACGGCCGACCCGGGGCTGATCCGTGATGCTGCGGGCGTTGTGCTCCCGGGTGTCGGAGCGTTCGGCGCATGTATGGATGCACTGCGCGCGGCATCGCTCGAAGCGCCGGCGATCGGTGCGGTCGCATCGGGCCGGCCGTTCCTCGGGATCTGTGTCGGCATGCAGATGCTGTTCACGAAGTCGGACGAAGACCCCCACGCTGCCGGCCTCGATGTCATCCACGGCACGGTTCGCTGGATTCCGGCGGGGCCGAAGATCCCGCAGATGCAATGGAACCGCTTGGACGTCCTGCGTGACGATCCGATGTTCGTCGGGCTCGGACCGGAGCCGTTCGTCTATTTCGTGCACTCGCTCCACGGGGTCCCCGACGATCCGTCCGTCGTCGTCGCCACCGTCGAGTACGGCACAACGCTGAACGCCGCTTTCCGGTCCGACAACGTGTTCGCGGCCCAGTTCCATCCCGAGAAGTCGAGCACGCCGGGCCTGCGCCTGCTGGCGAACTTCGTCGACGTCTGCCGATCGGGGTCGTGACGCCCGATGATCGAGCTGTATCCGGCGATCGACCTGTTGGGCGGCCGCGTCGTCCGACTCCGCATCGGTGACTACGACGACCGGACCGTGTACGGCGACGACCCCGTGGCCGTGGCGCGTGGATTCGCCGAGGCGGGCGTCCGCTGGATCCACGTGGTCGATCTCGATGCCGCGAAGTCCGGAGACCCGGTGAACCGACCGGTCGTCGCGGCGATCGTGGGAGCCGTCTCGGACTCCACCGAGATCCAGACGGGTGGCGGAGTACGAACTGCACACGACGCCGCCGAACTTGCGGCTATCGGCGTCGCTCGCGTCGTGATGGGATCGGCCGCGGTCCGCGAGCCGTCACTGGTGGCGGAGGTCACGGCGGTGTTGCCGGTTGCGGTCGGGTTCGATCATCGTGACGGTGAACTCGCGATCCACGGTTGGACGCAGGGGAGCGGAGTCCTCCTCGACGAGGCGTACGGCCTGTTTCCGACTGCGGCAGCGTTCGTGATCACCGACATTGCCCGTGACGGCATGCTCACCGGACCCGACCTCGACGGGCTGGCGCGTTCGGTGCAGCGTGCCCCGGCGCCGGTGATCGCGAGCGGCGGAGTGGCGAGTCTCGACGACGTGGCCGCGCTCGCCGAGATCGACGGGCTCGGCGGCATCATCACCGGCAAAGCGCTGTACGAAGGTCGCTTCGACATCCGCGACGCGCTGCGGGTGATCGACGGTCTGCGGTCACGAGCGACGGCCGGCGATGAGCGGGAGGCGGGGTCGTGAAGGTCGCACGGATCATTCCGTGTCTCGACGTCACCGAGGGGCGCGTGGTCAAGGGCACGAACTTCGTCGATCTCCGCGACGCCGGCGACCCGGTCGAACTGGCCGCCCGCTACGACCTCGAAGGCGCCGACGAGCTCGTCTTCCTGGACATCACGGCTTCGAGCGACAACCGTGAGACCACCGTCGACATGGTCCGGCGCGTCGCCGACCAGGTGTACATCCCGTTCACGGTGGGGGGAGGCATTCGTTCGCTCGCCGACGCCCGCCTCATGTTGCGCGCCGGCGCCGACAAGGTCAGCGTCAACACGGCTGCCGTACAGCGCCCGGAGCTGATCTCCGAGATCGCCGCGGAGTTCGGGGCGCAGTGTGTGGTGTGCGCCATCGACGCGAAGCGACGATCCGATGGCTGGGAGGTGTACCTGCACGGCGGGCGGACGCCGACCGGCCTCGACGCCGTTGCCTGGGCTGTCGAGGCGGTGGAGCGCGGGGCGGGCGAGATTCTCCTCACGTCGATGGATCGCGACGGCACGCGCCAGGGTTTCGACCTCGAGCTGACCAGGGCCATCGCCGACTCGGTCACCGTGCCGGTGATCGCCAGTGGCGGTGTCGGGACACTTGCCCATCTCGTCGAGGGCATCGTAGAGGGAACGGCCGACGCCGTCCTGGCGGCATCGATCTTCCACTTCGGTGAGCACACGATCGCCGAGGCAAAAGCACTGATGGCCGCCGCCGGCATCACCGTGCGCCCGGCATGAACTCGGTGCGCCCGGCTTGAACTCGGTGCTCCCGGCCCGAGACGGCTCCGGTGTGTCCGATGTCGCAGGGTGACCCGAGCACTTCCGGGTGGACTGGTCGTACGGCGGTTGTCGGCAATAGCTTCGGCGCGATGAGCAGTCCCGTGGTAACGACCGAGCAGCACGGTGGCGTCCTCGTCTGCCACATCGACGACGGCAAGGCCAACGCGTTGTCGAAAGGCATGCTCACCTCGATCTCGGCGGTCCTCGACGATGCCGAGCACGATGCTGCGATCTCGGCGCTCGTGCTGCACGGCCGTCCCGGAAAGTTCTCGGCAGGGTTCGATCTGTCGGTGATGACGGCCGGCGATCCTGCTGCGATTGCCGACCTGGTGTGCGACGGCGGTGAGCTCGTGCGCACGATCTACGGCTCGTCGCTGCCGGTCGTCGCAGCATGTACGGGGCACGCGCTTGCGGCCGGTGCGCTGCTGCTCCTCGCCTGCGACGTGCGCGTCGGAGGCGATGCCGACTGCAAGATCGGGTTGAACGAGGTGGCGATCGGCATGGTGCTGCCGGACTGGGCCTTCTCGATCGCGGTCGATCGTCTCAGTCGTCGTCATCTGCAACTCGCCGTTGCGACGGGCCGGATCACTTCGGCTCTCGGTGCGGTCGACGCCGGCTTCCTCGACGAGGTCGTACCGGTCGACGACGTGCTCGACGTGGCCGTGTCGCGCGCCGCCGCCTGTGCATCGCTCGATCCGCGTGCCTACGCCGGCACCGTACGACGGCTCCGGGGAGACGTTGTCGATCGTATGCGTGAGCAGATCGATGCCGACCGGACAGCGGGGTCGGCCCCGCCCGGGTGAGCATCCAACCCGGGTTTGCGATGAGTTCCGGCGCGGACAGGTCGCGCCAACTCTCATCGCAGCGGGGTGGTCGGGGTTTGCGATGAGTTCCGGCGCGGACAGGTCGCGCCAACTCTCATCGCAGCGGGGTGGTCGGGGTTTGCGATGAGTTCCGGCGCGGACGGGTCGCGCCAACTCTCATCGCAAACCCGGGTGGTCGGGGTTCGGAGGTGTGAAGGTCGACCGGCTCGGCGCCGATATGGTCGACTGCATGGCAACTCCCAGGGTCAACCCGAACATGGAATATCGCCGGCTCGGCAACACCGGCTTGAAGGTCAGCGTGCTGTCGTTCGGCAGCTGGGTCACCTTCGACACCCAGCTCGACACGTCTCTCGCTGTCGACTGCATGGCGGCGGCGGGTGACGCCGGCTGCAACTTCTTCGACAACGCCGAGTCGTACGCCGGCGGCAAGAGCGAGTCGATCATGGGCCAGGCGCTGCTCGATCTGCAATGGCCTCGATGGTCGTACGTGCTGACCACCAAGCTGTTCTGGGGTATCCACGGCGAGACGCCGAACATGCGCTACTCGCTCAACCGTAAGTACCTCATGCAGGCGATCGACGGGTCGCTGGAGCGTTTCCGACAGGACTTCGTCGACATCCTGTACTGCCATCGTGCCGACCCCGACACGCCGATCGAAGAGACGGTGTGGGCGATGAGCGACATCGTGTCCGTCCGGTAAGGCGCTGTACTGGGGGACCAGCGAGTGGACGGCAGACGAGATCCGCGGGGCGATCGAGATTGCCGAGCGGCATCATCTCCACAAGCCGGTGACCGAGCAGAGCCAGTACAACCTGCTCGAACGGACGAAGGTCGAGATCGAGTACGCCCGCATCCAGGCCGACTACGGCTACGGCAACACCATCTGGAGTCCGCTGGCGTCGGGTCTGCTCACCGGCAAGTACAAAGACGGTATTCCCGAGGGCTCTCGGGCGTCGCTGGCAGGCTACGACTGGCTGGCGTCCCGGCTGACCGATGCCGACGCGATCGCTCAGGTCGAGCGGCTGCGTCCGATCGCCGACCGTCTCGGCTGCACGATGGCTCAGCTGGCCCTCGCCTGGTGCACCAAGAACCCGCACGTGTCGACCGTCATCACGGGCGCTTCCCGAGTCGATCAGGTCGTCTCCAACTTCGAGGCACTCGACGTCATCGCGCTCCTGACCGACGACGTCAAGGCCGAAATGGAAGCCGCCGTCGCCTCCTGATCCCGCCCACCGCCACCAGACCCGTCCCGAAATCTCGCGGTGCCGGGAAGAATTCCGGGGTAGTGAGGCGGATTCGGGGAGACGGGTATCGTGTGCGCCCCATGGCGAGTTCGCACGACAAGCTCCCGATCAAGATGCTCAACGACCGGGTCTTGGTGAAGATCTCCGACAAGGACGGCGAGCGACGCTCGTCGGGCGGCATCGTCATCCCGGCCACCGCACAGGTGGCCAAGCGGCTGATCTGGGCGACGGTCGTCGCTCAGGGGCAGAACGTGCGGGCCTGCGAGGTGGGCGACAACGTGCTGTTCAGCCCCGACGACCGCTACGAGGTGGAAGTCCAGGGTGAGGACTACGTCATGCTGCGCGAGCGTGAACTGCACGCCGTGGCGGCGCAACGGATCGAAGCCTCGACCGGGCTGTACCTCTGAAGGTCGAGCACTCGATCCTCGCACTCGGGCAGCACACGTGGGCCTTGCACTCCGGCAGCACACTCGGGCCGAGGCGCGAAAAGCTCTGGGGGGCGCCAGGTGGCCGACCATAAGCTGGCCGTCATGGCCGAAGGAATCCCGATCGTCGCGTCGTCCGAGCAGCTGGACGCCATCGTGTTCAATGCCGACGGCCTCGTTCCCGTGATCACGCAAGATGTCCGCAACGGTGATGTGCTGATGATGGCCTGGATGAACAGCGAGTCGTTGGGCATGACCCTCGCCGAAGGGCGAATGGTCTACTGGTCACGCAGTCGCCACGAGCTGTGGCGCAAAGGCGATACCAGCGGTGACCGCCAGTTCGTACGCGCGGCGTTCTACGACTGCGACGGCGACACTCTGTTGTTCAAGGTCGAGCAGGAGGGCGCCGGGGCGTGTCACACGGGGGCTCGAACGTGCTTCTTCCGGGCGTTCGGCTGACGATGCGGTACCTGCCCTCACGGGAGGATTTCCACGAGCACGCGCGGCGCCACACGATCGTGCCCGTCTGGACATCGCTGCTCGCGGATCTGGAAACACCGGTCGCCGCGTACCTCAAGCTGGTCGGCGACGGCCCGGGCTTCCTGCTGGAGTCGGTCGAGGGCGCCGAACGGTGGGCGAGGTTCTCCTTCGTCGGTCGCAACCCGACCGCCACGATCGTGTCACGCAACGGTGTGGTCGAGCTCGATGGCGTGCTTCCCGACGGGATCCCGACCGGCGATGGCATTCTCACCGCGCTCGAGGCGCTGCTGGCGATCCACACGAGCCCGACCTTCGACGATCTGCCGCCGCTGCACGGTGGGATCATGGGGTATCTCGGCTACGACGTGATCAGGGAAGTCGAACATCTTCCGAACGTGCCGCCGGACGATCGTGCCTACCCGGACGCCGTGATGTCGGTGATCGGTTCGCTGGCCGCGTTCGATCACTGGCGACAGCGTGTGTACCTGATCGAGAGCGTGCCGACGCTCGGCCTGTCGGCCGACGAGCTCGATGGCGCCTACGACGCCGCGATCGCTCGGGTGAACGACGCGGTCCGCGACCTGTCCCAACCGCTCGGGTACACGCCGGCCGAGCCGCCGTCACCGGACGACAAGCTCCCCATGTTGGTCTCGTCGATGCCGGGCGGGCTGTACCAGCGGGCGGTCGACGTCGCCAAGGACCATGTGGTCGCCGGTGACGTCTTCCAAGTGGTGCTGTCGCAGCGCTACGACCTCGAACTCGACGCCGACCCGTTCGACGTCTACCGGGTGCTGCGGCAGGTGAACCCGTCGCCGTACATGTATTTCGTCCGCCATCCCGAATTGACGATCGTCGGGTCGTCGCCCGAGCCGATGGTGCAGCTGCTCGATCGTCGTGTGATCTCCCGTCCGATTGCCGGTACCCGTCGCCGTGGAGCCACCGAGGAGCACGACCGGCGCATGGCGGCCGAGCTGCTGCGAACATCCGAAGGAACGTGCCGAGCACGTCATGCTGGTCGACCTGGCCCGCAACGACGTCGGTCGCGTCGCCGAGTTCGGATCGGTGGTGGTCGACGAGTTGATGACGCTCGAGCGCTACAGCCACGTGATGCATCTGACCTCGCAGGTCTCCGGGTCGCTCCGCGACGGTCTCGGGCCGATCGACGTCCTGCGCGCGACGTTGCCGGCCGGGACGGTCAGCGGGGCGCCGAAGGTGCGGGCGATGGAGATCATCGACGAGCTCGAGCCGGTGAAGCGGGGTCCGTACGCCGGTGTTGTCGGCTACGTCGACTGGTCGGGCAACCTCGACACGGCGATCGCCATTCGCACGATGTTCGTGAGTGGTGACGGCAAGCGAGCGAGCCTGCAGGCAGGCGCAGGCATCGTGGCCGACTCGGTGCCCGACGAGGAGGATCTGGAGTGCCGGAACAAGGCCGCCGCGCTCCTCGCGGCGATCCCGGCCGCACGCCGCATGACCATCGCACGTCGGGCGAACGGCACACCTGCCTGAAGACCGTCGCGCTCGGCCTGCTCAGGCGGATCAGAGCGCGATCGCGGCGATGAAGATGAAGCTCAGACCGGTGAAGCCGATGGTGACGACCGTGGCGAGCAGCATCAGGAACGGAAAGCTCGTCATCGCGCGCAGTGCGTACCCCAACGCGGCGAACTGCACCGCTCGGCCGCCGATCGAGTCACGCATCGTGAAGAACTGCCGAGACATCACCACGGCGCTCTGATCCTGTATGCCCTCGGTCGCCTCGATCGTCTCGATCACCATCCGCTCGGTTCGGGTGTCGCCGGCCAGCAACTGGCGGAACTCGTCGACCAGCACCTTGGCACTCCGCTTCACCACCCAGAGACGGACGATCGCGACCACCACCGCGCCGATCCCGATCACGGCGAAGGCGCCACCGACGACGATCCACACCCTGAGCGCCCCACCGTCCAGCGCGGCCAGGCCGAGCAGGAACCCGGCGACACAGATCAGGGTGACGACCGCGAGTGTGCCGACCGCGAGGGCCGTTCCGCGTCGCACGAGCGTAAGGAACATGTCTACGGCGCGTTGCGCGAGCCGGTCCGGCGAGTCGTTCACGTCATCGTTCACCGCAGCTCGATCCGACACATGGCGTTGGCAGTGTGCCACGCCAGACTGTCGATGTGGACACCGACTCCAGCACCGACACGGACTCCAGCACCGACACGGACTCCGGCACCGACGCCGACACCGGCACCGACGCCGATACCGACTCCGCCACCGACTCCGGCGATCCGGGCGTCGGCCCCCCGCCCGTCGACACCTCGTTCCTGGATCCTGCGGTTCGGGACCGGGTCATCGTTCGTGGCGCGGACGCGGCGAAGTATCTGCAGTCCCAGATCGCGCAGGATGTCGCTGTCCTGCCCGTCGGCGGGGCCGCGTGGACGCTGGTGCTCGAGCCGAACGGGAAGGTGGACGCTCTCGCACGGGTCACCCGTAGCGACGACCATGTGTTCGTCCTCGACGTCGACGCCGGCTTCGGTGAGGGTCTCGCTGCTCGCCTACGCCGTTTCAAGATCCGTGTCGATGCCGAGATCTCGGTGGAGCCCGGTGCGAGTGGCGGACCGACGCCCGAGCAGGAGGATGCCCGGATCGCAGCGGGTTGGCCGAGGATGGGTAGCGAGATCGCTCCGGGCGACACGATCCCCGCGGTCACCGGCGTGATCGGTGTCGCAGTGAGCTTCACGAAGGGGTGCTACCCCGGCCAGGAACTCGTCGAACGTATGGACAGCCGCGGCGTGCAGGCCCCGTCGTCGCTGCGCATCCTCACTCTCGGAGCCGACGTCGCTGCCGGGGTCGAAGTCGGCGATCCGGTGCTCGGTGAAGCCGGCTCGACGATCGGCGCCGTCACCAGCGTCGGCTCCACCCAGGCACTGGCCACCGTCAAGCGCGGGCACGTCGTGGGCCGCACCCCCCCACACGACGTGTAACGCCGCCCTCCGCCACACGCTGCGTGTCGCCGGGAAGGTCACCTGGTCGGCAGGCTGGGGATCAGAGCGTGGCGGATCGCGGTGACGTCGGGATGCCGGCGCAGACCGGTCAGCTCGGGGGAGTGATCGATGATGCTTGCCAGGCCACTCGGGGCGGTACCGGCGTCGGCGGCGGCGCGGAGCCATCCGATGGCGGTCGCCTGGTCGCCCAGCGCCCCGGCGGCCCGGGCGACGGTCGCGGCCGACAGCGTGTGCGGCGTGCGCCCGTAGCTGTCGGCTGCGTAGTGGGCCGCATCCTCGTACCGGCCGAGTCGGATCAACTGATTCGCCAGGACGTACTCGTTCAACGGGTCGCCGAACGGGAGAGGGTCGGGGAGGAGATCGACGAGGGCCGCGACATCCTCGGTCGACAGCGCGGTCGCCGCCGGCGCCACATCGGGCCGCGGGTTGCTCAATGCTGCGACGAGCGTCCGGCGAGCCTTGCCCGTCCTGCCGGCCTGCAGGGCCCGGTGAGCGGTGTCCCAGGGCGACGACGGTTCCTTGCTGCTGCCCAGCATCTGTAGCTGCGTCACCAGTAGGAAGCCGACGAACACCACGAGAAAGCGGAAGCGGTCGGTCGTGAAGCAGAGCACGGCGAGCACCGACGTGACGGTGAGCGAGAACCAGAGCATCAGACGGTGCGAGCGGTCGGGCACGAGCCGGTCGAGGCCGGTCATCACGATGTTGCCGCCGTCGAGGGGCAGGATCGGCACGAGGTTCAGCAGACCGATCACCGGCCCCGCCCACCAGATGGCGAGTGCGGCCGGGTCGAGGTCGTACGAGGGCCGGTGCGTCGGGTCGGCTCCCATGGCGACCAGCACCGCGACGCTCGTGACGATCTGCACGGCGGGCCCGGCGAAGGCGATCCCGGCCCGCTCGAGCCGCGAGATCGGGCGAGTCGGGCGGTACGACGCATAGCCCGCGAGGAAGTTGAGTGAGATCTCGGCCTCGGCTCCGGCCCGGCGGGCAGCGAGGGCGTGTCCGAGTTCGTGGAGGATGGTGAAGACCGCCAGTGAACCGGCGAGCCACAGGCCGAACCGGTCGCCGTACAAGAAGACGATGAGGACCATGAACATCACGAACCCGGGCCTCACGTGAACAGGGAACCCGAGCAGGCGGAACATCACTGCTCAGGCTACGGCGAGTTCCGGCGGCGGCGATCGCGGGTCGCGTCGGGCCGGTTTCGACTCGCGGCCACGCCGCTGCGCCAGGGGGCCGCACCTAGACTTGACCGCTGTGCCCTACGTCTACGCATTCGATCACAAGCACCGCCGTCCCCCGATGGAGTGCAAGGACCTCCTCGGTGGAAAGGGAGCGAACCTCGCCGAGATGACGAGCGTGCTGCAGCTGCCGGTGCCACCGGGCTTCACGATCTCGACCGATGCGTGCCGTGCCTACATGAACGGTGGCTGGCCCGACGGGCTCGACGAGGAGATCGCACGGCAGGTCTTCAGGCTCGAAAAGACGATGGGCCGCAAGCTCGGCGACCCGTTCGACCCGTTGCTGGTCAGCGTGCGCTCCGGCGCGAAGTTCTCGATGCCGGGCATGATGGACACGGTTCTCAACCTGGGGCTCAACGATCAGAGCGTCGAGGGCCTGGCCCACAGCACGGGTGACGAGAGATTCGCGTTCGACTCGTACCGTCGCTTCATCGCGATGTACGGGCGGATCGTGCTCGACGTCGATGGCGACCTGTTCGAGCATCCGCTCGAGGCGGCCAAGGCCAAGGCCGGCGTCAAGGCCGACAACGAGCTCTCGGCCGGGGTGTTAAGCATCTTGTGCGATCAGTACAAGGCGGCGGTCGAGAAGGCCACGGGGGAGCCGTTCCCGCAAAAGCCCCGCGATCAACTCAACGGCGCCGTCGAAGCCGTGTTCCGGAGTTGGAACGGCGCCCGCGCCATCGCCTATCGGGTGCGGGAGACCATCAGCCACGATCTCGGCACGGCCGTGAACGTGCAGACCATGGTGTTCGGCAATCGTGACGACAACTCGGGCACCGGGGTCGGCTTCACCCGCAACGCGGCCACCGGTGAGAACAAGCCGTACGGCGACTTCCTCATCAATGCCCAGGGCGAAGATGTCGTGGCCGGGATCCGCAACACCGAGGATCTCGATCACATGAAGCTCCATTTCCCGACGATTCACGCCGAACTGCTGGCGATCTTCGGGCGGCTCGAGCGGCACTATCGCGACATGTGCGACACCGAGTTCACCATCGAGCAGGGCAAGCTCTGGATGCTCCAGACCCGTGTCGGCAAGCGAACCGGCGCGGCGGCGCTCAAGATGGCCGTCGACATGACCAAGGGGACCGGACGTGGCGAGGCCCGATGGTCGATCTCGCGTGAGGACGCGATCATGCGGGTCACCGCCGAGCATCTCGACGCCGTGTTGCACCCGCAGTTCGATGGCTCTGGCATCGTGCTGGCGACCGGTTTGGCGGCGTCGCCGGGCGCGGCGGTGGGAGCGGTGTACTTCACCGCCGACGACGCGGTCGCCGCCGCCGAGCGCGGCGAAAAGGTGATCCTCGTGCGTAACGAGACGAGCCCCGAGGATGTCCACGGGATGATGATCGCCGAAGGCATCCTGACGGCCCGAGGCGGGCTCGTCAGCCACGCCGCGGTGGTCGCCAGGGGTTGGGGCACTCCGGCGATCGTGGGCGCCGAGGCAGTCAAGATCAGGGGAAAGCAGTTCAACGTCGGCGACGTCGTCGTCGACGAAGGCGACGTGATCTCGATCGACGGCACATCGGGCGAGGTCGTGCTCGGGGCGATGAACTTGCGCAGCGCCGAGCCGCCCGCCGAGTTCGACACGATCCTGAAGTGGGCCGACGTGGTCCGCAAGGGCAAGCTTGGTGTGCGCGCCAATGCCGACACAGGAGAAGACGCGGCCAACGCGCGCAGCCTCGGCGCCGAGGGCATCGGGCTGTGCCGGACCGAGCACATGTTCCTCGCCCCCGACCGGCTCCCGATTGTTCGCGAGATGATCCTCGCGTCCACACCCGCCCAGGAACAGGCTGCACTCGAGAAGCTCCGTGCGGCGCAGGAATCCGACTTCCTGGAGATCCTCGACGCGATGGACGGCCTGCCGGTGACGGTCCGGTTGCTCGACCCGCCATTGCACGAGTTCCTCCCGTCGGTGGAGGAACTGCGGGTCAAGGAGGCGGCCAAGGGGCTGACGAAGAAGGAGCACGAGCTGCTCCGAGCGGCCGAGGCGTGGGCTGAGCACAACCCGATGATCGGCACCCGAGGCGTGCGGCTCGGTGTGATCAAGCCGGGCCTCTACGCGATGCAGGTGCGGGCACTTCTCGCCGCGGCGGCGACGCTGCGCGGGCTCGGCAAGAACCCCATCGTCGAGGTGATGATCCCCCTGACCGTCACCCGTGAGGAGATGGCGCTGGCCCGGAGCTGGGTGCAGGCCGAAATCGACGTGGCGCTCGAGGGGATGAAACGCAAGCCCGACGTCACCATCGGCACGATGATCGAGACGCCACGCGCGGCGATCCGGGCCGACGAGATCGCCGAGGTGTCCGACTTCTTCAGCTTCGGCACGAACGACCTCACGCAGCTGACGTTCGGTTTCAGCCGTGACGACGTCGAGAGCCGGATGATGCCGGCGTACCTCCAGCAGGGCCTACTCGAGCGCAACCCGTTCGAGACCATCGACCAGAGCGGTGTCGGCGAACTGGTGCGCATCGGCGCACGTCGCGGCCGGGAGACCAAGCCCGGCCTCAAACTGGGCGTGTGCGGTGAGCACGGTGGCGATCCCGAGTCGATCCAGCTGTTCTACGACGCCGGCCTCGACTACGTGTCGTGCTCGCCGTTCCGTGTGCCGATCGCCCGGCTCGCGGCCGCACAGTCCGTCATCACCTCGGCGAGGTGATCGTCACGCACGCCGTGCTGAGCTCGACGCTTCTCACCGAAGGCGGTGGAGGGGGCAACTTCGCCGACATCGACGTGCACCCCTGGCAGTGGCTGGTCCTGCTCGCCATCATCACGGCGATGCTGTTGATCGATCTGCTGGTGGTCCACCGCGAGGCGCACGAGGTCAAGACCAGGGAAGCGGCGATCGAGTCGGCGGTGTGGATCTCGTGCGGCGTGGCGTTCACCGGCGTGATCTGGTGGTGGTTCGGCGGGCAGGCGAGCGGCGAGTACATCTCGGGCTATCTCATCGAGAAGTCGCTCAGCATCGACAACGTGTTCGTGTGGGCCCTGATCATGGGCTACTTCGTCGTGCCGCTCAAGTATCAGCACCGGGTGCTGTTCTGGGGGATCTTCGGCGCCCTGATGCTGCGGGCGATCTTCATCTTCGCCGGTGTCGCCCTGATCGAGCGGTTCGACTGGATCCTGTACCTGTTCGGCGCGTTCTTGCTCTACACGGCGGGGAAGTTGGTGTTCAGCGACGACGACCATGTCGACCCGGGCGATTCGAGATTCCTCAAACTGGTCAACAAGGTGGTGCCGTCGAGCGACGAGTTCGACGGGCAGAAGATGTTCACCAGGAAGAATGGAAGGCGGCTCGCGACGCCATTGTTCGCGGTGTTGGTTCTCATCGAGGCCACCGATGTGATCTTCGCGGTCGACTCCGTTCCAGCGGTCTTGGCGGTGAGCCATGAGCAGTTCATCGTCTTTTCGTCGAACGCGTTCGCGATCCTCGGGTTGCGAGCGCTGTACTTCCTGCTCGCGGACATGCACTCCCGGTTCACATACCTGCAGGAGGGGCTGGCGATCATCCTCGCGTTCGTCGGCATGAAGATGCTGATCGCCGAGTGGTATCACATCCCGACCTGGTTGTCGCTGAGTGTGATCGCCATCGTCCTCACGGCTTCGATCGGCATCTCCATGAAGGTGACGCGCAACGAAGCCGAGGCCGACACGGTGGCGCAGGCCTTCGAGCCAGCGCGCGGTGGATCGACGAACGAGACCCCCGAGCCTCCCGAGGGCCCGCCATCGTCGGCCGTCTAGCCTGACGACGCCATGGGGATCCAAGACGACGACATCGAGCGGCTCCGTTCGACGGTCTCGATCGTCGACACCATCCAGCAATACGTGGCGCTCAAGCGGGTCGGCCGCAACTGGGTCGGCCTGTGCCCGTTCCACGCCGAGCGGAGCGGGTCGTTCAATGTGCGCGAGGAGACCGGGCGTTACAAGTGCTTCGGCTGCCAGGCCGCGGGCGACGTGTTCACCTTCGTCCAGGAGATCGAGCACCTGGACTTCCCCGGCGCGGTCGAGCACATCGCGGCCAAGGCCGGAGTGCAGCTGAACTACACCTCCACCGGCCAGTCGAAGGAGCGAGCACGTCGCAAGCAGCTCGTCGAGGCGATGGATCAGGCGGTCGAGTGGTACCACCGCAGGCTCCTCGACGACCCAGCGGCCCGGGCGGCGCGGGATTATCTGCGTCAGCGGGGCCTGTCGGGTGATGTCGCCCGCCAGTTCAAGATCGGCTGGGCGCCCGACGACTGGGATGCGTTGAGCCGCGAGCTCGGCGTCGCACCGGCCGTGCTGCACGACATCGGCCTGTCGTTCCGCAATCGGCGCAACAAGATGCAGGACTCGTTCCGGGCCCGCGTGATGTTCCCGATCTTCTCGGAGTCGGGCGAGGCGTTGGCGTTCGGAGGACGGGTGCTGCCGGGCTCGGACGATCCGGCGAAGTACAAGAACTCGGCCGAGACGGCGATCTACAGCAAGTCCAAGACGCTGTACGGCCTGAACTGGGCCAAGGCCGACATCGCCAGGTTCGATCAGGTGGTGGTGTGCGAGGGGTACACCGATGTGATCGGGTTCCACCGAGCCGGGGTGGCGCGGGCGGTCGCCACCTGCGGCACGGCCTTGACGGAGGAACACGTCCGCTTGTTGAAACGGTATGCGAGCAAGGTCGTGCTGGCCTTCGACGCCGATGCCGCCGGTCAGGGTGCGGCCGAACGCTTCTACGAATGGGAACAGAAGCACGCGGTGGAGGTGCTCGTCGCGAGATTGCCCCACGGCCGGGACCCCGGCGAGCTGGCGCTGAGTGATCCGGGATTGCTGTCGAGTTCGATCACCGAACCTGTCCCGTTCTTGAAGTTTCGCCTGGACCGGACCATGAACGGCAAGCCGCGACATTCGCCCGAGCAGCGGGTTCGACTCGCAGAGGAGGCGATGGGAGTCGTCAACGAACATCCGAACGTGGAGCTCCGCAAGTTGTATGCGGGAGAGGTTGCCACCTTGGTGGGGCTGCCCGTGGGGGACATGGTGCGTCTCGCCGAGCGCGGAACGAGGAGACCCGCAATCCACCTGCCGGCTCGCCGGTCCCGGGGGCCGATGGAGAATGCCGAGTTCGCGGCGTTGGTCCTGCTCGTGCAGAGCTGGGACTCGATCGCACCGTGGCTCGTCGAGTCGCTGTTCGACGATGACGCCAACCGGATGGCGTTCCTCGCGCTCGCCGAGTCGGGCGGCGATCTCCAAGGTGCGCTCGAGCTCGTCGCTCCCGATCCGCGCGAGGTGCTCGAGCGTGCCGCCGTCGCCGATCTGAACCTGGCGCCCGAGGTCGAGGCGCGGATCCTGATCGGCGCCGCGGTGCGCCGTGAGCTGCGCTTACGTGTCGGCCTGAGCGATCGAGGCTCGATCGACGACGACCGTCAGGCACGGCTCGATGTGGAGACACTGGGTGAGGGCGATCCGCAACGAAGCCTCGCAGCGGCGGAGTCGTTGCTAGGTTGGCTCAATCGTCGATCAGAGGAACGTACCGGTGGGGTCAGCTGAACCGGCTGCCGATACCACCCTCGCCCCGGCGGCGCCGTTCGACGGTGTCGACTCGGGCGAGTGGACCGGTCTGGTCGAACGCGGCCGTGAGTCGGGGGCCGTGCACGCCGAGGATGTCACCCATGTCTTCCGTCACGTCGAACTGACCGGCGACGTCATCACGGAGATCCATGTGGCGATGTCGAGCCTCGGGATCGAGATCGATGAGGACGTGGACGGGGTGCTCGACGACACGCCGTCGGCAGTGCTTCGCGTGGACATCGCCGAGTCGACGCTCGCCGAGACGTTGCTCGCCGACGATGACGACGAGCAACTCCTCAGTCGGCGACGGACGAGTCGGACCAAACGTTCGGCGCCGAAGGGGGAGGGCGGCACATCCGATGCCGTGCGTATGTACCTGCGAGAGATCGGCCAGGTCGATCTGTTGACCATCGACGACGAGCGTCGACTCGCGCAGCTGATCGAGGAGGGCAAGGTCGCCGCCGCACGAGTCGACGAGGTCGCCGAGCTGACGGTCAATCGCTCGACGATGACGAGCGCCGCATGCTGATGCGGGCCGTGAACCAGGGCGAACGGGCCAAGAGCGAACTCATCCAGGCGAACCTGCGCCTCGTCGTCAGCATCGCCAAGCGGTACTCGGGGCGGGGGATGCAGCTGCTCGATCTGATCCAGGAAGGCAACCTCGGCCTGATGCGGGCGGTCGACAAGTTCGACCACACCAAGGGCTTCAAGTTCTCGACCTACGCCACCTGGTGGATCCGTCAGGCGATCACCCGGTCGATCGCCGATCAGGCCCGCACCATTCGGATCCCGGTGCACATGGTCGAGCACATGAACCGGGTCGCCCGAGCGAAGCGGCAGATGCACCAGGAGTTGGAGCGGGAACCAACGGTGGAAGAGATCGCCGTCCGCGTCCAGCTTCGAGCCCGAACGCGTGCGTGAGCTGCTGCAGATCGCCCAGGACCCGCTGTCGCTCGACTCGCCGGTCGGCGAGGAGGACGAGTCGAACCTGGCCGACTTCATCAGGGACGATTCGGTCGACAACCCGGCCGACGCGGCCACCCGGTCGATGCTGTCAGCGGCCGTCGGTTTGGTGCTCGGCGAGCTGTCGGAGCGTGAGCAGGAGATCGTGCGGCTGCGGTTCGGTCTCGACGGCGGTCAGGCCAGGACGCTCGAAGAGGTGGGCAAGGAGTTCGGCGTCACCCGTGAACGGATCCGCCAGATCGAAGCCAAGACGTTGGCCAAGCTCCGTCACCCACAGCGCTCGCAGCGCCTCCGCGAGTTCCTCGAAGTCGAGTAGTCGAGTAGTCGCACGTTGCGGCCGCTCATCGGTTCGTGGCGATGAGTTCTTGCGACCTTCGCTCATCCACCGGCGTGTCATGGCCTTGATCGAGCCGGTAACCTCGACTCGCCTTCCGGGATAGCTCAGCTGGCAGAGCAGCTGACTGTTAATCAGCGGGTCGCAGGTTCGAGCCCTGCTCCCGGAGCAACGACGCGGGGCCTCCGAACTTCTCGGGGGCCCCGTGCCGTATGTTGGGGCCGCCGTCGTCACCTCCTGGTCGACGCAACGGGGCGGTAGCTCAGTCGGTTAGAGCAGCGGACTCATAATCCGTGGGTCGTGGGTTCGAGCCCCACCCGCCCCACACGACCTACCTGGTGTCTTATGGTTCCGATGGTTGCCCAGAGGGGCCGCCATCCAAGAAATCCAAGACATATCCAAGATTGATGGGCAGGTCACCCAACACCATCCTCGGGTACGAGCAGGTCTACCGCCACGACATCCAACCGACGCTCGGCACCAAGCACGACGCCGGCGGAGGTCCGTGCCCTGATCGACGAGGCCGAGCAAGGTACGCGACCGGAGATGGCTCGGGCCATCCTCGTCGCTGCAACAACGGGCCTGCGTCGTTCCGAGTTGTGTGCGCTGCGGCGTTCGCGTGATGTCGATCTCGAGCGCGGGCTGCTTCGCGTGTCGGCGTCCATCGTCAATCTGCCCGGTCAGCCGATCGGCGAGATCCCGACCAAGAATCGGCGCGTTCGTGTACTCGCCATCGACGAGCTGATTGCAGCGGTCGTTCGAGCCCAGATGCAACAGGTCGACGAACTGGCCGCGCTCGCAGCAGAACCGCGATTCCACGAATCGGGCTGACCGATCCCCGTACATACCTGTGGGGCGTTGTCACGAAGCTGCGCGTCGGCAGGCATGCCGCAATGAGGTCACGCGGCACCCCTTGCACAACACATGGGTCTGCCCCCGATACGTCGAGCGTGGACGCAGTCGTCCTACTTCTCGTGTGCGCGCTCCTGGTCGGCCTCTGGGCTACTGCGATTGCGGCCCTCATCAGCGCTATCCGACTGCCCGAAAACGCATGGCGCTCCGCGAAGCGTTCGAAGACGGGCACCGTGATCGGCATCGTGCTGACCGGTGGGTTCGGCGGCGCTTACTACTGGCTTTCAATCCACGAACCGGTCAAGACCGCATACGATCGCATCCCGCCACCTCCGAAGCGCGACGCATGGTCGAAGGGTGATTGGTAACGCGGTACCGAGCGGCAGCTCGGATCGGGTCAATTGAGGCCGAGCACGGTGACGAGCGCCTCGTCGACGGCCCACATCTCGTCGGCTGCGAGCTGTCCGACGCGACGCCCGAGCCGCTGCACATCGACGGCACCGACCTGTTCGACGAGCACCCGAGTCGTGGCTCCGGCAATCGAAACCTCGGGTCGGAACGAAGCTGGACGAGCGCTTCGTGACGTGGGCGCCACGAGAATCACTGAACGAGGCAGCATCGAATCGGACTGCACGATGACGCCGAAGCGCTCACCCTGCTGCTCATGTCCGACACTCTTGGCGACCTTGAAGCGAAAGACTTCACCCCGCTGCACGCATCGTCTCCATCATCGACGCGATCGACAGCATCTCGGCTCGGTCAGCTTCGTCGGCCTCCAATGCCGCGGCCTCAGCCGCGAGTTCACTTCGTTTCCGTACCCGCTCGGCCGACGCGAGCAACGCAGAACGGATGGCCGCGGACCGGCTCAGACCGGTCGCTTCCAAGATGCGAAGCGCACGCTCGGCATCATCATCGAGTCGAACCGAGATCGCTTTCGCCATGAGCAAAGTATGACAGAACGTGATACGGTCCGCAACGGCAGCCTGGCAGCGCCGAGTGCCCGGTACGGGCGGCCTTCGCGACGCGGCGCACGATTCGGGCCGCCGCGTGCCAGTTGAGGTTCGGGCTGTCGTTGCCGTACAGGATCGCTCCTTCGAACCGTTCGCCAACGACGAGATCGATGGCCCGGGCGGTCCGCGGCGCCAGGGCATCACCACGGTCTTGCCGCCCTTGCGCAGCACGGTGAGGGTTCGGTGGCCGCGCTCGAGTGCGAGGTTCTCGATCTGAGCGCCGATTGCTTCGGAGACACGCAGCCCGTTCAGGGCGAGGAGCGAGATGAGTGCGTGGTCGCGTGCGCCGGCGAGACCCGCAGCGACGAGCATGGCGCCGAGTTCGTTGCGGTCCGGGCCGCTGGCGTGTGATTCGTAATCCATCTTGGGCCGGCGCAGATGGACGGCTGGTGAGTGTTCGATCAGTCCCTCTTGCTCGGCGTAGCGGTAGAAGCAGGTGATCGTGCCGAGCCGGCGGGCGATCGTCGCTCGGGCTCGGCCGCGGGCTTCGAGCTCGCGAGCGAATGCTTCGATGTGCGCGCGGCGGACCTCGAACAGTCGCAGGTCGAAGTCATTCGAGGACTGCGGATCCCAGTCGCAACGGTGTTGGGTCAGCTCGCTGCGGGTGTCACTCCGGAATCGATCCTTCGAGGACTTTGCGGACCTCGAAGCCGACGACATCCCTGCGGCGCTCGAGTATGCGGCGGCGGCCGTTCAGGAACGTGAACTGCCGCTGACCCGGCTCGAGTGAACTTCGTCGTCGACGCCAACCTCTCCCGCGGATAGCGACGTTGCTGCAGGCGGCCGGGCACGACGCAGTCCACGTCCGAGAGCCTCACTTCGACCGCGCTCGCCAGGTTGAGCGCGGACTCGCCGACGCCGGTCCGAAAGGTCGCAAGGTTCCCGATCTCCTCAATGCAGTCGTCGCCGAAGCCGAATCGCGGACGGTCTTGCACTACGAGGTGGTGACCGAGCGCGGCTTACGTCCGAGGGTCGCTCAGCGTGTGCTCGCGGATGCCATCGAACTGTGACGGGATCACCGAGTGGGTTGCCGGCTTGGTCAGGCTTCGATTGGCCGCGATCATGGCAGCAGGGTCAGTTCGCCGAGGTTCGATCGCACAACGGTGAAGTGTCGGCGATCAAGCGTGGCGATGTCTCGGATGCCGAGTCGTTCGGCTGCTGCGATCACCGAAGCGTCGGCTGTGCCGAGCGGGAGATCGCGATAGCTCGCGACGAGTTCTGCGATCCGCAACCAGTCGCCGGCCACGACCGGCTCCGAAAGCAGGTTGCCTGCCGCGAGGTCTCCGAGGAAACGCACCTCGGCATCGACGCCAAGGCGTGTGCCGAGGAGGTAGGTGACCTCGGTGATGACGAGTGTGGGAACGATGAGCGGACCCGTGTGTGTCTCGAGCAGTTCCAGGCTGGTGGCATGATGTCGGTCGTCGCGATCGACGTATGCGTAGAGGGGCCCTGCGTCGACGATCAGTGCGATGGCGGCACCTCGTTGGCGAGGATTTCTTCGATGCGTTCGGAGATGTCGTCTCGGCCGCTGGCGCCGGCGCCGGCGGCGAGTAGCCGTCGTTTGCCGCGTTGGGTTCCGAGCAGGTTTTCGATTGCTTCGCGGGTGAGTTCCGAGACGGTGCTCCCTCGTCGCTCGGCCTCGTGACGAAGGCGGGCGTCGAGTTCATCCGGCAGTTTTACAGTCGTCCTCTGCATGTATGCCAGCATACCACTCTGTCGCAGAGCATTGCATTCCCGTGGCGACCGCTCTCGACCAACGTGCGGCCGGCGTCTACTTGGACCGAATTCTCCTCGACGGGCGCGTCTCGCGGCACGGATCGACCGACGTCCGAGCGGCATCACGGCACGGCGCCCTGATGCGTCGAGGCGGCGCAGCACCGTGCTAGACACTCGTCATGATCTCCGTAGTCATCATGTATCCCAAGACCGACGACTCGACATTCGACATGGATTACTACAAGTCGACACACATGCCGATGTTCGCCGACGCACTTGGTGCGGCATGTCAGGGCTGGGGCGCCGCCACCGTCAAGACCGGCACATGGGCAGCCATGGGGTGGGCCATGATCGACAGTCAGGAAGCGTTCGACGCCACGATGGCCGAGCACGGCGCCGCGATCATGGGCGATATCGCCAACTTCACCAACGTCGCCCCGGAGCTGATCATCGGCGACGTGGCCTGACGTCGTCGCCGCGGAACAGCGTCGACAATCCTTCGCAGCCCGATCATCCGATCATCAGGGTCAAGACCTCGTCAGAAGAATCAAGTCCCGGGTGGACGAGCCGATCTGTTCACTCGTGCGTATCACCGAACTCCACCTCCCCTCAAGACTCCATTCCCCCTCACGACTCGACTCCGCCTCACGACCCGACTCCCCCTCACGACTCGGCTTCCCCTCGGAGGTTTCCCTCGCCCACTGGCCGCCGCCGGTCGCCTCCCCGAATCCCACCGACGTGTCTGTTCCCGACTGTTCGTGGGAGTCGAAGTTCTCGGCGCTCGTCGACTCGATCTGCGGGGACACCAGTGCCGCCCGGTCGGCACGTTGTCGGTGAGCTGGGACTGAGTCCCCGGCGTTGGCGCCAGTCCTCAGGCGTCGGGTTGTTCGATGGCGTCGAGAAACGCGGTGACGTCGGCTTCCTCGCCGCCGACCAGCCAGATCGACACCTCGCCGGGCGTGTCGCTCTCCTCGTCGTCTTCGTCGTCTTCCCAGGGCAGGACCCCGTCGACGAAGTAGCGGTCGACGGTGATGTCCTCGGAACCGTCCTCGACCGGGGCGATGACGGCCAGTTCGACCTCGGCGTCGGCGGGCTGGTCGCTGAGGATGTCGATCAGTTCATGGACTCGCATGACGCTCCCGGTCTCGGTGGCAGTGGCAGTGGGCTGGTGGTGAATCAGACGTCGTCGAGCCAGGTGCCGGCCCGCTCGAGCAGGTACAGACTGACATGTTTGCACCGGTCGAGCGCGGCAGTGATCGCGTCGTCGATGTTCATGTAGACGTCGGCGAGGTCGACGGTCATGCGGGCCACGATCGACAAGCTCCGCTCCGGAGCGTCGGTGACGCTCGGGAACGAATCGATGGCCGACACCTCGATGGGAAGATCGATGCCACCGATTCCGGCGAGGTCGGTCGCGAGCACGAGCAGGTCGGGTGGGTCGGGGAGTGGTGGCAGCGTCCAGGTGAACAGCAGCGGGAAGGTGAAGCCGCTCGGCGGCGTATCGTCGAGTTCGTCGAGCTTCATCACCTCGTCTTCGAAGCCGAGCATCGCTCGTGGGTCGACGTCGAGTGACAGGTGGAGATCGATCGGCCCGGAGCACGCCTCCTCCGGGTGGAGATCGACCTCCCACAACTGCCGTAACGAGTAGGTCTCGACGAAATGACGTTCGTCGTGAACGTGGAAGCCATGGTCGATGGCCTGGCTCTTCACATCGGCCACGAATCCTGCAACGTCGATCACTGCCATGCAGTTCGGACACTACCGTCCATGCCGTGGACGCATCCAACGACGATCGCCCGAGTTCCGTGATTCCCGACAGCGCGGAGGTGCTCGAGCTCTTCGAGGACATCTCGGATCGGACCGCCGAGGTCTTGGCGGGCACGACCGAATGGGGGGAGTCCGGCCGCCGACCCGGGCAGTATCAGGTCGATCTCGACGTCGATGAGGTGTGCGTCGCGCCGCTGCTCGCCGCCGGCTTCTCGGTGCTCTCGGAGGAGAGCGGCATGCATTCGGGCCCCGATCCGTCACGTCGTGGCCGAGTCGTCGTCGATCCGCTCGACGGCTCCACGAACGCGAGTCTCGGGCTGCCGTGGTGCGCGACGTCGCTGTGTCTCGTGGTCGATGGCGTGCCCGAGGTCGCGATGGTGACGAACCTCGTCACGGGCGCCAGGTACACGGCGGTGCGCGGAGGGGGCGCCCTGTTGGACGGGGTGGTGATCACGGTGGGTGCTCGCCGACCGCTCGGTGACTCGGTGATCGCGATGAGCGGGCTGGCCGACCACCACTACGGCTGGCGCCAGTTCCGTGCGATGGGCGCCTCGGCGCTCGACATCAGCCTGGTGGCCGGCGGCTCGTTCGACGGCTTCGTCGACATGAGCCCTGACGCGCACGGCGTGTGGGACTACGTGGGCGCGATGCTCATCGTCGAGGAGGCCGGCGGCGTGGTGGTCGACGCCCTCGGCCGTGACCTCGTGGTGCTCGATCACGATGCCCGCCGGACTCCGGTAGCAGCCTCCAGTGTGGAGCTGCTCGAGGCGCTGCTGGTCGAGCGGAACCGCGGCGCCTGAGCGCCCGTGGTGCTGTTCGGCGGCTGCGCGCTCGGCATCAGCTCACAGGCCGGCCGACCGGGATGAGGTACAGCACTGTCTCGCCGGGCGGGAGCGCGAGGAGGCGTGCCGCGGCTGACGGATCGAATCCGCCGACAGGTACGGCAGCGAGGTCGAGCGCGGTCGCCTGCAGGAGGATGTTCTGCGCCGCGTGGCCGGCCTCCCGGTTCACGAGGTCCTCGGCCACGGCGCCGTACTCCGCCTCGGTTCTTGACGGATCTGCGGCGATCACGAGCACCGTGGGCGCGGCGCCGACGAACGCCTGACCGAACGCGACGTCGGCGAGTGCGTCCAACGTCGTGGTGTCCGCTCGTTGCTCGACGCGGTGCCCGTCGGGCAGATAGTGCATGAGGTCGCCGGGGGTGACGACGTACAACTCGAGCGGGTAACGGGCACCCGCCGAGGGTGCTGTCCGATGGCCTTCGTCGTCCGTGACACCCTGGCCGGCCCAGAGCAGCCGGCCGATCTCGTCGAGCCGGAGGGGAACGTCGGCGTATTCGCGGATCGAGCGGCGCTCGGCGAGTGCCTGTTCGAGCGTCAGCGACCCGCGCCGATCGGGCGCCGGAAGTTCGATCGTCGCGGTGTAGCGCTGAGTCTGCTCCAGCACCGTGCCGGGCGCCTCCGACGCGCAGCCACCTGCCAGGGCCACGGTCATCACGATGATCGTGAGGCGTCTACTCATTGCGTCTGTCCTCATCTGTCCTCATCTGTCCTCATCTGTCCTCATCGAGGTGCTCGACATGGGACCGAGGAGTACGAGCACACGCCCGATCACGAACAGGCTGATGGTCGGCACGAGCACGATGAGACCGACGACGCCGACGACGAGCCGGTCGGTGTACAGGAACAGCGTGGAGTCGGCGTCGGCGACGAGCACGACGATGGCGATGATCCCGAGCGTGGTGAGTGCTGC
>CAVPET010000029.1:0-10917 GCA_963703525.1 Ilumatobacteraceae bacterium | reverse complement strand
GACAGAAAGTTGCGCACGCCCTGGCCCGGAAGGCCGAGCAGGTGATCGGCGGGAATCCGGCAGTTGTCGAACGTGATCCCGTGGGTGTCGCTCGCATGCCAACCGAGCTTGTCGTAGGCAGGTTCGATGATCATGCCCGGCGTCCCGGCGGGCACCACGAACGCGGAGATCCCGTCGTCGGTGCGAGCGATGACGGTGACCACCGAGGTGATGCCGGTCCCACAGTTCGTGATGAATGCCTTCGCCCCGTCGAGCACCCACTCATCACCCTGGCGGACGGCACGGGTGCGGGTCGCACCGGCATCGGATCCACCGCCGGGTTCGGTCAGTCCGAACGCACCGAGCGCGCGGCCGGCGACCAGGTCGGGCAGCCACCGATCTCGCTGCTCGTCGGACCCGAAACGGAAGATCGGGTTCGCGCCGAGCCCCACTCCGGCGGACAGGGTGATGCCCATCGATTGATCCACACGGCCCAGCTCCTCGACGGCGATGCACAACGATGCGAAGTCGCCGGCGCCGCCACCCCAGCGCTCGGGGAACACGATGCCGAACAACCCCAACTCGCCCATGCGTCGAACGACCTCGAGCGGGAAATGGCGTTCGCGGTCCCACGTCGCGGCATGCGGGGCGATCTCGGCCACGGCGAACTCGCGCACGGTGGCCCGGAGCAGTTCGTGCTCGGCGGACAGCTCCCAGCTCATGGCGAGCCGGCGCTCGTGCCGGGCCCGGCAAGGCCCCAACGCTGTTTGGCCGCCTCGATCGTGGGTATCCCGATCTCGCCGCTCGACGGCGCTTCGGGCCGGTGCCGTTCACCGATCAGGGCCGCCAGCACCGCCCCCGTCGACATTGCCAGCGCGTCGAAGTCGTAACCGCCCTCGAGCACGAGCACCGTACGGCGCGGCGGGACCAGTGCCTGCAAGCGCACGGCGAGGTCCGCGAAGTCCGCAGAGGTCAGCTCCAGGCCGGCCATCGGATCGAGGCGATGCCCGTCGAACCCGGCGGAGATCAACAACCAGTCGGGTTGATGCCCGGCGACGATCGGGGCGACCACCTCGTCGAAGGCCCGCCGGTAGACGTCGCCCCGTGTGCCGGCCGGAAACGGGAGGTTGAGATTCGACCGCGGAGCAGTGGCGCCACCGGTCTCGTCGGCGCGCCCGGTTCCCGGATACAGCGGTGACTCGTGGGTCGACACGTACAGGACCCGCGGATCGTCGTAGAAGATGTCCTGGGTACCGTTGCCGTGGTGCACATCCCAGTCGACGATCGCCACCCGTTGGCCACGCTCGGCGAGCATCGCCGCGGCAACCGCAACGTTGTTGAACAGACAAAAGCCCATGGCCCGGTCGGCCAGCGCATGATGCCCGGGCGGGCGCCCTGCAGCAAAGGCCACGTCGCAGCGACCGTCCGAAAGGGACTCGACGGCGTCGAGGACCGCGCCGGCGGCGCGGCGCGCGGTCATCCACGACCCGGGCGCCGCAACGGTGTCGGGGTCGAGATCACCTCCCCCGGCGTCGCAGAAGCGCTCGATCGCGGTGACGTAACCGGGGTCGTGGACGAGGGCCAGTTCCTCGACGGTGGCCAACCGCGGCTCGTGAAACTCGACTGCGTCGAGGAGCCCGGCAGCGGGCAGGCCGGCCAGCGCCGCATCGAGCCGACCGGGGCGCTCGGGATGCCACGACGGCGTGATGTGATGGTCGAGCGCCACGCTCGCGAAGACGTGAATGGGCACTTCCACCCGCTCACCCTACGCAGGTCGGCCGTCGCTCGACACGACGAAGCGCGGAAGTGCGAAGCTGGGGCATGACCCGCGCGCCCGACCCCTCCACCTGGGAGTCGACGGTGGTGCTCGGCAACGGCGACACCGCCGTGATCCGGCCGATGACGCCCGGTGACTGCGACGCACTCGCCGCGTTTCATCGGGGCCAGTCGTCCGACAGCATCTACCGGCGCTTCTTCTCACCCAAGCCGGAGCTGAGCAAACGCGAACTCCGCCATTTCACCGAGATCGACATGGTCGACAGGGTCGCACTCGTGGTCGAGTTGCACGGTGAGTTCGTTGCCTGGGCCAGCTATGAGCGCTGGCCCGGTCGGACCGAAGCCGAAGCGGCGTTCATGGTCGCCGATGCACACCAGGGCGAGGGCATCGCCACGCTGCTGCTCGAGCACCTCGCGGCGATCGCCGTCTCGAACGGCATCGAGCGCTTCACCGCTGAGGTGCTCGCCGACAACCGGGCGATGCTCGCCGTGTTCGCCAAGGCCGGTTGGCCGCTGCAGCGGCGCTTCGACTCGGGTGTGGTCGACCTCGACTGGGAGTTGGCGACGACGGAGGAGTTCCTCGACAGCGTCGAGCGACGCGAACAACGAGCCGACTCCCGGGCTGTGGCTCGAATCCTGCTGCCCCGAGCAGTCGCCGTCATCGGGGCATCCGATCGACCGGGCTCGGTCGGGGCGGCGCTGTGGCAACACGTCGTCTCCAGTGTCACCGTGCCGGTCTTCGCCGTCAATCCCGCCCATGACCACCTCGGCGAGCACCCGTGCCTGGCCACCGTCGCAGATCTCCCGGACGAGGTGTCGCTGGCGGTCGTCGCCGTGCCCGCAGGCCGGCTCGAGGCGACGATCGATGCCTGCATCGCCAAGCGGATGCGCGGCGCGATCGTCGTCACCTCGATCGATGGAACCGCCATCGACATCGATGCCGTCGTCACACGGGCCCGCCGCAACGGGCTCCGCATCATCGGGCCCTCGAGCATGGGCGTCGCCTCGCCACGCCCGGAGTCGCGGCTCCAGGCCGCGCTCGTCGACGTCGCCCTTCCCGCCGGCCACGTCGCCATCTCGCTGCAGTCGGGTTCACTCGGCGGCTCGTTGCTCCGCCAGGCTCGTGATCTCGATCTCGGTGTGTCGTGGTTCGTGTCGCTCGGCGACAAGGCCGACGTGTCGGCGAACGACCTCCTGCAGTTCTGGGAGGACGACGCACACACTCGGGTCGTCGCGATGTACACCGAGTCGTTCGGCAACCCCCGCAAGTTCGCCCGTATCGCCAGGCGCGTGTCGCTGACGACGCCGATCGTCGCGGTACGCACCGGAGCGGCGTCGATCGGCGCCCTCGGGAGCGAGTGGTACCAACAGGCCGGACTGATCGAGGTACCGACCGTCACCGAACTCCTCGACACGGCCAGGGTGCTCGCACACCAACCGGTGCTACGCGGCCCGCGAGTGGCGATCATCACCAACTCCCGCAGCCCCGGAGTTCTTGCCCGAGCGGCGCTCGACACCGCAGGCCTCGACGGGGTCGACGGCCCGACGGCACTCGACTGGCGATCGGGGCCGAGTGAGTTCCGTGCGGCGGTCAGCGCAGCGCTCGCCGACGACGGCATCCATGGGCTGCTGGTGATCCATGCACCGGCGGTCGCCGACGACGTCGACTCCACCGCCGACGACGTCCACGACGCGGCACAGGGCGCCGACAAGCCCGTGATCGCGGTGATGCTCGGCGGCCGCGACGGGCCGCTCATCGCGGGTTCGGCCGTGCCGGCGTTCGCCTTCCCCGAACAGGCCGCGGCCGTGCTCGGGCGCTCGTACGCGTATGCCCAGTGGCTGAGCAACGAGGCCGCCGCCGAACCCGAACCGACCCACCTCGTCGATCCGGCGGGCGCGCGTCGGATCATCGATCAGATCGTCGGCGATCAGCGAACGACGGCGAGCCTCGATGAGCAACGCCGCCTGCTCGGCGCCTACGGCATCGAGCTCTCACCTGCCCGCGAGGCCACCCCCGACAGCGCGGCCGGCGTCGCCGACGACATCGGCTACCCCGTCGCGGTGAAGGCCGTCAAGCGCCGCCCGGGCAGATCCGTTCGCTCGGGTGTCGCTCTCGATGTCACCTCGCCCGCCGAGGTGGCCGAGGTCATCGCCACCATGCGCGAGACGCTCGGCGAGGATGTCGATCAGCTCGTCGTCCAATCGATGACGGCGCCGGGCGTCGACCTGCGGATCCACTGCGAACACGATTCGCGACTCGGCGTGATCGTCAGCGTGGGGCTCGGCGGCGCACAAGCCGACCTCATCGCCGACCGCACCAGCCGCCTCGCACCGGTCTCCCCCGCTGTCGCCCGAACGATGCTCGGCGAGACGCGGACCCGCGCCGCGCTCGTCGACGCCGGCATCGACCCATCAGCCATGGTCGACGCCATCGTGGAGGCCGCCCAGCTCACCTCCGACCACCATCGGATCACCGAACTCGACCTCAACCCGGTGATCGTGTCTGCCGACGGCGCCGTCGTCACCGATGCGGTGATCCGGCTCGTTCACAGCGTCGATGCCGACGAGCCGCTACGCAGGCTGACCTGACCGCGCACGCTGGCCCGACCGCGTACGCTGACCCGAACGGGGTCCGCCGTGAACCACATCGCCGGTGCGTTCACTCGTCGGCGTGACACCCGGCATCATCGTTCCCCTCATCGCGGCAAGGCCCGGAGCGAACGGCGCCTTCGACGTCGGCGGTCAGCGGTTGGAGGCCTGGCTGCAGTCTCCCCCTGGGCCCACCGGGCGCACCGGGCGCCGCACAGGTCGACGCGGCGTGGCAAGCGATCTCGACAAGGATCGGACGGCCCGACCCCCTGCTGTGTTACCCCCGTGGTGATACCCCCTGCGGTGATCGGCCGGTACGGTAACCGCGATGGCGTCGCCCGAGGAGTTCACCGGACCGACCACCGAGTTGCTGCAGTCGCTGATCCGCAACCGGTGCGTGAACGACGGCACACCGGACTCCGGCGACGAGGCCCGCAACGCCGACCTGCTCGTGCAGTACCTGGAGGGCGGCGGGCTCGAGGTCGAACGCTACACACCGCGCGCCGGACGTGACTCGATCGTCGCGCGGATCGAGGGGTCGGATCCCGACGCACCCTCGCTGTGCCTCATGGCCCACACCGACGTCGTCCCGGTGAACCCGGACGGATGGCGGCACGATCCGTTCGGCGGCCAGATCATCGACGGCGAGGTGTGGGGACGAGGTGCGATCGACATGCTCGACCTGACCTCGTCGATGGCCGTCGCCTTCCGCCGGCTCGCGCAGGAGGGGTTCCGTCCGAAGGGTGACCTGATCTACTTCGGCGTCGCCGACGAGGAAGCCGGCGGTGTCTGGGGAGCCGAATGGATGGCCGACCATCACTGGGACGTCATCGAGGCCGACTTCGTGCTGACCGAACTCGGCGGATGGTCCACGGTCGGTCACGACGGAACGCGTGCCGTCACCGTCAACGTCGGCGAGAAGGGTCTGGCATGGCGGCGACTCCGGGTCAGCGGCACCCCTGGACACGGTTCGATGCCCTTCGGTGCGGACAACGCGCTGATCAAGGCAGCCGAGGTCGTCCGCCGTCTCGCGGCGTATCGCCCGGCGGCCCACCTCGACGACCTGTGGGCCGCCCAGGTGGACGCGTTGGCGCTGCCCGAGCCCGTCCGCGAAGGGCTGCGATCACCTGACCGCATCTGGGAGACACTGGAAACGCTGCCCACCGCCGTGGCCCGCGCCTGCCATGCCCACACCCACACGACGTTCTCCCCGAACGTCGTCCACGGAGGGCAGAAGACGAACACCATCCCTGACACCGTCGACATCGACCTCGACATCCGCACGGTGCCCGGAACGACCACCGATGATGTCGAGCGTCATCTCCGCGACGCGCTCGGCGAGCTCTACGACCACGTCGAGATCAGCGTGCTCCAGCACGCCGACCCGACGCGCTCCGCGTTCGGGCCCGGCAGCGCGCTGTGGGACACGCTGACCACGCACACCCAGATCGCCTATCCGGGCGCCCGACTCATCCCCGGCCTCGTCGTCGGCGGCACCGACGCCCGCTTCTACCGCGACAGGGGCAAGGTCGCGTACGGCACTGGCCTGTTGTCGCCGCAGATGGACTTCGCGACGTTCAGCAGCCGCTTCCACGGCAACGACGAACGCATCGACATCGACTCCCTCGGCCTGTCGGCCAACTACTTCTACGGCATCGCGAAGGAACTGGTCGGCTGAGCTGACCGTCGGCGGAAACCATCACGGAAACCATCAACGGAAACCGTCAACGGAAGAGGTCGCGTTCGGGGTCGCGCAGGACCGGCGCGATCGACGCCGTCTCGTCAACCACCCAGTCATGGCCCCGGATGACGGCGACCGGCACACGCTTCGTGTTGCCCTTGACCAGCTCGGCGGCGGCAGCCAGTTCGTCGACCACGCAGATCTCCTGCACCCGGAACTCGTGTCCGTGCGGGTCGACCTGGCCGATGTAGCTGTGGAGCGGGGCGATCCCGGCGATGCCGATGGCGATGTCGGTCTGTCCCTCGCGCCACGGTCGGCCGAACGTGTCGCTGATGACCACGGCGACATCGCGACCGAGCTCGCCGATCCGGCGGCGGATCGTACGCGCGGAGGCATCCGGATCGGTCGGCAGGACGAGCACGCGATCCCTCGCGCCACTCGAGGACTGGTCGACGCCCGAGTTCGCGCAACAGAACCCGTGGTGCGTCTCGGTGATCAGCACCGGGCCGATCTGGCGGATGATGCGCTTGGACTCACGCAGGACGACCTCGACGACGCGTGGGTCCTTGTCCCACCGCCTCCCCCACGACGTGGCGAACGGCGACGGCTCGACGTCGGCGAGTTCGATCGCGCATCCCTCCGCCTTCGAGACGATCTTCGAGGTGACGACCACGACGTCGCCATCCTCCAGGGAGGCGCCATGTCCGATCGCGACGGTCATGATCAGCTCGGCGAGGTCGTCTCCCGGTTCGATCTCGGGGAGCCCGACGACACCGAAGATCCGCAGGCTCGTCACGGGCGCAACGACCTGGCGGCCGAGTCACGAGCTGGACCAGCACTGCGTTGAGCGTCGATATCGGCGTGCGGCATGGGCGCAACGTACCGGATGGGCCAACATGGGCGGATGCCGAACGATGAGCCGATGCCCGACCACCCGACGACGGTGTCGGAGATCTTCGATCCCGATGCGTGGAACGCCGTGCCCGGGTTCGACTTCAGCGACATCACGTATCACCGCGCCGTGGATGCCGCAGTTGTCCGCATCGCGTTCGACCGGCCGGAGGTACGCAACGCCTTCCGCCCCCACACCGTCGACGAGCTGTACACCGCGCTCGATCACGCCCGCATGTCGACCGACGTCGGCTGTGTGCTGCTCACCGGCAACGGCCCATCGCCGAAAGACGGCGGGTGGGCCTTCTGCTCGGGCGGCGACCAGCGCATCCGCGGCAAGGACGGCTACAAGTACGCACGCGCCGACGACGGTGGCGACGGCGGTGGCACCGGTGCGTTGGGCACCACGTCGGCGAGCATCGACGCCGGCAGGGCAGGTCGGCTCCACATCCTCGAAGTGCAACGCCTGATCCGCTTCATGCCCAAAGTCGTCATCTGCGTCGTGCCCGGCTGGGCGGCGGGTGGCGGGCACTCGCTCCACGTCGTGTGCGACCTGACGCTGGCGAGCGACCGAGCACGCCCGGTTCAAGCAGACCGACGCCGACGTGGCGAGTTTCGACGGCGGCTACGGCTCGGCCTACCTCGCCCGCCAAGTCGGCCAGAAGTTCGCCCGTGAGATCTTCTTCCTCGGCCGCGAGTACACCGCAGACGACATGCGCACAGGATGGGCATGGTGAACGCCTCCGTCCCCCACGCCGAGCTCGAGGCGACCGCGCTGCAATGGGGTCGGGAGATCTGTGCGAAGAGTCCCACTGCGCAGCGCATGCTCAAGTTTTCGTTCAACCTGATCGACGATGGACTGGTCGGCCAGCAGGTGTTCGCCGGTGAAGCCACCCGTCTCGCCTACGGCACCGACGAGGCGCAGGAGGGTCGGGACAGCTTCCTCGAAAAGCGCGACCCCGATTGGTCCCCGTACCCCTACCACTACTGACGCCACCACCCGCTGATGCCTCCCCCCTGATGCCACCACCCGCTGACCCCCGCCCCCACGACCGACCCCGAAATCCACGTTTGCGTCGGGATTTTCGTGCACCGTCCCACACAAATCCCGACGCAAACGATGAGGAGCCGACGCGGGGGAGGGAGCCGGGGCGGGGGAGGGTCGTCGGACGGGTCGAAGTGGAGGTGATACGGATCGAGGATCCGCACGACCCGCGGTTCGGGCAGTTCCGGCTGCACGAGCGCGGGCTGGCGAATCGCGCGGACAAGCGCGACGATGCCGGCGCCGGGTTGTTCTTCGCCGAGGGAGACCTCGTCATCGAGCGGGCATTGGCCGCCGGATGCGTGCCGGTTGCCGCGCTCGTCGACGCCGACGGCGTACCCGACATCGCCCGGCGCCTCCCCTGCCCCATCTACGGCGGCGGAGTCGAGGTACGGCGGGTCGTCACCGGGCTCGGCTATCCGCACGCCATCGTTGCGCTGTTCGAGCGGCCCGCGCGGCCGACCATCAGCGCTCTCTCGGCCACGGCGGGCCGACTGGTCGTGCTGGAGGCCGTCGACAATCCGGCGAACGTCGGATCGATCGTCCGCAACGCCGCGGCCTTCGGATGGGACGGATTGATCCTCGACCACACCAGCGCCGACCCGCTCGCCCGGCGGTCGCTGCGGGTCGCCATGGGCACTGCCTTCGCACTCCCCCACGCCCGCAGTAGGCACCTGGCCGCCGACCTGCGCGCCCTCGACGGGGTCGAGCTGTACGCGATGACGCCACATCCCGACGCCGTACCGATCGACCGGGTCCGAGCAGGCGCCCGCGTGGCGATCATGATCGGTTCCGAGCGCGCCGGGCTGAGCGATGAACTGCTTGCGCTCGCGACGCCGGTGCGCATTCCGATGGCGCCGGGCGTCGACTCGCTCAACGCCGCGGCTGCGAGTGCGGTCGCGTGCTTCGCGCTGCGGCGGTAGAACAACGTCATGTCAGCCGTGCTCCTCCTGTCCTGCCCCGACCAGCCAGGAATCGTCGCCGCGACGGCCGGCTTCATCTCGGCCAACCACGGCAACATCATCCATGCCGAGCAACACGTCGACGGGACGGGGTCGGGCGACGATCGCATGTTCTTCCAGCGCATCGAGTTCGATCTGCAGGGCCCGACCCTGGCCGAGTTCGGCGCGGAGTTCCAGCCGGTCGCCGAGCGGTTCGGGATGCACGTCGGCCTGCGCTCGACCGACACGCCGATGCCCACCGCGCTGCTCGCGTCCAAGCAGGCCCACTGCCTCTACGACCTACTGACCCGCCGGCGCAGTGGCGAGCTCCCGATGGACCTGCGCGTCGTCGTCTCCAACCACCTCGACCATGCCGATTTCTGTGAGCATCTCGGTGTCCGCTTCGTGCACCTTCCCGTCACACCGTCGACGAGGGTCGCCCAGGAAGCGGCGCTCCTCGACGTGCTCACCTCGCAAGGAGTCGAACTCGTCGTCCTGGCGCGTTACATGCAGATCTTGAGCCCCGACGTGATCAGGTGCTTCCCCGATCGGGTGATCAACATCCACCACTCGTTCCTCCCGGCGTTCGTCGGCGCCAACCCCTACCGCCAGGCATACGAACGGGGCGTCAAGTTGATCGGCGCAACCGCGCACTATGCGACCGCAGACCTCGACGAGGGGCCGATCATCGAACAGGACACGGTCCACGTCAGCCATCGCGACGACGTGCGCCGTTTGACGGCCAAGGGTCGTGACCTCGAGACCACCGTGCTCGCCCGGGCGGTCCGCGCCCACCTCGAGCACCGGGTGCTCGTGTACGGCCACAAGACCATCGTGTTCTCCTGAGCCGGCGCGCGCACCGGAACCAGGTCACTGCAGCACGGTCACTGCAGCACGGTCACCGCAGCACGGTCACCGCAGCACGGTCACTGCAGCACGGTCACCGCAGCACGGTCACTGCAGCACGGTCACTGCAGTACGGTCACTGCAGCACGGTCACTGCAGTACGGTCACCGCAGGGGGCCGCAGCAACGCGGTCACTGCAACACCGTCACCGCAACGAGTTCAAACGGTGACGGCTCGCCGCGACCTGCGGCCCCGCGGCGCCGATCCGCTCGGCTCCCAGCTGAACTTCCATCGCGCCACGGCCAGTCCCACCGCACCCCAGGCGGCGACGAACGCCAGCGCCGCCCAGTCGAAGCCCGGAGCGGGAAGGGTCGGGTTGAAGCAGTCCTGGAACGCCTGGACGAACGGCTTGAGCGGGAAGATGTCACCGACGATCTCCACCCAGCGCGGGGGATCGTCGAGGCGGATGAACACACCCGACACGAACGCCAGCGGCAGAATCGTCGCATTGGCTGCTGCCCCGGCCGAACTCGCCGACTTGACCACCGACGCCAACGCCATCCCGAGCGCCGCGAACGACCCGACGCCCACCAGGAACGTGAGGAACGCCGTGGGCAGCTTCGCCGCATCGAGGTGAAGGTCATAGGCCACGACACCCACCGTCAGCATCAGGATCACGCCGACCAGTGCGATCACGATCGCCGAGAGGATGAACCCGGCGATGTAGATCCACGTGGGCAGCGGCGTGCCCCGCCACCGCTTCAGCACACCTTCGTCACGGCGGATCGGCACCATGTTCGCGAGGTTCGTGTAGGTCGCGGTGACCGCCGTGAACGCCGCGATGCCGCCGGTGTAGAATTGTCGCTGCGACCACGACCCGTCGGGCGTGCGGATGATCTCGTCGCCGAACAACGCATTGACGAGCACGAGGATCACCAGAGGCAACGCGATCGTGAAGAACAGCGCCACCGGGGTTCGCCAGAACGAGCGGAGCTGGTAGGTCGTCTGGCGGGCGGCCAGTTTCCATGCGGGCGGGAAGGTGACGGCGCCGGTGGGAGCGACCGCTCCGGTTGGAGCGACCACACCGGTGGAGGTGGCGTCCGTCACGATTCGCCGTCCGTCTCGGCGACGCTCCCGTCGGCGGCCGCGAGCGAGAGATAGACGTCCTCGAG
>CAVPET010000028.1:0-38806 GCA_963703525.1 Ilumatobacteraceae bacterium | reverse complement strand
TGTCGGTCATGCTACGTTCTTGACCGTGGAACCACCGCCGTTCACGACCCGCCCCTGCGCCGACACGTAACGGACCTGAAGCAGCGACGAGCGCAGCGTCCCCCGCCCCGACACGCAGACGTCGGTCTGCCACTGCCACTGCTCCACCCACCGTGCCACCTCGTTCGACGAGCGGAGTTCGCTGGCCACGTGCCGCGAGTGCGGCGTGCAGTTCGGCCACCGACGTGCCCGCGCGGACGCGCACCGTCATCTCCTCGGGCGAGTAGGAGACGATCCCAGTCGGCGCCTGCACGACCCTGGTCCCCGGCGTCGAGGTTCCGCCCAGATCCCACCGCGTACCGGCGCCACGCACCGCGACCGGGCCGTCGGCGCCGACCTCGTCGGCGAATTCGAGCAACGCCCGATCATGGTCGACGAGCGTCGCGGTCATCCCCACACTCCGGTCGGCACACTCCGTAGCGCCTGGATGTCGGCGCAGCTGTGACCCATCGGGAGGATCTTGCCGGGGTTCGAGCGGCACGCCGGGTCGAAAGCCCGACGGAGCCTTTCCTGATGATCGAGGTCGTCGTCGCTGAACATGCGCGACATGTACTCCTGCTTCTCGACACCGACGCCATGCTCGCCGGACAGCACGCCACCCGCATCGAGTGAGGCCGTCATGATCTCCGCACCGGCCGCGTGCACACGATCGAGAATTCCCGGCTCACGGCCGTCGAACACGAGGAGCGGATGGAGATTGCCGTCGCCGGCGTGGAACACGTTCATCACGATGAGCTCGTGACGTTCCGCGATCTCGTAGATCTGTTCGAGTACCTCGGCGAGCTTGGAGCGGGGAACGACGGTGTCGTGAAGATAGTAGTCGGGAGCGATCTGGGCGATCGCTCCGAAGGCAGTCTTGCGACCCTTCCACAGCAGCCGGCGTTCGTCCTCGTTCGCCGCGAGGCGCACCCCGGTCGCGCCGTGCTGACGACCGATCGTCGCGATCATGTGGGCGTCGATGTCGACCCCGGCCTCCAGCCCATCGACCTCGGCGAGCAGTACGGCTGCCGCGTCGGTCGGGTAGCCGGCGCCGACATAGTTCTCGACCGCCTGAGTGATCTTCTGATCCATCACCTCCATCGCGGCCGGAACGATCCCCGCGGCGATCACCGCGCTCACCGTGTTCGCTGCATCTCGGACGCGATCGAACGACAGCAAGAGCGTGCGCACCGCCGGACGGTTCTTGGTGATGGTGACCGCGATGCGCGTGGCCACTCCCAGCGTCCCTTCGCCGCCGATGAACACGCCGCGCAGGTCGAGCCCGAGCGGTTCGGCGTCGAGCCCGCCGAGCATCGCGATCCGCCCGTCCGGGAGGACCACTTCGACGGCGCGCACATGGGCGTTCGTCACGCCATCGGCCAGGCAGTGTGGCCCGCCCGAGTTGTTCGCGACGTTGCCGCCGATGGTGCAGACCTGCTGGCTCGACGGATCGGGGGCGAAGTGGAACCCGAGCGGGGTGAGGTGTTTGGTCAGGTCGAGGTTGACCACGCCCGGCTCGACCCAGGCGACGCGGTTGTCGAGGTCGACATCGAGGATCCGATTCATCCGGGTCAGTGAGATCACGATCGGCGCGCCGAGGGGGATTGCACCGCCGGCCAACCCGGTGCCGGCGCCGCGGGGCACCACAGCGTGACCGTGGTCGGTGGCGACACGCATGATCGCCTGCACATCCGCCGTCGACTCGGCAAAGCAGACCGGTCCGGCCACGCCACCGCGGAAGACCGACGCGTCCCGGCTCAGCAGGGACCGCTCCGCGGCATCGACGCGCACCTTGTCGGCGCCGATCGCCGCTCGCAGGGCAGTGACGAGAGGGTCGGCTCGATCGACATCCCGGCGTGGGCGTCGTAGGTTTCGAAGCATCGCCCTGAACAGTACGGTGCGGTGTCGGACCTGATCGGATCGACTTCGGTGAATCCCGGTTTGCGAGCAATATCCCGGTATGCAGGCAGTCCGGTCTGCAGGTCGTTCCGGTCTGCAGGTGGTCCCAGTACACAAGGAGATCAATGAAGCTCGTCAACACCAGCGCCGGGTTCGGCCGACTCGAGGGTGACCAGGTCGTCGTGTCGTGGCCCTCGGCCGAGGACTACTTCGCGGGCGTCGCGCCGCACGACCGGGAACCGATCGAGCTGAACTCCGTCGAACTGCTCGCCCCCTCTCCACGCCCCGGCAAGGTCGTGTGCATCGGGCTGAACTACCGGCTCCACGCCGAGGAGGGCGGGATGCCCGTACCCGAGGTCCCGATCCTGTTCCCGAAGTTCGCCAACTCGATCGTCGGGCCCGACACGACCGTGCCCATTCCACCGATCGTGACCCGCGCCGACTACGAAGCTGAGCTCGCCGTCGTCATCGGGCGAAGGTGCTCGCGGGTCGCGGTCGACGACGCGCTCGACCCCGCGTTCGGGTACGTGGCCGGGTACGCGTGCGCCAACGACCTGTCGGCCCGCGACCTCCAGTTCGAGACGGCGCAGTGGATGCGGGGCAAGGCGATCGACGGATTCCTGCCGCTCGGCCCGTGGCTCGTCACGCCCGATGAAGTCGGCGACCCCGAGCAACTCGGGATCCGCTGCTGGGTCAACGGCGAACTCCGTCAGGACTCGACGACGTCGGACCTGATCTTCGGGGTTGCCGAGCTGATCAGCTTCATCTCGCAGGCATGCACGCTCGAGCCCGGCGACGTGATCATCACCGGCACACCATCGGGTGTGGGCATGGCGTTCGACCCGCCACGCTGGCTGACACGCGGCGACGAGACGATCGTCGAAATCGGCAAGCTCGGCCGACTGCGCACCGTCATGAGCTGAGCCGAGCCGAGCCGGAGCTGGGCCAGGGCAGGGCAGGCCAGGGGCTGGTCCGTGCTGCGGCGGCCGGGTCAGACTCGGGTGATGGAGAACGCTGGGATCACCCGGGGTGCAGCCGAGGTGATGTACTCGCCGAAACTCGGCATCAGTTCGGCCTGCCGGCGCAGCTTGGCCTGGCCCTCGGTTTCGGGCAACTCGGTGACGTGCGCCGTGAATGATTCGGTGCCCATCTCGACGGTGATCTCGGGCGTCTTCTTCAGGTTGTGGTACCAGTCGGGATTCGTGGGCCCTCCGGCCTTGGAGGCGAAGACCGTCATCTCGTCGCCCTGCACGAGCGCGACCAGGGGGATCTCGCGCAACTCACCGGACTTCGCGCCGACCGTGTGCAGAATCACCAACGGCGCATCGCCGAACTGGGCGACCTTGCCTCCGTTGGTTCGAAATTCGTCAATGATCTGTGTGTTCCAATCGCTCATTGCGGCAGTGTAGGACGCAGTCGACGTGCCTCAATACTCGATCGGACATTTCGCGTCGAGCGGACTCGCCGTCCATCCGATCAGCGGAACTCGCCGCACAACCCGCCGCACGGCTGTGGTGACCGTCGTCGCGGCCACGTGAAAGGGCGCCGGGCGTCACCCGGCGCACCTGGCTCGCACCATCACCCGGATCACCCGCGATCACCCACCCGCGATCCCCTACCCGCCTCGTGGAGGTAACGGTTCCAGCAGGGAACTCGTCATCGTGACCGCCAGCCACTGTTCGTACGCGTCGGGCGTCCAGCCGCACCGACGGACCAGGAGTCGGTACAGCTCCGGGCTGTTGAGGGTCCACAGGATGTCGACTGCCTGCCGATCGTCGAGGTCGCTTCGAACGGCTCCCAGGTCGGCGATGCCGGCGATGATGCCCGCAGCACCAGTGCGGCGACGAACTCATCGGTGGGTCATGGATGTCAATTGACCGCAAGCTGTGCTACGACACTGGCATGCGACGACTGGAAGGGCGCCCGGCGATCGTGACCGGTGGAGCCCGCGGAATCGGCGCGGCGATCGCGCACCGGCTGGCGGCCGAGGGAGCACGGGTCGCGGTGCTCGACGTCTCCCCCGATGTGAGCATCGTCGCCGACTCCATCGGTGGGCTCCACGCGACGGTCGACCTCGCCGACGAAGCCGACACCCGTCGAACGTTCGAGGAGGTGATCGCCGAACTCGGCGGCTGCTGGTTGCTCGTCAACAACGCCGGTCGATTCCTGAAGAAAGCGCTGCTCGAGATCACCCTCGCGGAGTGGGATGCGGTGCAGCAGATCAACGTGCGGGCCTGCGTCACGACGATTCAGGCGGTCGCCCCACACATGATCGGCGCCGGCGGCGGCCGGATCGTGAACCAGGCGTCGATGGCCGCCAAGCTCGGGACGCCCGGCGAGTCGGCATATGCGGCGTCGAAGGCCTCGTTGGTCGCACTCAGCCGGATCGCCGCGATGGAACTGGGCGCTCACGACATCACCGTGAACGCCGTCTGCCCGGGCTACGTGCTGACCGACCTCGGTGCCGACACACGCGATCCGGCCCAGATCGCGTCATGGCAAGCCAAGAGCCCACTCGGTCGGTTGGCCACCCCCGACGACGTTGCCGCCACCGTCGCCCACCTCGCATCCGACGATGCCGCGTACATCACGGGGCAGGCATTGAACGTCACCGGCGGCATGTGCACCTGGTGACCCGATCGGTCAGCGGGCGCCCCTTCCCCACTTCTCCTGCGCGGCCTCGTAGACGCCCTGATCGTAGGAGTACTCGACACGGTTGCCGTCGGGGTCGGCGAGCATGCAGACGTATCCGACCGGCGGGGGCATCTGCCGCGGGGGCATCGCCAGACAGCCGGCAGCCTGGCCGCGTGCTGCGGTCTCGTCGATCGCTTCGCGTGTGGGCAGTTCGATGCCGAGGTGGGCGAACGGTGTCAACACCTCCTGGGGATGCGCCGCGTACGGGTCGGTGGCGGGCAGGAAATGCGCGAGCACAAGCACGAAGGGGCTGTCCGGCGAGTCGGGCTGCGCCAGCCACACCCCGGAACCGAACTCGTCCTGGTTGCGAGCGAGCACCTCGAGTGGTGTGAACTCGGTGTACCAGGCGATCGATGCCTCGATGTCACGGACCCGCAGTGCGACATGTGTCCACCGCGGGGCCGTCGGACGCAGGCCGTAGACGGCATCACCCATTGGTTGAAACCTTGGTTGAAACCGTCCGGGATCGGAGGAGCTTCTGCACCCCTCTGCGAGACGTTGCGGGGCAGCCCATGCAATTGGACGCTACCAAAGGTCGGCGCGGTCAGGTCCAATGGTCGGACCATCGTGCCGAGTGGCGGCTCGACACCGCGATCGGGATTATGCTTTGCCGACCGATGACTCTCCAGGTCGCAACGACGCCGGTGACGTTCGAACCCGTCACCCGTGAGGCGCTGAACGCACAATCGAGCTGGATCGCCTGGAGGCGACCCGGGTCGCGGTGCGCCCGATGATCCCGATGCGCCCTCCGATGCGTGATCTCGGCCGCACCGGCGTGAAGGTCAGCCGGTTCGGGCTCGGAACGATGGTGCTCGGCGCATGGGGCAACCGCGACCGGGACGAATGCCTCCGCATCATCGGGCGGGCACTCGATGCGGGCATCAACCTCGTCGACACGGCCGACGTGTATGGCGCCGGCGAGAACGAAGAGATCGTCGGCGAGGCGCTGCGCGGTCGCCGTGACGAGGTCGTGCTGGCCACCAAGTTCCACCACCCGGTCGGCGACCTGCTACCTGGCGACGACCCCAACCGACACGGCAATTCGCGACGGTGGATCGTTCGTGCGGTGGAGGACAGCCTGCGACGGCTGGGCACCGATCGCATCGATCTCTACCAGGTGCACCGCCCTGACCCGTCGACCGACATCACCGAGACCGTCGACACCCTCACCGATCTGGTGCGCTCCGGCAAGATCCTCGCGTGGGGCACCTCGACGTTCCCGGCGGCCGAGATCGTCGAGGCGTGCTGGGCCGCCGATCGCCGTGGCGTGGCCGGCCCGCACACCGAGCAACCGCCCTACTCGATCATGTGCCGGGGCATCGAGCGTGACGTGTTGCCCACCTGTCGGGCGCACGACATCGGGGTGATCGTCTGGAGCCCCCTGTCCGGTGGCTGGCTCACCGGCAAGTACCGGCGGGACGACCCTGCGCCGATCGGTTCGCGTGCGAGCACCAATCCGGACCATTTCGATGGTCGGAACCCCGCGAAGTTCGACGCCGTCGAACGCCTGGCGACGATCGCCGACGATGCGGGCCTCACGTTGGCCCATCTCTCGCTGGCGTGGGCGACGGAGCATCCGGCGGTCACCGCCGCGTTGATCGGCCCCCGCACCGAGGCACAGCTCGACGACCTCCTCGGCGGCCTCGACGTCGTCCTCGGGTCCGATGTGCTCGACGCGATCGACGACGTCGTGGCACCGGGCACCGACCTGAACCCCGCCGACGTCGGCTGGGACCCACCGGCGCTGTCGACTTCCGCCCGCCGTCGCCGCTGACCACGACCCCGCCGTCGCTCCGGGCGTTCTCACGGGTTGCGATGAGTTCGCGCGCGGGCAGGTCGCGGTCGAACTCATCGCAGGCGGGGATGTTCGGTTGCGGTGACGGGTTGTGACATCGCGGAAACCACCCGGAAACATGGTGATCCTATGGTCGGACCGTGCAGCGTCCGACGACCACGCCCGGCTCGTGCTTGCGGCGATACCTCGACCCTGACAAGCGCCCAGGGCTGAAGACCGGGCCCCGGGACGAGGCGTCCTCGATCGCATCGGTCGTCGGGCGATGACGAATCGGCCGTCGATCGCATCGGTCGTCGGGCGATGACGAATCGGCCGTCGATCTCCGTTTGCGTCGGGATTCTGGCGACCCGTCTCACCAACATCCCGACGCAAACGATGGCAGGAACGGGAGTCACGTGCGCATCACACCTCACGAACAAGAACGGCTGCTCGTACATGTCGCGGCCGATGTGGCGCGCGGTCGCCACGAGCGCGGGTTGCGCCTCAACCACCCCGAGGCGGTGGCGATCCTGACCGACTGGGTGCTCGAGGCGGCCCGCGACGGGCGCAGCGTCGCCGACCTGATGCAGGCCGGCCGTCACGTACTATCGCGCGGCGATGTGATGGACGGCGTGCCCGAGATGCTCCCCGAGGTGCAGGTGGAAGCGACGTTCCCCGACGGCACCAAGCTCGTCACGCTGCACGAGCCAATCCCGTGAACGCCAAGAGCACTGATTCGGCGGGACCAACGGCGGGACCAACGGCGGGACCAACGGCGGGACCAACGGCGGGACCAACGGCGGAACCAACAGCCGGACCAACAGCGGGACCAACAGCCGGACCAACAGCCGGACCAACAGCCGGACCAACAGCGGAACATCCCTCCGGACATACGCCAGGACATCCGGCAGGAGACACGCCAGGACGGCGAATGGCGCCGGGCGGGATCGCCGGGCCCGACGACCCGGTGGAGATCAACGCCGGGCGACCGGTGCTCACGCTGCGCGTGGAGAACACGGGCGACCGGCCCGTGCAGGTCGGCTCGCACTACCACTTCGCGGAGTCCAACCCGGCGCTGTCGTTCGAACGTTCGGCGGCACGCGGTCATCGTCTCGACGTACCCGCGGGCACTGCGGTGCGGTTCGAACCCGGCATCGTCATCGACGTCGACCTCGTGCCGTTCGTCGGAAGGCGTGTCGTGCCGGGCCTGCGCGGCCAGGTCGCCGGGCCGCTCGATCCGCACACACCCGACGCTGGAACCGGGGGCATGACGTGAGCTGGATCACACGGGACCGGTATCGGGCGTTGTACGGCCCGACGGCGGGCGATCGGATCCGCCTCGCCGACACCAACCTGTGGATCGAAGTCACCGAGGACCACTGCGTCGGCGGCGACGAGGTGGTATTCGGCGGCGGCAAGGTGATCCGCGAGTCGATGGGCCAGTCGATCGCCACCCGCGCCGGGGGTGCCCCCGATCTCGTGATCACCGGCGCCGTGATCCTCGATCACTGGGGTGTCGTGAAAGCCGATGTCGGGGTCCGTGACGGCCGCATCGTCGGTATCGGCAAGGCCGGGAATCCCGACGTGATGGACGATGTCCACCCGGCGCTCGTGATCGGGCCGTCGACTGAGGTGATGGCAGGTAACGGTCGCATCCTCACCGCTGGGGCGATCGATTGTCATGTCCACCTCATCTGTCCGCAACTGTTGGACGAGGCGCTCGGCGCGGGAATCACCACCATCGTCGGCGGCGGCACCGGGCCTGCAGAAGGTTCCAAGGCCACCACCGTCACGCCGGGGGCCTGGCATCTCGGCCGCATGCTCGAGGCACTCGATCACTGGCCGCTGAACGTGGCGCTGCTCGGCAAGGGCAACACGGTGAGCCACGAGGCGCTGTGGGAACAGTTGCGCGCGGGGGCTGCGGGCTTCAAGCTCCACGAGGACTGGGGGACCACACCGGCGGCGATCGACGCCTGCTTGAGCGTCGCCGACGAGTCCGGCGTGCAGGTGGCGATCCACACCGACACCCTCAACGAGGCGGGCTACGTCGACTCGACGCTCGCCGCGATCGGCGGCCGGTCGATCCACGCGTACCACACCGAAGGCGCCGGTGGCGGCCACGCGCCCGACATCATCACCGTTGCCGCGCACGGCAACGTGCTGCCGTCATCCACCAACCCGACGCGCCCGCACACGGTGAACACCGTCGACGAGCACCTCGACATGTTGATGGTGTGTCACCACCTGAACCCCGCAGTGGTCGAAGACCTGGCATTTGCCGAGAGTCGGATCCGCCCATCGACGATCGCCGCCGAGGACATCCTCCACGACATCGGAGCGATCTCGATGATCGGCTCGGACTCCCAGGCGATGGGGCGCATCGGTGAGGTCGTCATCCGGACGTGGCAGACCGCCCACGTGATGAAGGCACGCCGCGGTTCGCTCCCCGGCGACAGCGTGGCGGACAATCACCGGGCCCGACGGTACGTGGCGAAGTACACGATCTGCCCGGCCATTGCCAACGGCCTGGAGCGTGAGGTGGGTTCGATCGAGGTCGGCAAGTTGGCCGATCTGGTGTTGTGGGATCCGGCGTTCTTCGGCGTGCGGCCGCACGCGGTGCTGAAAGGCGGGATGGTGGCGTGGGGAGCGATGGGCGACGCCAACGCATCGATCCCGACCCCGCAGCCGGTGCTCCCCCGCCCGATGTTCGGCGCCGCACCGGGCGTGGCGCCGGGGCTGTCGGTGGCGTGGGTGGCCCAGGCGGCGCTCGACGACGGGCTCGCGGAGCGCTTGGCAGTGCGCCGTCGGCTTGTGGCCGTCGCTGACACCCGCCGTCGCGGCAAGGCCGACATGCCCGAGAATTCGGCGACACCCGACATCACCGTCACTCCCGACACATTCGCCGTCACCATCGACGGCGAACTCGTCACCGCGGCACCAGCCGTCGAGCTGCCGATGGCGCAGCGCTACTTCCTGTTCTGAGTGATCGATGACCAGCACAACCACGACCAGCACAACCGCCGGCGGCACACGCACGACCGGCGGCAGCGGCATCGCCGCCGTCCTCCTGCTCGCCGACGGTCGCTTCCCATCCGGTGGCCATGCCCAGTCGGCCGGCGTGGAGGCAGCCGTCAGATTCGGCGACGTGCGAGACGTGGCGACACTCGCACGGTACCTTCGCGGCCGGCTCGCCACGACCGGTGTGGTCGACGCAGCCTTCGCCGCGGCGGCCTGCAGGGCCGACGTCACGCGCCTCGATCGGCTCGGCGCCGAACTGGAGGCGCGACTGCCGTCGCCGCGCCTGCGCGAGGTGAGCCACCGTCTCGGCCGCCAGACCCTGCGAGCGGCGCGCGCGGCGTGGCCCGGCCCTCGTCTCGATCATCTGGCGCGAGCGGCCGGCGGGCCCCACCAGCCGCTGGTGCTGGGTGTCGCCGTCGGCGAAGCGGGCGCAACACCCGTCGACGCGGCACTGCTCGCGCTCCACCACCTGGCAGCGGCAGTGACGTCGTCGGGTGTCCGCCTGCTCGCGCTCGACCCCATCGCCGTGCTCGCCGCGCAGGTCGGCACGATGGCGACGATCGACGCGCTGGCGGCTGCTGCCGACACCTGGGCGCGAGCACGGCCGGCGGATCTTCCCTCGATCGGTGGTGCGCTCACCGAGATCCTGGCGCAGGATCACGGTGCATGGGACGCACGAATGTTCGTCGCCTGACGACAGGAGCAACAACATGGGATCAACGCACGAACACGAACACGAACACACGCATGGCGGCCACGAGCACCCGCAGCAACCCGGCGCCGGCGTTCGCCCGTTGCGGATCGGGATCGGCGGGCCGGTCGGCAGCGGCAAGACCACGCTCGTGGGCGCGCTGTGTCGTCTGCTGCGTGACGAGCTGTCGCTCGCCGTCGTCACCAACGACATCTTCACCACCGAGGACGCCCAGGCGCTGCGACGCGCCGGGGTGTTGCCGGTCGAGCGGATCGTGGCGGTCGAGACCGGCTGTTGCCCGCACACAGCGATCCGCGACGACATCGCGGCGAACCTCGACGCGATCGAATCGCTGGAAGCACGGCTTCGCGATGCCGGCAGCGAGGTCGACGTCACCCTCCTGGAATCAGGCGGTGACAATCTGACCGCGGTGTTCAGCACGGGGTTGGTCGACGCGCAGATCTTCGTGCTCGACACGGCCGGCGGCGACGATGTCCCACGCAAGGGCGGCCCCGGGATCGCGATGGCTGACGTGTTGGTGATCAACAAGATCGACCTCGCCCCGCACGTCGGCGCCGACGTCGAGCGCATGCTCTCCGATGCATCCGAACGCCGATCGGGTCGAGCGGTCGTGCCGACATCGCTCGTCGACGCCGACGGCGCAGCGGTGATCGCTTCGTGGATTCGCGACGAGCTGTCCGCCTGGCGCGCAACGAGCCCGTCCTCATCGGCTGTCACCTGACGCTGTGAAGTCGCACGGCGAGACTCGCACGATGACACTCGCACGATGACACTCGCACGATGACACTCGCACGATGACACTCGCACGATGACACTCGCACGATGAAGGCATCGGCGCGTGTCGAGATCGCCCGGCGTGATGGACGCGATGTCCTGGTCGACGCACGTTCGGAACCGCCGATCGCCGTCCGGCGCTCGAACGGCCGTGTCCTCATGGTCGCCGGCGCCGCCGGGCCGGTGGGCGGTGACGAACTCGAATTCGACGTGCTGCTCGGCGCCGGCGCCCGCGGATCGATCGGCAGCGTCGCCGCCACATCGCTGTGGCCCGGCCCACACGGCGAACTGTCGAGCACGCGCGCGACCATTCACGTCGGGCCTGCCGCCCGGTTGTGCTGGTGGCCGGAACCGGTCGTGTCGATCGTCGGCTCAGATCACCGATCGTCGACCCGCGTCCATCTGGCCGGCGACGCGTGGTGCACCGTGGTCGAGGAGGTGTCGCTCGGGCGATCGGGACAGGCCTGCGGGACACTCGAAATCGAGCTGCGAGTCGAGCGCGAGGGCCGGCCGCTGGTGCATCACACCGAACGGTTCGGCCCACACGAACCAGGTGCGGGGAGCGTGGTCGGTGTTGCCGGCGCGCACCACGCGCTGTCCGGCGTCGTGGTCGGCCCCGATGCCGGCGAGCCCGTCACCATGCTCGGCGCCGACGGACAGGCCGCCTGGTTACCGATCGCCGACGACACGGCGATGATCCTCGTCGTCGCAACGGATCGCCCTGCCGCCCTTCGACTCGTCGCCGCGATACGGCCCGACGCGTCGACACCGAGTGCATGAACGTCGGCCCACGGGGTCGGATGAGAGATACGACTCGCCCTGTTCACAAACAGGACATTCCGCGGAAACTCCGTCTGCGTACGTTGCCACGGCATGGATACACCATCGGGCACAGCACTGGGCACAGCACTGGGCACAGCACTGGGCACAACGTTGGATACAGGCCGGGATGCGGACGCGGCATCTGCGCCCTCTCGCGGTCAAGCCGCGCACCAGAGCCTGAAGCGCCGCCTCCTGCTCGGAGAGTTCCCGTTCGGCCATCGCCTCGGCGAAGAGCGCCTCGCCGCGCTGCTCGGCGTGTCGCGCACGCCGGTCCGCGAGGCGCTCGCCCGCCTGCACGCCGAGGGCCATGTGCAGCGGCACCCGGAGGGCGGTTTCGAACCGGCGTTCCCCGACATGGACCGGATCGGCGAGCTGTACGAGGTGCGCAAGGCGCTGGAGATCACCGCCGTCCGACGCACGATCGGTGACGGTCTCGGTGACGGTCACGGCCGCGGCGGCGGCACTGCCACCACGGCGCACGATCGCTCGGCACTGCTCGATCTGCGACGCGACTGGGTCGCACTCGAAGACGACCCGGCCGAACACGCGGATCCCGAATTCGTGCTGCTCGACGAGGACTTCCACATCCGCCTCGCACTGACCAGCGGGAACGGCGCGTTGGCGGAGATGCTGGCATCGGTCAACGAACGGATCCGCGTGGTGCGTGTCCACGACTTCCTCACCGAGGAGCGGATCCGGGCCACGGTCGAGGAACACCTCGGCATCCTCGACGGGCTCCTCGATGGCACAGTCGAACTCACGGTGGCCCGCCTGGAGGCGCACATCGACGAGTCGGCCCGGGTGGCCTCCCAGCGCGCCCTCACGGCGATCGTGCGCATGCTGGCCGGACGAACGGGTGCACACGATGGGTGAACAGCCCCCTCACGCCCTCCCGCTGCTCAGCGCGCGTGGCATCACCCAGCGCTTCGGGACGCTCGTGGCCAACGATCGCGTCGACCTCGACCTGCACGCGGGTGAGGTGCACGCCCTGCTCGGCGAGAACGGCGCCGGCAAGAGCACGTTGATGAAGGTGCTCTACGGCATCAACCACCCCGACGAGGGCGAGATCCGCATCGACGGCGAGAAGGTCAGGATCGCCTCACCCGTCGACGCCCGCCGATACGGCATCGGGATGGTGTTCCAGGACCTTCGGCTGGTCCCCGCATTCACGGTCCTGGAGAACATCGAGTTGTCCACCGGGGCGGGAAGGCTTCGTCCTGGCGCCGCACGGGCCCGGGTCACCGAGGCGGCCGAGCGCCTCGGACTTCGCGTCGACCCTGATGCTCTCGTTCGGAACCTCACGCTTTCACAGCGCCAGATCGTCGAACTCGTCCGTGTCCTCGTCGCCGAATCACGGATCGTGATCCTCGACGAGCCGACCAGCGCGCTCGCGCCGCAGGAGGTGGACGCACTGCTGGACGTCATCCATCGACTTCGCGTCGACGGCCTCGCCGTTGCCATCATCACGCACAAACTACGCGAGACCCGCGCCGTCGCCGACCGGGTGACGGTGCTGCGTGGCGGGCGGGTCGTGGTCGGAGGTGACGACCCATCGACGCTGACCGACCACGAACTCGTGGAACGGATGGTCGGCAAGAGCGTCCCACCCCTTCCGGCTGAACGCGGGAAACGCGGGATGCTCTCCGCGTTGGTCGTCAACGGGGTGTCCGTTCGCAGCACCGATGGACGAATGGCGGTCCGGGATGCGACGTTCGAGGTGCGCTCTGGCGAGATCATGGGTGTCGCCGGTGTCTCGGGCAACGGCCAGACCGAGCTGCTCGAAGCGGTACTCGGCCTTCGCCCACTCGTGACCGGTGAGGTCCACATCGCGGGTGAGGACATCGGCCGTGCCCGACCGGAGATCGCTTGGAGAGCAGGCGCCGTGGACGTTCCGGAGGATCCCGTTGCCGACGCGGTCATTCCCGGCTTGTCCGTGCTGCAACATCTCGTCCTCGATGGTCGTGCCTTGCCGAAGCGTGGTCTCGGCGTGGACTGGGCCCGGGTGCGCCAAGCGTACGCGAACGATCCGGTCGCCCAGCGGCTCTCGATGGCCGACCTCGATCGTCGAGTCGACGCGCTCTCGGGCGGCAACGTACAGCGCGTCATGCTCACCCGAGCCTTCACAGCCGATGACGTCACGCTGCTCGTGGCTGCGTATCCGAGCCGTGGGCTCGACATCGCATCGGTGCGTGAGACGCAGCAGTTGTTGCTCGAACGCCGAGCCGCGGGAGCCGGTGTGCTCATGGTGTCAGAGGATCTCGACGAGCTGCTGCTCGTGGCCGACAGGATCGTGGTGCTCCACGACGGACAGGTGGCAGGAATCGTCGAGGCCCACGGCGCAGACCGCCAGCAGATCGGCAAACTCATGCTCGAGGGCGCCGTCGATCACGGTGTGGAGTCTGCAGCGTGAGCGCTGTCCCGGACTCCGACAGCGCGGTCGACGGCGACACCGTCGCCGTGCTGCAACACGTCGTCTCAGGGGACGGCCGACCTTCGGAGACGGTGCCGGCGCTCCCTGGCGGCGGCCGGTCGAGCGGGCACGACGGCGGTCGGTGGGCGAAGGGCATCGCGCGCTGGACCGTGTCGCTCGGCGCCGCGGTGCTGATCTACGCCGCGTTCCTCGCGGCGCGTGGAGCGGATCCGGTCGACGCGTTGCGGGCGATGTGGGACTCCGCGTTCGGTGATTCGACGGGGCTCGGCGAGACACTGGTACGCGCCGCGCCGCTCCTGCTCGGTGCGTTGGCCGTCGTCGTTCCGGCCCGCGCCGGGTTGTTCAACATCGGCGGTCAGGGCCAGATGACCCTCGGCGCGATCGGCGCGACCGGGATGTCGTTCGCCCTCGACGGCGCCGTGCCACAACCCATCGCCCTCGTGTTGATCGCCCTCGCGGGCATGGCCGCCGGCGCGGCATGGGCGGCCATCCCTGCCTTCCTGCGGCTGACGACAGGCGCGAACGAAGCGATCACGTCGCTGCTGCTCAACTACGTCGCGGGGCTGGTGCTGACGTGGCTCGTGTTCGAGCGGTGGAAGGATCCCGCGTCGCTCGGCCAGGCGTACTCCGAAGAACTCGATGCTCGCAGCCGCCTGCCGATCATGTGGGGTGATCGCGTTCATGCGGGGATCCTCGTTGCGGTCGTCGCCGCGTTGGTGGTCTGGTTGGTCCTTCGCTCGACCACCTGGGGCTTCCGCCTGAGCGTGCTCGGCGGCAACCCGGAAGCGGCGCGGCGCGCCGGGTTCAAGGTCAGCGATCTGGCCGTCGTCGCGATGCTCGTCGGCGGGGCGCTCGCCGGGCTCGCGGGCATGGTCGAGTTGAGCGGTGTCGAGGCCAGGCTGCGACCGGAGATGCTCGCCGGCTACGGGTACATCGCCTTCCTCGCGTCGTGGCTGGCCCGCCACGACCCACTCAAGGCGATGGTCTCGTCGCTCGCGCTCGGCGCCATCGCCGTCGGCGGCTTCGGTCTGAAAATCAGCGCCGGCCTCTCGGGAGCCGCAGTCAACGTGCTGATGGCGCTGGTGTTGCTCGCCGTCCTCGGGTTCGCCCAGAAGAAGGAAGTCTGATGCTCGAACAGGTCCTCACCGGCGCCGTCAGTGGCGGCACCTCGATCCTCTTCCCCGTCGTCGGGGAGACGTTCACGCAGCGGTCCGGGGTGATCAACCTCGGTACCGAGGGCTCGATGCTCGCCGGCGCGCTCGTGGCCTACATCGTCGGGATCGAGAGCGGGAGCGTCTGGCTCGGCGCGCTCGCCGGCGCCGCAGCGGGCGCCGCACTCGCCTTCGTCCACGCGTTCATGGTGCTGACCCGCCACGCCAATCAGATCGCCTCCGGCTTGGTGATCACCTTCCTCGGCCTCGGGCTCACCGCGCTGTTCGGCCAGGACTACGTCGGCCAGGGCGTCAACGCATTCGCCGCCGTGCCGATCCCCGGGCTCGCGGACCTGCCGTTCGTCGGCCCCGTGCTGTTCGACCACGACCCGTTGACCTACCTGGCGATCCTGTCGGGCCCGATTGCCTGGTGGGTGCTGTTCCGTACCCGGTTCGGGCTCATGGTGCGAGCAGCCGGAGAACGCCCGGAAGTGCTCGTCGCCTACGGCATGTCCGCCACCAGGATCCGATACATCGCCACCGTCATCGGCGGTGCAATGGCCGGGCTCGGCGGAGCGCAGCTCTCGACGGCGTTCACCCGCAACTGGTCCGAGGACATGACCGTCGGCCGAGGTTTCGTCGCCGTCTCGCTCGTGATCTTCGCCGCGTGGAACCCACTCAAGGCGATCATCGGCGCTTACCTGTTCAGTGGCGCCATCGCGTTGCAGCTGCAGCTCCAAGCCCGCGGAACGGACATCTCCCAGTACCTGCTCCAAGCCGTCCCCTACCTGACGGTGATCGTCATCCTCGCGCTACTCAGTCGCCGACGGGCGAACGAGAGCCCGGAGTCGCTCAGCCAGGTCTTCTGATCCGGGCCCTCTCACCCGGGCCCTCTCACCCGGGCCCTCTCACCCGGGCCCTCTCACCCAAACCAGCGCAGAACCCTGCCGAACCCAACCCCATGGAGGAATCATGATCACCCGACGTACCCGAGCGGCACTGCTGCCAGGACTCCTCGCGCTGGCCATGGTGGCCGCAGCGTGCGGCTCCGACGACGACACGAGCAGCGACACCGCGTCGACTGACACCGCGTCGACTGACACCGCGTCGACCGACACCGCGGTGGGCGACAGCACGCCGGCGGGCACCGAAGCGCCCGGAGGCACCGCCGACGGAACCGGGGCCGCGACCGGCGCGGTCGACACCGTCGGATTCATCTACGTCGGCCCGAAGGACGACTTCGGCTACAACCAGGCGGCCTACGAGGGCAGCCTCGCGATGCAGGAATCCTTCCCCGATCTCGAGGTGCTCCAAGCGGAGAACGTGCCGGAGACCGCCGAAGCCGAAGCCGTGATGCAGGGCATGATCGACGACGGCGCAGACCTCATCTTCGCCACGAGCTACGGGCACCTCGAGTTCGCCGCCAATCTCGCAGCCGGGAACCCGGACGTCGTCTTCGTCCACCAGGGCGGCCTCGAACCGGACCCGCCGCTCGACAACCTCGGTACCTACTTCGGCACCGTGTACGAACCTGTCTACACCGCCGGCATCGCCGCCGGCTCGGTCAGCGAGACGGGCAAACTCGGCTACGTCTACGCCTTCCCGATCCCACAGACGCTGGCGAACATCAACGCGTTCACGCTCGGGGCCCAGTCGGTGAACCCTGACATCGAGACGATCGCGATCTCGACGGGAAGCTGGTGCGACCCGGCGCTACAGGCCCAGGCCGCCCAGACCCTCATCGACGAGGGCGCCGACGTCCTGACGCAGCACCAGGACTGCACCAAGACGATCGTCGAAGCGGCGGAGGCCGCCGGCGTCTACACCGTCGGCTACCACGCGGACGCCTCCGAACTGGCGCCGAACGGCTGGATCACCGGCTCGGAGTGGGACTGGGGGGCGCTGTACACCGACATCGTGCAGACGGTGGTCGACGGAAAGTTTGCCGACAGCGAGTACAACGGCGACTTCCGGGTCGGATTGCAGACCGGCGACAACCCGTTCATCCAGTCCCCCTTCGGTCCGATGGTCACAGAGGACACCATCGCCTTGATCGACGCGGCGAAGGCGTCGTTCGTTGCCGGAGGCTCGCCGTTCGCGGGCCCGGTCACGAACCAGGACGACACCGTCGTATGGGCCGAGGGCGAGCAGCCGACCTATGCCGAGATCGAGCAGATGGACTTCTTCGTCAAGGGCGTGGTCGGCTCGACGGACTGATCGTCGACGGACCACTCGTCGACGGCACGGACATCCATGCTCATCTCCACCACCCCCGGCACGGGCCCGGCGATCGTGCTCGTGCACGGCGTCGGGCTCGGTCCGGAGTCCTTCACCCGGACCGTTGCGGCACTCGCCGCAGCCAACCGGCGGGTCCACGGTGTCGTCCGTCCTGGCTATGGCGAGCACGGACGCACCATGGAGCTCGACGAGCAGGTCGATCGCGTGGCCGCGGCGCTCGCGGCTCGTGAGGAGCACGAGGCCGTCTGGGCAGGGGTGAGTGGAGGAGCGACGCTCGGGGTCATCGCGGCGACGAGGCGGCCGGCGGCGATCATCGCCGCGGTGCTGCACGAGCCGCTGATCGGCCCGGCGGCCGGTGCGCTGCATGGCGTGGTGCAGGCCTCGGCCGAGCGGCTCGTGACGGGTCGGGACGGCCCCGTCACGAGCCGCGACCGGGCCGTGGAGTTCATCCGTGGGCTCGCCGGTGAACACGGCTGGGAAGCGCTCGGGATCCACGGGCGGGCGGCCGTCGCCACCAGGGCCGATGTCATCGGGGCCGAGGCGCCACGCTTCGCCGCCTTCGAGGCCGGCCCGGCGCCCGACGACGGGGCCGTCGACGTCGTCATCACGGTCGGCGAACGATCGCCGGCAATGCGCCACGAGGCCGCCGCGCTCACAGCGGCACTGCTCCACGGGCGCGTCGTCGTCATCCCGGGCGTCGGTCATCTTCCCCAGGTCGAGGCGCCCGAGGCCTACGCCGAGTTCATCCGGGGCAACACATGACCGCGACCGATCAGCCCGCGACCGATCAGCCCGCGACCGATCAGCCCGCGACCGATCACGGTATGGGCACCGGCCTCGTCGCCGGGACCACTCCGTACCCGTGGCCCTACGACGTCGGGCTCGCGCGATCACGATTGGCACTGGTCGTGGTGGGGTGGAACACGACCTGGTGGCAGCGCTGCGTCCGACCCGAGCAGGTCGTCGCTCCGATCAATCGATTGGCCGCAGCGCTCGACCACGTCGTCGTCGTCGACCACGAACCGCGTGCCTGCGTCAATGGGCCGACGCCGTCACGCACCGACGGCGCGCCGCCGGCCCTCCAGGGTGCCCGGGTCATCGGCGCCGCCGGGATCGACGGCTTCTTCGGCGGTCCGCTCGACACGGTCCTGCGCCGCGCACGACGCGACCTGCTGCTGCTCGTGGGGCTCGGCCTCGAGACCACGGTGCACTCCACCATGCGTAGCGCCAACGACCGCGGGTACGAGTGCCTGCTGGTCATCGACGCCTGTGCGTCGCACGATCCCGACGCCGTGCCGTACGCGACGTCGATGGTCGAGATGTCCGGGGGCATCTTCGGCGCCGTCGGTACCAGCGATCACGTCCTCGCCGCGCTCGGCGAAAACCCATTCTCAGGAGGAACACGATGACCACATCTACGACGACACCCGACGCCACGACCGTCTACCCGGCGATCGAGGCCGACCCCTACACGTGGCCCTACGACGGGGCCATCGATCCGCGGCGCACCGCGCTGGTCAACATCGACTGGCAGACCGACTTCTGCGGCCCGGGTGGATACGTCGACGCGATGGGCTACGACCTGAACCTGACCCGCGCCGGTCTCGGCCCGACGGCGCGGGTTCTCGGCGCGGCTCGCGCGGTCGACATGACGGTCATCCACACACGCGAGGGCCACGAGCCCGACCTGTCGGACCTGCCGCCGAACAAGCTCTGGCGTTCGCAACGCATCGGCGCCGGCATCGGCGACCCGGGGCCGTGCGGGCGGATCCTGGTACGCGGTCAGCCCGGCTGGGAGATCGTGCCCGAGGTGGCGCCGCTGCCCGGCGAGCCGATCATCGACAAGCCCGGCAAGGGCGCCTTCTACGCGACGCAGCTCGACCTCGTCTTGCGCACCGCCGGCATCACGCACATCATCCTCACCGGTATCACCACCGACGTCTGCGTCCACACGACGATGCGCGAGGCCAACGATCGCGGCTACGAGTGCCTGCTGCTGAGCGACTGCACGGGCGCGACCGACCCGGGGAACTACCTGGCCGCGTTGAAGATGGTGACCATGCAAGGTGGGGTGTTCGGCGCCGTTGCCTCTTCCGAAGCGCTCCTCGCGTCGCTCGGCGCGTGATGCGCGACCCCATTCCGAGCACGGTCGCGGGCCTGCTCGACGCATACCGCGACGGCGAGCTGCTGCCGTCGGAGGTGGCCGAGGCCACGCTCGCGCGGATCAAGGCCCACGAGGACCCTGCCATCTGGATCGGCGAGATCGACGCGGACGCGGTTCGCGAGCGGGCGGATCACATCGTCGGCGGGGCCCTGTACGGCGTGCCGTTCGCCGTCAAGGACAACATCGACGTGGCCGGCATGACGACGACCGCGGGTTGCCCGGCATTCGCCCGGACCGCGCAGGAATCGGCGACCGCGGTGACGCGGCTGTTCGACGCCGGCGCGCTGGCGATCGGAAAGACGAACCTCGACCAGTTCGCGACCGGACTCGTCGGCGTACGGTCGCCGTACGGCACGCCCACCAACCCGTTCGATCCGACGGTCGTGCCGGGCGGTTCGAGCTCAGGCTCCGGTGTGGCAGTGGCCACGGGGCTGACGCCGTTCGCGCTCGGCACCGACACCGCAGGGTCCGGGCGGATTCCAGCCGCGCTCGGCAACATCTTCGGCTGCAAGCCGACGAAGGGCCTCGTCAGCACGAGCGGTGTCCTGCCGGCGTGTCGATCGCTCGATTGCGTGTCGGTGTTCACCCTGACCGCGCTCGACGCGGCGATCGTGCTCGGTGTGCTCGATCACGCCGATCCGGGTGACATCTATGCCCGCCCGCTCGCCCTACGACGCCAGCGCCCGACAGCGACGCCCGCCGATGTCGTCGTCGGCGTACCGGATGATTCGGTGCTGGCGCGTTGCGACACCGCCATCGCCGACGCGTTCGCCAGGCAACTGGAGGAGCTGGCGGTGCTCGGCATCGGGCTGCGCCGGGTCGATCTCGACGCCTTCCTCTCCGCCGGTGAGCTTCTCTACGGTGGTCCGTGGATCGCCGAGCGATACGCCGCGGTCGGACAGTTCATCGAGGATCATCCCGACGAGGTCCACCCGACCACGCGCGCCATCATCCTCGACGCACGAAGGTTCGACGCGGCAGCCGTGTTCGCCGCGGAGTACCGCCGCCGCGAGCTCGCACTGACTGCGGCGAGGGTGTGGCTCGACGTCGACGCGATCGCGGTGCCGTCGCTGCCTGGGGTGCCGACCCTTGCCGACGTGGCCGCCGACCCGATCGGCGCCAACGCCCGCCTCGGTCAGTTCTCCACGTTCGTCAACCTGCTCGACCTGTGCGCGGTCGCCGTGCCAGGTGGGATGCTGCCGTCGGGTTTCCCCGTCGGGTTCACCCTCGTCGCCCCGGCCTGCAGCGATCGCTTTCTGCTGTCGCTCGCCCACCACTACGAGCAGATGGTCGATCGTCCGCTCGGGGCCGTCGAGGGCCGCGCCGAACCCACCGCCCGGGCGGTGGCCGATCTCGACGATCCGGCGTCGCTGCCACTGGCGGTCGTCGGTGCGCACCTGAGCGGCCAGCCGCTCAACGACCAACTGGTATCACGTGGGGCGCGGCTGTCGGCCCGAACGACCACGGCGCCCCGGTACCGCCTCGTCGCGCTCACCGGCGCCGTGCCGGCCAAGCCCGGGCTCGCACGGGTCGGCCACGGCGACGCGGGCGGCGCCCCGATCGAGGTCGAGGTCTGGGACATTCCCGTCGAGACGTTCGGCTCGTTCGTCGCCGGTGTGCCCGCGCCGCTGGCCATCGGGAAACTCGAGCTGGCCGACGGGACGTGGGTGAGTGGCTTCGTGTGCGAGCCGGTGGGCCTCGACGGCGCCGACGACATCACCGGCTACGGCGGCTGGCGCTCATATCTGGCGCAACGGGCTCAGCCCCACCCATAGGGCCTGAGTGGATGCGCTGGGCGGACGAGCAGCGCCGCTCGGCTCAGCGCTGCGTTCCGACCGCCAACTCCTTGAACGGGACGTCTTTGTCGACACGCGGCTCACGGGGCAGGCCGAGCACCCGCTCGCCGATGATGTTGCGCTGGATCTGGTCGCTCCCGCCGGCGATCGAGATGGCCGGGCTGAACAACGCGAGCTGTTGGATGATCCCACCGAGCGGTGTGGACGGGCCCATCAGCATGCCATCGGCGCCCAATGCTGCGAGCCCGGTCTCGCGCACCGCGGCGACGATCTTGGAGGCCATCAGCTTGCCGGTCGACACCTCCGGACCCGGCCCACGCCCGGCCTCGACTGCCGCCTGCGCGCGCAAGCCCGTGTACCTGGCGATCTCCATCAGCGAGTAGATCTTCATCACCTCGTCGCGGAGCACCGCGTCACCGGAGCGGCCGACTGCCGCCGGGAGACCCTTGATCAGGCCCGACCCACCGCCGGTTGCCATCGCCATCGCCGCCATCTCGCTACCGCCGCCCCCGGACGCCAGGTCACCGACGCGACGATCGAGGGCGTTGCGCCCGATCATGGCCCCGCCGGCGCCACCCATCGACGACGCACCCAGCGAGTTGCGCTCGTGGGCGAGCGTCGTGACAGCGACGGCCCAACCCCGGTCGACGTCGCCGATGACGTTGGCGTGAGGCACACGCGCGTCGGTCATGAACACTTCGTTGAACGTCGCTCCGCCGGTCATCTCCTTGAGCGGCCGGACCTCGATGCCGTCCTGCTCCATGTCGATGACGAAGTAGGTGATGCCTTCGTGCTTGGGCACGTCGGTGTTCGTGCGGGCGATGAGGATGCCCCACTTGGCGAACTGGGCACCTGACGTCCACACCTTCTGGCCGTTCACGATCCACTCGTCGCCGTCGCGCTCGGCACGAGTCTGGAGGCCGGCCAGGTCGGATCCGGCGCCGGGCTCGGAGAACAGCTGGCACCAGATCTCCTCGCCGCTGACCAGCTTCGGCAGGAACCGTTGGCACTGCTCGTCGGTGCCGTGATCGATGATGGTCGGGCCGGCCATCATCACGCCGATGCCTCCGGGCGGGCCGAGCGCGCCGACCGCGGCCCGGGCGGCCCGCGCCGAGCGCGCATCGTCGGACGACAGACCGCGCCCGAATCGGTTCGCCGGCCACGTGGGAAGCCCCCACCCCGAGTCGGCGAGGGCCTGCCACCACTCGCCCAGTGTGAGATCGGGGTTCCAGTGTTCCTCGAACCAGCGCTCGGCCTCCGCCTTGATCGAACTGCTCGGCGCGCCGGCCATGTCGTACTCCCTCGAACTCACGATGACGTCTCGGACAGCAAACGATACAGACGCCACGACATGTCGTATGTATCGGCCACGCCGCTGTGTATCGGCCACGCCGCTGTGTACCGTCCGGTCGTATCGACCGGACGCCCGGAGGGGACGACGCGCGTCAGCGTCGGTCGACGAACAGGCTCTGCACGCTGCGCCCCAACCGCCCCCGCTCGTCGTAGAGCGCCGACTCGGCCATGCCGGCGCCGTTGGTGTGCCCGTCGTCGGCGCCGTAGAACGACGCCGCGCGCATCCCGATCCATTCGCCGACCGGCGGCCGGATCAGGTGGATCGTCAGGTCGGGGTTGATGAACACGAACCGGTCGAAATCGAGCCCATGGCTCACCCCGTTGCCGAAGTCGGCCGCGGCGGCGACGCGTTGCACTCCCGACGGCGACTCGCCTGGCACCACCGGTGTGTTCAGTCTGATCCACACGGCGACGGGGCCGGGTTCGTCCCAACCACCTTCGACGAAGCGGTGGTCGCACGCGTGCGTGTGGAACGCGACGTCGGCGCCGGCGCTCCATGTCACCTCGATCCGGCGCCCGTCGCCCGGCGATCCGGGGGTATCCGGGGTCGGCTGCACGGTCTCGGGAGGAAGCTCCACGTCGGCCGAGCGGATCCGCAGCGCACGCGCTCGAGCCACCTCCGTCTCGCCGTCGGCGAGAACGACATCGACCAACGAGACCTTTCGTCCCGGGCGTTGGATCGTGGTGGTCAGGGTCAGGGGCCGGCCGACGGGCACCGGCCGGGTCAGCTCCACGGTGAGTCGAGCGATCTGCCAGTACCGCTCGTCGTCGACCTGCTCGACGCCCCGAGCGAGCAGCGCACACACCGGGCCCCCGTGGCAGTGTCGAGGATCCCACGGGCCACGGGCGAACGCCGTCGGTATCCAGGTATGCGGCCCGACAGGATCGAACAGCGCCCCGGCGATACCCGGATCGGAGGTCATTGCTCCCCCTGCTCGACAGTCGCCGCCGCGGCGATGATCTCTGCGAGTTCGTCGACCTTGCTGACGAACGGCGAATGGTCCGTGTCGAGTTCGACGCGGCGGGTGCACCGACCGGCGAGCATCCGCTGATGGTTGGGGTGGATTGCCTCGTCGCGATGGCACAGGACGTAGGTCGACACGACGTTCGACGGTTCGGCTCGCACCGGTTGGGTGAACGTCCCCACCGGCTGACGATCGAGCCGCGCGATCGCCGCCGCGGCAATCGCCGGCGGGCACTGGCCGTAGAAGGCGGCGACCGCTCCCGCCGGGTCGATCGAGTAGGTGCCGTCGTCGTGTCGCACCATGCAGTGCGACAGGCTCGTCTCCTCGGGTGGCAACGTCGACAGCGGATCCATCACGGACTCGCCGGCGTGCAGCGCGAACGCGGCGACGTACACCAGGTGCGCGATGTCGCGGCGAGTTGCCGCGGCATCGGTGATCACCGCGCCCCCGTAGCTGTGGCCGACGAGCACGACCTCCGACCGCGCCAGACGGTCGAGTACGGCGCCCACGTGAGCAGCGTCGCCGTGGAGGTCGCCCAGCGGAAGTGTCGACGCGCCGTGCCCGGGCAGGTCGATCGCGTACGACGCGAAGCCGCGCTCGTCGAGCGCCGATTGGAGCCCCGCCCAACACCAGGCGCCGTGCCAGGCACCGTGCACGAACACGATCGGTCGCTTCCGATCGGCGAGAGTCGAACCCATATACCGATCGTGGCACACCGCCGATCGGCGCGGCCCGATCGGATGCCGACCTGCGCAGAGCGGAGCGCGGATCAGCGCGGGCGAACAGGGCTCGCCTGCCACTCAGGAAACGAGCTTGGCCAGTCTCGGCAACACACAGGGTCGCCCGGAACAGGCATCCCAGCTCGCCAGGCCCCCAGCGAGTTCGCGATGACCCCCGAGCCGACGAACCTCGGCGGCGAGCTGGAGGTCGGCCGCCAGCCGTTCGGGCGTGTACACGCTCCAACGGTCGGCGTCGCGGGCACTCACGTCGTCGATCGCCGCCCCGTCCGCGCAGTTCCATCCGGCGCCGTCCGCGGTGCGGGAACGGATGATCCTGACCGCGCCGGACCGATTCACCAGGATCGATCCGGGGCCCACGTCGAGCATCGACGTGTCCGAGGCCGCCGCGGGCCGATGAGCCGACATGTGACTTCATCGGCGCGTCGCGCCGCGATGTTGAGCGCGATGACCGCCTCAGGGTCGATTTCTCACCGTCCGCGTTCAGCTCGGCCAGGCCGGGGCGGGGTCGAGACCGGCGTCGCGCAACAGGCGATCCCGAGCCGCGAGCGTGGCCACCCGCAATTCGTCGTGATCGACGGTGGTGCAGCGACCGCCGCGCACGACGACACGCCCCGACGCGACGACTTCGGCGACGCAGCGCCCATCGCTCGCCCAGACGAGTGCGAGCACCGGATCGGGTGACGCCGGCGTGAACTCGGGGCGGTCGGTGTCGACCAGCACCAGGTCGGCCCGCTTACCGACCTCGATCGATCCGATCTCGTGGTCCATGCCGATCGCCGCGGCGCCGGCGATGGTGGCGAGTTCGAGCGCGGCGTGAGCGCCGAAGCGGGTCGGATCGACGCGGGTGTCCTTGGCGAGTCCGGCCGCAAGGGTGGCGGCGCGCAGGATGTCGATCGCGTCGGAGGCGTTCTCGGCGTCGCAGCCGAGAGCAACCCGGCCCCCGCGCTCGACGAGATCGGCGTGGCGGCCGGCGCCGGTGACCCCTTGGCCGAGGCGGAGATAGGCCCAGGGGCAGTAGGCAACCGCTGTCCTGGTGTCGACGAGCACGTCGAGTTCCGCGTCGTCGATGTGCACTGCGTGCGCGACGAGCACGTGCCCGCCGAGCACGCCGAGTTCGCCGAGGTGGACCAGCGGACGGCGTCCAGTTCTCGCCATGTACGAATCGGTGTCGGAATCGCTCGGCGACAGGTGAAAGGTGAGGCCCGTGTGGCGGTCGCGCGCCAGCTCGCTCGCTGCCGTCACGAGTTCGTCCGACATCAGGTCGTGCCCGACCAGCGTGACCCAACCGTGTACCCGCCCGTGCCCGGCGGTCATGGCGAGCACCCGATGTTGCCGGGCGAGCACCTCCTCGACCGTCCCTGACCACGGCTGGTCATGCACATCCCATCCCCACGAGCCGAGCGTTCCACCGACCCCGACCTGGTCGTAGGCCGCGAGCACCCGGTCAGGGTGGGCCACGGTGCCGGCCTCGACCGTGAACGTGACGCCATTGCCGACCCCCTCGGCGAGGCCGGCGGTCGCCGACAGTTGGTCGTCGTCGGGGGTGTGGGCGGCATGGATCGGCACCGCCCAGGTGAAGATCGCCGCGCCCGGCGGCAGGTCGTCGGGGATGGCCGATCGCACGAGACGGTCACCGGTGAGGTGCTGATGCGCGTTGACGAATCCGGGCATCACGATCCGATCGCGGCCACCCAACCGCTCCGCCGGCGCATACCGTGCGGTGAGGTCGCCGTGGTCGCCGACGGCGATGATCCTTCCGTCGCGAACCGCGACGGCGCCGTCACGGATCATCCGGCGCGTCGGGTCCATCGTCAAGAGCCACGCGCCCCTCACCAGCAGATCGACGGGTTCGAGTGTCGAGCCAGGCTCGTCCATGGTCGCTACGGTACGACGGTCAGACCGCTTCGCCGCGTCCGGTCTGTTCCGCCTGCCATCCCTTCCCCATCTCGCCATCCCTTCCCCGTCCCGCCATCCCGTCTCCCCGCCGTCCCGCCGGCCATCGCGTCAGGAGCGCCCATGCTGGTCGAACACGCCGCTCTTCAGAATCACTGGTACGTCGTCGCGGAGAGCACCGAGGTCGGTGACGGAGCTGTCGCCGCCCGCTTGCTCGGACGTGACCTCGTGCTGTGGCGGGGTCCGGACGGAGCGGTTGTCGTCGCACCCGACCGCTGCCCACACCGCGAAGCACCGCTGTCGCTCGGGCAGGTGCGCGAAGGGCGCCTGTCGTGTGCGTACCACGGTTGGACATTCGGCGGCGAGGGCCGATGCGTGTTCGTGCCCTCGTCCGGTGCGGGCCGGCCGACGCCACCGGCCGCCCACCTGCCGACCTTGCACGTCGTCGAACGCTACGGGCTCGTCTGGATCTGCCCGGGCGAGCCGGCGGCCACCATCCCGACCGTCGAGGCCGACGACGATCCGGCCTATCGACGGATCAACACGGGCATGGAAACGTGGCGGGTGTCGGCGCCGCGGATGACCGACAACTTCCTCGACATCTCGCACTTCCCGTACGTGCACGCCGGAACATTCGGCATCGAGGCGAACACCCAGGTCCCCGAGATCGATCTCACCGAACTCGACGACGACTTCTTCGGCTACGAGTACTCCGTCGACGTGGGCAACGAGGCAGGGGTCGCGTCGTCGGGTATCGACGCCGCCGTGGTGACCAGGCGGATGACGACCGGGTTCAACTTGCCCTTCACCGTTCGCAGCACTATTCACTACGAGACCGGGCTCGACCACCTGATCCTGTTGTGCTCGACGCCGGTCGACGACACGACCTCGATGTTCACCTTCGTGATCTGGCGCAACGACGACCATACGGCGCCCGCCGAAGAGGTCATCGCGTTCGACCGGGCCATCGGGGCCGAGGACAAGCGGATGCTCGAACGGGTACCCGGCATGCTCCCGCTGGATCGACACGCCACGGTCAGTGTGCAATCGGATCGGCCGTCGGTCGAATGGCGGCGGCGCCTGGCGGCGCTCCTCGATCAGGAGCAGTGACGGGCGAACAGGTGAGCGAGGTTCGCGACCATCGTCTGGCGATCAGACGATTTTACGAATTGTTCATCGTCGTCACACGGAGCAGACCCGGCGACCTCATACCGTCCCCGCCTGTGACACGCTATCGCACGACCGGACAGGAGTGAGAGGATGACGGCGCCCACCATGGACGACACCGTGAATCGCTCGACGTCGGTCGATGGCTCGCCGCCATCCGTCGACGCGCTGTCGATCCATGGCCACGTGTCGGTACGCGGCGTCCACAAGGTGTTCCGCCGCCGGGGCCAGACAGTCGAGGCGCTCCGCGCCGTCGACCTCGACATCCGACGAGGAGAGCTGGTCAGCCTCCTCGGGCCGTCCGGCTGCGGCAAGTCCACCCTGCTGCGTGTGATCGGCGGTCTCACCGACCCGGACGCCGGCGTCGTCGAGGTCGGCGGCCTCAGCCCGACATCGGCTCGCCGGGCCAAGCACTACGGCCTCGTCCCCCAGACACCGGCACTGGTTCCGTGGGCAACCGTCGAGCGCAACGTCCGGTTCCTGTCGTCACTCGACCCGCGGCGTGATGCTCGGCACTCTGCGCTGCCCGACGACGAGGTGAACGAACTGGTCGAAACCGTCGGGTTGGGCAGCTTTCGCCAGGCCTATCCACACGAGTTGTCGGGCGGTATGCAACAGCGGGTCTCGTTGGTCCGTGGGTTCGCCCTCGGTGCGCCGATCCTGCTCATGGACGAGCCGTTCGCCGCTCTCGACGAGATCACCCGAGCCGACATGCGCTATCTGCTGCTCGAGTTGTGGCAACGCACCGGTACCACCGTGGTGTTCGTCACCCACTCGATCACCGAGGCGGTCATCCTGTCCGATCGGGTCGTCGTGATGGCGGCCCGGCCCGGGCGCATCGCGGCCGTCGAACAGATCTCGCTCGGGCGTCCCCGCGTGCCGGAGATGGAGGATGCGCCCGAGTTCCACGAGCACGTCCGGGTACTTCGGGGCCATCTGAAGGATCACCACTCGTGAACATCGCCCCAGAGGTCGAGCCGGTCGGCACGTCCGGGAAGATGACTGATCTCGCCGTCGCCGGCGTGGACATCGACGAACTGTTGGCCGCCGACGACCGCCGCGTGCGGCAACAAGCGCTCCTGCGCTTCGGCGCCCCCGTGGTCGGAGTGGTCGGTTTCCTCCTCATGTGGCAACTGCTCGTCACGGTGTTCGACGTCCAGCGGTTCGTACTGCCGGCGCCGTGGGACATCTTGAAGCACATCGCCGGCGATCCCGGGTTCTACATCCGTATGGGTCGCGTGACCGTCTGGGAGGCCACCCTCGGGTTCACGACCGCGCTGCTGCTCGCACTGGCTGCCGGCGCGGTGATGGCGCACTCACCGTTCGTCGAGCGTGCCGCGCTTCCACTGGCCGTCCTCATCCAGGTCACGCCGATCATCGCCTATGCACCCGCGATCGTGGTGTGGCTCGGTTTCGGTCTGAAGCCGATCCTGGTGATCACGTCGTTGGTGTGCTTCGTCCCGTTCCTCGTGAACTCCGTCGCCGGGTTCCGATCGGTCGATCCCAACCTGCTCGAGCTGGCCCAGTCGGTCGATGCCCGCCGATGGGTGGTGTTCTGGCGGCTCCGGCTCCCGTCGTCACTGCCGTACCTGTTCTCGGCCGCCCGGATCGCCGTCGGTCTCGCGCTCATCGGCGCGGTGCTCGGTGAGTTCTTCGCCGGCAGCACTGCGGGCCTCGGCTACGCAGTCAAGACCGCCCAGGCCCGGCCGATCCAGCTGCTCGACCAACTCTGGGGGAGCATCTTCGTGCTCGGCTTCATCGGCGCCATGGCGACGCTGCTGATCAGCGCTCTGGAGCGGTTCGTGCTCCACTGGCACAGCTCGCAACGCCTGTGAGGCCGGCGATCGATCCATCCCATCCACCAACCACATCCATCCGGCAACCACAGGGGAACACCATGCGCAGCGTGACCACCGACCACCACCATCCGTCCCGACGACGGGCCGTACGGCTCTGCGCCGCAGCCCTCGCGCTCGGTCTCGTCGCCGCGGCATGCGGCAGCGACGACAACGACGCCGACACGACCGAGGCGCCGGCGACCGACGCGACCGTCGACACCGGGGCGCCGGCCGACACCGCCGGTGATACCACCGCCGACTCGGGCGCTGCCGACGAAGCCATGCTGGCGACCGTCGACCCGGAACGCTGCGCGGCCAACCAGGCGGCCGGCAAGATCACGTACATGTCGAGCTTCGACTTCGCCGCGGCGGCGTCGATCGTCGACGTGGTCGTCGCCGAGCAGTCCGGGTACTTCGACGATCTCTGCCTCGACGTCGATCTCAAGCCGAGCTTCGCGACTGCCAACTACACGCTGGTGGGCAGTGACCAGGCGCAGTTCTCGTCGGCCGGGAACTACACGGAGATCCTGAACTTCTCAGGTGAGGGCGCCGAGTTCGTGGCCTTCGTCGACTACGGCAAGACACCGATCGAGGCGCTGATCACCCCCGAGGGCGGGGCCACCGATCTTGCCGAACTCGAGGGCAAGACGATCGGTGTGAAAGGTGACATCCCGCCGTCGATCGTGGCCATGCTCGCCGGCGCCGGTCTCACGCGGGGAACGGACTACCAGGAGGTGCTGCTCGACGGCTTCGATCCGCAGACCCATCTCGCCACCGGGATCGATGCGCTGCCGGTCTACAAGTCCAACGAGCCGGGCCAGCTCGACGCGGTCGGTGTGCCCTACACCCTGTTCGACCCGACCGACGCCGGCATTCCCGGCTCGTTCGGCCTGCTCTACACGTCACAGGCGTTCTTCGACGAGCACCCGACAGCGGTCGAGGACTTCGCGCGGGCGTCGTTGAAGGGCATGGAGGACGCCATCGCCGATCCCGAAGCGGCAGTCGACATGTCGATCGAGCTGATCGACGCCGCCGGGAACCAGAACTACCTCAACAAGCAGGGAGAATTGTTCCGCTGGCAGGCCGAGCTGGCCGAGGTGATGCGCGGCACCCCCGAGGGTCAGCCGATCGGAATCATCGACCCCGAACTGTTCGCTGCCGAGTACGCGGCGTACGTCACTGCCGGAGTGTGGCCCGATGGCCCGCCCGAGGACACGCTGTCCTACGAAGCCGACCTCGCTGCGGGTCTCTACGGCAGCGACGGCAAGCTGATCTGGCCGAGCTGAGCGGGCAGGCTGAGCGGGCAGGTTGAGCGCAACAGGCCGAAACAGGACCAGCCGGACCGACACGTCGTGCGAGCACAGGTTCAGCGAGGTTTCGGCGGCCCCGACGTCGTGGCCGTCGAAACGATCGCCGACCCGACGCCGGCCGCTGACGAGGTCATCGTGGCGGTTCGGGCCTGTGGGCTGAACCGGCTCGACCTGCTGCAACGCGAAGCTGCCCTCGTGCGTGGCTTCGCATTGCCGCACGTTGCCGGGATGGATGTCGCCGGCATCGTGGTCGACCGTGGCAGCGATCTCGGTAGCGGCGACGTCGGCGGCGGCCCACACCTCGGTCAGGCGGTGCTGATCGACCCGGTGAGCACCTGTGGAGTATGTGATCGATGCACGTCGGGTCGTGAGCCGTACTGCGAGAACCTGCGCACTGTCGGCTCGACGAGGCAGGGTGGCTTTGCCGAACTCGTCGCCACCCCCGCCTCACGGTGCCATCCGATTCCGGCCGGGATGTCGTTCGTCGAGGCGGCGTGCATCCCGGTCGCGTACATGACCGCGTGGCACGCACTGATCACCGCCGGGCGGGTACGACCGGGCGAGGTCGTCCTCGTGAACGCTTCCGGCGCGGGTGTGTCGACCGCCGTCGTGCAGTTCGCCATCGCCGCCGGCGCCACCGTGATCGGAACGGCGGGTGGCCCGGCGAAGGTCGCACGGGCACTCGAACTCGGTTGTACGCACGCCATCGATCACTACGGCGGCGACGTCGCGGAGGCGGTGCTCGCCGTCACCGATGGCCGCGGGGTCGACCTCGTGGTCGACCACGTCGGGCCGGCGCTGTTCGACGCGTCGATCCGATCATTGGCCATCGAGGGCCGCATGGTCTTCTGCGGCACGACCACCGGCACCCGGGTCGAACTCGACCTGCCATCCGTCTACCACTGGGGTCGCACACTGATCGGCGCCGGTGGATACCGTCCGGCCGAGTTCATCGAGATGCTCGGCGCGATTGCCGACGCCGGGTTGCGCCCGATCGTCGACTCCGTGTGGCCGTTCGAACAGCTTGCCGACGCGCAGGCCAAGATGGCCGATGGGTCGTTCTTCGGCAAGATCGTCGTGACCTTCGATGATCAATGCCCGTGAGCCCGCGGCGGACAGTGCCTTCGAGCTTGTGTGCGCCGTGCGTTTCCTCAGGCGTCGACGAATTCCTGCTCCGGCTGGTCCTCGTCGACGAGAGTGCCGGCGTGACGAAGTTCTTCGTCGTGGGCCATGGAGATCGCCGACATGTGGGTCCCACCCTCGACGTTGAGCGTGGGCAGCAGCCGATCGAGCCAGCCGGGAAGCCACCAGTTCCTCGCACCGAGCAGCTTCATCGTCGCCGGCACCAAGAGCATGCGCACCAAGGTGGCGTCGAGGAACACGGCCGACGCGAGGCCAAGGCCGAACATCTTGATGATCCGGTTCTCCTCGAGCACGAAGCTGCCGAACACAGCGATCATGATCGCGGCGGCAGCGGTGATCACACGGGCGGTGGCAGCCAGACCGTCGGCCACGGAGTTGACGGGGTCACCGGTGCGGTCGTACTCCTCCTTGACACGTGACAGCAGGAACACCTCGTAGTCCATCGAGAGCCCGAACACGATGGCGAACATCATCATCGGCAGGAACGGCTCGATCGGGCCACCGGCCGTGTTGAACAGCGACGCACCCCAGCCCCACTGGAACACCGCGACCACGATGCCGTAGGCGCCACCGATCGACAGCATGTTCATGATGACGGCCTTCAGCGGCACGAGCAGTGAACGGAACACCATCATCAGCAGCAGGAACGACAGCGACAGCACGGCGACGAAGAAGATGGGGAGCCGCTCGCCGAGATACGAACTGAAGTCGATGTTGGCCGCGACCGCTCCCGACACGTTGACCACCACGCCGGTGCCATCGGTGGCCGCCGGTACGACCTCGTCGCGCAACGCACGCACCAGATCATCGGTCGCGACGTCCTGGGGGCCCGTGGTCGGGGTCACCTGGATGATGGCCGCACGGGGTGCGCTGGGGTCGTCGGGGATCGGTCCCTGCGCGGACGCGACGCCGTCGGCGCCGTTGAGCACCTCGACGAGACCGCCGAGCACCGCCAGGTCCGACGGATCGTTCAGTTCGGCCGTGAGGATCAGGGGACCGTTCGTGCCGGCGCCGAAACCATCGCTGATCAGCTCGTATGCCTGGCGGGTGGTCGTACCCTCAGCGGAGTTGCTCTCGTCGCTGAACCCGAGCCGGAGGCCGAACACCGGCACGGAGAGCAGCAACAGCACCACCGTCGTGCTGATCACCACCGACCATGGGTTGCGCTGCACGAACCGGCTCCACCGATAGGCGAAGGTTCGACGAAGGGGCTTTTCCCTGCGCGGCGGCAACTCCATGCGCAGGGGCGCGTAGGCGAGCGACGCCAGGAGCACCACGATGGCGAGCGGCGCGCCGACGAGCAGCGGCTGGATGCCGAGGCCCAGGCCGAGCAACGCGAGCGACACGAGCCCGGCGGCAATGAGGCCGCGCCGGCGGGTGATCTCGACCCGTTCCCGGGCGAAGCCGAGGAACGCCGGGAGCAGCGTGACCGACGCGATCATCGTGACGAGCACGGTGACCGCCGCCCCGGTTGCCAGCCCGTTGATGAACGAGAGGCCCATGATGAACATGCCGAGCAGCGAGATCACCACGGTGAACCCGGCGAACACGACGGCGCGCCCGGCGGTGTCGATCGCGATGACCGTCGAATCCTCGGCGCTCAATCCGGCCTTGAGGCCTTCGCGGAATCGGGTCACGATGAACAGCGCGTAGTCGATTCCGACACCGAGCCCGATCATCCCGCCGAGCGTGGTGGCGAAGTCGGGAACCGACATGACGTTGGCCAGCAGCGTGATGATCCCTGCTCCGATGCCGACGCCGAACAGGGCGACACCGATCGGCAGGCCCATCGCGAGGACCGAGCCGAACGCCAGGATCAACACCACGATCGCGAACGCGAGGCCGATGAGTTCGGACGCCGGCGGGTCGAACGCGCCGAGCGCCTGGCCGCCGACCTCGACACGCAGACCGTCGATACCGGTGGGGATGAGGTCGACGATCTCGCCGCCGATGGTGGACGACTCCGTCTCCCGGATGTTCTCGGCGAGGTCGACACGTGCGTAGGCGATCTTGCCGGCCAGCTCACCGTCAGTGGCGGTCAACCCGCGGGCCTGACCTTCGGGCGAGTACGGGCTGGTGATGGTGACGCCCTCGATCTGGTCGACCGCGTCGAACAGCTCGGTCATCGCCGCGACGACCTCGGGGTCGTCGATCCCCTGGTCGGCGGTGAACACGATCGTGCCGGAGCGCCCGCTGCCGAAACCGGCGAAGTACTCGTCGAGGGTGTCGAAGCCGCGCTTGGACTCCGAGTCGGGGATCGAGAACGAGCTGTCGCTCGACGAGCCGATCACGCCGTTCAGCGTGAAGATGAGCACGAGCGTCCCGACCCACGACCCGAGCACGACCCAACGACGACGAAAACTGAATCGGCCGAGACGGGCCCACAGCGAGGTCGCGTCGACCATGGTGTCGGATAGGGGGGTCTCGACGTCCTGGGGGGCAGTGGACATCTTGTTCATTATTGGACAGTTTGCCCAGTAGAATGGCGGAACGCACGCGGGCGCAGTGGTTCGTGTCCGATGACACAACGCCCTTGAACGCCCCTTGACGATGACACGAATCCCGAGCAACACATGAATCCCGATCACGAGCAATCGACATGACGCCCCACGGCACCGTCTTCGGCGATCCGCACACCGACGATCCGCGCGTGGAACGCACCCGTGCGGCTGTGATCAAGGCCGCGGCCGAGCTGTTGATGGCCGGCGGGCCCGATGCCGTCACGCACGCCAGGGTCGCGGCCGAAGCCAACGTGAGCCGGACCACGGTGTACAAGCATTGGCCGACCCGGCCCGACCTCTTACGATCCACCATCGAAGAGCTGGGCAAGTCGGTGCCGTCACCGGCCAACCTCATCGGCGATCTCCGCACCGACCTCGGGTATCTCCTCGGCGGCCTGGCCGAGCATCTCCGCGACGAGCCCCACGCGCGGCTGATCGGGATGATGATGGCGAGGGCCCCGAGCGACGACGCCGTCGCTGCTGTCCGAGACGAGATGGTAGACGATGTCGAACGGATCTTCGACGAGGTGATCGCCACCGCAGTCGCCGGCAACGAGCTGCGCGACGATCTCGATTCCGAACTCGCCTTGGCGAGCATCGTCGGTTCGCTGCTGTTCATACGGTTCATGGCGGGATCGACGATCGACGATCACACGGTCAGCCGGGTGATCGACGAGTTCGTCGAGTCGAACGCGCCGCGCTGACCACCATCGCCCGGGTGCGTTCGTGGCTCACCGTGCCCGGATCCGTCACGCCGCGCTGTTCGTCCAATCACGCACGAGCGAGCGGAGGGTGTCGATGCCCTCACCCTTGGTTGCGCTCACCCACACGATGTCACCGAGGTCGAGGGCGCAGCCGGCAGCAAGTTCCCTGCGGCGCGTCGCGCGCTTGGATGCCTTCACCTTGTCGTTCTTCGTCGCCACCACCGTGTGCGGTACGCCGTTGTAACCGAGCCAGTCGAGCATCTGGGTGTCGAGCTTCGTCGGGCCGATCTCGCCGTCGATGAGCACGAACACCATCGCCAGATTGTCCCGCTGCAGGAGGTACCCCTCGATCATCGCCGGCCAGCCGCGGCGCACCGATTTCGACGCCTTGGCGAACCCGTACCCGGGCAGATCGACGACCGTGCCCGAACCTTCCGCGCCGTCGACGCTGAACAGGTTGATCAACTGTGTGCGACCCGGCGTGTTGGAAACCCGGGCGAGCTGCTTGCGGTTCGCAAGTGCGTTGATCAGCGATGACTTGCCGACGTTGGAACGACCGACGAAGGCCACCTCGACCGGCGTCTGCGGAAGATCGCCGACCCGCGCCGCTGACTGGACGAACGTCAGTCGTAGGGGAGCGCTCATCACCTCAATCTCGCAGATCTGCTCCACCCGGGCGGCATGAGGGCGAGAATCACGCTCCCCGCAGACCTGAACGGGCTCGGTCAGCCGGAGAACAACGACGCCAACGCCCACAGGGCGGCGAGCAGACCGATGCCGGCATACACGAGGCTTCGGATCATCGGCGCCCGCTCCAGATTCGTCTCGTCGAGCTGGCGCTCGGGCGGCCTGATCACGGCCGCCAGATTGCCGACGAACAACGCCCCACCGAAGGCCAACACCAGGTACGCGAGCAGGTCTTCACCCAGGAACATGCCCCCAGGATGCCGCCACCGGCCGCGCTGCCCACCAGCCCACGGCACGAGGCCCGAACGACGGCGGTCCGTCGGGTCGCCGCGACCACCCCCGGCCCTTGGGAGTACCGCCGACCGAGCCGATCGAGAACACTGCGACGTCCGGGTCCTTTGTCCGGCTCGGGTAGGCCTGGAGACCCCGACCTCACGCAACCGGGTGAGGTCGGAACGGTCGAGTTCGCATCGTTGCGCCGATGCGCCCGCCCGGATTGGCGGGCACGACGAGAGAATGCGGGTGTGAGCCACGGGCCGACGCGATCGATTCGACGTCCAGCGGTGACGTTCAAGCTCAGGAGGCGCTCGTTGTCGCCGACACGCCAGGCAAGTTTCGAAGGTTGGCTGCGCAGGTGGGGGCTCGACGAGTCGGGCCCGGTGCTCGACGCGCACGAGGTCTTCGGGCGCCGGGCCGATCTCGTGCTCGACATCGGCTTCGGACACGGGGAATCCGCGCTGCAGATGTCCCGTGCCGAGCCTGCGGTCGACATCATCGGCGTCGAGATCCACACACCCGGAGTCGCGGTCGTGCTCGAGGCGATCGCGGCGGAGCGCCTCGACAACGTGCGTGTGGTCCACGGCGACGCGCTCGTGTTCCTCGACCGGATCGCCGCCGACTCGCTCGCCGGGGTGCGGATCTTCTTCCCCGACCCGTGGCCGAAGCTTCGTCATCATCACCGTCGTCTCATCGGGTCCGACGTCGTCGTCGCGCTCACCGATCGGCTGCACATCGGGGGCAGCCTGCACGTCGCCACCGACATCGCCGACTACGCGGCGACCGTGCTACGAGCCTGCGATGCCGAGCCTCGCCTCGTCGGTGGGACCGTCGATCGTCCGTCGAACCGGCCGCTTACGCGGTTCGAGCAGCGCGGGCTCGCCGAGGGCCGGGTGCCCGTCGATCTGGTCTACCGCCGCACCGGCTGACCGGTCTGCTCGCTCGACGGTCTGCTCAGTCGACCGTCTGCTCGGTCAGCGCCGCACGTAGTGCCAGGGCACGCTCCACCGCTTCGGAACCGACCGCGGACGTGACCGTGAGGTGCCCCATCTTGCGGCCGGGACGTGCATCGCTCTTGCCGTAGAGGTGCAGCTTGGCCCGGGGCTCCTCGAGCACGACGTTCCACGCCGGTTCGCCGCTCGCCCAGAGATCACCGAGCAGATTGACCATGGCGATGCTCGGCGCGGTCATTTCGGTAAGTCCGAGCCCGAGGCCACACACCGCTCGGATCTGCTGTTCGAACTGGCTCGTGACGCTGGCGTCGAGCGTCCAGTGCCCGCTGTTGTGCGGGCGCGGGGCGATCTCGTTCACCAGCAGTTGGCCATCGACGACGAACAGCTCGACCGCCAGCACACCGATGTAGTCGAGGGCATCGGCGATGGCGGTCGCCAGGCCGGTGGCCCGATCGGCGAGGTTGGGATCGATCGGCGCGGGCGCCACCGACAGATCGAGGATGCCGTCGACGTGATGGTTCTGCGCGACCGGCCACGGAACGCATCGTCCGTCGCGGGTTCGCGCGACGATGACGCTCAGTTCGGCGTCGAACGAGAGCACCGACTCCACGACGCACGGCACACCGCGCAGTTCGGCCCACGCCGCATGCAACTCGACGGTGTCGGCCACGCGTCGCTGTCCCTTGCCGTCGTACCCGAGTCTCGCGGTCTTCAGGACTCCGCCGGCGGCAAGCAGGCCGGCATCGAACGGCGACTGCATCGACTCGTCGTCGACGACGGCATACGGGCCGACCGGGAACCCGTTGTCGATGAAGAACCGCTTTTCGGCGATGCGATCCTGCGCAATTCGAATGCTCGCCGGCGACGGAGCCACCCGGACCCGATCGGCAAGATGGTCGAGCGCGGCGGCCGGCGGATTCTCGAACTCCGTCGTCACGACATCACAGTCGAGGGCCAGGCGTTGCAGCGTCGAGGGATCGTCGTAGGACGTGATGAGGTGGTCGTCGGCAACCGCGCCGGCCGGCGCCGACGGGTCGGGATCGACCACGATCGTGCGATAGCCCATCGTTCGAGCGGCCATCAGGGCGTAGCGGCCGAGCTGACCCCCACCCATCACGCCGATCGTCGCCGGCGGGACGACGGCGGTGCGGTTCACGATCGAGCGCTCACGATCGCGGCGGCAGCACCGAACCGGCGGCGGCATCTCGTCGATCACGTCGATACTGCATGAGCGAGTCGGCGAGCGCGTCGTCGCCGGCCGCGAGCATCGCCACCGCGAAGAGGGCGGCGTTGACGGCGCCGGCCTGCCCGATCGCGAACGTCGCCACCGGCACACCGGCAGGCATCTGCACGATCGAGTAGAGCGAATCCTGGCCGGACAGGTGCTTGGAGGGGACCGGCACACCCAGCACAGGAACCGTGGTCTTGGCCGCCAACATCCCGGGCAGGTGGGCCGCGCCGCCGGCGCCCGCGATGATCGCCCGCAGCCCGCGGGCCACCGCCCGTTCGGCGTACTCGAACATCTCGTCGGGCATGCGGTGCGCACTCACCACCCGAGCCTCGTGCGGCACTCCGAACGAGGCCAGCACGTCGACGGCGGCTTGCATTGTCGACCAGTCGCCGGCCGATCCCATGACGACGCCGACCAGCACGTTCCGCGTCATCTCCGGGTCGGGCGACACAGCGCTGCTCACATCTGCACTGTAGGACGCCGCGTCGTACTCGGATCAGCTCACCGGCGTCGACAGCTTCGGACCAGGCGCCGTTTCGAGAACCCCGGTCGTC
>CAVPET010000027.1:0-4561 GCA_963703525.1 Ilumatobacteraceae bacterium | reverse complement strand
GTCGACATCGAGGCCGGTCTCGCGCTCGGAGATCGCCCACAGCCTGTCGATCGCCCGGTCGAGTTCGACGACCCGCAGGATCGGCTTGCGTACCGGCGGCCCGTTGTTGACGAACAGCGGGCCGTAGAACTCGCCGCCCTTCGCCGCGGGATCGGTGGCGGCACGCAACTGTGATCGAGCGCCGTCGGCCGGCGACATGCCGACCTTCTCGGTGAACCGGTGGGCGATCTTCTGGATCGACCCACCGCCCGACTCGACGACGCTGGTCTCCTGGAGATCGGTGTCGGAGAGCCCGGGATGCGCGACGAGGCTCGACGCGCTCGAGCCGGCGGCAGCGAAGCGCCGCTGCAGCCCGATCGCGAAGTGGTAGTTGGCGAGCTTGGACTGGCCATAGGCCTTCCACGGCCCGTATTTCCCCTCGAGGTGTGGGTTGTCGACCGATGGGGACCGCCCCATGAGGTGCGCTGTGCTGGAGACCGACACGACACGCGCCACGTCGGCGCGCCGGATCGCCGGCAACAGCTGCGACGTGAGCGCCCAGTGCCCGAGATGGTTCACGCCGAACTGCATCTCGAAGCCGTCGGCGGTGCGACCTTCGCGCACGGCCATCACGCCGGCGTTGTTGACGAGGATGTCGATGCGATCGTGAACCCCGAGGATCTGGTCAACCGCCGACGCGATCGACGCGAGGGAGGCCAGATCGAGCTCGACGAGTTCGACGGACGCGCCAGGCTGCGCGCTGAGGATGTCGGCTCTCGCTTCCGCGGCCTTGGCCTGATTGCGGGCAGCCATCACGACGTGTGCCCCCGCCCCTGCCAGAGCCCGCGTGGTTTCGAGGCCGAGCCCGCCGTTCCCGCCGGTGACCACGGCGACGCGGCCGGTCAGGTCGGGAATGTCGGCGATGTGCCAGTTCATGGTGTCTCCGTCATCGGTGTGGCCGTCATGGTGTCTCCGGTGTGGTCGTCATGGCTGGGTCTTCCGGGGCAGCGAGGTGTCCGGGTCGAGCCGGTCAGAAGTCGGCGGCCCACGTCGGGATGATCCGTTCGGCGCCGGTGTCGATGTAGCGGGTATGGGTCACGATGCCCGATCGGGCGATCCGATGGATCTGGTAGCCGACGGGATCGACGATCAGGCTCACCCCGGCTCCTGGCGCAAGGTCGAGATCGACGTGCTGCACCGTGGACAGGCAGACCTGGACGGGGATGCCCGCGATCGTCGAGGAGATCGGTCGGTGGAAGTGGCCGCACAGGATCCGGTCGACCGGATGTTCGGCGAGCACGGCCGCCAATCGGTCGACACCGATGAAGCCCGACCGATCCATCCAACCCACGCCGGTCGTGAACGGCGGATGGTGTACGGCGAGCAACGTCGGGCCGTCGTGCGCGTCGGCCAGCACCGAACGCAGCCAGGATTCGCGCTCGACATCGAACGAGGCGCCGGCACGGCCGGGGATGGTCGAGTCGAGCCCGATGATCCGCACCGTCGGCGCACCCGCAACTCCTGCACCCGCAACTCCTGCCGGCGCAACCTCCGTCGCTACCCCCGGTGCAACCCCCGTCGCCGCAATCGTGGTGACCCAGCTCGCGTGGGACGCGTCGACCCACGGCATGTGCGGGAACGTCGAGCGGAGCAGGTCACGATCGTCGTGGTTGCCGGGGATGGGGAGGAGCGGCACGGCGAGCGGCGACAGCAGCGACGCGAGGTTGTCGAACTCGGCGGGTCGGCCCCAGTTCGTCAGATCGCCCGTCAGGACGACAGCGGCCAGGGCCGGTGCTTCCGCCCCGATCACGGACACCGCAGACGTCAACCGGGCGTTGTTGTCGACGTACAACTCGTCGGGGGGGCTGCCGTCGGCGTCGAGTGCCACCACGTGGGTGTCGGTGAGCTGTCCGACGAGCACGAACGGGTCGCCGCCGTGCGGAGGCGCCGCCGGCTCGTCCTGGCGTGGCATCAGATGGTCTGGCCGGCGAACTGGGCGTTGTAGAGGCGGGCGTAGGCGCCGTTGCGCGCGAGCAACACGTCGTGATCGCCCTGCTCGACGATGCGGCCGTGCTCCATCACCAGGATCACGTCGGCGCCACGGATCGTCGACAGGCGGTGGGCGATGACGAAGCTGGTGCGGTTCGCCCGCAGCGCGTTCATCGCCTCCTGGATGAGCACTTCGGTGCGCGTGTCGACCGAGCTGGTCGCTTCGTCGAGGATCAGGATCGACGGGTCGGCCAGGAATGCCCGGGCGATCGTCATCAGCTGCTTCTCGCCGGCGCTGATGTTGTCGCCCTCGTCGTTGATCAGCGTGTCGTAACCGTCCGGCAGCGAGTGCACGAAACGATCGACGTAGGTGACCTTGGCCGCCTCGATGATCTGCTCCTCGGTGGCGTTGGGGTTCCCGTACGCGATGTTGTCGCGGATCGTCCCACCGAACAGCCATGTGTCCTGCAACACCATCCCGATCTCCGAACGAAGCTCCTCGCGGGGGAAACCCGCGATGTCGCGCCCGTCGAGGCTGATCGTCCCCGAGTCCAGGTCGTAGAAGCGCATGATGAGGTTGACCAGCGTGGTCTTGCCGGCGCCGGTCGGCCCGACGATCGCGACCGTCTGGCCCGGCTCGGCGGTCACCGACAGCCCCTCGATCAACGGGTTCGCCGGGTCATAGGAGAAGTGGACGTCGTCGAACACCACCTTTCCGCGTACGGCCGGCGGGTCGATCGAGGCGTCCTGTTCGGGCGACTGCTCCTCGGCGTCGAGCAGCTCGATCACCCGCTCCATCGACGCGATCCCCGATTGGAACGTGGCCGTCATCGAAGCGAGGTTGGTGAGTGGCTGCGAGAACTGGCGGGCGTACTGGATCATCGCCTGCATGTCGCCGACGCTGAGCGTTCCGTTGGAGATCTTGAGGCCGCCGACGACGGCGATGAGGATGTACTGGATGTTGCCCATGAAGATGGTCATGGGCTGGATGAGGCTGGCCATGAACTGGGCGTTGAAGCTCGCCTCGTACAGGTCGTCGTTGTCCTGCCGGAAGCGGGCCTCGGCCTCACGCTGGCGGCCGAAGCTCTTGACGATCGCATGGCCGGTGAAGACCTCTTCGGCCTGCGCGTTCAGCGACCCGGTGTGCCGCCACTGATCCATGAACCGGGGCCGCGCCTTGCCGCCGATGAACTTCATCAGGAACAGCGAGAGCGGCACGGTGGTCAGGGCGATCACCGCCAGGATCGGCGAGATCACGAACATCATCACGGCGACACCGACCATCGTCAGGATCGAGGTGACGATCTGCGAGATCGTCTGCTGCAGACTCTGCGCGAGGTTGTCGATGTCGTTGGTGACCCGGCTGAGCAGGTCACCGCGGGGCTGGGAGTCGATGTAGCGCAACGGCAACCGGTTGAGTTTGTGCTCCACCGATTCACGCAGGCGGTACATCGATCGCTGCACCAAGCCGGCGAGGATGTAGGACTGGAGGAACGACAGCGCCCACGAGCCGAGATAGATCGCCACCACGATGAACAGTTGCCGGTGCAGTTTGCCGAAGTCGACGCCCCCCGGGCTGAAGGCGCCGGCGACGATGGTGTTGGTCGCCTCACCGAGCAGATACGGCCCGATGACGACGAGGGTGACGCTGCCGACGACCAGAGCGAACACGATGAACAGACGTGACCTCTCGGCGCCGAGGAGGGCGCCCAGCCGGCGGATCGTCTCGCCGAACTTGTCGCTCTTCTCCGATGGCATCGCGATACCGCCGCCGGGCCCGAAGCTGGAACGTCGCGCCTGTGTCCCGGCGCTCGCCACGAGCTTGCGATCCGCCGCGGAACTCCCTGCGTCCCGGTCGGCGCCGTTGCCGCCCGCGCTGTTCGCCTCGCTCATGCCACGATCCCCTTGCCGAGCTGCGAATCGACGATCTCGGCGTAGGTCGGACAGTCGCTGATGAGTTCGAAGTGCGTGCCACGGCCGATGATCTCGCCGTCGTCGATCACCAGAATCTGGTCGGCGCCGGCAATCGTCGACACCCGTTGGGCCACGATGAGCACGGCCGCGTCGAGCGTGTGCGGCGCCAGCGCGGCGCGGAGCCGGGCGTCGGTTCCGAGGTCCAGCGCTGAGAACGAATCGTCGAAGACGTAGATCTCGGGCCGAACCACGAGCGCACGCGCGATCGAGAGGCGCTGGCGTTGCCCGCCGGACACGTTCGCTCCGCCCTGGGCGATCTCACTGTCGATGCCGTCGGGCATGGCCTGCACGAAGTCGGTGGCCTGAGCGATCTCGAGGGCCTCCCAGAGTTCGCCATCGGTGGCGTCGGGGCGGCCGAAGCGCAGGTTCGACGCCACCGTGCCGGAGAACAGGAACGGCTTCTGCGGAACGTAGCCGACCTTGCTCCACAGCAGGTCGAGGTCGAGTTCGCGGACGTCGACGCCGTCGACGAGCACCGCGCCGCTCGTCGCATCGAAGAGTCGTGACACCAGGTTGACAAGCGTGGACTTGCCCGAACCGGTACTGCCGATGATCGCCGTGGTCTGACCGGCCTCGACACGAAAAGAGATCCCGGTGAGCACCGGATAGCAATCGTCGA
>CAVPET010000026.1:0-21330 GCA_963703525.1 Ilumatobacteraceae bacterium | reverse complement strand
GTCAGGGTTGCGGTCATCGCCGAATCTTCGTCATGGTTCCGGCGGCCGACGATGACGAAAGCCATCACGCACAGCGCGTCGATCGATGCGGCAATCGGTGTTGAACGTTCATCGCGGGCCATCACCCTCCAGTGTGCCCGACGCCGGGCGCCGCGGGCAGCGCAGTCGGATCGCGGCAGCGCAGTCGGATCGCGGCCGGATCGCGGTCAGCTCTCGGACGAGAAGCCGCCGATCGCCCCGCGGAAGAACACGAGCGGGCGCGGTGGCAGGCCGTCGTGGTCCGCGTCGGCGTCGAGATATCGGACCCGGCCGAGCACGAAGTAATGATCGCCCATCGTGTACACCTCCTCGACAGTGCAGTCGATCCATGCGACGGCGCGGTCGAGGATCGGCGATCCGCTCGGGGCGGGATGCCACCGCACCCCCTCGAATCGGGTGTGCTCGGCGCCGCTCTTGGCGAACCTCCAGCACAGATCGTCCTGCTCGCTGCTCAACACGTTGACGCAGAAACTGCCCGACTCGGCCATCTCCCGCCATGTCACCGAGTCGGTCTGGGGGAGGAAGCCGACGAGCGGCGGGTCGAGTGACACCGATGTGAACGATCCGATCGTGAAGCCCCGCGGCTCGCCACCGGCGAGGCCGGCGACGACCGTGACTCCGGTCGGGAAGTGTCCGAGAACTTTGCGGAAGTGCCCGGAGTCGAAGCCGATCGACGGATCGCCGGCGGCTTCCGGGGGGCCGGGGGAATCGCTCATCGGTGTCAACAGTACGCTGCTCGCCGATGGTCGACTCGATGCGAGCGTCGCTCGACAAGGCAACGCTGCGGCGCTCGATGCGGGCCGTACGCCTGGCGCTGCCCGATCGACCCGGTCGTTCGGCTGCGCTGTGGGCCCAGGTCAGCGCATTGGCGCCCGTCGGCACGGCTCGACGCTGTCCTCGTGTTCACGTCGATCCCCGGCGAACCCGACACCGAGCCGTTCGTCGACTGGTGCCGTGCATCCGGCAAGGAGGTCGCGGCGCCCGAGGGTGACGCCGATCCGTCGTGGCCCGATGTCGTCGTCGTGCCGGGGCTCGCGTTCACGGCGCACGGTGATCGCCTCGGCCAGGGCGGAGGGTGGTACGACCGTTTCCTCGCCGGCATCCGCGACGACTGCACGACGATCGGTGTGTGTTTCGACCCGCAGATCCTCGAGGTCCTGCCGGTGGAGGCCCACGACGTACGAGTCGATCACGTCGTCACCGAATCGGGGCCGCGGAGGGGCTCCGCCCGGCGGCCGTGACGCCTTCCTGAATCGGTGACGCCTTCCTGAATCGGTCGCCGATCTCGTCTGCCGCCGGGTCGCGCACCGAGCCCGAGCGTCGTGCCAGCACCAACTGCCGAGTGGTGAGCACTCGACCCGCCCTCAGTCCGCGATCGCCGTGCTCGGCCTGCGAACTGGGTAGGACGGTCCATCCCGTGCCGAGGCGCACCATCTCACGCAGCACTTCGGGCTGGTGCGATTCGGCGACCACCTCGAGCGGCGCCCCGAGCCGCCGAAGGGCACTGTCCACCACCTCGCGGGTGTGCGATCCAGCGGGGAACAGCACCCACGGCCCCCAACTCGATGGTTCGTCGATCGGCTGATCGGGCGGTCCGTAGACCGTGAGGTCCTCGGATCGCAGCGGCTCGGTCTCGATGCCGTCGATCGGTCGCGGTGGCTCGACACAGACCACGAGGTCGAGTTCCCCGCCGACGAGTTGATCGATCAGCTGCGCCGATGGCGACACCCGCAGCGACATCTCGACGTCCGGGTGTTCCTGGCGGAAGCAGCGCAGTTGTTCGGGGTAGTGCACGATGGCGGCCACGTCGATCATGCCGAGCCGCACCCTGCCGGCGTCGCCACGGCGGATCCGATCGGCCCAGTGGGCGAGGTCGCCCGTGAGGCCGAGCACCTGCCGGGCGTGAGCGACGACCGGTTGGGCCGCCGGGCGCATCCGTCGGCGGCGCCCGTCCCGGTCGAACAGGGGGATTCCCAGGCGACGTTCGAGTTCGGCGAGTCCCTGCGACAGCGCCGACGGGCTCACGCCGACAATCTCGGCGGCCTGCGCCCAGGTCGCCGATTCGTGGACCGCGACGAGATATTCGAGCTGACGGATGGAGAGGTCGGGGAGCGGAGGCATCCCCCCACACAATAGTTCAGACATTCTTCACTATCAGAGCGAACCATGCGATGTTGCTTATGATACCGCTCATGACCGCACGACAGATCGCTCCCGCCACCGGCAAGCTCGGCGTCCTCACGCCCGGCATGGGCGCCGTTTCCTCCACCTTCATCGCCGGCGTGCTCGCCGCTCGCCAAGGCATCAAGCCGCCGATCGGGTCGCTGACCCAGATGGCTCACATCCGCCTCGGTACGAAAGACCAGAACCGCAATCCGCTGATCCGCGAGTTCGTTCCCCTTGCGAGCCTGGACGACCTCGTGTTCGGTGGGTGGGACCCGATCTCTCCGAACGCGCTCGAAGCCGCCCGTACCGCCGGTGTGCTCACCAACGAAGATCTCAACACGATCTCCTCCGAGCTCGAGGCGATCGTGCCGATGGATGCCGTGTTCGACCAGCGCTGGGTGTCACGCCTCGATGGTGTCCGGGTCAAGGACATCACCTCGAAGTGGGATCAGGCGCTCGCGGTCATCGACGACATCGCCACGTTCAAGGCCGAGAACGGTTGCGATCGGCTCGTCATGGTGTGGTGCGGTTCGACCGAGGCCTACCAGGAGCCGTCGGAGCGTCCACACCACGGTCGCCGCGTTCGAGCAGGGGTTGCGGGACAACGACGCCAACATCTCACCGAGCCAGATCTACGCCTACGCCGCGCTGCAGAGTGACGTGCCGTTCGCCAACGGCGCACCCAACCTGTCGGTCGACCTCCCCTGCATGATCGAGCTCGTCGAAGACGCGCGGCGTACCGATCGCCGGCAAGGACTTCAAGACCGGCCAGACGTGGATGAAGACGACTCCTCGCCCCCGGGCTCAAGGCGCGCATGCTCGGCCTGCGCGGCTGGTACTCGACCAACATCCTCGGCAACCGCGACGGCGAGGTGCTCGACGACCCGGAGAACTTCAAGTCGAAGGAGGTGTCCAAGCTCGGTGTGCTCGACACGATCCTGCAGCCCGAGGTCTACCCCGACCTCTACGGCAACATCGACCACGTCGTGCGGATCAACTACTACCCGCCCCGCGGCGACAACAAGGAGGGCTGGGACAACATCGACATCTTCGGGTGGCTCGGCTACCCGATGCAGATCAAGGTCGACTTCCTGTGCCGCGACTCCATCCTCGCCGCCCCGATCGTGCTCGACCTCGCGTTGTTCATGGACCTTGCGCACCGCGCCGGCGAGTCGGGTGTGCAGGAATGGCTGAGCTTCTATCTCAAGGCGCCACAGGCCGCAGGCGCCGTGCCCGCCGAACACGACCTGTTCATCCAGCAGACCAAGCTGAAGAACACCTTGCGCGAGTGGATGGGCGAACAGGCCGTCACTCACTCCGAGGCCGGCTGATCGGGGCCGCCTGACCGGGGCGGCCTGACCGGGACCGGCCTTCCGAACCAGGGGCGCCTGACCGGGACCGGCCTCCCGAACCAGGGGCGGCCTGACCGGGACCGGCCTCCCGAACCAGGGGCGCCTGACCGGGACCGGCCTCCCGAACCGGAGGTGTGAGCTGATCCGGCCGGTTTCCGCGCTGCTCGCTCACAGATCGCCGTCGTGCCCGGCAAGCGCCTGCCCGGTTGCGGGTGTCTGACACCAGCCGGCAGCTGGGTAGGTTCGGGAGATGGCTGCAATCCTGATGGACGGAAACGGACTTCGAGACGAGATCGTCGCCTCGATCCGTGAGCGAATCGAGGCAGCAGGGTCGCCGTCGATCTGCCTCGCCACCGTTCTCGTCGGCGATGACGCGCCGAGCCGGCGCTACGTGCGTAGCAAGCACCAGAAGGCGGCCGAGGCCGGCCTGTCGTCACGACACGTCGATCTTGCGGCGACTGCCACCCAAGCCGAGGTGGAAGCGGTGGTGGTCGAGCTCGCCGCCGATCCGACCGTGCACGGCATCCTCGTCCAGCTGCCGCTCCCCGACGGCCTCGACCCCGAACCCGTACTCGACTTGGTCCCGCCGGAAAAGGACGTCGACGGGCTCACCGAGCGGTCGATGGGTCGACTCGTCCGTGGCCGGCCGGGCCTGGTGGGGTGCACGCCGCTCGGCGTGATGCGCCTGCTCGAACGCTACGGCGTGCCGACGAGCGGCAAGCGGGCGGTGGTGATCGGGCGGTCCACGCTCGTCGGTCTGCCGCTGTCGCTGCTGTTGAACCGCAAGGGCGTCGACGCCACCGTGACCATGGCGCACTCACGCACCCCCGACATGGCTGCGGTCGTGCGCGAGGCCGACATCGTGGTCGGTGCTGCCGGGCAGGCGCGGATGATCACCGCCGACATGGTCAAGCCCGGCGCCGCGGTCATCGACGTGGGCGTGTCGCGCACGGAGGCCGGCATCGTCGGCGACGTCGACTTCGGTCCGGTGAGCGAGGTAGCCGGATGGATCACGCCGATGCCCGGAGGAACGGGCCCGATGACGATCGCCTGCCTGCTCGAGAACACGGTGACGGCGGCGCAGCTGCAGGGCGCCTTTCCCGGCCACGGTCTCAAGGCTTGACCGATCCGGTACGATGATGAGAGTATGAACCCGGTGAGCGCCTCTCGTTGCGTCCTCAACTCGCTCGTAGTACTCATCCGGTAGCACGCCGGCCCCACCGCCGCGCGTGCTCACGACCTCCCAGCCGGGAGGTCGTTTGCTTTTCGGCGCCGGGTCGCAGGAACCCCACAGGCAGAACCAACCCCCACAGCAAGCACCACCAAGGACACGATCATGGCTGAACAGATCACCGGCGCCCAGGCGCTGATCCGAGCATTGGAATACGAGAACGTCGAGATCATCTTCGGGTATCCCGGCGGCTGCATCCTGCCGGCGTACGACCCGCTGATGGACAGCAAGATCCGCCACGTCCTCGTGCGTCACGAGCAGGGCGCCGGCCACATGGCCGAGGGCTATGCGCACGTCACCGGCAAGCCGGGGGTGGCGATGGTGACGTCGGGCCCGGCGGCCACCAACCTCGTGACACCGCTGATGGACGCCTACATGGACTCGGTGCCGATGGTTGCCATCACCGGTCAGGTCCCGACCGCGGCGATCGGCAGCGACGCGTTCCAGGAGTGCGACACCGTCGGCATCACGCGCTCGTGCACGAAGCACAACGAACTCGTCATGTCCGCCGACGACATCCCCATGGCGGTCCGTCAGGCATTTCACATCGCCGGCACGGGTCGCCCCGGCCCGACGCTCATCGACGTGCCGAAGGACTGCCTCCAGAACATGATGACCTGGAGCTGGCCGACCGACGAGGAGGTGCTCGCCTCGCTGCCCGGTTACCGCCCGAACGTCAAGGGTCACCCCCGGATGATCAGGGAAGCGGCCCGGATGATCCTGGCCTCGCAGCGGCCGATCATCTACGCCGGCGGCGGCATTCTCAAGGCTCGCGCCGCCGAGGCGCTCCGTGAGCTCGCCGAGTTGACCGACTGCTACGTCGTCACCACTCTGATGGCGCGTGGCGCGTTCCCCGACGATCACCCGCTGTGTCTCGGCATGCCCGGCATGCACGGCAACGCCGCGGCGGTCACGTCGATGCAGCGCAGCGACCTGTTGATCGCACTCGGCTCGCGCTTCGACGATCGCATCACCGGCAAGGTCGACGCCTTCGCTCCCGACGCCAAGATCATCCACGTCGACATCGACCCGGCCGAGCAGGGCAAGGTCCGGCGCCCCGACGTGCCGATCGTGGGCGACGCCAAGTACGTCATCGAAGAGATCGTCAAGGAGATCAAGAACCTCTTCGCAGCGGGTACCGCCCAGGCCGACACGTCGGCGTGGAAGAGCCGTGTGTCGGGCTGGCGCGAGCAGTTCCCGCTGACCTACGAGCAGTCCGAACCGGGCGCCGCCCTCAAGCCGCAGTTCTGCATCGAGGAACTGAGCAGGGCGGCGCCACCGCACACGATCGTGACCTCCGGCGTCGGGCAGCATCAGATGTACACCTCGCAGTTCTTCGAGTTCAACGAGCCCTACACGTGGGTCAACTCCGGCGGCCTCGGCACGATGGGCTTCTCGATCCCGGCCGCGATCGGCGCCAAGGCGGCCCGGCCCGACTGCACCGTGTGGGCGGTCGACGGTGACGGCTGCTTCCAGATGACGGCGCAGGAGCTCGTGACCGCGACCGTCGAGAACGCTGCCGATCAAGGTGGCGCTGCTCAACAACAGCTACCTCGGTATGGTCCGTCAGTGGCAGGAGATGTTCTACGACGAGCGATACTCCGAGGTGTACCTCAACGCGAAGGTGCCCGACTTCGTCATGTGGGCCGAAGCGATGGGGTGCGTCGGCATCCTCGTCGAGTCGCCCGAGGAGGTCGCTCCGGCGATCGAGAAGGCCAACTCCATCAACGACCGCACGGTGGTCATCGAGTTCCGCACCGATGCGTCCGAACTCGTCTTCCCGATGGTTCCCGCCGGCCGGGCGAACGACGAACTCATCCTCCACCCGACCCAGCAGGACCGCGCCGGAGCGCTGCGCTCATGACCGTTTCACTCCGGGGGCTGCGCCCCCGTACCCCATCGTCGTCCGGGTCGCTTGCGCTCCCTCGGCCGACAGTTCAGGAGCTGCGCTCATGACCGTTTCACTCCGGGGGCTGCGCCCCCGTACCCCATCGTCGTCCGGGTCGCTTGCGCTCCCTCGGCCGACAGTTCAGGAGCTGCGCTCATGACCACGATCAACCTTTATGGGGGGCAGACCCTCAACCATCACATCCTGTCGGTCCTCGTGCAGAACCGGCCGGGCGTGCTGGCACGCGTCGCCGGGCTGTTCGCCCGTCGTGGATTCAACATCTTCTCCCTCGCGGTCGCTCCGGCCGAGGACGACGGGGATGAGCCGGATCACGATCGTGGTCGACGTCGAGTCGACCCCGCTGGAGCAGATCACCAAGCAGCTGTTCAAGCTCATCGACGTGATCAAGATCTCCGAACTCGATCCGCGGCGCTCGGTCGAGCGCGAATTGCTGATCGCAACGGTCAAAGCCGCCGACGAACAGCGCGGCCATGTTGTCGAACTCGTCAACATCTTCGAGGGCAAGATCATCGCCGTCGCCGAATCGGTGCTCACCGTGAGCCTCGAGGGACACCCGGACAAGCTCAACGACTTTGAGGATTTGCTCGACGGATATGGCATCGTTGAGCTGCAACGCACCGGACGGGTGGCGTTGCCCAAGCTCGACCGCAGCTCGCGGCTGCGCGCGGTCAACCCGTCACCGACTTCACCGGATACGAAGAACCCAGGAAAGGCTGGCTGAGATGGCCGTCACCGTCTACTACCACGACGACGCAGACCCCTCGATCATCCGCGGCAAGAAGGTCGCGGTCGATCGGTTACGGCTCGCAGGGCCATGCCCACGCGCTGAACCTCAAGGACTCGGGCATCGACGTTGCCGTCGGCCTGCGCGAGGAGTCGTCGTCGGTTGCCAAGGCCGAAGCGGCCGGCCTGAGTGTGATGTCGATCGCCGAGGCTGCCGCCTGGGCCGATGTGATCATGCTGCTCGCCCCCGACACCGAGCAGAAGCGGATCTACGACGAGCACATCGCACCCAACCTCGACGACGGCAAGGTGCTGGCGTTCGCCCACGGGTTCAACGTGCGCTTCGACCGTATCCAGGCGCCGGCGGGTGTCGACGTGATCATGATCGCCCCGAAGGGCCCGGGCCACCTCGTGCGACGTACGTTCATCGAGGGCGGCGGCGTGCCGGCGCTGATCGCGGTCGCACAGGACGCCACCGGCAAGGCCCGGGCGATCGCCATGTCGTACGCCGATGCGATCGGTGCGACACGCGCCGGTGTCATCGAAACGACGTTCGCCGAAGAGACCGAGACCGACCTGTTCGGCGAGCAGGCCGTGCTGTGCGGCGGATTGACGGCGCTCGTGCGGGCCGGCTTCGAGACGCTCACCGAGGCCGGGCTATGCGCCCGAGATGGCCTACTTCGAGTGCCTGCACGAGGTGAAGCTGATCGTCGACCTCATGTACGAAGAGGGCATCGCCGGCATGCGCTACTCGATCTCCGACACCGCCGAGTACGGCGATCTCACCCGCGGCTCACGGGTGGTCAACGCGGCCACGAAGGCCGAGATGAAGAAGATCCTCGGTGAGATCCAGTCGGGCCAGTTCGCTGCCGAGTGGATCGCGGAGTCCGAGGCCGGTCGCCCCAACTATCGCCGACTGCAGGAAGAGGGCAAGGCCCATCCGATCGAGGACATCGGCGGCCAACTGCGCGACATGATGCCGTTCATCAGCGCGGGCAAGCAGAAGGTCGCCGACGTCTCCGGCGGCTGAGCCCTCCCGGTTTGCCGGCGTCACGGTTTGCCGGCGTCACCCGAATCGGGCGAGGCCGACTGCCGGCAGGAGGAGCATGATCACGGGTGGTACCACTCGAGCCACCCCGATGAGGGAGGAGCAATGAACATGCCGCAATCGGAAAACGGGCCCGTACCCAACGACGAGACCGGCGCCAGGTTCGGCGCGGGGGCCATCGCCACGGGCGTCGGGCTCGCCGCGCTCGTCGTCTTCATGCTGCAGAACACCGACGACGTGAAGGTGAAGTTCCTCGCCTGGGACTTCACCACGGCGGTGTGGCTGTTGGTCCTCGTTTCGGCGCTGCTCGGAACGTTCGTCTGGATCGGATTCGGGATCGTGCGCCGGCGCCGTCGACGCAAGGAGCGCCGCGACGATCGGCACTGATCCGTCGCGCTACGGGAGCGAGCCGTTTGCGATCGGAGCCCGCTCCGGCAGAAAACCCGACTTGTTTGGTCGGGAATCGAACGGCTAGCGTCGGTCCCCTATGAGTGACACCTGGGGCTTCGAGACCAAGCAGATCCACGTCGGCGGCGAGCCCGACCCGACCACGGGCGCCCGGGCGGTGCCGATCTACCAGACGACGTCGTACCAGTTCCGCGACACCGATCACGCCGCGAACCTCTTCGCGCTCGCCGAGATCGGCAACATCTACACGCGCATCATGAACCCGACGCAGTTGGCGTTGGAGTCCCGCATCAACGCGTTCGAAGGCGGCTGCACGACGGCCGTCGGTTTGCCCGGCACGCTGGTGACGTCTTCGGGCCAGGCGGCCGAGACACTCACGTTCATGACGCTCTGCGAGGCGGGCGATCACGTCGTGTCGTCACCGTCGCTCTACGGCGGCACGTACAACCTGCTCCACTACACGCTGCCGAAGTTCGGCGTCGAGGTGACCTTCGTCGACGATCCCGACGACCTCGGCCAGTGGGAGGCGGCGATCAGGCCCAACACGAAGGTGTTCTACGGCGAGGTCATCCCGAACCCGAAGAACGACGTGTTCGACATCGAGGGCGTCGCCGGTATCGCCCACGCCGACGGCATCCCGCTCGTGGTCGACAACACCGTGCCGACCCCGTACCTGATCCGGCCGCTCGAGTGGGGCGCGGACATCGTGGTCCACAGCCTCACCAAGTTCATGGGTGGACACGGCACCTCGATCGCCGGAGCGATCGTCGACGGAGGCGCCTTCGACTATGCCGCGTCGGGCCGCTTCCCGAACTTCACCGAACCCGACCCGAGCTACCACGGCCTCGCCTACTTTCCGGCGCTCGGCCACGGCGCCTTCATCCTCAAGGCACGCGTCCAGATGCTCCGCGATCTGGGTATGGCCATCGCCCCGTTCAACGCGTTCCTGCTCCTGCAGGGCATCGAAACACTCAGCCTGCGGATGGAGCGGCACTTCGCCAACGCGCAGCAGGTCGCCGAGTACCTCGACGCCCATGACACAGGTCGAGTCGGTTCGCTACGCCGGTCTCCCGTCGAGCCCCTGGCACGAGCGGGCCGACAAGCTCGCCGGGGGCAAGGGCTACGGATCGGTGTTGGCGTTCGAGATCCAAGGTGGCATCGAGGCGGGCAAGAAGTTCGTCGAGGGCCTGAGCCTGCACAGTCACGTCGCCAACATCGGTGATGTCCGCAGCCTGGTGATCCACCCGGCGAGCACCACCCACTCGCAGCTCACCGCCGATGAGCAGTTCGCGTCCGACGTCACCCCTGGCCTGGTGCGCCTCAGCGTCGGCCTCGAGTCGATCGAGGACATCCTCGCCGACCTCGACGCCGGATTCGCGGCGGCGGCCCGAAACGGCTGATCGAACGGTCGCGTCGACCCTGGCGCGGGAATGCCCCTCGGACCGCCTCGCTCAGTCGTCGCGCAGATCTCGTAGGAACGCTTCGAACTCGTCGCCGAGGTCGTCCGCCGATGGGATGGCGGCTTCGGAGCGGCGATCGAACTCGGCCTCGAGCATTGCCACGTACATCCTGAGCTGGACGTCTCCCGCCACGATCTCGTCGTGGACGTCGCGCCACCTGTCGATCTGATCGCTCAGTTCGGTGTCGGCGGGCACATCGAGGACGTGACTGAGGTGGTGGGCGAGCGCGGCAGTCGCCATCGGGTGCTCGGCGTTGGTGAGGTAGTGGGGGATCCCCACGCGAAGTGAGATCGACGGGATGTCGCGCTCTTCGAGTTCTGCCTGCAGGACACCGACGACGCCGGTGATCCCCTGGTACGACGGGGCGACGAGGCCGAGTCGCCTGGCGAGTTCGGCGTCGGCCGTGCTGCCGGTGACCGGTGGTGTGCGGGTGTGGGGGATGGCTTCCGCGGCAGATCCGACCGTCACGACGGCCTCGCACCCGAGGGCCGAGGCGACTGCCACGATGGCGTCGACGTATGTCTTCCAGTGCAGGTGAGGTTCGACTCCGATGAGCCCGACGATGTCACGGTGGTCGGGGTTGCGCTGCAGGACGAACTCGTTGGTCGGCCAGACGATCGCGGCGACGTCGTCGTCTATCGACACCTGCGGGCGCTGCTGGGTGAAGTCGTAGAACGGGTCGGGGTCGATCGAGCCGACCGTGACCGCGTGGGTGGCGTTGGTGAACGCATTGACCGCTTGGGTTGCTGCCCCCGCCATGTCGAACCATCCTTCGAGGCCGACGAGCATCACGGGGCGGTCGAGTCCGCGGATGTCGCCCGTGCCGAACGACAGGATGTCAGCAGCGTTCATCACCCGAAGTGTGCCGGCAACGTCAGCCGAGTCGTTCGACGACGTAGTCGATGCAATGGGTGAGGGCTTCGACGTCGGCGGGGTCGATCGCCGGGAACATCCCGACGCGCAACTGGTTGCGTCCGAGCTTGCGGTACGCGTCGGTGTCGACGATGCCGCTCGCGCGCAGGACGTCACAGACCTGGTTGGCGTCGATGCTGTCGGCGAGGTCGATCGTGCCGACGACGTTCGATCGTTGGCTCGGATCGGCGACGAAGGGAGTCGCCCACTCGCGTGACTCCGCCCACCCGTAGAGCGTCGCCGCGGAGGTGGCGCTCCGACCGGCGGCCCAGGTGAGGCCACCGTTGCCGAGCATCCAGTCGAGTTGCGCGTCGAGCAGCACCAACGTGGCCAACGCCGGAGTGTTGTACGTCTGGTTCTGGGTCGAGTTGTCCAGGGCGATGGCGAGGTCGAGCGAGGCGGGTCGCCAACGATCGCTCGCCCCGATCTCACGGATGCGATCGAGAGCGGCCGGCGAGCAGGCGGCGAGCCACAGCCCACCGTCGGAGGCGAAGCACTTCTGGGGAGCGAAGTAGTACGTATCGACCTCGGCCGGATCCCATGGGATCCCGCCGGCCGCGGAGGTGGCATCGACCACGACCAGCGCCTCGCTCGCAGTGGTCCCAGCCGGCCGGGTGAGTTGCATCGACACGCCGGTCGAGGTTTCGTTGTGCGTCAGCGCGTAGGCGTCGATGCCCTCCTCGGCCGCCGCGGTGGGGTGCGTTCCCGGCTCGGTCTTGAGGATCGTCGGCCGGCCGAGATGGGGCGCCGCGGCGCAGGCCTCGGCGAACTTCGACGAGAACTCGCCGAAGACGAGGTGCTGGCTCCGCCGGCGGACCAGGCCGAACGTGGCGACGTCCCAGAACACCGTCGAGCCGCCGTTGCCCAGCACGATCTCCCAGCCGGCGGGCAGTTGGAAGAGGTCGACGAGCTTGGAACGGACCGCTCCGACCAGGTTCTTCACCGCCGGCTTGCGGTGCGAGGTGCCCAGGATCGTGTGCTGCGCGGCGACCAGCGCCTCGACTTGCTCGGGGCGGACCTTCGATGGCCCACATCCGAACCGGCCGTCCGCCGGGAGCAGGTGCGTGGGGATCGTGACGGCGGCTGAGGCGGTGGAGGTCCCGGTCCCGGTCTGGGTGGTGGAGGTCCCGGTCTGGGTGGTGGAGGTTCCGGTCTGGGTGGTGGAGGTCCCGGTCTGGGTGGTGGAGCGGTCGACAGCGGTCACAACCCCAAGCATGGCGCGGCCCGCCCACGATGCCACCCCTCCCAGTTCACCCGCATTCCTCCCTTGTGATGAGTTTGTGCGCGGAGGGGTCGCGCTCGAACTCATCGGAGCTGACGTTTCGCCTGTTGTGATGAGTTTGTGCGCGGAGGGGTCGCGCTCGATCTCATCGGAACGGGTCGGGGTGGACGGGGACCGGGGACCTGGGACCGGGGACCGGGGACCGGGGACCGGGGGCCGGGGGCCGGGGGCCGGGGTCAGCAGTGGCAGGTCACGATCCAGGTCGCGGCGGCGAGTACCACCTTGCCGCCGGATGTGTGGGCCCGGAGGGCTTCGGTGGCGGCATCGATGGCCGCGGCCCGCGCGTCCGGCGATGCCACAGCGAGGGTCGGCGCGACTGTCGGGTTCTGCTCGAGCACGCGGGTCGCGAGAACCTGCAGATCGTCGGCTGAGCCGAGTACGGCCTCGGTCGGGCCGGGTTCGATGACCACATCGGTGAAGCCGGCGGCGTCCAGGATGCTCGTCACCCGGTCGGGATCGGCGAACGCGAACGGGCTCGGATCGTTCGGGCCCGGTGGCGGCGGAAGTTCCAGGTGAGCGCCTGCCGCCGACACTGGCACGAGAATGAACGGGTTCTCGGACGGCCCTTGGAAGCACACGAACCCGACCCGGCCGCCCGCTCGAAGTGATCGCCGGATATTCGTGAACGCTGCCGCCGGGTCGGAGAAGAACATCACGCCGAAGCGGGAGAACGCCACGTCGAACGCGTCGGCCCATGCAGACTGCGCCTGCACGTCGGTCAGGACGAAGTCGATGTTGGTAATGCCGCCGGCGTGTGCGCGTGCGCGAGCCTCCGACAACATCGGCGCCGACAGGTCGACGCCCGTCACCGACGCCGGTGCCACGAGTGACGCAATCGCGACGGTGGTCGCCCCTGTGCCGCATCCGATGTCGACGACCCGCTCACCGGATCGCAGAGCGAGGCGCCCCAACACGGCGTTGCCGAAGGGCAACAGTGTGTCGTCGAAGTGGTCGGCATGCGTGACCCACGCCTGGCCGACTGCCTCGTTCCAAAGTGCCGACTGCTCGATGTTGTCCATGACGTACCGTACGCCGCCACGACGGAGCAACGAATCCTTCGTTGGGACGAGAGACGTGCTGTGGCAGGCTGGAAGGCGTGAATCGCACCTCCCACCGTCTCGCTGCCATCGCCCCGTCCGCCACCCTTGCCGTCGACGCCAAGGCCAAGGCGTTGCAGGCCGCAGGCGAGAATGTCATCGGCTTCGGCGCCGGTGAGCCGGACTTCCCGACCCCCCGGCACATCGTCGACGCGGCGATCGCCGCCTGTTCGGACGTGAAGAACCACCGGTACAGCCCGGCAGGTGGGCTCCCCGAACTGAAGGAGGCCATCGCCGCGAAGACCGGACGCGACTCCGGCTTCGACTGCACCGCCGCTCAGGTGCTCGTCACCAACGGCGGCAAGCACGCGGTCTTCACGGCCTTCGCCGCATTGTGCGACCCGGGCGACGAAGTGATCTGTCCCGCACCGTTCTGGACCACGTATCCCGAGGCCATCGCACTGGCCGGCGGCGTGCCCGTTGTCATCGACACCGACGCGGCGAGCGGCTTCCAGGTGACCATCGACCAACTCGAGGCGGCGCGGACCGATCGCACCAAGCTGCTGCTTTTCGTCAGCCCCGACAACCCGTCCGGAGCGGTCTATCCGCCGGCGGCGGTCGAGGAGATCGGCCAGTGGGCGCTCGAACACGGCATCTGGGTCGTCACCGACGAGATCTACGAGCACCTCACCTACGGCGACCATGTGTTCTCCTCGATGCCCGCGCTCGTGCCCGCCCTGGCCGAGCAGTGCCTCATCGTCAACGGCGTCGCCAAGACGTACGCGATGACCGGATGGCGTGTCGGGTGGATGATCGGGCCCGACGATGTGATCAAGGCGTCGACCAACTTCCAGAGTCACGTCACCTCGAACGTTGCCAACGTCTCCCAGCGTGCCGCCTTGGCGGCGGTCGCCGGCTCGCTCGACGACGTGGTCGAGATGCGCACCGCATTCGCTCGGCGGGCCAGGACGATGCATGCGATGCTCAATGCCATCGACGGCGTCACCTGTATCGAGCCGCAGGGTGCGTTCTACGCCTTCCCCGACCTGACCGGCCTGCTCGGCAGACCGATCGGTGGGGTCACGGCGAACACCACCTTGGAGCTTGCCGATCTCGTGCTCGATCAGGCGAAGGTGGCCTTCGTGCCGGGGGAGGCCTTCGGGCTCGCAGGCTACGGGCGGTTCTCGTTCGCGCTCGGTGACGACGACCTCGTCGAGGGCATCTCGCGCCTCGCGACTCTCGTCAGCTGACCGCGCCAACCCGTTTGCGTCGGGATTTCGGATGGACAGGCGCGCGGAAATCCCGACGCAAACGGGTTGGCGCAAACGGTGATTGACGCAAACGGTGATCGGGGGGTCGTCAGGTCCACCAGGGCTGATGGTGGAGCGCGAGTGTGCTCACGATGACCAGCGACGCGCATTCGCCGACTTGCTCGACGGCGCCGAGGACATCACCACTCACGCCACCGAGTGCCCGCGACGCGACCAGTGTGACGCCGGCCGCACCGACGCCCACACCGAGTATCAGCGGGCCGATCCACCATCCGGTCGCCAGCGCGCCGATCGCGACGCCGGCGCAGATCCCGACCATCGCCTTCGGGCGTGACATCGACCGGATGGAGTCGGAGCCCAATCCGTCCATGGGTGTCGGAGTGGCGAACGCCATCACGCCGACCGCAGCTGCTCGACCGAGGGCGTGAGCGGCAACGAGACCGCCGAACGCGACGGCTGGGCCGAATGTCGCCACGCAGGCGACACGAATCACGATGGACCCGCACAGTGCCGCGACCCCGTAGCTGCCCTGACGTGAATCCTTGAGGATCTCGCGCCGCTGCTCAGGCGTCCAGCCACCCATTGCGTCGGCGGTGTCGGCCAGGCCATCTTCGTGGAAGGCCCCGGTGAGAAGCACCCCCAGCAGCACGGCCACTGATGCTGCAACACCCGCCGGCCCGACTTCGATGAGTCCGGCTGCCGCGCCTGCGACCACCAGCCCGACGCCGGCGCCGACGACCGGGAACCACGGCGCCGATGCCCCGATGTCCGGTGCGGTGCGCAGATGGATCGGCGCCCGCGTGAGCAACTGGGCCGCGCCGAGAAGATCGGTGACCGGCGTGCTCATTCGCCGAACCACTCCGCGAACGTGGGTACCTCGGTGATGCCGGCGCAGGCCATGGCGATGAGCGGTACGGCGGCCATCGCACCCGACCCCTCGCCGAGCCGCATGTCGAGGTCGAGCAGCGGCCGCTTGCCCAGCCGTTGGAGGAGTCGGCGATGTCCGGGCTCGGCCGAGCAGTGACCGACCGTGCAGTGATCGAGCGCCGTCGCGTCGATCATGCTGAGCGGGAGCACGGCAGCGGTGACGACGTAGCCGTCGAGCACCACCGGAATCGACCGGTGTCGAGCGGCCACCGTGGCCGCGGCGATCGCGACGAGTTCGGCGCCGCCCACTTCGCGGAGGATCTCGAGCGGGTCGGTGACGCCGGCGATCCGCCGCACCGATTCCTGTACGGCGGCGCGCTTGCGGGCCAGCCCCTCGTCGTCGACACCCGTTCCGCGACCGACCCAAGCCGCAGTCTCGCCGCCGGCGAGTGCGGCAGCGATTGCGGCCGACGGTGTGGTGTTGCCGATCCCCATCTCGCCGAGCACGAGCAGGTCGCAATCGAGCTGGTCGACAGCATCGATCGCCGCCCGCACGACCTCGTCGAAACGCGTCGGGTCGAGGGCCGCTTCGAAGCGGATGTCTCCGGTCGGTTGGCCGACACCGACGTCGATGGCCTGCACTTCGGCGCCGGCGATGCGAGCCCATGCACTGATTGTCGAGCGGTTCTGACGGAACGCCGACAGCATGGCCTCGGTGATGCCGGTGGGGTAGGCGCTGACCTTGGTGGCCGCCGCGACACCGTGATCGGCAGCGAAGATGAGTCCGACAGGCCGGTCGATGCTGGGCCGGTCGGTGCGTTGCCAACCGGCGACCCAGGCGGCGATCTCATCGAGCCAGGCGAGCGCGCCGCTCGGCCGCAAGATGTGGGCCGCTCGTTCGTGGACGGCTGCTCGGGCCGCGTCGTCGGCGTCGGGAAGGTCGATCAGTCGATCGTGCAGGAAGGTCATCGTGGCGTCAGCTTCGCCGCTGTGCCGTCGGACGTCGTGAGACGGGTGAAGGGGTCGTCGAGTCGGAGCGCTCGGCCCGCCACCATCAACAGCGTCGCGTCGGCAGCCACCGCCCAGCGCTGGTTGACGCGACCGAGCACATCGCGGTATCGGCGGCCGAGTGGAGTGTCCGGATGGACGGCCATACCGACTTCGTTCGAGACGGCGACAACCGGCCCGCCGGCGCCGCGTGCGATTGCCGCTGCGTCGATCGACAATCGGTCGATCTCGTCGTCGCCGTGTCCCTTCCACATCAGATTCGACACCCACAAGGTGAGGCAGTCGACGATCGTGAACGTGCCGTCGACACGAGTGATCGCCCCCGCCAGGTCGATCGGCGCTTCGACGGTGGCCCAATGGTCGGGTCGTTGCGCACGATGACGTTCGATGCGGAGTGCCATCTCCGCGTCCTGACCCCCGGCGGTGGGGACGCCGCGGCCCGCGTCCTGACCCTCGGCGGTGACGTCCGAGCGCGGAGCGGTGGCGATGACGGTCACCGGGGCTCCGCTCCGCTCGGCGAGTTCGACCGCGAATGAGCTCTTGCCGCTGCGCGCGCCGCCGATGAGGAACGTCAGGCCCATTGCGTGCTCAGTAATCGATGCCGCGCATCGCGCGGATGCCCTGTCGGTACGCGTGCTTCACTTCCACCATCTCGGTGACGGTGTCGGCGATCTCGATCAGCTCCGGCGCGGCATCGCGGCCGGTCACGATGACGTTGACGTGCCTCGGCCGGTTCGCGATCGCGTCGACGATGCCATCGATGTCAAGCCACTTGAAGTTGGAGAGGTAGGTCAACTCGTCGAGGATCACGAGCTGGTGGGCGCCGGCAGCGATGATCTGCGCGGCCTTCGCCCAGCCGTCGGCGGCATGGGCCCGGTCGTTGCCGAGGTCGTCGGAGTCCCACGTGAACCCCTCACCGAACGCGTACCAGTCCACGCCGAGTTGCCGACCGATCTTCTCCTCGCCGACCTTCCAGTCGCCGGACTTGATGAACTGCACGACAGCGACGTTCCACCCCCGGGCAACCCCACGGATCATCATGCCGAACGCCGAGGACGACTTGCCCTTGCCGTTGCCCGTGTTCACCACGACGATCGAGTCGGCGCCCCGGAGCCCGTCGGGGCGGGGGTCCTCGGTCGGCGCAAGATCCTGATCGTCGGTTCGTTCGGCAGCCATGAGGGTGGGGAGCGTACGCAACAGCGGCTATGGTGTCGAACTGTCTGAGGTCGCAGCGAAGTCCGGTGAGAATCCGGCGCTGTCCCGCAACGGTGGTCCCCCGGCATTCGTGCACGGAGGCCAGTCCGGTCGCCTGCCCCGACGACGCGACAACTATCCCTCGAGGCAAGGGACGGCTCGCACCCGGCACATCGTGCCGGTCGTGACCCAGCTTGTCCTCCATGCTCAGTCAATTTCCGTGGAGGAACACATGCGATCGATCGATCAAGGCACATTCACCCGTATCCGGCGCAGCCGTACGGCTCTCACTCGTACCGGCGTCGGGGTACTCGCCGTGCTCTCGCTGTTCGCTGCCGCCGGGTGCGGGAGTGACTCGGAGTCGGATTCGGCCGGCACGGAGTCGGCAGGCACGGCTGCATCAGTCGACACGACGGCGTCGCTCGACTCGTCGGCGCCCGTCGACGTCACCGCTCCCGGGGGGTTACCCGAGGGCACGGTTCCCGAGCGGGTCATCTCGCTCAGCCCGACCCATACCGAGATCATGTTCGCGATCGGCGCCGGTGATCAGGTCGTGGCGGTGGACGAGTTCTCGAACTACCCGGCCGAAGCGTTGGAGCTTCCCAACGATCTGTCCGGTTTCGAACCCAACGTCGAGGCGATCGCCGCGTACGAGCCGGATCTGGTGCTGATCGGTGGCGACTTCACGGGCCTCGGCGCCCAGCTCGACGAACTCGGCATCGCGTGGTGGGACGGCCCGGCGGCGACGACGCTCGACGACACCTACGCGCAGATCGAGCAGCTCGGCGCGACGACCGGCCACATCGCCGAGGCCGCCGAACTGGTAGCGCAGATGCAGACCGACATCGACGAGATCGTTGCAAGTGCACCGACGCTGGAGCAGCCGTTGACGATCTACCACGAGCTCGACTCGACGCTGTTCAGCGCCGACTCCTCGACGTTCATCGGAGAGCTGTACGGCATGCTGGGGCTGCAGAACATCGCCGATGCGGCAGAAGGTGAGTCGGGCGGATATCCGCAGCTGAACGCCGAGTTCATCGTGTCGGCGAGCCCGGACATGATCTTCCTGGCCGACACCCAGGCCGGCGAGACGACGGCGACCGTCGCTGCTCGTCCCGGTTGGGACGCCGTCGCGGCGGTCCAGAACGGCAACGTCGTCGAGATGGACGACGACATCGCATCGCGCTGGGGTCCCCGTGTCGTCGACTACCTCGCGGTGGTCGCCGCGGCCCTCGACGAGGCGGCCGTGCCGGCATGACGCAACGCCCGCGGGACGCGGGATGGTTCGCCGCCGCCGGGTTGTTGCTGGCGGCGGCGGTCGTGATCGGCGCATCGATCGGTCCCGCGGGCCCACCCTGGTGGCGGGTGCTTCCGGCGCTCGTCGACCATCTGCCGCTGATCTCGTTCGACTCCGGAGTGAGCGCCGCCGAGTGGAACGTGCTGTGGAAGATCCGCATGCCGCGAGTCGTCCTCGGCGGGATGGTCGGCGGCATGTTGTCGATCGCCGGCGCGAGTTATCAGGGCGTGTTCCGCAACCCGCTCGTCGACCCGTATCTGCTGGGCGTGGCGGCCGGCGCCGGCCTCGGTGCAACGATCGCGCTGACGACCGGCCGTGGCGTCACGGCGTCGTGGGCAGTCGACCCGGTCCCGACCGCGGCGTTCGTGGTGGCCCTGCTCACGGTCGCCGTCACCTACATGGTGGGCGCCTCCGCGGGAGGCTCACGGTCGGGCACCACGCTGGTGCTCGCCGGGATCGCCGTGGTCTCGTTCGCGACGGCGATGCAGACGTTCATCCTGCAGCGCAACAACGACGTGGTGCGCGAGGTGTTCCAGTGGCTGCTCGGCCGCCTGTCCGGGGCGACGTGGTCCGACGTGTGGCTGATCGCGCCGTACGTCGTGGTGAGTTGCACCGTGCTGCTCCTCCATCGTCGCCAGCTCGACGTCTTTCGGCTTGGCGACGTGGAGGCGGCGACGCTGGGGATGTCGGTCACGAGATCACGACTCGTCATCGTGGTGACGGCCACGCTCGGCACCGCCGCAGTGGTGTCGGTCAGCGGGTTGATCGGCTTCGTCGGGTTGGTGATCCCACATGTGATCCGGCTTGTCGCCGGCGCCGGCTACCGGCGCGTGCTCCCGCTGTCGCTGATGGTCGGCGCGGCGTTCCTGATCCTCGCCGATGTGCCCGGCCGCATGCTGACGAGGCCGGCGGAGACCCCGATCGGAGTGGTGACCGCATTCATCGGCGCACCGTTCTTCGTCTACCTCCTGCGGACGCGTCGGGTCGCGGATGAGCCGGGTCGCAGGATGAGCCGGGTCGCGGGATGAGCGTCGTCGAGTTCCACGATGTGACGGTGCGCTACGGCAAGCGCACCGTGCTGACGCCGTTCACGGATCGCGTCGCATCGGGGGAGTGGCTGGGAGTGATCGGCCCCAACGGCGCGGGTAAGTCGTCGCTGCTGCGCGCCATCGCCGGCCTTGTCGATGTGGGTGGGGTGGTCACGGTGGACGGTCGTGACCTCGCGGCGCTGTCGAATCGGGAGCGCGCGGCCCTGATCGTGTACGTGCCACAGGAGCCGTCGATCCCCGACGACATGAGCGTGTTCGAGTACGTGCTGCTCGGCCGGACGCCCTACGTGTCGTACTTCGGGGTGGAGAGTGGCCGCGACCGGCGGATTGCCGCCGAGGCCATCGAACGACTGCGGCTGACCGACTTCGCCGGGCGCCTGCTCGGCGCCCTGAGTGGGGGGGAACGACAGCGGGTGGTGCTGGCTCGGGCGCTCGCTCAGCAGGCGCCGATCCTGCTGCTCGACGAGCCGACGTCTGCGCTCGACATCGGGCACCAGCAGCAGGCGCTCGAGATCGTCACCGACCTGCGTCACCACGGCGGCCTGACCGTGATCTCGGCGATGCACGACCTGACGTTGGCCGGCACGTACACCGATCGTCTGACGATGCTCGATCAGGGTTCCGTCGTCGCGTGCGGTCGCGCGGCCGACGTGCTCACTGCCGAGCGCCTCGGCGAGATCTTCCACGTCTGTGTCACCGTCGAGGTCGACGACGACGGCACCGTGATCGTCGTTCCCCGCCGCGGTGCCCCCACCAACAGCGAACTGTGAGCGGTCGATACCGAAATCGGTATCGACCGCTCACAGACCCCAACGGTCGGGCCGGTGGGGTCGGGTCGGGTCGGGTCGGGTCGGGTCGGGTCGGGTCGGGTCGGGTCGGGTCGGGTCGGGTCGGCCTACCATCGCGGGCATGACTGAGAGCCCGGACGCGTATCCACCGTTTCTCGGGGTCGAGCCGTTCGGCACCGTCCGTTCGGCGGCCGACGAACGCGCGCACCGCAAGCGGATGTGCGCGCTCGGGTACCGGATCTTCGGCGCCCTGCGCTGGGGGATGCTCGGCGACGGCCATGTCTCGGCG
>CAVPET010000025.1:0-3981 GCA_963703525.1 Ilumatobacteraceae bacterium | reverse complement strand
ACGATGTCGAGCACGCCGCCCGCCGACGACGTCGCCGACACCACGTACCGCACGCCGTCGCCGTTGCCGCCCTCCACGCTCAGCGAGTCGATCGTCGCGCTGGGGAGTTCGGCGGACACCTGACTCAGGATGAGGTCCTCGTCGAAGGTGATGTCCTCGGCGGCGAACGTCAGCCCGGACGCGCCGTCGAGCGTCGGGCCGGGTGGCTGCAACTGACCGTCGAGGACGACGTAGGGAACCGCTGCGGTGGCGTCGTCGATGGCCACGAAGACGTTCGTGAGCTGGGACGTTGCCGTGACCTCGAAGAACGCCTGTGGCGCCCCCAGTTCGCCGTCGACCATCCCCACAGCGCTGCGAATGTTGCTCGCCAGCGCCGACACGGCCGGATCGGCCGCCGCCGTCGAATCGCTGTCGCCGCCGTCGGCGCCACTGAGCACCGTGTCGTTCGTGTCCGCTGCTTCGTCGCTCGAACACCCGACAACCGTGGCGCCGACCATCACCAGCAGCAGTGCGAGGGTCGTCCCACGACGTGCGCTCATTGCCGTTCGCAGATCAGGTCTCCATGACGACGGGGACGATCATCGGTCGGCGCTTCGTGCGCTCGCTGACGAACTTGCCTGCCGCCCGGCGAACATCGCGCTCGAGTGCCTCGACATCGCGGACTCCGTTTGCCAGCGAGCGCTCGACGGCGTCGGAAATGGTGTCGCAGGCCTCGTCGAGAAGGTCTTCCGCCTCGGGCGCGTAGACCCAGCCACGGGTGATGATCTCAGGCCCGACCAGCACCTTGCCGGTCTGGATGTCGACGGTGACGACCACGACGACCACGCCTTCCTCGGCGAGCTTCTGACGATCACGCAGGACGCCCTGACCGACGTCGCCGACGATCCCGTCGACGTAGAGGTAACCGGCCGGCACCCGTCCGACGCGCGTCGAGACCATCTGCGCTGAGCTCGATGACGTCTCCGTCTTCGCACAGCACCACCCGATCACGCGCCACCCCCATCAACTCACCCAGTCGGGCGTTGGCAACCATGTGGCGGTACTCACCGTGAATCGGCACGAACCACTCCGGGTTGACGATCGACAGATACGTCTTGATCTCGTCGGCCTGGGCGTGGCCGGTGGCGTGGACGTCCATGATGCCGGAGTGCACCACCTCCGCACCCAGTCGCAGCAGGCCGTCGATCACGGTGTTGACATTTCCCTCGTTGCCGGGAATGGCATGGCTGGACAGCACGACCACGTCGTTGTCGGACAGCTTCAACCACTTGTTCTCACCACGAGCCATCAGGGCCAGCGCCGACATCGGCTCACCCTGCGAACCGGTCGAGATGATGCAGACGCGGCCAGGTTCGAAGCGATCGATGTCGTCGATGTCGACGAGGGACGACTCGGGGATGTCCAGCACATCGAGATCGAGGCCGAGGCGCACGTTCTTCTTCATGCTCAACCCGAGCGTGGCGATCACCCGGCCGTCGGCGATCGCGGCGGTGGCGATCTGCTGGATGCGATGGAGGTGGCTGGCGAAACTGGCCGTGACGATTCGCTTACCACGCTGTTGGGCGAACAGCGCGACGAGCACGCTGCCGACGCTCGTCTCGCTCGGTGAGTACCCGTGCTCCTCGGCGTTGGTCGAGTCGCTCATCAGCAGCCGGATGCCGGGCGACTTCGACAGCTGGCCGATGCGGGCGAGATCGACGCGCCGATGATCGACCGGCGTCAGGTCGATCTTGAAGTCGCCGGAGTGCAGCACCACACCCTGCGCGGTGTGCACGGCGATCGAATGCGCGTGGGGCACCGAGTGGGTGACAGGGATGAACTCGATCTCGAACGGGCCGATCGTGATCGTCTCACCGTCGCTGACCGGACGCATGTCGGTCTTCTTGGCCAGGCCGGCTTCGTCGATGCGGTTGCGGGCGAAACCGAGCGCGAGCTTGGAGCCGTAGATCGGCAGCGGGGCATCTCGCAGGTCACCGATGCCGTCGCCGTCGCGGAGCAGGTACTGGATGGCGCCGACGTGGTCCTCGTGCCCGTGCGTCAGCACGAGCCCGCCGATCCGTTCGGCGTTCTCCCGCAGGTAGGTGAAGTCCGGCAGGATCAGGTCGATGCCGTGCATGTCGGCATCGGGGAACATCAGCCCGCAGTCGATGAGCACGACGGCCCGGTCGGGGTCGTCGGCGGCGCCCTGCTCGATCGCCATGCAGTTGCGACCGATCTCGCCGAGCCCACCGAGGAACACGACGCGAACGGGAATGCTCGGATCGAGCGTCACGCTGTATTCACCATCAGCTGTATTCACCATCAGCTGTATTCACCGTCAGCTGTATTCACCGTCAGCCACGGGCGGCGACCAAGCGGCCGTACACCGAGCGGGCCGCATCCTCGAGGCCGTGCGGGGTGGGGCCCATCGGGAGCCGGCATTCGCCGACTTCATGGCCCAGAGTACGCATCATGGCCTTCGACGGTACCGGGTTCGGGGCGCCATCGCTGGACTCGAACTCGAAGCTCTCGAGTTGGCGGGCGTTGATCCGTTGTGCGCCGGCGATGTCGCTGCGCTCCCAGGCGTCGAACATCTCGACATGGTCCGGCGCACACCAGTGCGTCGCGACGCCGATCGCCCCGACGGCGCCGATCGCCATCAGCGGCAGGGTCATCGCGTCGTCACCGGAGTAGATCTCGAAGTCGGCGGGTGAGTTCGCCTTCACCGCGGCGGTCGCCCCGGGGTCCTTCGCCGCATCCTTCAGTGCCACGATGTTCGCCACGTCGTTGGCCAGCCGCACGAGCGTGGTGCCGTCGATCTTGCGGCCGGTGCGCGCCGGGATGTCGTAGAGCACAACGGGCAGGTCGACGGCGCCGGCGATGGCGCGGAAGTGGGTCTCGATCCCGGCCTGCGACGGGCGGCTGTAGTAGGGGCACACGCCGAGGATGCCGGCGACACCGAGCTTGGCCGCCTCCTCGGTGAGACCGATGTCGAGCCGGGTGTTCGACCCGGTCGTGCCGGCGATGATCGGCACCGTGACCGCGGCGGCGATCGTCTCGAACAACGTCAGCTTCTCGTCGATCGACAGCGTGGGGGATTCACCGGTCGTGCCACAGACCACGAGACCCTCGTTGCCCTGCTCGACCAGCCATCGCGCCAGGCCCACCGCCGCGTCGACGGCAACCTCCCCATGCTCGTCGAACGGCGTGACCATCGCAGTCAGCACCCGCCCGAATCGGGCCATCAGGAACGCCCCTCGGCGCCGCGGCCCATCCCCTGGGTGAGGATCAGATCATCGTGGAGCTCCGTCCACACGTTGTGGTAACTGCCGCACATCACACCGGTGAACATATTCGATTCGCCGTTCTGGATCCTGACGAGTACCGATTCGAGCCGTGGGCCGTACGGGGCCATGCGGTCGAAGATCCCGGCAAGTGCGGCGACGACCGGCTCGGTCGCCGCATGGAGGTGGGCCAGGTTCTCGATCACGGCCGCGTCGTGACCGGCGTCCGAGTGGTCGTTGGGTTGGCTGTCGACGAGTTGCCATGCACCACATAGCTCCTCGAACTGGCCGTGGTAACGGAGGAACTGTTCGTAGGCCGCGGTGAACGTCGGGTTCGGCAGGACGGGCGCGGTGTCGGCGTGGAGCCATTCGAGGTGCGCCGTGCGGCCGTTCGACGTGAGCTGCCAACGTGCACGATCCTCGCGAAACTCGACGAGGCCGCTCACCGACAGCTGGTGGAGGTGCTCCTCGACGTGTTCGTAGGCCTGCTGCGTCGTGTCGGCGAGCATGTCGGCGCCGGCGAGCCCCCTGATGCGCAGCGCGTGGAACGTTCGGAACTGCGGTGACGACGGATGCCCCATGAACGCCCGATGCTAACGACCCCACCCTGTCACCCCGCACCCGCCACCCGGCGACGACCCACCCGCCCGACCCACCATCTTGACCCACCCGCCCGACCCATCATCTTGACCCACCCGCCCGACCCACCCGCCCGCTC
>CAVPET010000024.1:0-35592 GCA_963703525.1 Ilumatobacteraceae bacterium | reverse complement strand
GGATCTCCTGACAGATCCTGGAACACGGGACGCTATCCTCGACCACGACAAGGTTTACCAGCAGATAGTCGATCGTGTTGGCTGTCTCAAGGTTTCCTCCGCACTCTACTTTTATGTCATGACCCGGCGCGCCTTGCAAAAAGCGGCCTTGGATGAACGCGATCTTGCAGATTACGTCGCCACCGTGCTGGAAACATTCGGAGACCAACGGAAATTATTCCTCAGCCTTCGCCAAAAGGGATTGCCTCCCGCCGTTTCTCACGGGTTTCCTTATATGTCCGATATTCTGATGGAGCTTACCCACGCGTCGCATTCGCAGGCTTACTTCCTGCGGACTCACATGGGGGACAGCGCGCTTTTCCTGAGCGGGCTTTTTGCCGAACGGATCCGCGCGCAGCGGGAAAGAAGAGGCGCGCCGGACATCGACTTTTATGAAAAGGTCGGCCAGTCGAGCTACCGCATTGCCTCGAAAGATCGCGAGGCCAAAACGGCGAAAGTTTCCCATCTGCTGGAAGTTCTTGCCGGACGGTTTCATGAAATCCGGCTGGCATTGAACGAACTGCGCGAGACGGTCTTTCACCTGAGTGATCCGCCTCAGAATATCATCACGGCATGACCCTGTTGGCTGAAATCCAAAATCTCCTGGAGCGGACTTACCAACCCGCCGGGGTGAATTTGGAGGAATGTCTCGTTGGGCCCCGACGCCAGCGCGGCCGAGCCAGGAACGACGGCCCGGCGAGTCGTTCACGCCGGTTCCGCCCGGTCTGCGACCCTGAGGCGGCCGATGGCCGGTCGAGCAGCCGGCGGGCGGGAACACCGAGTTGCGCTGCCACGTAGCGGGCGATCAGTTCACCCTGGTCGAAGCCTCGCTCGCGACGTCTGGCGGCACTGGTGGGCGCCCATGTGACGACGTCGACGTGATCGTGCTCGCCGTTCTCGACGATCCGGTTCACCACGAGGCCGGCGAGATGGCGAGCCACCTGACGCCGATTGCGGTACTTCAACCCGAGCACGACGTCACGGGCTCGCCCCGTGAAGGCCACGGCAGCATGGACGCCGTGTGGTTGGGGGCGCGGCACGCGCCCGACGAGCGCGAATCGACAGGTGGTGCACACCGGTGCTCCCGGTGCGTCACATCCGGCACAACGAGTCATGAACAGCATGCCTCCATCATGATGAGGGGCTGTGACAGCCATGATGTGATCACCGTGGACGCCGATCGGAGACCTATCGAGCGGGTCCAGCGGGTCCAGCGGGTCCAGCGGATCCAGCGGATCGAGCGGATCGGGCAAAGTGGCGCCGTTGGAACCCGCCGTGTCGCCCGCCGTGTCGCCCGCCGTCGCGATCGCTACCGTGCCCGCGTGCATCGCTTCATTCCGGCCGATCGAGCGTTCGAGCGGATCATCCGCTGTGTCACCGGGCTGGCCCTGTTCGGCATCGGCATCTCGCTGTTGATCGATGCCGACCTCGGGGCGGCGCCCTGGGACGTGTTCCACACCGGCCTGAGCGAGCTGACCGGATTGCCCGTCGGTGCGATCATCATCGCCGTCGGGGCCGCATTGCTCCTGGTCTGGATCCCTCTGGGCGAGACCCCTGGGCTGGGCACCGTGCTGAACGCCATCGAGATCGGTGTGGTCGTCGATCTCGTCCTGCCGATCATCCCCGAACCCGACGCCCTCCTCCCGCGGACGCTGATGATGCTGGTGGGCATCGTGACCATTGCCATCGCGTCGGGGTTCTACATCGGCGCCGGTCTCGGGCCCGGCCCGCGCGACGGCCTGATGACCGGCGTGGCGCGACGCGGTCTGTCGATTCGCGCGGCGAGAACCGGCATCGAGGTGGCGGTTCTGGCCGTCGGCGTCGCACTCGGAGGTTCGATCGGCATCGGGACGGCCGTCTTCGCCCTCGCGATCGGCCCCCTGGTGCAGGTGTTCATCCCCCGTCTCGCCATCGGCCGGCGGCCCATCACTCCCCCGTCGCTCGATGCCGACACGTGCTTGGTCCCCGATGTGTGACCTGATGTGTGGACTGATGTGTGAGCCCTCCCTGCCGATATCGGTATCGACAGCTCACAGATCCCTCGAACGGGCGGCAACGACAGCCGCGACGGCTCCCACCACCTCGGACGGACGCTTCGACGAGTACCAGCCGAGATAGAGCAGCTCCCACCCACAGCTCGCCGCGCGCAGGTCACGCTGCTCGTCGAGCGGCTCGGCCTGCGGCCCGAAATGGAATCGTCGACTGTGCGCCTCGAGACCGAGGCGAACCGATGGGATGGCGAGGTCCACCCTGGCCACGATCCGACCACCGGCATCTCGAATCCGATACTGGGGAACGATCCCGGGGATGTCGGGGTGCACCAGGCAGGCTGCGAGCAGCTCCTCGAACCAGCTGTCGGGGACCCGCCCGTCGAACGGGATCGCATCCAGATGGCGGAGCAACACGCCGGTGCCGCGCTGGCCGGGTCGATGAAGGCGCTCCGCAGTGTCGCGGATCCACGCCAGGCTGCTGCCCCGCCTTCGCGCATCGGTCAGCGCACGCCCGACCGCTCGATGGTCGCTCACGACCGAGCCGAGATCGGCCAACGTGCGCGCGATGTTGGTCGTCGGGATGCCGTCGATCTCGATGACGTCACGCGGCTGGACGGCATCGACATGATGGGCGATGACACCGTCGCCGAAGGGCCATCGATGCGTCCGTTCGAGGCTCAACTCGACCTTCGATGACGCGGAGAACCCGTCGAGTCGGTGCAACCGTGCGGCGGCGCGGTGTGATGCCACCGCATGTCCACCGCCGGCCAGCATCGCCGTCATCACCTCGCGTCGGAACGACCGTGGCGCGCCGCTGATGCACAACACGCCCGGGTACGGCTCGACGAGCCACCCCTGGCTCAGCGCCGTGGCGACTCGACGATGGTTGAACTCGATGTCGGCGGCCTGGTGTCTCGTGAACACGCTGTGCTGAGAGGCTGCGAGCTCGGCAACAGCGAGGATCGCGCTGTTCGGCATCCGTGCGACGGTACGCACGGGGTGCTACAGGCCGGCCAAGGGTACGCCCGCCGGCGTCGATCGATGGGGTCGATCGATGGGGTCGATCGATGGGGTCGATCGATGGCGTCGATCGCCGGCGTCGATCGATGGGGTCGATCGATGGCGTCGATCGCCGGCGTCGATCGATGGGGTCGATCGATGGCGAAGTGTGAGCCCTGCCGACCGATATCGGCCTTCATGGCTCACACTTCGCGGGCGGGCACTTCGCGGGCGGGCACTTCGCGGGCGGGCGGCGTCGGGGCGGCGTCGGGGCGGCGTCGGGCCGGGGGCGGGCCGGGGGCGGGCCGGAGCGATCCGGCTGGGGCGGCCGGGACGGGCGGCTGGGCGGATCAGTAGCGGTAGTGCTCGGGCTTGAACGGCCCCGACGGATCGACGCCGAGGTACTCGGCCTGCTCGTCGGTGAGCTTGGTGAGCTTCACGCCGAGCGCGTCGAGGTGCAGGCGGGCAACCTTCTCGTCGAGGTGCTTGGGCAGCACGTACACCCCGAGCGGGTAGCTCTCGGTGTTGTTGAACAGCTCGATCTGGGCGATCACCTGGTTGGTGAACGAACACGACATCACGAAGCTCGGATGGCCGGTGGCGCAGCCGAGGTTCACGAGGCGACCCTCGGCGAGGACGATGATCTGGTGGCCCGTCGGTGGCCTGAAGCGCCAGACGTCGGTGCCCGGCTTGAGCTCGTCGCGAACGGCGCCCGACCGGGCGAGGCCGGCCATGTCGATCTCGTTGTCGAAGTGGCCGATGTTGCAGACGATCGCGTTGTGCTTCATCTGGCGCATGTGATCCGACGGTGATGATGCCGGCGTTGCCGGTGGCCGACACGAAGATGTCGGCAGTGTCGACGACGTCATCGATCAGCAGTACCTGGATGCCCTCCATCGCGGCCTGCAGCGCGTTGATCGGGTCGATCTCGGTGACGATCACGCGGGCGCCTTGGCCCTGCAGCGACTGAACACAGCCCTTGCCGACGTCGCCGTAGCCGCACACGACGGCGGTCTTGCCGCCGATCATCACGTCGGTGGCGCGCGAGATCGAGTCGACCAGCGAGTGGCGACAGCCGTACAGGTTGTCGAACTTCGACTTGGTGACCGAGTCGTTGACGTTGATCGCCGGGAACAGCAGCTCGCCGTCGGCCATCATCTTGTAGAGCCGCTTGACACCGGTGGTCGTCTCCTCGGTGACGCCCTTGATGTGGGCCGCCATGCGTGTCCACTTGCTCGGGTCGGTCTTCAGCGTGCGCTGCAGCAGGCCGAGCACGATCGCCAGCTCGGGGTTGCGACGCCGCGGTCGGGTCCGGGCACGTCGCCGGCCTTCTCGTACTCGACGCCCTTGTGCAGCAGCATCGTCGCGTCGCCGCCGTCGTCGAGGATCATGTTCGGCCCGTCGTAGACGGCGCCGTCGACGGCGATCCGGCCACGTCATCATCTGCTCGGTGCACCACCAGTACTCCTCGAGCGTCTCGCCCTTCCAGGCGAACACCGGGACACCCTGCGGGTTCTCGACGGTGCCGTTCGGTCCCACCACCACCGCGGCAGCAGCGTGATCCTGCGTCGAGAAGATGTTGCAGCTCGCCCAACGCACTTCGGCGCCGAGCGCATTCAGCGTCTCGATCAGCACCGCGGTCTGGATGGTCATGTGGAGCGAACCGGAGATCCGTGCGCCGGCCAGCGGCCTGGAGTCGCCGTACTCCTTGCGCAGGGCCATCAGACCGGGCATCTCGTGCTCGGCGAGGATCATCTCCTTGCGCCCGAACGGCGCCAGCGAGAGGTCGGCGACGCGGTAGTCGCGTCGCGCGCCGAGGGTGGATGTGCTCGCGGTCGTGGTGTCGACAGTGTCGGTCATGGAGGGGCCCTTCGAGAGTTGGCGGCACGGTGTGCTGCGGGGTTCGTGAACGTGCGAACCGGGCAGGGGCCTTCAGGCACCGGTCGAATCAGCCCGGCGATTCGGTGCACACACTGTACAGGTCGTCGTCCGGGTCCAGCGGGACGTGCGCGGGACCTCCCCGCGACCCCGCGACGTCCCCGCGACGTCCCCGCGACGTCCCGGACACCGGTATCCCAGACATGTGTGAGACACCGATACCGATATCGGCCGACGCCGCTCACACCTCGGCGGCCGGTCGGGCAGTCGGGCAGTCGGGCAGCCGGGCAGCCGGGGGGTCGGGGGTTCGAGCAGTGAGTCGGGGGGTCGGGCGGTCAGGCGATCGGGCAGCCGGGCAGCCAGGGGGTCGGGGGTTCGAGCAGTGAGTCGGGGGGTCGGGCGGTCAGGCGATCGGGCAGCCGGGGGGTCGGGGGGTCGGGCAGGCGGGCAGGCGGTCAGGCGGTCAGGCGGTCAGGCGGTCAGGCGGTCAGGCGGTCAGGCCAGGATGACCGCGTAGACGTCGAGCAGGTAGTGCACCGATCCGTTGTCGTTGTAGGCCTGGACCACGTTGCTGTCCGCGCCGACCGCGCCGTAGCGGAGCAATGACATGTTCGGCACACTCTGATCTTCGACCAGGTTGATGTTCGAACTCTGCGGCAGAGGCGCCCCACCCGGGTAGAGCGTCATGTACGTGGTCACGGGCGCCGTCGGGTAGAGCCTCGACAGGCCCGTACCCGTCAGGTTCCCCAGCAGCGCGGACTGCGCGCCGAGCGCAACCCCGCCGATGTTCACCGACTTGGTGAACTCGGCGAAGCTCCAGCTCTCGGTGGTGGCGAAACCGAGCGGCAACTTGCCGAACTCCGCCTGACGGGTGTCGAATGCGCGGAATGGTGTGTCCAAGGGGATGACCCTGCCCGCCGTCGTGTCGGCCGGGGCCCCACGAACGAGGTACCCGAGTACGTCGATGAGCACGTGGGCGTCGCCGAAACGGTTGAACAGCGTGATGCTGCCATCCGCGCCGATCGGCACGATCGCCATGTTCGCCTTCACCTGTCCGCGACGAAGGTTGGTGTTCGACGTCGCCGGATCGACGCCGGATGGCAGTGCGTTCGGCATCGCCGCCACGAACGTGTCCCGGCTCCCCGGCTGATCATCGGCGACGGTGATGTTGACCATGACGCCGGTGATGTTCGGATCGTTCGGAACGATGTCGACCGCCGACGGGCTGACCGCATCGGCGCCGCGAACGGGAAGCGTGAGCTGGGTCGCGGGACCGAGCGGCCGACCACCGGCCCATCCGGGGGGTGTCGGGACGGAACGGGTGTCGAGGATCCGACCGGGGCCGACCGGAACGAATCGCGCTCCCGAGTCGTCGGCGTCGGGATAGGCCGACTTGGAGATCCAACCGAACACGTCGATCGCCACGTGCGACGCCGCGTTGCCGCTAGGCGTGGTGATGTCGACCGTGATCGCCCCGTCGGCGCCGACACCGACGACTGCCAGGTTGGGAACGTTCTCGTTCGCACCGAAGTTGACCAACGACGACGCGCTGACGGTCGAACCCGTCGGGGCGACGGAGAGGAAGCCGGCTGCGGTCGGGTCGATCACGGTGACGCTCAGCACCACGGCCAGCACGTCACGGTTCGATCCGCTCACTTCGGCCGGGATCCCGCCCTGGCCGAGGATGTCGACGTTGAAGGTGGAACCGGCCGGCGAGGTGGGCTTCTTGCCGTATGGTGCGGTGTCGTTGATGCCTGCGCCTCGGGTTTCGAAGATGCGTGTGGGCGCCAGCGGGTGGTACTCACCGCCCGAGGCCAGCGTCGCCACCTGTGCCTGCACGACGGGCGACGTCGCGGTCGAGGCCGCCTGGCCGACGACCGCTGCGGCGACCGGTAACCCGATGGCGAGCATGCTGCGTACCAGGCGCGTCGTGATCATGGCGGCCACGGTAATCCAGTGATCATGAAAGCAATCGTCATGAGCGGGTGCGTCGGCGCAGCGCCGCAAAGCAGCAGCTCGGAGCAGCGCCTCAGGAGAACGTCGGTTCAAGCCCGTTCTGCTCGACGATCGCCATCAGGCGGTCGTGTTCACCGTCGTCGACGATGGTCGATTCGTCGATCAGCATCACGGGGATGTCATCGCGGATCTCGTACGCCCGATGCGAGCGCGGGTTGTACAGGACCGATTCGGACTCGAGGTAGTAGAGCGGCCCCTTGTCCTCGGGGCAGGCGAGGATGTCGAGGAGTTCAGCGGCAAGGGTCATCGAAAATCCCATCATGTCTGGTGACGTGGGTAGTGGCGTGGATAGTGGCGTGGATAGTGGCGTGGGTAGTGGCGTGTTCGCAGGTGGTTCGTCGGCGTGTCCGCAGGTGGTTCGTCGGCAGGGTGCGTCAGTCGGTGATCGACGAGAGTAGCTCCGCGACGTGCTCGTCGCAGGCGTGGCGATCGGCCGCTTCGAGGTTGAGTCGCAGCAGCGGCTCGGTGTTCGAGGGTCGCAGGTTGAACCACCAGTCGCCGCAGTCGACCGTCAAGCCGTCGAGGCGATCTTGTGCGCTGTCCGCGTAGGCGGCGCTGATGCGCTCGATCACCAGATTCTGCGTCGTCGACCTGGGTGTTGATCTCGCCGCTCGCCGAGTAGCGCTCGAAGGGCTCGCGTACGATCGACAACGGTTGCGTCGATCGGCCGACCTCGGCCATGACCATCAGCGAGGCGATCAGCCCACTGTCGGCATTGAAGTTGCGTGCGAAGTAGTAGTGCGCGGAGTGCTCACCACCGAAGACCGCGCCGGTCTCGGCCATCACCTGCTTGATGAACGAGTGCCCGACCTTGGTGCGGATCGGGACGCCACCATGCTCACGCACCACCTCCGGGACCGCCTTGGAGCAGATCAGGTTGTGCAGGACGGTGGCTCCCGGGTTCGTGCGCAGCACCGCCGCCGCGAGCAGCGCCGTGGTGGTCGAACCGCTCAGGCCCTGGCCGGTCTCGTCGACGACGAACACCCGGTCCGCGTCACCGTCGAACGCGAGGCCGATGTCGAATCCTCCCGCCACGACCCGGGCCCGGAGGTCGTGCTGGTTCGCGGGCTGGAGTGGATCGGCCGGGTGGTTCGGGAACGTGCCGTCGAGTTCGGGGTACATGACCTCGAGCTCGACCCCGTCGAGGCGCCCGAGCACAGCCGGCACCACGAGCCCGCCCATTCCGTTCGCGGTGTCGGCGACGACCTTCATCGAGCCGATCTCGGCTGGATCGACGAAGCTGATGACATGATCGGCGAACCGGCTCAGCAGATCCTGCTCGGATCGGGCACCGGCCGTGAGCGCGGTCCGCGGAGGCCGACCGTCGAGCACCTCCTGGGCCACGCGTCGCACGTCGGTGAGACCGGTGTCGACGCCGACCGGGCGCGCGCCGGCGAGACACAGCTTCACCCCGTTGTAGCCGGCGGGATTGTGTGACGCCGTGAACATCGCACCCGGCGCGTCGAGCGTTCCGGAAGCGAAGTACATGAGATCGGTCGACGCCAGGCCGATGTCGATCACGTCGAGTCCGTGTTCGAGCAGACCCAGGGTGAACGCATCGAGGAGCTTGGGCCCCGACGGCCGCATGTCGCGTGCCACGACGACGCGATCGGCGCCGGTGGTCTTGACGAAGGTGGCGAATCCGACTCCGAGCGCATGGGCGACCTCAGCATTGAGTTGGTCGGGAACCGTGCCGCGGATGTCGTAGGCCTTGACGATGTGCGAAAGGACTGACATGACGGCCGCGAGGCTACCGGCCGGCCGCAAGCGGCCGACGACGATTCACTCCTCGGGGTGGAGAACCGCTGGTACCGGCTGTGGCGGCGCCGCGTCCACCGGCGCCGCGTCCACCGGCGCCGCGTCCACCGGCGCCGCGTCGGGGTAGACGACGTCGCCTCGGCGGCGCCAGTAGAAGCACAGCGCGATGCCGACGAGAGTCAGGCCGTAGAAGAACCAGTCGAGACTCGACCGGGAGTAACTCAGCGTCACCTCGTTCGCCGTCGGGATGACGACCATGAAGTTCGGCGCGACTCGATACGGCCCGTCGGCGCCCTCGACCGTCCAATTCGGGAAGTAGCCGACGCGGACCAGCACCGGCACGCCGATCTGATCGACGCTGAAGCTCACCGACTCTTCGTCGACGTCGACGTTCGACACCGCGATCTGCGGAAGGTCGACCACGTCGACGGGTTCTGATGGCACGACGTAGTCGACATTCCGGTTGCGGTCGCCCGGTTCACCGACACGGGCCTCGAGATCGACCTCGACGGGCACACGCTGCCAGTTGTCGGGGCCGTCGTTGGCGGGAAGCGCCGGCCAGTCGTCGCGACGTTGGAACCAGCTCGTGCCGACCTCCAAGTTTCGCTCGCGCTGGTCGCCACCACGCTTGTCGACCACGACGGGCTGAACCGCGAGCGGCTCGACGATGCGCGCCTCGGTGAGCTCGTAGATGTCCCACGGCCCCGACGTGGTGATGAAATCCAACCGGTCGTTGCCGGCCGCTTCGGCCTTGGCCTCGTCGGTACGCACCATCAGGTAGCGCACCCCGAGGTCGGCCATGTGCTGGACGCCGACCGTTGCGTCGTTGTTCTCGTAGCGCAGTTGCCGGACCGGATTGGACGACTGCTTCGACATCGCCGCGGCGGTGAGGAAGTGATACGGCGTCGTGCCGGACGCCTCGAAGAACAGCCCCTCCATCGAGGCGATGCACCCATCGGTCCAATGCGGAAGGAGCATCAGGGCCATCGTCGTGCCGTACTGCCCGTTGTCCTCGTTGTTCTCCCAGAGCGCTCGACCGCACCCGCGGGTCCGGCCGATGTCGTCCATCGTGGTGACGACGTCGCGGTACTCGGGGTATGCGCTACGCCCCTCGTAGCCGACCATGTTGTACCTGGTCCAGCCGTCGGCGACCGCACGGCCGGCGTCGGGTGTCTTGCGCAGCGGCCCCCACGCGTACACCGTCGTGTCACCGCTCTCGACCCGACCGTCGAAGGGCAGCGACTCGTACATCCAGCCGAACACGAGCAGGCACGACAGTGTGATCACGCCGGCGGCGAGGGCGCCCTCCCACGCCGTCGGTTGTGCGGAAGCCACCCGGCCGCGCGCCGCGTTGAAGAACCAGCCGATCACCTCGAGCGCGCCGATCATCATCAGCAGGTACCGCATCAGGTAGATGAACGGCAGCAGGCGAGGGTTCCACAGCAGACCGATGCCGGGCAGGCTGTCGCGGGTGAGGTAGACCAATCCGACGAAGGCGATGGCGATCAGGCCCATCGCTGCGCCGTTGAGGTTTCGACGCATGACCATCGCGACGAAACCGACGATCGCCAGGCCCGTGATCAGCAAGTCGAGTGGCGCGGTGAGCGGGAAGAACATGTCGAAGAACGAGTCGCTCGCTCCTTCCGGGCGGAACCCGTACTTCATGTCGGTCATGTATGCGTGGCCGAACAGGAACGGACCGACCCACCACGCCGACAGCAGCAGCGTGGTCGCTCCGGTGGTGACCGCGTAGACGAACCGTGAACGGTCGATCCAGACCAGGCACAAGATGACGGCGCTCACCGCGACGAAGATCAGCACGATGCCATGCGATACGGCCGCGAGCGACAGCACCACCGCCGCGGCCACCCGGTACTTACCCGTGCGCAGGCCTGCCGCGAGCAACCCGAGCCCGAACATGGCAAGTGTGAGGGCGATCGAGAACGAGTACTCCCCGGCCATCGTCGACTTCACGTTGCCGCCGTAGATCTGGTAGCTCTCGTCGAGCAGGAAGCACAGCCCGCCGATCGCGAACAACTCGGGAATCGGGTGACGGAAGGCGGCCAGCCGGCCGAAGGTCCAGCAGGCGAGCGGGAACAACACCAGCCCGGCGATCGGCGACCAGTTTGAACGCCACGCCGTAGGGCAGGACGACGTCGAGGGCGACGATCGCCAGCGCCGGGATCACCATGTAGAAGCGGTAGATCGGCAGCCCGCCGTACCAGTCCATGCTCCAGCCCGGACAGCTGGAAGTGCGGCAGCAGATGGTCACGCAGGTACGCCGGCGCCCACACGTGGGCGCCCATGTCGCCACCGGTCGGCGTCGTCCGGTCGAAGACGAGGTCGCTGCCCGGCGAGAACGGATTCAGGTGGACGATCATCATCATGATGACGGTGGAGGTGACGAGGATGGTCGAGGTCACGAGGACTCGTGCGATCCGTTCGTTCGTCCAGGGTCGATTCCACCAGGCGACAGGCCGACGCACGATCCGGCGACCTGCGCGACGGAACCACGATGCGGTCGATGGCTCACTCGTGGATTCGATCGGTCGACCGGCAAGACCGTGGTCTTCGTCATCCTCGACGTACTCGCCGACGTCTTCGTGGAGCGGGTCGGGGAACTCGCGATCGAACCACTCGATGACGTCGTCGCCGTCGGGCGCTGCGGGGTCTTTCACGTCGTCGGTCATCGTGATGCTCGAGTGCCAATCATGGCCGACCACCACCTACCGGTGCTGTCACCGTGTCTGCCCGCCCCGGTCGCCGTGTCTCCCCCAGGCCGGTCACCAGGCCGGTCACCAGGCCGGTCACCAGGCCGGTCACCAGGCAAGGATCAGTCCGGTCAGGTTGAAGCCGATGTGCGCCGTGATCGACATGCCCAGCCGGCCGGTGCGCATGGCACAGAACCCCAGGATCAGCCCGAACACGAACAGGCCGGGGTACTCGACGACACGGAAGTGGACGAGCGCGAACAGCATCGCGACTCCGACGACGACCAATCCATCGCTGTAGCGAGCAAGGAGTGATCGCTGGAGCAGGCCCCGGTAGAACAGCTCCTCGACGACCGGTGCGCCGAAGCCGACGAGCAACACGAGCAGAACCGCCGAGCCGCCCGATGTCCTGTCGATGAGGTCCTTCGCATTCTCCTGGAGCCGGTCATCGGTGAACACATCAGGCCACACGGCCTGCAACGGCACATACACGAGGTTGACGACCACCAGCTGCGACAGGACCCCGATCCCGAGCCCGGCGGCATCGGCCGTGCGTACCGACAGCCCATAGTCGGCGACGAACCGGCCGGACCCGGCGCGGTCGGACGCGACCCACATCCCGATCAGGTAGCACGCCCAACCGGCGGCGAGCGACGCGGCGAGAACACCGATCGACGCATCCTCCACCGCACCTGCGTCGCCGAGGGCGCCGAGCACGACCGACGACACGAGTTGGGCGACGGCCCACGACACGGTGAACGCCACCATCGCCGTCGTCACATCGATCGGCGCCGCCGCGGCAACTCGGATCGGGCTGCCGAACGGGCGGGACGCGCCCTTCGGCGCCGGGTCGGCCACGACCGGCGACACTACCGGGGGCGGGCGTCACGTCGGGCGTCACGTCGGGCGTCACGTCGGGCGTCATGTAAGGAGCACGGTGCTTGATCACATCGGAGTTTCAGGGTTGCATGGTCATCCCGACTGATTCGGGTGGTGGCGTCGCGCAACCCGGGCGTGTTCTCGAAGATGCCGTCGTCGGACACGAGGGAATGCCGAGCAGGATCGCCTGGCCCGCCACCCAGCGATCGGCGTCGTTCGACATCTCACGTTTCATGCGACCCGCCACCGCAACGGTCGAGCGACGAACCACTTGACATCAAATCCCCGACAGGGTGTCAGACGGCGATCAGTGCCGGGTGGTCTGTCACTCGACGATCCTCGAGCGCCCAGCCGTTCGGTACCGAGAGCCGGGCCGCATGGCGCGCGCACAGGTCGTACGCATGCGGGTCGCGCTCCGCGAGAAGTGGGTCGAGCCAGGCGCGAGAACGCCGGTAGTCGTAGGTCAAGGTGACCTCCGCACGCTCGGAGCACCCCGGACGCGAGCAGTGGCGCCGTTCGACGGTCGATGGGATCCCAACAGCCATTTCCCGAAGATAGACACCGCCCACAGACGACCGGTGGATGCTCGAGCGACCACCGCCCTGGTCCAGGCAACCGCGTGGAACCCCCCTAACATGGTTGCATGAGCAATCTGCCTCCTCCCCCGCCTCCCCCCCCGCCGGGTCGAGGGCATGGGCAGCCACGCCGCTCCGAGCCCGGCCGCAAGAACGCCGACTGGTCACCGAAAGAACCGGCGCCGCCGTCGGGATCAGGCCGCGGTCCTGGAAGCTGGCCGAAGTGGACGATCTGGGTGCTCGTCGGCGTGCTCGCCGCCGCGTTCCTCGTGCCCAGTCTGTGGCCGAGCAAGAGCGGTGAGTCGCTCGAATACTCCGAGTGGCGCGCACAGCTCATCGAGGGCAAGATCAGCACCGCCGTCATCGACAACGGGTCCGCCAAGATCACCGGCGAGTTCACCAACGGCGACGAGTACCGCACGGTCGGAGATGCCGACACCGGCGTCTCCGACGCCGACCGCCGGTTGATGGTCGACAACAACGTCACGTTCGAGTTCAAGCAACCGAGCAGCAACTGGCTGCTCGGGGTGCTGTCGATCTTCCTGCCCGTGCTGTTGATCATCGGATTCTTCGTCTGGATGCAACGCCGCGCGCAGGGCCAGATGGGCGGCGTGATGTCCATCGGGCGCAGCAAGGCCAAGACCTACGACGCCGACAAGCCGTCGACCACCTTCGACGACATCGCCGGCTACACCGGGGTGAAGCAGGAGATCACCGAGGTGGTCGACTTCCTCCGCATGCCCGACCGCTTCCGCGAGATCGGCGCCCGGGTTCCCAAGGGCATCCTGCTCGTCGGCCCGCCAGGCACCGGCAAGACCCTGTTCGCACGCGCTGTGGCGGGCGAGGCGGGCGTCGGGTTCCTCAGCGTCACCGGCTCGGACTTCATGGAGATGTTCGTCGGTGTCGGCGCCAGCCGTGTTCGCGACCTGTTCCAGCAGGCACGCCGGATGGGTCGGGCCATCATCTTCATCGACGAGATCGACTCGATCGGCCGCAAGCGAGGCGCCGGACTCGGCGGCGGGCACGACGAACGGGAGCAGACGCTCAACCAGCTGCTCGCCGAGATGGACGGCTTCGAGACCTCCGAAGGCATCGTCATCATGGCGGCCACCAACCGCCCCGACATCCTCGACCCCGCGTTGCTGCGCCCCGGTCGCTTCGACCGCCAGATCGTGGTGCCGCTGCCGGAATCCAGCGAACGCAAGGCGATCCTCGAGGTCCACAGCCGCGACAAGCGGATGGGGCCCGATGTCGACATGGAGACGATGGCCCAAGCCACGCCCGGGCATGTCCGGCGCCGATCTCGCCAACCTCGTCAACGAGGCTGCGCTGGTCGCGGTCCGGCGGGGCTCCAAGCAGATCGAGCGCATCGACTTCGAAAACGCCCGCGATCGGGTGGTGCTGGGCGCCCGGCGCGAGTCGATGATCCTGTCGGCCGAGGAGAAGCGGGCGACCGCCTACCACGAGGGAGGTCACGCCCTGCTCGCCACCGTGCTCCCCCACGGCGACCCGTTGCACAAGGTGACCATCCTGCCCCGCGGCATGGCGCTCGGCGTGACGTGGTCGCTGCCCCAGGATCGGCACACCTATTCCAAGGAGTACTTCGACGACACCATCTGCAAGGCGATGGGTGGTCGAGTCGCCGAGATGATCGTGTTCGGGCACCTCAACTCCGGCGCCGCCAACGACCTCGAGCAGGCCACCGGGCTCGCGCGGCGGATGGTGCGCGAGTGGGGCATGTCGGAACGTGTCGGCCCGATGGCCTGGAGCAGCCAACAGGCCGTCTTCCTCGGCGAGGATCTCATGTCATCGCAGCGTGAATACTCCGACGACACCGCCAAACTGCTCGACGAGGAGATCGCCCGGATCCTCACCGACCAGGAACGGCGCGCGACCGAGATCCTCACGCGTCACCGCCGTGGCCTCGAGCTGGTCGCCGAGGCACTGCTCGAACGCGAGACGATCGACGGTCCGGAGGTCGCCGGCCTGATCCACCAGGGCATGGCCGAATCCGGCCAACCCGCCGACGACATCGTCGCTCGCTGACCCGACCACGTTCACGTTCCGACCACGTTCGCGTCAGTTCGGCAACGCCGGTCAGTGCTCCGGGCGTCCGAGCCGCGGCTCGGGTGAGGATCCCGGCTCCCTGGCCTCGGCGACGGCCGCCCAGAGATCGGTCGCCGACATCGGGCCGATGAAACCCGCCCGGTTCACGCCGAGCGAGTCGACGATCACCACCGTCGGTACCGCCTCGATCGAGTAGCGCTCGTGGAGTGCCTTGTCGGCGAGGTACTCGATATCGACCACTGCCACCTCGTCGCTCTCCATGACCTTCGCCTTGTCGATCACGCTTCTACAGACGTCGCAGGTCGCGGAGCTGAACACGGCGACCAACCAGGGTGCGTCGGGACGGGCGAAATCGGACCGGTCGAGTTGCTGGGGAACCGCGAAACGCGCCTGCGTCGGGGCGTCCGGCGCCCGACGCGCGCGAACGATCGCAGCCACCGCTGCAGCGAGCACCACGATGACGATCGCGATGACGAGCCGCTCCACCCCGAGCAGGCTAAGGGCTCACGCCGGGTCTGGTTGCGCGTCGATGGTGTACTCCCGGCCTACCCGGACGGGACTCCCACCCGCTGGTCTGGTCCAGCTTTCAGGACGCAGCATGCACCGCGCGTGTGCGAACCGGCACAATGGCCGACGTGTACGACGACTGGGGCATCGCCCACGGCTACCACGATGTGAACGGCACGTGGCACGACACGCCCGACGCGACACGTGAGTTCCTGCGCGCCGCGATGGGAGACCCGCCCCCCACTGAGCCGCTGTGGTTCGTTGACCAGGGTTGTGCCGACCATCTGCGGGGTCGCTGCCGCCTCACGACGGAAGATGGCGCCGACCTCGGCGACCTCGATGCGTTACCGAGCGACCTGCCGCTCGGCCACCACCGCCTGCAGCCGCTCGATGGCGGCCCGGCCACGACGCTCGTCGTCGCGCCGCGGGCATGTCCGCCGGCGCCCTACGGCTGGGGCGTCGCCGCCCAGGTGTACGCGCTGTGGGGACCCGACGATTGGGGCATCGGCGACCTGCGCGACATCGAGCAACTCGGCCGACAGGTCGCGGCCAGGGGTGGCATTGCGGCGCTGCTCAGCCCGTTGCACGCCCCCGCGCCGACACTGCCGCAGGAGACCAGCCCCTACTACCCCAGCTCGCGTCGCTGGTTGAACCCGCTGCTCATCACGATCGACGGCGCGTCGCCGGTGACGAACGAACCGGGCGGGCTGATCGACCGCAGCAGCGTGTGGCCGGCGAAGCGCCGCGCCTTGCTCGAGCGGTTCGCGCTTGCCGCTGACGGCGCCGAGTGGCGGGCGTGGGCCGACCAGCAGGGCGCCGACCTGTGGCAGTTCTGCACGTGGAACGCGCTCAGCGAGCGTCTCGGCCCACGCTGGACCGACTGGCCCGCACAGTTCCGCCATCCTGACGAGCCGGCCGTGCGCGACCTCCCCGTCGACGACGAACAGTTCGCCACGACACGCGACTTCCACGCATGGCTGCAATGGTCGGCCCTGCGCGCCCTCGAACGCACCGCCGCCAACGCGCGAGTCACTCTGATCGGCGACCTCGCCGTCGGCTGCTCGCCTGATGGCGCCGACGCCTGGCTGCACCAGGACCTGATGGCGCTCGGTGTGCGAATCGGTGCGCCACCCGACCCGTTCAACGGCGCAGGCCAGAACTGGGGCCTGCCACCGTTCGTCCCCGGTCGGCTGCGGGCGGCCCACTACCAGCCGTTCACCGGCATGGTTCGCGCCGCCTGCCAGACGATGGGCGGCCTGCGCATCGATCACGTGATGGGGCTCTTCCGACAGTTCTGGATCCCCGAGGGTGGCACGCCTGTCGACGGCGCCTACGTGCAGCTCCCCGCACGCGAACTGCTCGCGATCGTGCGCTTGGAGGCCACGCGCGCCAACGCATTCGTGGTCGGCGAAGACCTCGGCACGGTCGAGCCGGTGGTGCGCGACGCCTTGCGGGACAGCGCCATCCTCGGCACCAAGGTGTGGTGGTTCGATCCGCACCCCGACGAGTGGCCCGAGGCCAACCTCGCCACGGTCACCACTCACGATCTGCCGACGGTGTTCGGTGTATGGCAGCACACCGATGGAACCCCAGAGATGGCCGCCGAGCTGCTGGCCGCCGTGACGGCAACGTCCGCGGCCGAGGCCTCGGCGCAACTGCACCAGCAGGTCGCAGCAAGCGGCGCGCGACTGTGCTTGGCGGCCATCGAGGACATGGCCGGGTGCGCCGAACGACCGAACCGTCCGGGCACGCTCGACAACGAACACCCCAACTGGCGCCGCCGGCTTCCGGCCGACAGCGCAGCCATCCTCGACGGCTCCCCCGGCCACGAGATCGTCGGCGCGTTGACTGCCACACGGCCGACGCCGGGCTGATCCAACCGGACAGCTTGGCCCAGCACCTGGGTCTGCGCGAACTGTTCGACACCCACGTCGATCTCGGCGCGGCGGCCGGGCGAGCCAACGTCGGTCACAAGGCTATGACGGTGATCTACTCCGCGTTGGCCGGTGGCGACTGAGGACTTGTCGCGCTACCTCGATCGCCTTCACGGCGTCGGCGTGCGTGGCTTCATCGAGATCGGCTGGATACCGGCCCCCGATCGACCAGCGGGTCAACTCGGCAAGCTCGATCGGGGCGAATGCACTGCTCTCCCTCCGGTAGGCGCTGGGCCAATCGATCGGGGTCGTGCAGCTTCGGCGGATCGATGTCGCGCAGGATCAACAGGGCCTTGAGCGCTTTCTCGGCAGCTTGGTGCGCCCACACACAAGCGCCGCGAGCAACCACACCGCTGTCAGCCGCGGTGTGCTCGGCGAGAGCGAGGTCTTCGTCGGCCCACCGCAGCCATCGGCGAGCGACGTCGGTGCTATCAGGCGGCGACAAGAACCCTCCCTTCGCGCATGGCAGCACGGACGACACCGGGAACGCTTGCTTCTTCGTCGAGGTACGCCGGGTCGACAACGGTGATGTCGACGGGGACCGGTAGATCGCGAAGCTCGTTGAGCACCCGGACCGAGGTGTCATGGCGCCGACCGATGATGGGCATGACGACGAGCAGGTCGATGTCTGAGTCAGGGCCGTCATCGCCGCGAGCAACGGAGCCGTAGAGGACGACGCGAGTGGCGTCGCATCGCTCGACAATCCGGTCGGCGACTCGTGAAGCCCAAGCGACGAGCGATCGACCGTCGTACAGGATCTTGCCGTCGATGAGCTCCACCCGCGGTCGTTCCATGGGCCTATTCCCGCGGGTGGGCGCGGCTGCGCTGACCGCCGTCGCCACGACTCCCCCTTCGCCGGCATCGCTGCTGCCGAGGGCGGCGCGCTTGACCGTGGTCGTCGGGATTCCTTCGACGGTAGTGAGATCGCCAGTCGCAAGATCCTCTCGCCAGATGGTGATCCCGTCGAGACCAGCGCGTCGAACTCGCGCCGACGTGGGGACGGTGACGTCGATTGTCCCAGGCGGTGTGTCGATCAAGCCATGAAGGTAGTCCGATGACGCGTGCGACACGACGGCGCCGTGGCCAACACGCATGACGGCTCCTGCAAGATCGTCGTACTTGCCGATGGGCAGCTGGGGGATGCGATACAGACCTCTGCCCCTCCGTTCGAGCTGCCCGCGCGCCAGCATGACCGGCAGGCGTGCAGGGTCCACCCCGGCAGCGGCAGCCGATTCGGGCGTGATGAAGCCATGCCGGTCAACGGCGACCTCCAGCAGTCGCGCCAGCGTCGAGCCCTCGGACATGCCGCAATTATATCACACAGACATGATCGTGGCTACGGCGCGACCTCCGTGCCACCGACGCCGTTGTCGACGACCGAGCCGAACCAGGCCGTGAGGTGCGGCCGTCCGGCCCTCCGATGCGATCTTCGACCGGAGCAGTGCCGCAGATCCGGCGCCCGTCCATGAAGGAGTCGGCGGCCGGCGACTCAGGTGTTCGACTCGGGAAGGGCCCACGACCCCGAGCGGCCGGCAAGACCGTCACCGCGTGGCAGCGACCGCTCGACGAACACACGATTCGTCGAGTTCACGATCAACTCGGCGCCGAGTGCCTCGGGGGCCTCGAGTCCGATCGTGATGACCGCGCCTGCGCCGAGCGGGATGTCGGACAACCCCTCGACCGGAGTGGGGCCACCCGGGCCGACCGCCTGGACCGTGACCATCCCGTCGACGTTGTCGACGTTGTACACGACGAGAGCATCCGGTGTCGGCGCCGACGGGCCGATCCCGACGTGCCAACGCGTCGCCACGAACCCGTCCTCGCGCGGCGGAGCGCCGAGCACCACCGACGTTGCGACCGAATCACCCGCCGGCCTGGTGAGCACCCGCTCGACCACGATCGACGGCTCCGACAACGTCGAGAAGACCACGGAGTGCCGGCCGTCGGGAATCGCTCCGGCCGAGTCGTCGCTGGACGGGTCGAACACCACGACCCGTCGCGACGGCACCACGATCGGCGGAATCTCACCGAAGTTGGCCTCGACCGGCAGCCCGAGGAACACCGCGTCGACGGCGACATCGGACTCGGTCGGGTTGAAGATCGCGTACGTCTCGGTGATTCGGTCACCACGCTCCCCGTCGGCGAACCAGAACTGGTCGCGCAGCGCCGGAGCTGCGAGGCTGACCTCGAAACCGAGGCGGCCGCCGCCCAGGTAGTGCTGCGCACGGCCCAGGACGATCCGTCCGCTGGTCGTGGTGACCTCGACCGCGATGACCGGCTCGTCGCGCGCTCCGAGTTCGGCGATCGGAATGATCTTGACCGAGCGAGGCGGAATCGGGAAGCCACGGAACGCCGTCGGAGACGATTCACCCGTCTGCGTGGCAAAGCTCAGGCCGGCGATGGCCGCGTCGTCGTACGGGTTCGACAGGATCAAGGTTTCGACACTGCCGTCGACCGTGAACCCGTCGGCCAGATACCACGCATCGGAGGTGTCGTTCGCACAGGGCGCCACCGAGGTGCCGGCCGGGTGGAGCGCACGCTGCTCGACGATCCCGCCACCACCGTCGAGTTCGACGACGGCACTCACGAATGGCGCAGTGGCGTACGCGTCGACGTCGATCGACGACTGGGACCACGGCGCCACGACGAAACCCTGTTCGGCGCCGACCCCGTCGGGGGTCAACAGCGTGAAGCGGCCGATCAACTCGTCGCTGTCGCGGTTCGACACGACGATCTCGCCGCCGACGCCATCCTCCCCGGTCGCCGGGACTCCAGGGCAGAACCAACTGCCGGTCAGGGCTTCCGCCTGGGCGACGTGGGGCATCCAGGCGCCCACCGGTGTCGCGAACACCGAGTGGACCACCGCCGGCGCCTCCCGGCCGACGATGAACAACGAGGCGAAGCCGACCGGCAACACGACCAGCGCGGGAATTGCCCGGCGGGTCACGACGGGGACGCCTCGGCGTCGGTTCGGGTCGCGGAGGCGACCGCCCCCCGGTCGGTGAGTCCTGCGTCAGGCGGCCGCGGTTCGGTCGGGCCGCCGCCGGCCGGGCCCGGCTGCTCGGCATCGAGCACGATCAGTGTCTCGTCGGTGACGAGCGATCGGTGCCCGCGCCCGCGCGGAACTCGGATGTTGGCCACCACGAAGATCGCCGCCGCCCACAGCACCACCTGGAGGGCGATGAGCAGCCCGCGGGTCGCAGGTGTCTCGTAGCGGAGCTCCGCGACGCCGGGCGCCGTCACGTCGAACGCCGTACTCACCCCGAACGAGCGACGGGCATCGACGCGGGCGCCGTCAACGGTGAGCGTCCAGTTGTCGTCGAACGGCACACCGAGCTGAACGACGCCGGGCGTGACCTCGTCGACCGCTGTTCGGAATGGGTCGGCCCCGGCCATGATCGGCGTGGCCTGGGTCAGGTCGGCGCCCAGCAGGGCCTCGGCGCCCGCCGTTCGGCTCGCATCGGCGGTTGCGCCGGCGAGCAGGCTGACCGTCGGGAGCCAGGCGCTGTTCTCGTAGATCTCCAGCGTCGGGAACCCGCCCGTCACCGACGCCAGATCGAGCTGGTCGTCGAGCGCCGCGATGAGGCCGTCGGCGATCGGGATCGGCGAGTCGGTCGTCGACTGGACGCCGTCGAATTCGGGAAGGACCAAGTATCGAATGCCCAGCGGCGCCAGCAGCCGACCGGCGCGCAGCGTCGACGACGATGCCATCTCGTCGAGCGCCGTGTTCACGACGGTCGTGGCCGCGGTGTCCGGCGGGGACCAGCGATCGCGGACGTCGAGATCACCGTCGTCGATGATCGCCCACGACACACCATCTCGATACGCGGTCGACGGCGCCGGCAGCACCCGTGAATCGCCGATCATCAACACCCGGAAGTCGCCGTCTGCCGGATCGTCGACGAGCCACGCGTTGAGGAGCCGACCCAGCGTGGTCGTCGGTGTCTTCCATCCACCGTCGCCGATCGCCAGCGCGCCGGGCAGGATCCCGACGACGATGGCCGCCATTGCGGCGATCCCCAGTGGCTGGCGCCAACCGAACGTTCCGCCCCGGACATCGAGGTCGAACGCGGCGAGCACTGCCGCCGCGGAGATGGCCGCACCGAGTGCGACCGGCACCAGCAGGACGCCCGCTTCGGGAAGATCGACCCCCAGTGAGCCACGGTCGCCGAGCACGGCCAGCGCCCCGAACCCGAGCACGACCACCCCGGATCGCACCGCCCACGTGAGGCGCCACGCCCTGGCAAGGCCGACCGCGGCGATCACCGGAAGGAACAGCGCGCAGGCCGCCACGGCGAAATCGGTCGGCCCGATTTCGAACGATGCGATCTGCAACAGGCCTCGACGGGCCTCCCCCAACGGCGGTGGACCGACGAGACCGCTCCACGACCACGTGGTGAACCACGGCAGATTGAGCAGCGTCGCCACCGCGACCGCGGCCAGACCGGAGACGGCGAACCGTGCGGCGACACGCCAGGACGCCAGTGCGAGCAACGTGCCGAGCGCGGTCAGCACCGCCAACAGGCCCGCCACCACGAGCACCACCGGGGCGAACGCAGCAGCGAGGCCGACGACCAGACCGAGCACGAAGATCCGGCGAACACGCTCAGCGACGTCGAGGTCGACGGCGCCATCGGTGAGATCGGACGCTGCCGCCTCCGGATCGGCAGTTTCGATTCCGACGCAGCGACGCAGGAAGTGGAGGATCCACGGTGTCGAGGCATACACGATCAACACGGTGAGTCGCCCGCCGGCCATCGCGCCGCCGACCAGCGGTGTCGCGGCATAGACGATGAACGCCCCCACTCTGGCCCGGCTGGAGGGAAACACCGTGGCGAACTTCCACATGCCGCCGGCTCCGAGGATGATCAGACCGATCACCAGAACCGTCTGGAGCAGGCCCATCCGGAACAGCGTGAACGTCGACAGCCCGGCGAGCGTCGCCCAGCCCGTCGGGTTCGAGTCGGTTGCTCCGACGCCCGTGCCGTTCCATCCGGACACGAACGAATCGAGCAGCAACCGTGGGCTGTCGGGAAACGGCAGGAACTCACCGACTGCCGGAATACCGCCGTCGAAGAACGAACGACTGCCGATGAGGACGCCGATCACCACCGCGCACCAGGCGATGATCGGGGTGCTCGAGCCGTCACGCCACCGTCGCACGGTCGCATCCCGTGACACATAGGTGGTCGTGTCCCGACTACGCAGGAACGAGTTCAACCGTGCGCTTCCACCCGCCTGCAGGCCGACGACCTCGCGCTCGGGAACACGACGAATCGACTTCACCGCGCGCCGGCGCGCCAGGATCCCCGGTGTCCGGGGGATGAGACCGAGCAGTGCTCGCGCCGACGCCAAGGCCTGCGCGAACGTCGCGGTGAACACACCGACGACGAGTTCGGCGATCGTGAGCAACACCAGTTCGACCGAACGCCCGGGCAATCTCGGGCTCGCCGTCAGCGCCGCAACGGAACGCATCCGGTGTCGCGCCCTCAAGCGCTCGTGTGCGAGGTCGGTCCGCCGCTCGTGGAGTCGGGCCCGATGGCGCACGCGTGCCGCTGGGGCAACGATCACCCGAGCCCCGCTGTGATGCAGGCGCCAGCACAGTTCGATGTCCTCGCCGTGGAACGACATCGCCGGGTCGAATCCGCCGAGCTCACGGAACAGGTCGGCGCGTACCAGCAGACATGCGCTCGGCAGCACGAACACGTCACGCACCCCGTCGTGCTGTTCCTGGTCGACCTCGCCGGGCTCGATCCCTCCGTCGACCTCGCCGAATCGGTCGAGCCCCAGCCCGACCGATTGGAGTAGGTGGGGGTCGTCCCAGTCGACGAGCTTCGGCCCGACGGCGCCCGCGTTGGAGCGGTACAGCTCTTCGACCATCAGTCGGAGCGCGTCGGGTTCCATCGCGATGTCGTCGTGACAGATGAGGAAGAACCCATTGTCGCCGTCGACGAGATGGAGCACTTCGTTGGCAACCGGGGCGAACCCCGGGTTGCCCTGGACCGACCGCACGAAGGCATCCGGAAGCCTGGAGGTGATCCACTCAGCCGGCGTCGGCGGTTGCCCTTCGCCGACGACAAACGGGTCTGCGGTGATGAGGAAGAGGAACCGCACGTTCGGGTAGTCCTGTCGGGCGAACCCGTCGAGCACGGTGTCGAACCAGTCGCCCGGATCATGGACGATGACCACCGCAACCACCGGCGGCGCCTGTACGACCTGTGTCGCCGGGACGCCGGCCGGGGCTTGTCGAGTGTCCATGTCCACGATTGATCGAGGCTAGCGGTGGGTCACGTCACCGGCAGGTCACTCGCCGGCAGGTCAGGCGCCTGCAGCCGGGCGTCGATCGGTAGCGTGGAATGTCGGTAGCGTGGAATGTCGGTAGCGTGGAATGTCGGTAGCGTGGAACGATGGTGGCGCTGCCGAGTCTCGAAGACCTCGTCACCCGTCTCGATCTCACGAACTTCGGCCCGGCTCACCTCGATCTGTCGGCGTTGACCGACACGAGTGCCGCGCGGGCTGCTCGCGCCGGCTTGTCCAAGACAGCAGGCGTGACCGCACGAGTGGTGCGTGAAGCGACCTACATCTCTGTCGGGCTGACCCTGCTCGGTATCCAGCGGGCACAAGTTCGCCGGCGCGGGTTCGAGCGCAGCCTGCGCCGATAGTCGACCCCCTCGATCGCTAGTATTGCCACGTCGTGTCGTCCGTTGCTCCCCCTGTGCGCACCCGCACTCCACTCCCGGAAGGCACTCTGCCGGTCGGCATCGGCCTGCTCGTCGCCGGCGTCGCGACCTACGCCTTCTTCCGGGTCGGAACGGTGGCCGTCGGCGGCTCCGACGAGTTCGAGCCGATCGCCTCGCTGTGGTTCGTCACGTTCGCACTGGCGCCCGGGCTCTTCCTGCCACTCGAGCAGGAGCTCGGGCGCGCCATCTCGCATCGGCGGGCGCTGACCCACGGCGCGCTGCCGGCAGTGCGCAAGGTGGTGTGGCTGGGCGCTGTGATGGTCGGCCTCGCCGTCTTGGGAGTCGCACTCGCCAGCCCGTTGCTCGCGAACTCGTATTTCGACGGCAACTGGTTCATGGTGGCGGCCCTCGCCATGACGTTCATCGGCTACGCACCCGCCCATTTGGCACGCGGTGTCTGTTCGGGGAGCGGCCGGTTCACCGAATACGCCGTGATCATGGGCTCCGACGGCGTGGTCCGCATCCTGCTGTGCATCGCGTTCGCAGCCATCGGAATCACTGCCGTCGCCGCATACGGCATGGTGATCGCCATCGCACCGCTGTTCGCGGTCGTCTACGTGTATCGACGCGGCGGTCTGCGAACCGATCCGGGCCCACCGGCCGAATGGAGGGAGATCACGCCGAACCTCGGATGGCTCCTCCTCGGTTCGATCTTCGCAGCAACGTTGCTGAACGCCGGGCCGATCGCGGCGAGCATTCTCGCCGAGCCCGACGAGAGCAGCCTCGTCACAGCGTTCTCGTACGGGGTGCTACTGGCCCGTATCCCGCTGTTCCTCTTCCAGGCGGTCCAGGCCGCGCTGCTGCCGCGCCTCAGCCGGCTCGCGGCACGAGGCGAGATCGTCGAGTTCCGAGCCGGGCTCAGGCAGTTGATGCTCGTGGTCGTCGCCGTCGGCATGGTCGGGGTGCTGGGCTCACTCATCCTCGGATCACGGCTGATCGAAGTCGTCTACAAAGAAGAACTCAGCGGCAGAACACTCGCCATGTTGTCGCTCAGCAGCGCGTGCTACATGATGTCACTCGCCATCGCCCAGGCGATCATCGCCCTGAAGGGCCATCGGCTCGTCGCCCTCGGGTGGGGCGTCGGCGTGTTCGGTTTCCTTTTCGCCATGTGGATCAACAACGACGAAGTGTTCCGGCGCATCGAAGTCGCGCTGGTCGTCTCGTCGCTGGCAACGATGTTCGTCTTCGCCATCGCACTGCAACTTCGCCTGCGCGCCGGCGCCGTGCCGGATCAGAGTTCGATGATGGAGGCGATCACCGACATGCCGTTCGAGACCTGAGCGACGCGGCGCACGCGAATCGCCTCAGGCGGGTGTGGGGAGGCCGGCTTTGCGGGCTTCGAGTCGCAGGTCGTGATCGACCATCATGCTGATCAGGGCGGGGAAGTCGACCTCACGTTCCCAGCCCAACACCGTTTTGGCCTTGGTCGGATCACCGATCAACAAATCGACCTCGGCCGGGCGCAGGAACTTGGGATCCTGACCCACGTAATCACGCCAGTTGTCGATGCCGACCTCGGCGAACGCCCGCTCCACCAACTCCTCGATCGAATGGGTCTCCCCCGTCGCCACCACGTAATCATCCGGCTGATCCTGCTGCAACATCAACCACATCGCCTTGACGTAATCACCCGCATACCCCCAGTCACGCTTGGAATCCAGGTTCCCCAACACCACCGAATCCTGCAACCCCAACTTGATCCGCGCCACCGCATTGGTCACCTTGCGGGTCACGAACTCCAACCCCCGCCGCGGACCCTCATGATTGAACAAAATCCCCGAACTGGCATGCAACCCGTAGGACTCACGATAGTTCACCACGATGTCATGACCGAACACCTTCGCACACCCATACGGCGAACGAGGATGAAACGGCGTCAACTCGCTCTGCGGCGTCTCACGCACCTTGCCGAACATCTCCGAACTCGACGCCTGATAGAACCGGATCGGATTGTTCTGCGAACCACCCACCATGCGGATCGCCTCCAACATCCGCAACACCCCCAACCCGGTGATGTTCGCCGTCAACTCCGCCTGACTGAAACTCAACGCCACGAAACTGATCGCCCCCAGGTTGTACACCTCATCAGGCTGCGCCGCCTCCAACGCCGACACCAACGACGGCAAATCAGCCAAATCCCCCGACACCAACTCCACGAACGGGAACTCATCACGCAACAACTCCGCCCGCGGATTGTTCTGCCCCTTCACCATCCCCAACACCTCATAACCCTGCCCATGCAGAAACTCGGCCAGATGCTGACCATCCTGACCCGTGATCCCGGTGACAAAAGCGCGTGGCATAGGCGAGCGAGTCTAGGAGACCGTCGAGAGGACACCACCGCTACGCTCACGCCCTCATGGTGTGCAGGTGACACGGTGCGAGTGACACGGTGAGGGCGACACGGTGAGGGTGGCGATCGACGTCGGAGCGCTGCACGGTCATCGCACCGGAATCGGGCAGGCGGTCGCCGGCATGGTCGGAGCCCTCAGCGTGCCCGCCGGCCGGCCCGTGACGCTGCTGCCCTACGTCACGAGTATTCGTGCAGCTCGCGAACCGTCGCAACGCCGTCTGCCGATCCCCGCAGCGGCTGCCGTGCGACTGTGGTCACGCTCCTCGCCACCGCTCGACCGATGGCTCGGGAATCCCGACGTCGTCCACGGGACGAACTACGTCGTGCCGCCATCGCGGTGTCCGCGCGTCGTCTCGGTGTACGACTGCTGGTTCCTCGAGCATCCTCGTGACGTCGACGCCGACGTCCGTCGAGCCGCTGCCGTGCTGCGGCGATCGGTGGCCGACGGCGCATACGTCGTGACGTGCTCCGCGGCCACCACGGCCAAGGTCAACGAGTTGCTCGCCACCGACCTGGTACGCACGATCCACCTCGGACCTCCCCCGATCCGCCCGATCCCCGCGGACGATCGACCGGTGACGCTCCCCGACCTCGGCGACGGGCCGTTCATCCTCGCGCTCGGGTCGATCGAACGACGCAAGAACCTCCCGACGCTCGTCGCCGCGTTCGGTCGGCTCGCCCGCGAGCACCAGCACGTCAAGCTGGTGATCGCCGGCTCACCGGCCAACGACGCCACGGCGGTCGATCGTGCGATCGGCCGACTCGATCCGACCGCGGCACGTCGAGTGCTCCGACTCGGCCCGGTCGGCGATGCCGAGAAGAGCTGGCTCCTGGCGGCGGCGAGGACGCTCGCCTACCCGTCCCTCGACGAGGGGTTCGGTTTCCCGATTCTGGAAGCCCAACAGATGGGCACACCGGTCGTCGCCAGCACCGCCGGATCGATCCCCGAGATCGCCGGAGGCGCGGCGCTGCTCAGCGCACCGTTGGACGCGGAAGCCCTCGCCGCGAACCTCTACTGGGTGGTCAACAGCGACGACATGCACGCCAAGCTGGCGCGGCGTGGCCGTTCCAACGTCGCCCGGTTCACCTGGTCGGCCACCGCCGGGCAACTGATCGACCTCTACTACACGCTGGCTGACCGATGATCACGCGTCGACGAGCGGGGGCCGACCGACGAGCGGGGGCCGACCGACGAGCGGGGGCCGACCGACGAGCGGGGGCCGACCGACGAGCGGGGGCCGACCGATGAACGGGGGCCGATCGATCACCGTCGTGTCCGGTGGTGTCGGCGCGGCACGATTCCTGCGCGGCCTGATCGACGCCGTCGACGACCCTGGCAGGGTGACGGCGGTCGTCAACACCGCCGACGACTGCATCATCCACGGGTTGTCGATCTCGCCCGATCTCGACACGGTCACGTACACGCTGGCAGGCGCCATCGACCCCGAACGTGGCTGGGGGCTCGTCGACGAGACATGGCGGGCCATGGAGTCGCTCGGGCGCTACGAAACAGTCAAGCCGGCGGATTCAGCGGCCGCCGTGCGGTGGTTCAGCCTGGGTGATCGCGATCTCGCGACGCACCTGTACCGCACCGCGCGTCGAGCCGAAGGCGCCACGCTGACCGATGTGACCGACGAGATCCGCCGAGCGTGGGACATCCCGATCCGGATCCTGCCGATGTCCGACGACCCGGTCGCCACGATGGTCGCCACGGTCGAACACGGCGAGGTCTCGTTCCAGGACTACTTCGTCCGCCTACACCACGGTGTCGAGGTATCCGGCGTGCGCTTCGACGGTGAGGCATCGCTGAGCGTCGGCGCACGTGCGGCCCTCGACGCGAGCGACGTCATCGTGATCGCGCCGTCGAATCCACTCGTGTCGATCGGTCCGATCCGCTCGCTCGCCGGTGTCGACGACCTCCTCGCCCGTCGCCGCGACCACGTGGTGGCGGTGTCACCGATCGTCGGAGGAGTCGCGTTGAAGGGGCCGGCGGACCGGATGATGGCCGAGATGGGTCACGATCCGACCGTCGTCGGTGTCGCCCGGCTGTACGCCGGGATCGCGTCAGTGCTCGTGGTCGATCCGGTGGATGCCCATCTGTGCGACGACGTCGAAGCCGAGGGGATGCGCTGCGTCGTCGCACCCTCGGTGATGTCGACGCCACGGATCGCGCGCGAACTCGCGTCCACGACCACCGACGCCATCGGATGAACTCGGATCGGATGAACTCGGATCGGATGAACTCGGATCGGATGAACTCGTACGAGCGCCGATCAGTGGTCAGCACGCATCCGCGCGAGGCCCTCGTCCAGATCCGTCCACGGCGACCACGCCAGGTGGATCCGCGCGCGAACCGGCGACACGGCGAAGCGCACGACGTCGTCGGGTCGTGACGGCGCCGACTCCGCGACCAGACCGGACGAGGCGCCCATGCGATCCCACAACTCGCGTACCGACGTCTGGATGCCCGTGCCGACGTTGACGACCAGGCCGCCACCACGTTCGTTCGCTCGTACCAGCGCGTCGACTGCGTCGTCGATGTACAACAGATCGCGCGTCTGACGGCCATCGCCGTGCACCGTGGGCGGCCGCCCGTCGGACAGCGCTGATCGGAATGCGGCGACGACGCCTCCATCGGCGCGTTGGCGGGCGCCGTACACCGATGCGAGCGCCAGCACCGTGAATTCGATCGAGTGCAGTTCGCGGTAGATCGTCATGAGGTCGATCGTCGCCCGGGCGACGACGCCGCGAACACCCCGCGGCGTGATCGCTCCTTCCTTGACGGGCAACGAGTGCGCGGCCGGATGGCCGTACAGAACCGAGGCGGGAAGCGCCGCGATCACCTTGGCGACACCGTGCTTGCGGGATGCCTCGAGGACCGTCGCGGCAAGGCTGAAACCCGCAGCGATCGAACTCGCACCCTGCTCGGGCCGCCGGACCACCGCGAGCAGGTGGATGACATCGGGATGCCGCATCCCGATCAGCGTGTCGGCATCGGCCGATGCCGCGTCGAGGTGATGGATCTTCAGGGAGCCACCGACGGAACGGGCATCGGCGAGGTTGGCCAGGCTGCCCGTCGAGAGGTCGTCGACGACGTCGACCTCATCGCCTTCGGCGAGCAACCGATCCACGAGGTGCGACCCGACGAACCCGGCGCCCCCGACGACCATCACCCGCATGCCGTCACCCGGGCGGGCCGTCGGGAATGGCAGCATCGACGACGACGGAGCCGGCTGCGACGTGTCCGTGAGCACCGATCATGCTGTTCGTGACGGTGGCGCCCGCGGCAACGACCCCCATCACCAGCGAGGTGTCGACCCGGGCACGCGGAGCGATCTTGCCACCCGGTAACACGACCGAATCGACCACGACGGCGCCCGCTCCGACGCTCGCCGCTTCCCCGATGATGCTGTTGCGCATCGATGCCGTCGGATCGACGTCGGCGGTCGGATGGATCGCGTCGCAGCGATCATGGCGGCGAATCCCGCTGAGGAGATCGAGGTTGGCCGCCCGGTACAACTCCGGCCGGCCGGCGTCGATCCAGTAGTCGTCGGTCGCGACACCGTAGAGACCGCCACGCGAGACCAGGACCGGAAAGACGTCGCGCTCGATCGACGACGCCACGGCCGCCGGCATGAGTTCGAGCACCGATGGCTCGAGCACGTAGGTGCCGGCATTGATGAGGTTGCTCGGCTCGGCTCCCGGGGCCGGCTTTTCGACGAACGCCAGCACCGCACCGGTGCGGTCGCCGGTGTCGTCGAACTCCACGACCCCGAAGCTCGACGGGTCGTCGACGGCGATGAGATGGATCGTGCCCTCTGCGCCCAGTCGACGATGGGCAGCCACGAGAGCCGACACGTCGAGATCGGTCATGACGTCGCCGTTGGCGACCACGAACGTGTCGTCGATACCCGCCGAATCGGCCGCGAAGCGGATCGCCCCGGCAGTGTCGAGCGGCTCGGGCTCGACGGCATAGGACAGCCTGACGTCACCACAGCGCCCGTCGGGGAACGCCTCGATGAACGGCTCCGGCTTGAAGCCGAGCGCGAGCACGACATCGGTGACGCCGCCGCGCGCCAAACGATCGATCAAACGGGCGATCATCGGCCGATGACCCACCGGGAGCATCGGTTTGGGGACGGTGTAGGTGAGCGGCCGCAGGCGGGTACCGAAGCCACCGACCAGTACGACGGCCCGCATCACCCACCCGAGCCGGCGGTGCCCACCGGCGTGGCCGGCCCGACCGTCGACGACGGCGCAGGGCCACTCGACGACGATGCCGGGTCACTCGACGGCGGAGTGGTCGCCGGGTCCGCAGGAGTGGCCTGACCCGTGTCGGCGGCGCCCAGGGTCGGGAGATCCTTCGCCCATGGCGGCATGCCCACACTGGTGTCGGGTGGAACGAACGCGATCGAGAAGGCCATCGCGTCCTTGTCGACTCGGATGTTGTCGAAGTCCGCGATGTACGTGGTGCCGTTGTCGGTGTCGGAGAAGTTGTCCCACACGATCACCTTCAGTTCGGCGTCGTTCATCTTGCCGTCGATGTCGCATTGCGTCTCATCCTCTTCGAAGACGCCGGTGTCCGACTGAGACGGCAGTTGCGCGCGTTGGTCCGCGGGGAAGACCAGCTTGTCGTTGGTGAGTTCGACGCCGTAGACGTCGAGGAAGACCGACAACTTCGCGTTTCGGCCGACCGCTGCGCTGCTCCTCGAGGGGTGCCAGTGGATCACGCCGTCGTCGTGGCTGTGGATGCCGGTGCGCGCGAACTCGTCGAACCCCGGGGCCGACGGATCTTCCTTGTTGCCGGTGACCTGCACCCACTCGTCGCACAGGTAGAAACCGTAGGCCACGTGCCAATGATCGTCGATCGTGGGTTCGGATGCGTCGGCAGCAGGCAGGCTCTGGCGCGAGTAGACCACGAGCGCAAGACCGAGCACGACCACGATGGCGACGATCATCGGGAACAAGGTGCCTCCTTGGAAGCGGACCTTCTTGCCCTTGCCGGACTTGGCGAGCTTGGCGGCCTTCTTGGTGGATGACGACGGTGTGGGTGCCACGAGCAAGCGAGGCTATCGGCCCGCGGTGTTGAAGCGGGTTCGGAGGCGCAGCGACTCGATGAGCTGGTGATACGCGGCGCCGACAGCGGCCGGTGAGGCCTCCCGCTCGACCCAGGCCCGGCCGTGCGCACCCATCGCAGCGGCGGCAACGGGGTCGACGACCAGCGAACGCAACGCGTCGACGAACGCATCGACGTCGTCGGGCGCGACGGCGACCCCCCCGCCCGACTCCGCGAGGATCGACGGCACGGCGGTGCCCGGATCGATCGCTGCCACGACGGGCCGTCCGGCCGCCATGATCGAGTACGTCTTGGAGGGCACGCTCACCCTGGCCAAGCCGCGCTTGAGCGCAACGACGTGGATGTCACCGGTGGCCAGCAACTCACTCAACCGATCGGGCTCCACGTAGCCGGCAAACCGCAGATTCGGGATGCCCGCCCCGCGCCGTTCGAGTTCCGGGCGGGCCGCTCCGTCGCCATTGACCAGGAACGTGACGTCGGGCAGTTGCTCGGCGGCGCGAACCACGAGTTCGAGCGACTGGGAGAACCCGACGTTGCCGGCGTACAACACGACCGGGCCGTCGCCGAGTTCGAGCTGCGCCCGGTACGGCGTCATCCGGTCGGCGGGTCGGATTGCCGCAGTGTCGACGAAGTTGGGGATCACGCTCACGATGCCGGCCCGACCGGCCGGCAACTTGGCCCGGACGTTGTCGGCGAGGTCGGCCGACAGCAACGTGACGGCATCGCAACGTCGATAGCTCGCCCTCTCCAACCACCGTGCCGCGGCGATGATCCAACGATTGGAGATCGCCCCGGTCTCCACCGCAGCATCGGGAAAGACGTCCTGGATGTTGAAGATCAGCCGCCCGCGCCGGAGCCGGCTCACCAACCAACCGGTGAGCCCGAGCGTCAGCGGAGGAGACATCGCGATCACCGCGTCGACGCCGGAGAACGCACGACCGATCCGCAGCGCCTCGATGCCGGCGACCACCGAGTACCCGAGGAACCCGATCGCCCGGCGGAGCAGGTCGGTCCTGTCGTCACCGGGGAACGGGTGCACCCGGCTGATCGAGCCCCACCCGGTCGCTTCACGACGGATGAACCGGCCCTCCCAGCCCGGCTCGATCGCGTGGGCTCGGTACCACGGCAGTGACGACACCACGTGCACCTCGTGGCCGAGCGCTGCCAGTTCGGTGACGATGCGCGTCATCACCACGCCGGTCGGGGCGGTGTCCGGCTCGAAATGGGGGCACAACACGACGACACGGCCCGGCGGTCGCGACAACGGGCGACTCGATGTCATGGATCGGGACGTCGATGTCCCGCCCAACGTGTCGCTCACCATCTCGCCCACCGTGTCGCCCACCATCTCGCCAACGTGTCGCTCAACGGGTTCGCTCGACGGCGCTGCGGTATGCAGCCGCGAGCGCCGCTCCCGATCGGCGGGCGGTGAAGGCGCGGGCACGTTCGCGGCCCGCCCTGATCATCTCGTCGCTGCGTCGCGCCACCTGTTCGAGGGCGCCGGACCAGGCCTCGGTCGTGCGTGGCAGCACGAGACCGGCATTGCCGACGACCTCGGCGAGCGTGGGCTGGTCGGAACAGATCACCGGTGTCCCCAGCGCCATGGCTTCGACGACCGGGGCGCCGAAGCCCTCGTATTCGCTCGGGAACACCAGTGCGTCAGCCATCGCGACGAGCCCGTCACGGTCAGCGGACGGCACCCGGCCGGGGCGAACCACGCGGTGGTCGAGCCCGAGCTCGACGACAGCCCGCTGGACCGCGGCCTCCGCGGCGCCGGCGCCGCCGAGCAGCACCAGTCGCAGATCGGGATCCGACCAGTGCGCGGCCATCACCTCGAGCAGGAATCGGTGGCCCTTGTGGGGATGCGTGATCGCCGGGTACACGAGCACCGGCCCCGAACCGAGCCCATAACGACTGCGCAGGTCCGATGCCGCGGCGGCCGACTCGCCGAGGTGCGCCTCGACGCCGTGCGGCACCACCTCGACAAGGGTCGGATCGACGGCGAACCGGTCGACCACGACGGAGCGGACGTACTCACTCGGCACGGCGACGACGCCGGCACGGCGTACCGACCGCGGAATCACCGACTCGAGATATCGCAGCTTGGTCCTGGTCAGGTACGCCGGGTGGGTGAGGTACTGCAGATCGTGGATGGTCAGCACGATCGGCCCGGACCCGATCGTCGGCGCCGTTCCGCCGCCATGGTGGACGAGGCCCGCCGAGCGGGTCCGGCGGGCGAGCCATGTGTTCTCGGCGAACACCCGTCGTGGACGCCCGGCCCCGGTGATCCCGGCCGACACCAATGGGTACAGCGCGGCGAGCTCGGGGTGCGCGTCGGCGAACCCCGCCAGGCAGTACAGCGTCGGCGCGAACCCGACCGGTTGATCCGCGAGGCCGATGAGTTGGCGCACGAGATATTCCTCGGAACCTCCGACCTCGCCGGGCACGCACCACAGCAGATTCACCGCGACATCGATCGCCGAGTCGGCCCCCCGGCTGTTCGGCCGGACACTCCCGTCGATCATGTCGCCAGCTCACGGTAGACGGCCAGGGTGCCCTCGGCAGAGGACCGCCACGTGAGCTGCGCGGCACGGGCACGACCGAGGGTCGCGAGACCGTCGCGCCGACGCAGGGCGGTGGTGAGACCGTCGGCGATCGAATCGACGTCGAACGGGTCGACGAGCACCGCCGCCCCTCCGGCCACCTCCTCGGTCGAGGTCCCTCGGCTCGTCACGACCGGCGTACCCTGGGCCAGCGCTTCGAGCACGGGAAGTCCGAAGCCCTCACGCTCGCTCGGGTAGGCGAACACGCCGGCCGCAGCGTACAGCGGCGCGAGATCCTCGTCGGGGACGAATCCGAGCAGCAGCGTGTTCGAGTCCGCGAGCGTCCGCTGTTCCCCCCAGCCCTCCATCCCCACCACGACCAGCGGCAACGTCGCATTGCGCCCGATGGCGGCGACGAGCCGGGCGAGATTCTTGCGCGGCTCGAGTGTCCCGACGAACAGCACGAACTCGTCCGGCAACAGGTAGCGATGTCGAACCCGCTCGATCTCCGCCGACGACACCTCGGTGGCATCGACGCCGAGCGGGACGTGCCGAAGGCGATCCGGGCCGATCCCTGCTGCTGCGCAATCGGCCATGGTGGCCTCACTCGAACAGATCACCCGATCGGCCTTGGCAACAGCAACACCAGCAGGACGGCCGCCGGGAGGGGGATCACCAGAAATGGGGTCAGGTCTCGAATGGTGTATTGTTCCTGGAGGCGACCCGAAGCGACAGACGGAAGCGCGGCGCGGCAGGTTCGAGAGGTCATGGCCGGGGCAGATCGAGCGTCTCCCACCCCGCGATCCGTTCCGGCTCCTACGCGTAGCGCCCCTCGATGTACTCCGCGGTCCTCGGGTCCGTCGGGTTGAGGAAGAGGTCTTCGGTGCGGGCGTGCTCGACCATCTTCCCCATGAGCATGAAGATGCACTGTCGCTCGCCCGCCGTGCCTGCGCCATGTTGTGCGTCACGATGACGATCGTGTAGCGCCCGGCCAGCTCGAACATCAGCTCCTCGATCGCGCGCGTGCCGCCGACGTCGAGGGCGGAGGCGGGCTCGTCCATGAGGATGACCTCGGGCTTGAGCGGGAGGAGCCGGGCCATGCAGAGCTTCTGCTGCTGCTCGAGGAGGAGGCCCGTCGCCTTCGCGTTCAGGCGGTCCTTCAGGTCCTTCCAGAGGCCGACCTCGGTGAGGGCCTTCTCCACCGCCTCGTCGAGGACGGAGCGTTTCAGCTGCGTCTTCGGGGTGTGGATGCGCAGGCCGAAGACGACGTTCTCGTAGACCGAGATGGGGAGCGGGTTCGGGCGCTGGAAGACCATCCCCACGGCGCGGCGCAGCTCGATGAGCGACACGTCGGGGTTGTAGATGCTCTCCCGAGGATCCGGATCTCGCCGGCGGTCCGGACGCTGCCGTAGCGTTCGTTCACGCGGTTGAAGCAGCGCAGGAGGGTCGTCTCGCCGCAGCCGGTCGGTCCGATGAGGGAGGTGATGATCCCGCTCCGGACGTCGGTGGAGACGTCGAAGAGCGC
>CAVPET010000023.1:0-8356 GCA_963703525.1 Ilumatobacteraceae bacterium | reverse complement strand
GGCGGCCTGTGAGCGGGAAGCTGGACACGCTGGTCCAGAGGCAGAAGGACCCGTTCGTGGACGACCGTCTGGTCGCCCTCGTCGAGCTCGACCCGCTCGGCGGTAACCCGGACCTGGACCTGGCGGTGGAGCCAGGCGGGGGGGACCGAATAGCGATTGCGATCGACGTTGACGAAGCCCTCCACGTCGACGATGCGGATCTCGACCCGCTCGGGCTCGGGGATGAAGGCCGGGAGCGGATGGAGCTTTCCCGCTCGGCGACGTACAGCTCGTCGGGTATGGCGTTTCCCAGGTTCCTCTTCGGCTTGGCGTTGACCTTCTGACACCACTGGCGGGCCTGGCTGTTGAGGTCGCGCACGTCCGTGAAGACGCGCCCCGCCAGGAAGTTGTTCTCGATGTAGTCGAAGGGGCGTGCGCTGCGCCGACGGGGAGACGTGGCGGGGAGACGTGGCGGGAAGACGTGGCGGGAAGACGTGGCGGGGAAACATCGGGTGTTCGCGGCGGGGCAACCTCTAGCGTGCAGGCGTGAGCCGGTTCTACGTGACGACCCCGATCTACTACGTCAACGCCGAGCCGCACCTCGGCCACGCGTACACCACGATCGTCGGCGACGCGCTCGCCCGCTGGCACCGGCTCCTCGGCGACGACGTCAAGTTCGTCACCGGCACCGACGAGCACGGCCTGAAGATCCAGCAGGCCGCCGACGCCGCCGGGCTCACCCCGCAGGCGTTCACCGACGCGATCGCGCCCGAAGTTCGTCGAGGCCTGGAAGCGCCTGAACATCGCCAACGACGACTTCATCCGCACCACCGAACCGAGGCACAAGGCCGCCGTCGCCGAGCTGCTGCAGCGCTGCTACGACGCCGGCGACATCGAACTCGACGTGTTCGGCGGCATGTACTGCGTCGCCTGCGAGGAGTACTACTCCGACGAGGAGCTGATCACCCTCGAGGGCGTCGGCCACCTGTGCCCGATCCACCAACGCCCGGTCGAGTACTTCGAGGAGGAGAACTACTTCTTCCGCCTCTCGCGCTTCGAGGATCGCCTCCTCGACTGGTACGCGAAACACCCGACGGCGATGACGCCCGAGCACCGCGGCAACGAAGCGCTCGGCCTGATCCAGCGGCGGGTTGCGTGACTTCTCGATCAGCCGCACGTCGCTCGAGTGGGGCATCCCGCTGCCGTGGGACCCCAAGCACGTCACCTACGTCTGGTTCGACGCGCTCACCAACTACCTCGCCGCCGTCGGCTTCGGTGACGGCACCGACTCCTACGAGCGACTGGTGGCCCGTCGACTACCACCTGATCGGCAAGGACATCGTGCGCCAGCACTGCGTCTACTGGCCGGCGATGCTGATGTCGGCCGGCGTCGAACTGCCGAAGGGCTGGGCCATCGGCGGCTGGCTGCTCGTCGGCGGCGAGAAGATGAGCAAGACCTCGGGCAACGTCGTCAACCCGCTCGATCTGATCGACGACATCGGCCTCGACGGGTTCCGCTACTACGTGCTCGCGGACACGCCGTACGGCAACGACGGCGACTTCACCTACGAAGGTCTCGTCGCGCGGTACAACTCCGACCTGGCGAACAACCTCGGCAACCTCGTCGCCCGGGTGGCGACCGTGGTCGCCAAGAAGTGCGGCGGCGTCGGCCCCGCGCCCGATCCCGGCAGCCCGCTCGCCGCCGCCGCAGCCACGACATACGACGACACCGCCGCCGGCTGGGACGCCGTCCAACCGAGCCACGCGCTCGACGCGACCTGGCAGCTGATCCACGCGACCAACGCCCACCTCGAGACCAACGAGCCGTGGAAGGCCGAGCCGGGCCCAGCCGTCGACCGGACGATGGGCGACGCCCTCGAAGCGCTGCGGATCGTGGCCATCCTCGCCTCGCCGGCGATGCCCGACGCCGCGCAGGCCGTGTGGGAACGCATCGGCATGACCGGCGCCGTCGCCGACCAACGCCTTCCCCACGCGGCGGCCTGGGGGCAGTACCCCGGCGGCGTCACCGTCACCAAGGGCGAGTCGCTCTTCCCCCGCCTCACCACCTGATCGCCGTGACCGCCCCGCGACCGGACCCGGCGAGGCCGACCTCGACCGACCACCCGAGACCCGACGTGAGGCCGAACACACCGGACCCGGCGAGGCCGACCTCGACCGACCACCCGAGACCCGACGTGAGGCCGAACACACCGGAATGGTTCGACAGTCACTGTCACATCCACGACGAGCGGACCCCCGACGGGACCGCAGCCGCCGTCGAGACCGCCCGCGAAGCAGGCGTCACCATGATGGTCACGATCGGCTGCGACCGGCCGACATCGATGGCCGCGATCGACGTCGCCGCCGTGTACGACGGCGTCTACGCAACGGTCGGCCTCCACCCGCACGACGCGTCGAACGGTGTCGACACGATCCTCGACCTCCTCGACACCCCCGGCATCGTCGCCGTCGGGGAAGCCGGGCTCGACTACTTCTACGAGCACTCGCCACGTGACGTCCAACGGGCCGCGTTCGCCGCACAGATCCAGCTCGCCCACGAACGCCGGTTGCCACTCGTGATCCACACCCGCGACGCCTGGGACGACACCTTCGACATCCTGCGCGCCGAGGGCGCTCCGGAGCGCACCGTGATCCACTGTTTCACGGGCGGGCCCGACCACGCCCGGGCCTGCCTCGACCTCGGGGCCCTCCTGTCGTTCTCGGGCATCGTCACGTTCAAGGGGGCGCCCGAGGTGCAGGCGGCCGCCATGCTCTGCCCGCTCGACCGCATGCTCGTCGAGACCGACAGCCCGTACCTCGCACCCGTCCCTCATCGCGGCAAACCCAACCAGCCGGCCTGGGTGACCCACGTCGGGGGGTTCGTCGCCGACCTCCGCGGTGCGCCCACCGCCGACATCGCCGGCGCGACAACCGAGAACGCCCGGCGGCTGTTCGGCGTGTGAACGCCCGTTGCGACCGCCGGCGCGAGCCGCCCGGCGGACCCGTCCGCTGCGGGCCCGGGATGGGGTGGTGGAGAGCACCGACACTTCGACCGGGCCATGTCGTCGCAACCTCGGATACGCTTATCAGCCCTGATCAGCGGAGCGCGGACCTTCACGTCCGCAACGCCGCAGCGGAGCAAACAGCGTGGCACCCAATCAATCCGACCGACGACGATTCCTGCTCGCAACGACCCTCACGCTGCTCGCCCTGCCTGCACTCTGGTGGGCGAACCGGACATCGGACGCCGGCGCGCCGAACGTCGCCTCGGTCGGCATCGACGTCGGTGACGGCGCCCCCGGTGCCGGTACGCCCGGTGCCGGCGCCCCCGGTGACGGTACGCCCGGTGCCGGTACGCCCGGTGCCGGTACGCCCGGTGCCGGTGCCACCGGTGCCGCCACGCCCGACCCGGCGTCCCCGGTCGCCGCGCCGGCAGACCCCGCCCTGCAACCGGCCGTCCAACCGGCGACCCAACCGGCGACCCAGCCGGCGATCACATCGACGCCCGCGGCGCCATCCGCCGACGAGGCCGCGCCCGTCTTCCTGGAAGGGCCGGCTGCCAGCGCCGGCGCCGAGGTCGCCGAAATCGCCGTGCCTGCCGCTCCCGCCATCGTCAGCATCACGACCAAGGCGACCTACCTGCGCTCGATCACCCCGAAGAACTCCTGCCTCGTCGCCGGCGTCCCGAGCGGCAAGCTGATCACGGTCGTCAATCTCGACAACGGCCGCAGCGTGACGTGTGTGGCGACCCGCACGTACACCACCAGTCTGGAGGGGCTCGTGCTCCAGACCGACGCCTTCTCCATGATCGCCGATCTCACCGACGCGCCGATCCCGGTCGAGATCCGGCAGTGACGCATTCGCGGCCGGCGATCCGCGAACTCCTCGAATCCAACGCCCTCGCTCCCCGCCGCGACCTCGGGCAGAACTTCGTCGCCGACCCCAACACGGTCCGACGAATTGCCGAACTGGCCCGCGTCGGCCCGACCGATCACGTCGTCGAGATCGGCGCCGGGCTCGGATCACTGACGCTGGCGCTCGCCGACACCGGAGCCGCGATCACCGCGATCGAGGTCGACCGAGGGATCGTGCCGTTGCTGCGTGGCATTGTCGCCGACCGATCCAACGTGGTGGTCGTCGAGGCCGACGCGATGCGCCTCGACTGGAACGAGGCGCTCGACCCCGACGTCGACGGCGGCTGGGTGCTCGTGGCCAATCTTCCCTACAACGTCGCCACGCCGCTGATCTGCGACATCCTCGACACGGTCCCCCACGTCACCCGGATGATCGTGATGGTGCAGCGCGAGGCCGCCGAGCGGTTCGCCGCGAAGCCACGCACGCCGGCCTACGGCGCCGTGAGCGTGAAGGTGGCGTACTGGGGGACGGCCCGCGTCGTCGGCCATGTACCCGCATCGGTGTTCGTCCCCCGCCCCAACGTCGAATCGTCGCTGGTCGAGATCATCCGCCACACGCCGCCACCAACCGACCGGACCGACCAGACCGACCGGACCGACCGGACCGTGCTGTTCGAACTCGTGCGCGCCGGGTTCGGACAACGCCGCAAGATGCTGCGCCGATCCCTCGGCGACCTCGTGACCCCCGAGCACTTCGATCTCGCCGGCGTCGCCCCGACCGCCCGGGCCGAGGAACTCGACGTCACCGCCTGGCGCCGACTTGCCGACGCCGTCAGCGGGACCGGCGCCGACGCCGTCAGCGGGACCGGCGGCGAGGCCCTCGACGAGGCTCACGTCGAGTCCGACCGATGAGCGGCGGCGGCGTGGTCACGATGCGGGCGCACGCCAAGTTGACCCTCTCGCTGCGGATCACCGGCACGCGCCCCGACGGCTTCCACCTGCTCGATGCGGAGATGGTCAGCCTCGAACTCCACGACCGGCTCACGTTCGATCCGACACGCGGCGGGCTCGCCACGAGCGGCCCGTTCGCCGGCGGTGTCCCGCTCGACGACTCCAACCTCGTCACCCGCGCCCTCGCGCTCGCCGGTGGCTCGGCCCACGTCACCGTCGACAAGTCGATCCCGCACGGCGGCGGGCTCGGTGGCGGGTCGACCGACGCCGCCACGGCACTGCGCTGGGCCGGATTCCGCACCGACGCCGAACACCTCGCCCGGGCCGCTGCGCTGGGCGCAGACATCCCGTTCTGTCTCGTCGGCGGTCGGGCCCGTGTGACCGGGATCGGTGAACAGTTGGAACCGCTGCCGCACGTCGATCGCTTGGTCACCCTCGTGATCCCACCGCTGCGTGTGAGCACACCGGCTGCCTATCGAGCCTGGGACGAACTCGGCGGACCGAGCGCCGACGGGCCCAACGACCTGGAGCCGGCGGCGCTGGCCGTCGAGCCCGGGTTGCGGCGATGGCGCGACGAGATCGCCGAACGGCTCGGGGCCGCGCCGACCCTCGCGGGCAGCGGGGCGACCTGGTTCGTGGCCGGCGACCACCGCATCGACCTCGCCGACCTGGAAACCCGGGGGGCGATCGTCGGGGTCACGCAGACGGTCGACGCCGGACGCGCAACCGGCCCCGATACTTGACCGGGGCCGGTGACACGACGAACGCGAACTGACGCGAGCCGACGCGACTGATCGGTGCTACTTGCGACGCTGGTGGCGCGTGCGGCGCAGCATCTTCTTGTGCTTCTTCTTCCGCATGCGCTTGCGGCGCTTCTTGATCAACGAGCCCATAAGGGTCGCCACGCTATCGGTCGTGGCAACACTCGCCACCCGCAGATACGGTGGCGCTGCCGGTGGACCCGTCGAGTGTGCTCGTCGACCCACACGGCACGACCGTCCGGGGTCGTCTAATGGTAGGACAGCGGTTTTTGGTGCCGCGTGTAGGGGTTCGAATCCTCTCCCCGGAGCGATGAGCATCTCAGCAATCGTGCTCGCGGCAGGCGAGGGTTCGCGCATGCGTTCGAGCCGCCCCAAGCCGTTGCACCTGATCTGCGGCCGGGCGATGGTCCTGCACGTCATCCACGCGCTCGAAGAAGCTGCAGCCCGACCGCACGGCACTCGTGGTCGGCCACGGCGCCGAGCAGGTCACCAAGAAGGTCCAGCAGCTCGCACCGGCGTGGGCCAACGTCGCCTTCGTCGAACAGGCCGAACAGAACGGCACGGGCGACGCCGCGGCCATCGGCCTGACGGCGCTCCGGGGCGACGACTACGACGACGAATCGACCATCGTCGTACTGCCCGGCGACACACCGCTGCTGCGACCCGACACGCTCGCCGAACTCGTCGAGACCCACATCGCCAACCACAATGCCGCCACGCTGCTGACCAGCGTCGTGGACGACGCGACCGGCTACGGCCGAGTCATCCGCAGGAACGACGGCCAGGTCCAGCGCGTCGTCGAACACCGCGATGCCTGCACCCGACGAGCTCGACGTGCGCGAGATCTGCACGAGCATCTACGCATTCCGCCGTGACCTCCTCGGCCCGGCGCTGCGCAAGCTCACCACCGACAACACCCAACGCGAGTACTACCTCACCGACGTCGTGTCGGTGCTCGCCCGGATGGGCCACCGCATCGGTTGCCTGCAGGCGCCCGCCGGCGAGACCCAGGGCGTCAACGACCGGTGGCAGCTCGCCATGGCCGAACGCGAACTGCGGACCCGCACCAATCGCCAATGGCTGCTCAACGGCGTCACGATGCTCGACCCCCGTCAGACCTTCATCGACGTCACCGTGAAGATCGGCCGTGACGTCACCGTGTACCCCGGCACGATGCTGCAGGGCTCCACGGTGATCGGCGACCACTGCGAACTCGGCCCCGGCACCCGTCTCGTCGACTGCAGCGTCGGCGATGGCGCCACCGTCGCGCACGCCGTGGGCACCGATGCCGAGGTGGGGCCGGGCGCGATCGTCGGGCCGTACGCCCATCTCCCCGCCGGTTCGTCGGTCCCTGCGGCCATCACCACCGGGGCGTTCTACACTGCACCCGTCGGGTGAACCGCCGGCCATCCGCCATCATCCGCTCGGGGAGAGAAGTCACCGTCATGGAAAAGGTCACCACCAAGCGACTGGCCCTCTACTCGGGTCGAACCCATCCCGAACTCGCGCAGGAGGTGGCCGCTCACCTGAACATCGCACTCGGCCACGACAACCTCGTCGAGTTCTCCAACGGCGAGGTGCGCTGCCGCTTCGGTGAGTCGATCCGCGGATCCGACGTGTTCGTCATCCAGAGCCACTACGGCATCGACGAACGCTCGGTCAACGACTCGATCATGGAACATCTGATCATGATCGACGCCGCCTACCGGGCGTCGGCCAAGCGGATCACCGCGGTGTGCCCGTTCTACGGCTACGCCCGCCAGGACCGCAAGACCGAGGGACGTGAGCCGATCACCGCCCGCCTCGTGGCCGACCTGTTCAAGGTCGCCGGCGCGAAGCGGATGATCTCGATCGACCTGCACTCCGGCCAGATCCAGGGGTTCTTCGAGGGGCCGGTCGACCATCTCACCGCGATGCCCGTCCTGGAGCAGTATCTGCGCACGCACGCCAAGTCCCCCGTGATCGTGTCGCCCGACGCCGGTCGGATCAAGGTCGCCGAACGTATGGCCCAGCACCTCGACGACTGCGGCGCCGACCTCGCGTTCATCTACAAACGTCGCCCCAAGGGCACTGCGAACGTCGCCGAGGCGACCGAGGTGATGGGCGACGTCGCCGGCCGACTGTGCGTGATCACCGACGACATGATCGACACCGCCGGCACGATCTGCGCCGCCGCCGAGCTGCTCGTCGAACGTGGCGCCAGCGAGGTGTGGGCGATGGCGACGCACGGCGTGCTGTCGGGCCCCGCCATCGACCGGCTGAAGAACAGCGCTGCTCGAGCGGATCGTGCTCACCAACACCCTGCCGCTGCCGCCCGAGAAGCAGCTCGACAAGATCGAGGTGCTGTCGGTCGCCCCGCTGATCGCCGAAGCCCTCAGCGCTGTGTTCGACGACACCAGCGTGAGCGACATCTTCGGCGGCGACAACCTCGCCTGACCCAACCCCGGTCTTTCTGCTCCGTCGGCACGGATCAGGGTGGTTCGCAGCAGCGACGACCCGGCGATTCGGGACACCCTCGCCGGCCGCGGAATTCGAATGTTCCGGGGCAGCCGTCACGGCCCTATGTATGCTGATTTGCATGCACAGTACGAGCGTGCGGATCGATGTCGCAACCCACCAGGACCTCAAGCGTCTCGCGGCGGAACTGAACACCACTGTCGGCAACACGGTCTCTCTCGCGGTGCGAGCGCTTCGACAAGACCGCATCGGAGAAGACCTGCGTGCCGCGTTGGGAGACGACGAAGCTGCGTGGCTCGATGCCGACCTCCGGTGATGTCGTCGATCTCAACGGACTCGACGATCCCAATGCGC
>CAVPET010000022.1:0-31431 GCA_963703525.1 Ilumatobacteraceae bacterium | reverse complement strand
ACTCGTCACCCGTGCACGGGGCTCTTGTCGAACGCCTGCTTGACCACGTCGGCGATGCCGTGCTGCGCGACCCGCCGGCCGTCTTCTCGGTACTTGATCACGGCGCCGAGCGTGTTGGCCACCATCTGCTCGTCGAGCTGTGTGGCGCCGAGCCGGCCGAGGGCCATCGCCCAGTCGATCGTTTCCGCGACGCCCGGCGGCTTGTACAGGTTCAGCCCGCGCAACGCCTCGACCGCGCCGGCCACCTGGCGGGCGAGCGTGTCGCCGATGTCGGGCACCCGCAGCTTGACGATCGCCACCTCACGCTCGAAGTCCGGATGCTCGACCCAGTGGTAGAGGCACCGTCGTTTGAGCGCGTCGTGCACGTCGCGGGTGCGGTTCGACGTGAGCACGACGAGGGGAGGGCGCGTGGCCGTGTACACGCCGATCTCGGGAACCGTGATCTGGTAATCGGAGAGGACCTCGAGCAGGTAGGCCTCGAACTCGTCGTCGGCGCGGTCGATCTCGTCGATCAGCAGGACCGGTGGTGGGCCGTCGACGGGCTCGATCGCCCGCAGCAACGCCCGTTTCAGGAGGAAGCGTTCGCCGTAGAGCTCGGCTTCGAGATCGTCGGCCGAACGTGACACCGATTCGCCCGTCGCCTCGGTGGCGCGCAGGTGGAGGAGCTGGCGGGCGTAGTCCCAGTCGTACACGGCCTGGGCGACATCGATGCCCTCGTAGCACTGTAGGCGGATCAGCTCGCCGCCCGTCATCGCCGCGAGCGCCTTCGCGAGTTCGGTCTTGCCGACGCCGGCCTCACCCTCGAGCAACAGCGGGCGGTGCAGCGACATCGACAGGAAGACGGCCGTCGCGATGCCCTCGTCGGGCAGGTAGCCCTGGCCGGACAGCGCGGTCGCAACGTCGGCAGGGGTCATGCGGCGACGATACCGGAGGACGTCGGGGCCGTGTCGATCCGATGGGATCGAGCAGTCGCCGCGGCGGACTCGGCGATGACGCGTCATGATGTGACGGTGATCGAGATCCGTCTCCATTCGCCCGGCGCCGAGCAGGCCTGGATCGTCGTGGACGGTGAGGACCATCCGCTCACGCACCTCGACGACCCCGATGGCGGGGTCTGGGTCGGTGAGGTTGCCGAAGGCGCCCACTACGCGTTGCGCGTGCATGGTCCTGTCGACCGGCGATTCGACAGCCGTCGGCTGCTCGTCGACCCGCGTGCCACGGCGGTGTGGTTTCCACCGGGACACGTCCGAGACGACGCGCGCCCCGGGCGGTTGCCGGCGGACGGAACGAGCCCCATGGCCGTGGCCCGACGATGGCCGGCGCCGAGCGCTCAGCGGCCGACCTCGCGGCCGCTCGTCGTCTACGAAGCACATGTGCGGGGGCTGACGCAACGGCGCGAGCGGGCCGATCACGGCACGTTCGCGGCCGCGATCCACGAACTTGAGCGGCTTGCCGCGCTCGGCGTGAGCGTGCTCGAACTCCTGCCCGTGCACCAGTTCGACCCGGACGAGCCCAACTACTGGGGGTACATGCCGGTCGTGTTCGGCGCCGTCCATCAGCAGTACGCCGCGACGGGTTGGGCGCCGGAGGAGCTGACTCGCCTCGTCGCCGCGGCGCACGACAACGACATCGAGGTGTGGCTCGACGTGGTGTTCAACCACACCACCGAAGAGGACGAGTACGGCCCGACGTACAACCTGCGTGGTCTCGCCGACCGCGAGTACTACGTGGTCAACGACGACGGCGGCTACGTCGACGATGCCGGCACCGGCAACATCGTCGATGCGACGTCGCCGCCGGCCCAGGCCCTTGTGATGGAGGCGCTCGAGCGCCTGGCCGACCTCGGCGTCGACGGCTTCCGGTTCGATCTCGCGTCGGTGCTCGCCCGCGACCCCGCCTTCGTCCAGCGGATCGGCGACTGGGCGATCGGGCGGGGTGTCCGCCTCGTCGCCGAGCCGTGGGACATGACCGGATACATGGTCGGCCGTCGCTTTCCCGACCAGCGCTGGATGCAGTGGAACGACCGGTTCCGCGACGACATGCGGGGCTTCCTGCGCGGCGAACCCGGGCTCGTCGCGACGGTGATGCACCGCATCGAGGGAAGCCCTGACCTGTTCGACGAACCGATGCGTTCGGTCAACTTCCTCACCGCTCACGACGGGTTCACGATGTACGACCTGGTGTCGTACGAACACAAGCACAACGAGGCGAACGGCTGGGAGAACACCGACGGTGCTGACGACAACCGCTCGTGGAACGGCGGCTGGGAAGGCGACGACGGTGTGCCCGACAGCGTGATGGCGGTACGCCGCCGACAACTGCGCAATGCGATGTGCCTGCTCATGCTCAGCCACGGGGTGCCGATGTTCGTCGCCGGCGACGAGTTCGCCCGGACGCAGCACGGGAACAACAACGCCTACAACCAGGACAACGAGACCTCGTGGATCGACTGGCAGCGACGGGGCGACTTCGCCGACCACGAGCACTTCGTCGAGCGGTTGATCGAGTTCAGGCGCTCACTGCCGATCCTGTCAGACGCGACGGCGTGGTGGGGCGAGCGCGTCGAGTGGTTCGGCGCCCACGGCCCACCGGACACCGCGCGCGAATCACGCTCGATCGCCTGGCACCTCAACGGCATCTACGTGATGGCGAACATGTGGTGGGAACCCATCACGTTCACGGTGCAGTCCCCGGGGCGTTGGCGCCGTGTGATCGACACCGCCGACCCGACAGGGTTCGTCGACCATGCCGATGTCGAGGCGCACGTTCGTGTCGAGGCCCGCAGCGTGGTCGTGATGGCGCCGCGTCGCTGATCTCAGGAATCGAAGCCGAGGCCGAGACGGTCGAGCGACCGCAACCACATGTTGCGCTTGCCGGTCTGGTCCTCACGAGCCAGCGACCAGCGTGTCGCCTGGATCCCGACGAACCGGAACGGCTCGGGCGGGAAGGGCAGCGGCTTGGACTTGACGAAGTCGGTCTGCGTGGCGATCGAGCGCCGGCCGTGGAGCATGTCGAGCATGACGGTGGCGGCGAAACGAGTTGCCGCCACCCCGAGGCCCGTGTAGCCGAGCGCGTAGGCGACCCGGTTGGACATCGCCGTGCCGAAGAACACCGAGAAGCGGGTGCTGGTGTCGATGGCGCCGCCCCAGACGTGGGAGAACTTGACGTCTTCGAGCTGCGGGAAGGTCTGGAAGAAGTGGGTCGACAACTTGGCCCAGGTCTCCGGGCGGCTCTCGAGGTCGGCCGACACCCGCGAACCCCAATAGTAGATCGCGTCGTAGCCACCCCACAGGATCCGGTTGTCGACGGTGAGCCGGTAGTAGTGGAACTGGTTGGTGATGTCGGACAGGCCCTGGCGGTTCTGCCAGCCGATGCTCGCGAGCTGGTCCGGGGTCAGCGGCTCGGTCACGAGGCAGTAGTCGTACACCGGCGCCACGTACTGGCGCAGCCGCTTCAACAGTGGCCGGTCGGCGTTGGTGCCGAGCACGACCTTGGCGCAGCGCACGTTGCCGAGCGGCGTGTGCACGATCATCCCGGCGCCGTCCCTGTCGATCGAGGTCGCCTTGGAGTGCTCGTAGATGCGCACACCGAGCTGTTCGGCGATGCGCTTGAGCTCCCAGGCGAGCTTGGCCGGGTCGACCATGGCGGCGCGATTGGTGCGGAACAGACCGCCGACATAGCTGGGCGAGTCCACCTCGGCACGCATCTCGTCGGCCCCGAGCCAGCTGACGCTCTGCCCGAGCCCACGCAGCAGCTCGTGCTCGCCGTGGAGCTCGTCGAGATAGGACGGTGGATGACTCGTCGTGGCCACGTCGATGACGCCGTTGCGCTCGTAGTCGCAGCGGATGTCGTAGCGCTCGATCGCCCGTTCGATCTCGTTGAGGTTCTGCAGGCCGAGCTCTTCGAGTAGATCGATCTCGTCGGCATGCCGCTGCATGCCGTTGCCGACGCCATGGGTGAGGGACGACTCCATGAACCCACCGTTGCGGCCGCTGGCGGCGCCGCCGACCTCACCCTTGTCGATGAGGACGACATCGCTCGAAGGGTCGCGTTCCTTGGCGATGACCGCCGTCCACAGCCCGGTGTACCCGCCGCCGACGATGCACAGGTCGCAGTGCTCGTCGCGCACGAGGGTCGGGTTGGACTCGGGAATGTCGGCGCTGTCGAGCCAGTACGGCGTCGGCTCGGCGTCGGCGATCGCGTCGAGCGCCCGGCGGAGGGTGGACGGGTCGTCGGCGTCGAGGTGGTCACTCATGATCTCACTTCCGGCCAGCGTAGCCGTGACCACATGTGGTCTACGGTGGACCGATGGATCTCGGACTGGCCGGACGCCGAGCTGCGGTGGCCGCGGCGTCATCCGGGCTCGGGTTGGCCACCGCGAGCGCGCTCGCGGTGGAGGGGGTGCACGTCGTCATCTGTGGCCGTGATGCCGGCCGCCTGTCGGAGGCTGCGGCACGGGTCGGCCACGGGTGTGTCCCGATCGTTGCCGATGTGGGAACGCCCGAGGGGGGCACGGCGTTCGTCGCGGCCGCGTCGGATGCCCTGGGAGGCATCGACATCCTGGTGCCCAACGGCGCAGGGCCGGCGAAGGGCACGTTCGCTTCGACGCCGCTCGACGCGTACCCGGCCGCGCTCGACGCGAACCTGCTGGCCGTCGTGGCCATGTGCAAGGCAGCCGTGCCGGCGATGCAGGAGCGCGGCTGGGGCCGGGTCGTGGCGATCACCTCGCTGGCGGTACGTCAACCGATCGCTCATCTCATCTTGTCGAACACCGCACGGGCAGGGGTGACGGGGTTCCTCAAGACGCTCGCGCGTGAGGTCGCCGCCGACGGAGTCACGGTCAATACCGTGCAGCCGGGGGTGCACCGCACCGCCCGCAACGAGCATCTCCACGACGCGGCGGAGATCGCGTCGTTGCGCATGGGCGACGCCGCGGACTTCGGTGCCGTCGTGGCGTTCCTGTGCAGCGAACAGGCGCGATTCATCACCGGCGTGCAGCTACACGTCGACGGCGGGGAATACGCCGGCCTCCTGTGACGCGACGTGGCGTGAGGGTCGGCGATCGTCGGCCCTCACGACGGCGAGCGCAGGCTCCAGCGGTGTCGCGGCGCATGCAGGCTCTTGCGGGCGTCGTCGAGCGTCGGTGTTGTCGAGCGCGGTGTTGTCGAGCGCGGTGTTGTCGTCGGGGTACCAGCGCCGTTCGATCCGGTTCCAGACGAGGAACGACACGCCGACCACCGCCCATCCGGCGAGAGCGTCGGCGAAGTAGTGCTCCGCGAAGTACATCAGGGCGAACGCCATCGTCAGCGGGTACAGCAGCATCAGGCTGCGGAGCCGCCAGTCGCGAACCCATCGGAAGCAGAACACGACCACGAAGAACGCGAACGCCGAATGCAGTGACGGCATCGCTGCCACCTGGTTGGCCCAGTCGCGGCCGGTGTCCCACGCCTTGACGAAGGCGCCGAGCCCGATGTGGCGCCAACCGTTCCCGGTCGGGCGGCTCAGCTCGGGGAGCACGTCGAGGTTCAGCCCGACCGAGTTGCGCCCCCCGGCGGCCATCCACGGTGGCGCCGTCGGGACGAGCACGAACATCGTGCAGGAGATGAACAGCACCGTAGCGAAGCGGCGCATGTACCGACCCCACTGGTGGCGGCTGACGACGTAGAGCGTGGCGATCGCGACCGGCGGCACGATGAAGTGGGAGTAGTAGACGATCGAGCCGACGACGTCGTACCAGCGAACGCTGTCGGCGCCCTCGTAGAACCGGTGTTGCAGCCACACCACCGGGTCGGCGCCGAAGAACATCGCCCGGTCGACGTTGCGAACGGACTCCACCTGGATCGGCATGCCGATCCGGTCGGCGATGCCTCGGCTCTCGTCGTAGGCGATCCACATCGTGACGTACAGCGCGGCGTCGCGGGCCAGGCGCAGCCAGTCCTGCCAGGGCCGGCCGATCGTCGCGACAGTCAGGAACAACACCACCGACAGCAGCACCGAGATGCGGTCGATGATGATGCCGCGTTCCACGAACCACATCACGTAGGCCACGATGTAGGCGGCGATCAGAGCGATCCGGATCTGCTTCCATCGCGCCTCGCCCATGCCCCACAGCCGCCGTAGCGTCACCGGCCCGCCGGCGTCGACGACGGGCCAGGTGTCGGGCGCCGTGTCGGTGTCGGCTGCCGTGTCGGTGTCGGCTGCCGTGTCGGTGTCGGCTGCCGTGTCGGTGTCGGCTGCCGTGTCGGTGTCGGCTGCCGTGTCGGTGTCGGGGTCAGGCGCAAGCGACATCGCTCGCTGACGTTACCTTCCGTTCACCTGCCGTCGACCTCGTCGCCACAATCATCGTCCCGCGGCCATCATCGTTTGCGTCGGGATTTTCGAGGAACGGGTCTCCGAAATCCCGACGCAAACGATGATGGCGGGTCGGCAGAAGGATGGTCGGGGTCGGGTCGGGTCGGGGACGGGTGGAACGACGGGTGGAATGACGATCGGGGTCGGGGACGGTCGGGTCGGGGGTCAGTTCGTCGCGGCGTCGAGGGCTCGGCGGGTGAGCACCTTGGCCAGGTGGGTGCGGTACTCGACGCTGGCGTTGAGGTCGGCTTGGGGGTCGGCCTCGGCAACGGCGAGCGCGGCGGCGTCCTCGATCGAGGCGCCACCCGACAGGGCAGCCGACACGCTGGTCGCGAGGATCGGCACCGAGCCCATGTTCACCAGCGCGACACCGGAAGCGTCGTTGTTCCGCCAGGCGGCGACACCGACGATGGCCCAGTCCTGCGCGCGACGATTGAACTTCTGGAAGCTCCATCCGGCGCCGTTCATCTTCGGGATCCGGATCTCGGTCAGCATCTCGTCTGGCTCGAGCGATGTCTCCAGGAACGACTGGAAGAAGTCGCCGGCGGCGATCTCGCGGGTGCCGTTCGGGCCCTGCGCGACGTAGGTGGCGCCGAGGGCGAGCGTGGTGGCCGGCAGGTCGGAGGCGGGGTCGGCATGCGCGATCGAGCCGCCGATCGTGCCACGGTGACGAACCTGGGGATCACCGACCTCACCGGCGGCGTGAGCGAGCAACGGGACGTGTTGGTGGAGCATCGCCGACTTCTCGACGTCCATGTGACGGGTGAGCGCGCCGACGGCGATGTGGTCGCCTGCATCACGGATGTACGAGAGGTCGCTCAGGCGACCGATGTCGACAAGCACACTGGGCTGCGCGAGGCGCAGCTTCATCAACGGCAGCAGGCTGTGGCCACCGGCGATGAACTTGGCCTCGTCGCCGTACTCACCGATGAGGCCGATGGCCTGCTCGGCCGACTCGGCACGGACGTAGTCGAAAGCTGCAGGAATCACGGGTTGCCTCCAGTGGCAGTTGTGGTGTTGTTCGAGGTGGTGTTGTTCGAGGTGGTGTTGTTCGAGATGGTGTTGTTCGTCGTGGCGGTACCGGCTGCGGCGGCGTTGATCGCGTTCCACACGTTGAGCGGGCTCGCCGGCATCCGGACGTCGTGTACCCCGAGACCCGAGAGTGCGTCGACGACCGCGTTCATGACTGCGGGCGCTGCTCCGATCGTGCCGGCCTCGCCGACGCCCTTCACTCCGAGCGAATTGGTGGGCGACGGGGTGACGGTGTGGCCGAGCGTGATCGACGGAACGTCGCTCGCGGCGGGTACGAGGTACTCCGCGAGGGTGGACGTCTGCAGGTTGCCGTCGGAGTCGTAGCTGACCCCCTCGTACAGGGCCTGGGCCATGCCCTGTACCACGCCGCCGTGGACCTGGCCGTCGACGATGTTCGGGTTGACCTGTACGCCGCAGTCGTCGACGGCCACGTACTTCAACACCTCGACCTGGCCGGTCTCGGTGTCGACCTCGACGAGACACATGTGGGTGCCGAAGGGCCAGGAGAAGTTCGGCGGATCGTACGTGACCTGTACCTCGAGGTTCGGTTCGAGGCCATCGGGGAGATTGTGCGCGGTGAACGCCTCGAACGCGATGGCCGCGAGCGGCATCTCCTTGTCGGGTGACCCGACGACCCGGAACACGCCGCCGACGAACTCGAGGTCGTCGGGGCTCGCTTCCATCTGGTGCGCCGCGATCTGCTTGGCCTTGTCGATCACCTTGTCGCACGCCATGGCCACGGCAACGCCGCCGACGGGCAGCGACCGTGAGCCGTAGGTGTCCATCCCCAGTGGTGCGATCGCCGTGTCGGAGTGCAGGACGTCGACATCGGCCGGGTCGACCCCGAGCCGCTCGGCGACGATCATCGCCCAGGAGGTCTCGTGACCCTGGCCGTGCGGCGAGGTGCCGGTGACGACTTGGATCTTGGCGGTCGGCAGCACACGGACCGTTGCCGCCTCCCACCCGCCTGCGGAGTAGTTGAGTGACGACAGCACTCGCGATGGCGCGAGCCCGCACATCTCGAAGTACGTCGAGACGCCGATGCCGAGGCGTTTGCGCGCATCCGCGACGTTCTGTTCGGCCTGGCGGGCGCGGATTGCCTGGTAGTCGAGCAACTCCTCCGCCACCGACGCCGCAGCATCGTGGTCGCCGGAGTCGTAGACGAGGCCGGTGAACGCCTCGTACGGGTACTTGTCGCTCGGGATGAAGTTGCGCCGGCGCAACTCGAGCGGGTCGACGCCGACCTGCTCGGCGAGCGCGTCCATCGCCCGTTCGATGGCGTAGGTGGCCTCGGGCCGGCCGGCGCCGCGGTAGGCGTCGGTCGGCGTCAGCGTGGTGAACACACCGGTGCACGAGAAGTCGTACGCCTTGGGCAGCTCGTAGACACCGGCATAGAGGAAGGCCCCGAGGAGCGGAATGCCGGGAGTGATGAGTTGGAGGTAGGCGCCCATGTCGGCGATGAGGCGCACGCGCACGGCGGTGAGCCGACCGTCGCCGTCGGCGGCGAGTTCGATGTTCTGGATCTGACCGCGACCGTGGATCGAGGCGACAGCGTTCTCGGAGCGCTCCTCGTTCCACCGTACGGGGGCGCCGTGCTTGCGGGCCAGCGCGACGCACAGCAGCTCTTCGGCGTACACGTCGAGCTTCGCTCCGAAGCCGCCGCCGACCGCGGGGGCGACCACCCGCAACTGGTGTTCGGGGATGCCGAGCGTGATCGCCGTCATCACCTTGAGCACGTGGGGGATCTGGGTGGACGAGTACAGCGTCATGTCGCCGCCGAACGGTTGTGGCAGCGCCACGACGGCCCGTGGCTCCATGGCCATCGGGATCAGGCGCTGCTGGACGTAGCGCTCGCCGACGGTGAACGTGGCAGCGTCGAAGGCACGCTGCACGTCGCCCTCGCGCTCCTCGACGAGCAGGTTCCAGGTGTACGACGAGTTCGTGCCGAGTTCGTCGTGCACGATCACCCGGTCGCAGAGCGCGTCGTCGAGATCGGTCACCGCTTCGAGCGGCTCGTAGTCCACGTCGATGGCTTCGATCGCGTCGCGGGCGATGGCGTCGCTGTCGGCGAGCACCACGGCAACCCCGTCGCCGACGTAGTGCACCGTGGTGACCGCCAGCGGGTAGTGCGTCGGGTTCTTCATGTCGTCGGTGACCGGCCAGGCGCACGGCATCGGCGCCGCCCACAGTGGTTCGAGGTCGGCGCCCGAGTGCACGGCACGCACGCCGGGCATCGCCAGGGCGGCCGACGTGTCGATCGACACGATGCGGGCATGGGCGTACGGGCTGCGCAGCACCGCGAGGTGCAGCGCGCCGGGTACCGACATGTCGTTGGTGAAGATCGACTCGCCGGTGAGCAGTGCCGGATCTTCCTTGCGCAGCAGGCGTTGGCCGATCACCCGATTCTCGGTCGTGGTGTGGTCGATGACTGTCATGGCTGGACCCCCTCCAGTTGGTGTTCGTTTCCCCCGGTGTCCCTTCGGTTCGTCGGTTGTCGGTTGGTCGGTGAGCGCTCGTCAGCTGCCGGCCGACGCTGCGGCGAGGACGGACTTCACGATGTTGTGGTAGCCGGTGCAACGGCACAGGTTGCCCTCGAGGCCGAGGCGGACCTCTTCCTCGGTCGGGTGCGGGTTCTCCTCGAGCAGGCTCGTCGCCGCCATGACCATGCCCGGTGTGCAGTATCCGCACTGCAGTCCGTGGTTCTCCATGAATGCCTGCTGCATCGGGTGCAGCGTGCCATCGGCCGCCGCCATGCCTTCGATGGTACGGATGTCCTGCCCGTCGGCCTGGACGGCGAGCACGGTGCAGCTCTTGACCGCCTCGCCATTGAGGTGGACCGAGCAGGCGCCGCACGACGAGGTGTCGCAGCCGACGTTCGTGCCGGTGAGCCCGGCGTGCTCACGGATGTAGTGCACGAGCAGCGTTCGTGGCTCGACATCGTGCGAGTACGACGTTGCGTTGATGGTGACGGTGATCTCCACAGAATCCCCCTGAAGTTCGGTGTGACAGTGGTGTCGGTGTGACGTGGTGTCGGTGTGACGTGGTGTCGGTGTGACGTGGTGTCGGTGAAATGTGGTCCGGCTCGATCGGCCGGCGCCGAGTGGGCTGCACCAGGTCTCATCATGCCTCATCGACATGGTGTCTGCGCCATGGAGCGCCGGCGCCGGGCGACGACCGTGTGATCAGCTGACGATGCTGCCGAAATCCTTCACCGCGAGCACGATGAGAAAGGCGATGATTACGGTGCCGAAGACCGTGTAGTGCCAACGCTTCGAGTGGTTCGCACGCCAGAAGCGGCGGATGCTGAGTGAGATCGTGACGATCGCGAGCAGCCCGATGGCCAGTCCGATCACCGGCCCGACGCCTTTGGCAACGCCGATCGCCGGCAGCACGAACGGGAAGAAGACGTACATCAGCACGCATCTGGCGGCGCTGATGAACAACGAGGTCTGGAATGCCGAGCGCGCCTCGTCCGCCGTCGACGTCTTGCCCTCCGGAAGTCGGAGCAACGAGCGCATGAACCGGTCGGGCGAGGAGACCGAGACCCGGGTCCGGGGCGGGGTGCCGGGGCGGCTGGTGGGCGGGGTGCCGGGGCGGCTGGTGGGCGGGGTGCCGGGAGGAACGATTTCGGTGCTCATGGCCGATCTGCACGGTAGGTGGCCGAGACGGCCGGCACAACTTCTGACGGTGTGTCGACCACGACGACGGCGCCCGCACGGGTCAGCTCGTCGTGGGATCCGAAGCCCCACGACACCCCAATGCAGTCGATCCCGTTGTGTAACGCGCCCTCCACATCGTGGTCGCGGTCGCCGATCATCACAACGTGGTCACCGGGGTGGGTGTCGAGCTCGCCGAGTGCGAAGGTGATCACGTCGGCCTTGGTGCGACGGCACGAGCCGACCTCGACGGTGGCTCCGGCCTGCACGGCGAAGACCTCGGTGAAGCCGAAGAACTCGATGATGCGAATGGCGGTGTGTTGGGGCTTTGCCGTCGCCAGCGCCAGCAGGTAGCCGGCGTCGACGAGCCCGGCGAGCATCTCGGCGATGCCCGGATAGACCTCGTTTTCGAACAGTCCGACGTCCTCGTAGCGCTCGCGGTACACGGCCACAACCCGTTCGATGTCACCGATCCGAACCCCGAGTGTCGGGAAGGTCATCTCGAAGGGCGGGCCGATGATCGCCCGCACCTGTTCGTCGGTGGGCGGTGGATACCCGCACTCGAAGAACGCGTGTTGCAGCGATCGACCGATGCCGAGCGACGAGTCCGAGATCGTGCCGTCGAGATCGAGCAGGACGTGGGTGCGCTCCGTCGGGTGCATTCAACCCGTGACGCTAGCGGCCGACCGAGCATCCAGCGGTGGCGCCACCGCTCGGCGCCTGTGCGGTGTGGTGCCCGGCGCAGCTTTTCGATGCGCTGCCCACGTGTAGATCCGTGCCGGAGTCGGTGATCAACTCCGGCACGGATCTACACATCGAGGAAATACTCCTCGGGACCGAGACGGGCGGTCAGGAACCGATCTCGGTGAGCTTCTTGGCGCATTCCTCGAGCCGCGCTGTGTCCGCGCTGTCGATCGATACCCCGAGGTCGGTCGCTACCTTGACGAGATCCTGGCCCTGGGTTGCCAGCGCCGCTGCGTCACCCTTGGTCGGGTCCTCCAACATCGCGTTCATCGCGTCGACGAACTCGTCGACGGAGGTGCAGAAAGTCTCCACGTCGGCGTTGGCGCCGCCGGCGTCAGCGGCGTCAGCGGCGTCAGAACTGGCCGGAGCGTCGGAGGTGGCGGCGGCGGTGTCGCCGGAGGAGTCCGAGTCGGAGTCCGAACCGCATGCGGTAACCAGCAGTACCAGGGGCAGGACTGCAATGGCGATGGGGCGGAGTGGTTTGATCATGCTGATGGTTCCGTTCTTTGCGGTTTGGTCTTGTGGTGTTTGGGTCTTGCGGGTCCGGGTGGTGAAGTAGCACACCGAGAACACGCTCGACGCCTGTAGTCCAGCAGATTCGACGGCCGTGTCATGGGATGGTCCTGTTCCGTACGACGTTCAATTTGCGGATACTGCCACTCATCACATGGCTTCCGATCACGAGGCTACGTAACGGGCAAGAGCCATTTACGAAGCGAGTTGCACGAGTCGTTCGAGGTCGGCATCGGTGCCGACCGCGATGATCACCTGGTGTGGCTCGATGACGGTATCGGGATCGGGGTTGGTGGTGAACGTACCGTCCGGGCGGCGCAGCGCGAGCACGAGGATGCCGGTCTGCCGGCGGAGGTTGGCGTCACGCAGCGTCAGCCCGGCGAGTCGCGAATGTTCGGGTACGTCGAGTTCCTGCATCCGGAACTCGAGCGAGCGTTCGTGCATCACCACATCGACGAACTCGGCCACGTTCGGTCGCACGACGAACGACGCCATCCGTGCCGCACCGAGCTCTTGTGGGTTCACCACACGGTCGGCGCCGGCGTGTTCGAGCTTGGGGACGCTCTCGTCCTGTCGTGCTCGGGCGACGATGAACAGTGCTGGGTTGATCGCCCGTCCGGACAGGGTGACGAAGAGATTCTCGGCGTCGCCCTCCAGAGCGGCAACGAGCGAACCTGCCCGTTCGATCCCGGCCTCGCGCAGTGTCACGTCGTGGGTGGCGTCTCCGACGACCACCGGGTACGGGATGTTCGCGATGCGCTCGCCGTCGACGTCGACGATCACCACCGGCTGGCCTGCCGCGACGAGGTCCGCGGCCACTGCTCGCCCGACGCGACCCCAGCCGCAGACCACCGTGTGCCCGCTCAACTTCCCGATTTCCCGATCCATCAGTCGCCTCCCGACGAATGCTCGTAGTTGCCCTTCGACGACGACCTGTACGAGCAGGCTGAAACTGTAGAGAGCCGTGCCGACACCCAGCAGGATGAGGCCGATCGTGAACAATTGCTCGGCCGTGCCGAATTCGACGACCTCGCGGAAGCCGACGGTGGTGATCGTGGTGACGGTCTGGTACAGCGCATCGACGGGGCTGAGGCCGAAGGACCAGTACCCGAGTGTGCCGACCACGACGACGCCGAGCATCAGCAGCAGGGCGTGGCGGAGCCGACGCAGTGACGGGTTCATCCGTCGCCGACGCTAGCCGAGCGAACCTCGACCCCCCAGCGCATGACCGGGCTGGTGGCGCATGACCGGGCCGGTGGCGCATGACCCGGCTGGTGGCGCATGACCGGGCCGGTGGCGATGAGGATGAGCGCGCACAGGTCGCGCTCATCCTCATCGAAACGGGCAGCCACGGATGGCCGCGCGTCGTTACCGCTGGGGGTCGACTGTTGACATCGACGCCGCAGTTGTCGAGGGTCCACGCGCTGCCGGGCAGCTCTTCGTCGACGGATTCGAACACCGGCGTCAGGGCGGCGTCGGCAGCCGCGTCGGCGGCCTCGACGAGTGCTGTGGTGATGTCATTGGCAGCCGCGTCGGCGGCCTCGACGAGTGCTGTGGTGATGTCATTGGCAGACGCGAGGGCGGCCTCGACGAGTGCTGTGGTGATGTCATTGGCAGACGCGAGGGCGGCCTGGATCTCGTCATGGGCGGCGGCGTCGATCTGGTCGATGGCGGCTTCGAGTTGTGCGACGACAGAGCCTCAGGGAGAGCCACATGACATACCGATCGTGCAACGGGCGTAACACGTCTCGGTCGCCCTCGGCGATGGCGCCGAGAAGTTCCGCGTCGGTGTACTCTCGCATCGGCGACATCCCGGTGACAGTCTCCCGCGTGGCCTGGTTCGATGCAGGGAGAATCCGGCAGCGAACGTCCATCGTGATCTCTGTCGCGCCAACCTCCGGATCCAGTTCATCCGGCCGGAGCGGCGACAGTCCCGACGCCGTGGGCTCGATCGCCGTGGGCTCGATCGCCGTGGGCTCGATCGCCGTGGGCTCGATCGCTCGTCGGCTGGCGGGTCGTTCGGCTGGCGGGTCGTTCGGCTGGCAGGTCGTTCGGCTGGCGGGTCGTTCGGCTGACCACACCCGGTCAGTCGGGTGTTTGCACCGCGTTTTCCGGGGGGCAAACACCCGACGGGGCGCAAACACCCGACGGGTTCAGCGGCCGTGCAGCTTTTCGCGGATCAGTGGTTCGTAGTGCTCGAGGGGGTTGCTGACGTAGTCGGCGTCGAAGGCCGTCTGGTCGTACTTCGCGCAGAACTCCTCGGTGTAGTCGAACAACGGCGAGTCGCGGAACTGCTCGCGGGCGTCCTTGTCCATCCCGAGGTAGTGCCAGAAGTAGTAGCCCTGGAACGTGCCGTGGTTCTTCACCATGAAGTAGTTGGCCTCCGACACGAACGGCTTGAGGATGCCCGCCGCGATGTCGGGGTGGTTGAACGGGCTGAGCGTGTCGCCGATGTCGTGCAGCAGCGCGCACAGCACGTACTCGTCGTCGCGCCCGTCGCGCTCCGCCCGCGTGGCGGTCTGCAGGCTGTGTTCGAGTCGGTCGACGGGGAAGCCGCCGTGATCGAACTTCAGGTCTCGCATCAGTTGGATGACACGGTCGGCGACCAACGACTGGGTGACGTTGAGCTGCGGAGCGATGATCGCCCAGTCCTCGGCGGTCGACTCCTCGAAGGTCTTGAACTTCGCCCGTGGGTGTTCCGTGGCGGGCTCGTGTTCGGCGATGTCGGTCATGTGGCTTCCTTCCCTCTGGTTCTCGGTTCGTTTCGGTTCTGATCTGCGGCGGACGTCACTTCGCGGCTTGGATGGCCTGCCACACACGCTCGGACGTGGCGGGCATATCGATGTGGCGGACGCCGAGATGGCCGAGAGCGTCGACCACGGCGGACTGCACGGCGGGGGTGGAACCGATGGTGCCCGACTCGCCGATGCCCTTGGCGCCGAGTGGGTTGAGGAACGTCGGGGTCTCCATGTGGACGACCTCGAAGCTCGGCAGTTCGGCCGCCGAGATCATCCCGTAGTCGGCGAGATTGGAGGTGATCGGGTTGCCGTCCTCGTCGTAGCGGACCTCCTCGAGCAGCGCCTGAGCGGTGCCCTGGGCGATCCCCCCGTGGATCTGGCCTTCGAGCAACATCGGGTTGAGCACCCGCCCGGCGTCGTCGCAGGCGATCTGGCGCAGGTGCTTGACCTGGCCGGTGCCGAGGTCGACTTCGACGACCGCGATGTGCGCCCCGAACGGGAACGTGGCGCCCTCCGACGTGAACCGCGTGGCGATCGTGAGTTCGTCGTGCTGTGCTTTCGCGGCGACGGCGAGGTCGGCCCAGGTCTTGGCCACCGCCGGGGTGCCGGCAACGTGGAATGCGCCGGCGTCGCGGTCGAGCACCACGTCGGCTTCGTCGGCTTCGAGGAGGCCGGCGGCGAGTTTGCGCGCCCGTTCGACCAGCTCGATCGCCGCCTGGTTCACCGCCGCGCCACCGTGCTGCAGCGACCGTGAGCCCATCGTGCCCCCGCCCTCGGGAACGAGGTCGGTGTCGCCCCAGATCAACGTGATGCGGTCCATCGGGATGCCGGTCCGCTCGGTGGTGATCATCGACCAGGCGGTGTCGTGGCCCTGGCCGTGCGGTGAGGTACCGGTGTAGACGGTGGCCGAACCATCGTCGTTCACCTCGATCTTGGCGGCGTCACCCATCGGCGGGACCCCACCGGTGATCTCGACGTAGATGCTCAGGCCGATGCCGAGCTGTTTGTCGTCGCCCGCCGCACGGCGACGGGCCTGCTCGGTGCGCAGCTCGGCGTACCCGGCGGCGGCGAGCACACGGTCGAGCGCCTCCTCGTAGTCGCCGACGTCGTAGGTCTGGCCGATCGAGGTCGTGTGCGAATCCATGAACTTGCCGATCAGGTTCATGCGCCGGACGTCGGCGGGGTCCTTGCCGATCTCGGCGGCGAACATGTCCATCGCCCGTTCGATGGCCGCCGTGGCCTCGGGGCGGCCGGCGCCGCGGTAGGCGACGGTCGGCGTGGTGTTGGTGACCACGGAGGTGGCGCGCACCTCGATGTTGGCGAGGTCGTACACCCCCGACGCCATCGGCCGGGTCATGAAGGGGGCGAGCATCGCGCCCATGTCGACGAACGCTCCGGCGTCCTGGATGACGTGCATCTGGTAGTGGGTGACCTTGCCCTCGCGGGTGCCGCCGATCGTGACGTACTGCACCTGGGCCCGGCCGTGACCGAGGCCGACCATCGATTCGCTGCGGGTCTCGCGCCACTTGACCGGTCGGCCGAGGAGCTTGGAGATCGGGCCGAGCAGGAGCTCTTCGGGGTAGTTGCCGATCTTGGCGCCGAAGCCGCCGCCGACGTCGGGGGTGATGACGCGGACCTGTTCGGCCTCGACCTTGTTCGCCGCGACGATCGGGTCTTTCGCCCCCTGCGCATGTTGCGTGGACAGCCATTGGTAGAGGCGCCCGTCGACCCAGGTGGCCGCCGAACCGCGGACCTCGAGCGGGCAGGGGGCGACGCGCTGGTTGACGTAGCGGCCGGTGACCGTGACCTCGCAGCCGGCGAAGTACTGCTCGGCCGGGGTGTTCTCGGGCATGCCGAGTGCCGTGGTGTCGAACACGCCGTTCGAGCCGGCGCTGTCGTAGATGAGTGTGTCGGAGGCGAGCGCGGCCTCGGGGTCGACGAGCGCCGGGAGGAAGTCGATGTCGACGAACACCATCTCGGCGGCGTCGGTGGCCTGCAGGGACGTCTCGGCCACGACCGCTGCGACCGGTTCGCCGACGTAGCGCACCTTGTCGCTCGCGAGCAGTGTGCGCGCGACCATCGGGTTGAACGCCGATGGGAGGGGTTCGAGCCCGAGGTCGGCCGCGGTGTACACCGCGATGACACCGGGCATGTCCAGTGCGCCGTCGGTGTCGATCGACACGATGGCGCCATGGGCGACGGCCGAGCGGACGTAGACGACGTGGGCTGCGCCGGCGAGCAGGTCGTCATGGAGGTCGTCGACGTAGACCCCACCGGTCGTGAGGAACTTCGGGTCTTCCTTGCGCAGAACGCGGTTTCCGAGGATGCTGCCGGCCACGAATGCCCCTTGTCGATCAGATGGTGCGTGATGGGGCGGCGATGTTCACGGGCCCCGTGCGCAACCTAGTCGGTCGGGGCCGGCGCAGGCCCAGCCCTGCGTGCGTTCATGATGCCGGTCGCCACGTTGTAGGGCCATCCGTCGGGCAACGCCGACGGCAGCGGCGGTAGCGGCAGGATCGACGAGCGCTTCTCGCCGGTCTCGACGAAGCCGACTTCCTCGCGGGCCGCCTCCCGGACCCCGTCGTCGGTTTGCAGGCGGTCGACCTCGGCGGCCAGTTCGCCGTTGACCTTTTCCAACTCGTCGAGCTGGGCTTGGCGCTTGCTCAGGTCGACGTCCTGGTCGCGCCAGGTCTGGATCGGCAGGATGAACACGGCGGCGCTGATGAACCCCATCACGGCCAGCACGAACAGCCCGGCGAAAAGGGCAACCTTTGGTCGTCGGGAGATCCGCTTGTCGACGGGGATCGGACGGGTGAAGTCGCCGAGCCTCGAGCGCCCCACGTCGGCCGCGGCCTGTTTGGCCGGGCGCCTGATCGACGTGGTCTGCGACCTGCTCACCCACACAGTGTCGCAGGCAGCACCCCTGATCCGCCGTCATCCCGTGATCCCGCGCGACGAGACGCGCCTGGCGGGGGTGGCGGTGCGGTTCGCGGCGGGAGCGGGGAGGCGGTGGCGGGGCGGTTCAGTGCAGCGGCGCGAGGGCGTGGCGGCCGCGGTAGGCGGCGGATTCGCCGAGGTCGGCCTCGATGCGCAGCAACTGGTTGTACTTGGCGACGCGGTCGCTGCGGGCGGGGGCGCCGGTCTTGATCTGGCCGCAGTTGGTGGCGACGGCGAGGTCGGCGATCGTGGCGTCCTCGGTCTCGCCGGAGCGGTGGCTCATCACCGAGGTGTAGCCGTGGCGGGTGGCCAGCTCGACGGTGTCGAGCGTCTCGGTGAGCGAGCCGATCTGGTTGACCTTGACCAGGATCGAGTTGGCGACCGCACGGTCGATGCCGGTCTGCAGGCGTGCGGAGTTGGTCACGAACAGGTCGTCGCCGACGAGCTGGACCTTGTCGCCGATGGCCGCGGTGAGCGTCGCCCAGCCCTCCCAGTCGTTCTCGTCCATCGCGTCCTCGATCGAGACGATCGGGTAGGTGTCGACCAGGCGCTTCCAGTAGTCGGTCATCTCCGACGGAGCGAGCACCTTGCCCTCGCCCGTCAGGTGGTAGGCGCCGTCGTGGAAGATCTCGCTGGTGGCGGGGTCGAGCGCGATGGCGATGTCGTCGCCGGGCGTGAAGCCGGCCTTCTCGATCGCCTCGACGAGCACTCGGATGGCCTCCTCGTTCGAGTCGAGGTTCGGCGCGAACCCGCCCTCGTCACCGACGGCGGTCGACAGGCCCCGGTCGCGGATGACGCCCTTGAGCACGTGGTAGGTCTCGGTGCCCCAGCGCAGCGCCTCGGAGAAGCTCGGCGCGCCGACGGGCATCACCATGAACTCCTGCAGGTCGATCGAGTTGTCGGCGTGCACTCCGCCGTTGATGACGTTCATCATCGGCACCGGCAGCACGTGCGCGTTGGGCCCGCCGACGTAGCGGTACAGGGCGGATCCCGAGTTCGATCGCGGCCGCCTTCGCCACCGCGAGGCTGGCGCCGAGGATCGCGTTGGCGCCGAGCTTGGCCTTGTTGTCGGTGCCGTCGAGGTCGAGCATCAACCGGTCGATGGCCCGCTGGTCGAGCGCATCGATCCCTTCGAGGATGTCGGCGATGTCGTCGTTGACGAATCCCACCGCCTTGCGGACACCCTTGCCGCCGTAGCGTGAGTCGCCGTCGCGCAGCTCGACGGCCTCGTGCTCGCCGGTCGAGGCGCCCGATGGGACGGCGGCGCGCCCGAGGGCGCCGGAGTCGAGGAGCACCTCGACCTCGATGGTGGGGTTGCCCCGCGAGTCGAGGATCTCGCGGCCGACGATGCTCAGGATTTCGCTCATGGATCCTCAACGTAGCGGGCGGCGGCGTCAGGTGGATCGAAGGCGCCGGCGGCGGCGCCAGGTGGATCGAAGGCGCGTGCGGCGCTGTCGAGCGGCGTCTGGGGGACGGGTGCGACGAACTCGATGGGGATGATCGGCAGCTCGGCGGTCACCTCGCCGAGATGCAGGAGTTCGTCGGGCGCGTCGACCAGGACGTCGGCGATGTACGACTCGAGCGCCTGCTCGAGGGAGATGTCGCTCCCTGCCGCCTCGGAGAGGAACCATCGATGCTCCAACAACTGGTGGAAGATCTCCGCCGCCTCGAGCTTGGAGTACAGCGACGGTGGGATCAGTGCGATCAGCGGCTCGAAACGCTGGTCGAGCCAGCGCACCGCCACGACGTTCTCGGGCAGCGGGCGCAGCGCGACCCCTGTGGCGGCGCTCTCCTGCGCCCGTTGCTGGTGCAGTTCCGTACCGAAGGCGCGGATGTCGCCGAGCAGGCGGCGGGCCTGGTTCTCGGTGGTCTCCAGCCCGGTCATGTTCTTGAGTCGCTCGATGTGGAAGCCGTGCTCGACCACCCGCGGGACGTATCGCAACCGGTCGCCATCGGCCGACGCGACGATCTCCATCTCCTCGACGTCGTAGCCCAGTTGATGGAGCCGCTCGAGGCGCTGCTCGATGCGGAACGTCTCGTCGGGAGCGAACTCTCCGGCCGCGGTGAGTTCGTCCCACAGCGAGTGGTAACGGTCGTCGATCTGGGTCGACACCTCCCAGGGGTCGATGTCGGCGCCGAGCCGCCCGCCCATCTGCAGGTCGAGGAGGCCGCCGCCGACGTTCTCGATCGCGATCTGCAGATCGAGTTGGCGTTGTCCCGCGGTCAGGCTGGGGTACCGCTCGCCGGTCTCGACGTCGATCACGTAGGCGGACAGTGCGCCCGCATCGCGTCGGAACAACGTGTTGGACAGCGAGCAGTCGCCCCAGTAGAAGCCGGCGAGATGGAGCCGCACGAGCAGACCGACCAGAGCATCGAGCACCCGCTCACCCAGGTACGGAATCGTCAGTCCGCGGCCCGATAGCAGCGTGCGGTAGGGGAGTGAGTAGTCGAGGTGGCGGGTGACGAGCATCCCGTCGGCGCCGTCGGCCTTGCCGGTGAGGGCCGCGACGGCTTCGGCGGTGGGCAGGCCGTCGTCGGCGAGCTCGCGCAGCAGTCGGTACTCCCGCTCGACGAGCGCGTCGGGTAGCTCCTTGATCACGTAGCTCACGTCGCCCAGCTCGATCAGGCGCACGACGTGGCGGTGCAGGCCCAACACCCCGTGCATCCGCTCCAGGTCCCAGTCTTCGAGCCGCTCCAGGAACGGCAGCCCGGCAACTGCCGGGTGCTCCGAGGGGTTGGCGAGTTGCAGTCGCATTCCGACAGTGTGGCCCGCAGTGTGGCCCGCGGCGTGGCGGGTTTCAGGCCGAACACCCCGGCAGGTCGCCGCCGCAGGTCACCCCGGCAGGCCGCTGCGGCAGGTCACCCCGGCAGGTCACCCCGGTACGGCGCGACCATCGTGAAGTTCTCCTCAAGCTGCCGGCAGCAACTGCCGATGTTGGCGACATGGAACCGTTGGGTCGCTCCACCGATGTTGGCGTTCAGGTCGGCGTTCAGGTCGGAATGCTGCCGCCCCCCGACGCTCTCGCGGCGGCCTTGGTGCACCCCGAATTCGCCCCCGCCCCGGACGAGTCGACTCCCGGGCATCGACGACACGCGAGCCCGAGGGTCGAACTGCGGGCGATGCTGCCGTGGCGAGTGCTCGCCGTGTCGTCGGTCGGCATGGTGTTCGTCCTGTCGGGGTGGCAGGTACAACGCCTGGTCGACGGCCGGACTCGCTCCGACGCGCTCATGTGGAGCTCGATCGTCGCTGGTCTCGTGGCGACCCTCGCGGTGCTGATGTGGACCTACTCGGCCACCGAGAATGCATCCCGGCTGGTCGCGCCGGCCAAGACGGTCGCCCCGCCCGACCCGTGGCAGGCAGTCGCCAGCTGGGCCCTGCCGGTGACGTTCGTCGCGGTCGCGGTCGCAGTGGTTGCCTACCTGTCGCGCACGCTGAACACCGCCGACGAGGATCCGTCGTCGGCGCCGCTGGCCATCGCGGTGCTGTCGGTGTTGCTCGCCGTCCCCGTGGCGGCCCGCCCGTTCCACTTCATGTCGCGGGTGGTCCGCCAGATCGGTGGCCAATCGGCCCACCTCGCCCGTTGGCTGTGGGTGCCGGTCACCCTCGGCCTCGTCGGCGTCGCGACGATCGTCGGCCTGCACCTCGGCGGTGCGGTCGACACGACCGACGAACTCGCGCCGATGTGGGTCGTCGGTGTCATCGCGATCGCTCCGTGTGTGATCGTCGTGCTGCTCGCATGGCGCGCCGCGGGAGCAGTTGAGGAGTCGGTCAAGGTCGCCGCCGCCCGCCGCATCGGTCGTTCGACCTCGACCGTCCAGGTTTCCGCTGCAACGGGCCGTCGGACACCCGCGCGCCCGGTCGCCTCGGCGCCTGGGATCCGGCCGGCGTTCGAGGTTCGCGACGAGGTGGCGCAGCTCCCCGGATCGGATTCCGTGCGCATCGCCATCGAGGTGGCGACTGCCGGTCTGGCACTGCTCAGCGTCGTCGGCGCGGTGGTCATGCTCATGTTCTGGCTCGAGACCCGCGACGGTGTCATCCTGGCGAGTCAACGGGACAAGGCGTGGGACACGCTCGACGCGTTGTACTCCGTGGCACGCGTCGTGGCAGTGGTCGCGGTGACCCTCGCCTCGATCTGGAGCTTCATCGCCGTGTTGAACGCCAGGTTGGCGTCGGGCCTGCGGCGCAACCCGGTGATCGCGGCGCTGGCCTGGCCGGTGGTCTGCGTCGGGATCTGGATGCTCGGCGATCGCTTCACGGTCGATGCTGCGCTCGGGCGGGTCATCGTGGGCCTGACCTTCCAGGCCGCGGCGATGTACGTACCGTTCGCGATCCTCGAGCGGGCGGCACAAGCGGTGCAGGCGCGTCGCACGCCGATCCGGGTCGTCTACATGTTCGCCGTCGTGCTGCTCGTCTACACGCAGGGTCTGATCGCCCTCACCGATACCGACCGGACGGTGTCGACCTATCAATACGGTCGGCTGGCCTTCTACCTCGCGCTCGGCGCCCTCGTGTTGCTGCTGCTGACCGTGACCGTGACCGTGGCCTGCCGGGCTGTCGCCGACGCGTCGAAGCACGAAGCAGGGCATCACAACGCGCTCGTCGAACAGCGTCGGGGGATCGAGAAGCGTGCGACATCACAGGCGACATCACAACCGACGTCACAGGCGACGCTCACCGTGGGCTGAAGTGGGTTCGCGCGATGCACGACAGCGAATCGACTGACCCGGTCCGATCACCGGGCCCGGCGCCCCGTCCCCGGCTGTGTCCCGTCCCGGCTGTGTCCGCGTCCCCGGCTGTGTCCGCGTCCCCGGCTGTGTCCGTGTCCCCGGCTGTGTCCGCGTCCCCGGCTGTGTCCGCCCGGCTGTGTCCGCTCTGCCCACGAGCCCGACGAGCTCGACGAGCCCGCCGTCCGCGCCGGCGCTCCCATCGATCTCGGCGCCCTCCGCTCCGTTCGTGTCGCCCGTGCTGCCCGTGCTGCCAACTCCGTGCGCGCCCTGCGTTCCGTCCGTTCCGTCCGTTCCGTCCGTTCCGTCCGTTCCGTCCGTTCCGTCCGTTCCGTCCGTTCCGCGGGCTCCTGATGCACCCGTGTCTGATGCACCGTCAGCGGAGCCGCAGCGAGCCGCCGACGCATCGAGCTCGTTCGTGGCACTACGGACCGACCCGCCGCCGCATCTCGCCGCGACCTGGTGGTTGCGCTACGTGTTGCTGCTGACGATGTTGGTCACCATCGCGGTGGTCGTGATGACCGAGTACGCGATCGGCCCGGGCGGCGTGTTCACCGCGTCGGTCGTGATCGCACCGCACGTCTTGGCCGCCGTGCTGCTCGTGGCATGGAATGCGTTGGCGATGCTCGACGCCGGCCGGCTGGTTCCGGCGAGTCGCTATCACCGTCGATCGAATGGACTGCTCGCGGCGCTGTTGTGGCTGACGGCGTTCGCCGCGCCGTTCGGCGTCATGATGGTGTTCGACCGTGCGCAGGAGCAGTTCGGCGAGCCGCCCGACGACATGGTCGCGGCCGCCGTCAGCGGCCTCGCCGCAGTGATCGGCCTGATCGCTGTGTGGCTGCCGTTCGGCTATCTCGCCGAGCAGGCCCGACGGATCGGCGCCCCGAGTCGAGTGGTGGTGCTGTGGTTCTCCATGTCACTGTTCGCTGCCGGCGGCGCGTTCATGATCGTCTCGATCGGGTTGCACGACGTGCTGGCCGAGTCGGGGATGACGGCTGCCGATCGGGCGCTGCAGACGGCGGTCGGCTACGGCGTGCCGGCGTTGGTGTTCGCCCTGGCGACGTGGCAGGCGACCACCGTGTTCGACGAGGTGATCGATCTACGTTGGCAGCGGTGGCGCTTGGAGTGGGAGATGACGCTTCGGGATCTCGCCGCGCAGCCCGTGCCCGGCCCCGAGCTCGGCGATCACTGAGCGGCGATCACCGGAAACGGCGATCACCGGCATGCGATCATGGGGAGGCGATCACCGGGAACGGTCGGCCTTGACGTCGTCCCAGAGGGCGTCGAGGGTGACGAGGTCGGCGGTGCGCAGATCGATCGATCGGGCCGCGGCGAGTTGCTCGACGCCCTCGAAGCGCAGCCGGAACTTGTCGGTCGCGGCGCGAAGGGCGAGCTCGGGGTCGATGCCGAGATGGCGGGCGACGTTGACGATGGCGAACAGCAGGTCGCCGATTTCGTCGCGCTGCGCGGGGATGTCGTCGTCGTCGATCGTCGTGCGCAACTCGCCGGTCTCCTCGGTGATCTTGGAGAACGCCCCATCGACGTCGGGCCAGTCGAAGCCGACCTTCGACGCCTTCGATCCGACCTTGTCGGCGTAGATGAGCGAGGGCAGCGATCGCGGGATGCCGTCGAACACCGACGTCCGCTGCTTCTCGACGCGTTTGATGTCGTCCCAGTTGGCCAGGACGTCGCTGCTGCCGGCGACCTCCACCGCGCCGAACACGTGTGGGTGTCGGCGCACGAGCTTGTCGTGGACCCCGGCCGTGACGTCGGCGATCGTGAAGCGGCCCTCCTGCTCGGCGATCGTGGCGTGGAACTCGATCTGGTACAGCAGGTCGCCGAGCTCTTCGATCAGGTGATCGTCGGTGGCCGGGTCGTGCGGGTCGAGTGCCTGGAGCGCATCGACGACCTCGTAGGTCTCCTCCAGCAGGTAGGGCACGAGCGACTGGTGGGTCTGCTCGACGTCCCATGGGCACTGTTCGCGCAGGGTGCGCGCGAGCTGGTGGAAGCGGACGTACTCGGCGCCGACGGGGGCCGCCAGCCGGGGGATCCAGATCGACGTCAGGTGATCGGCCTCGACGGTGCGGTCGAGTTCGGACCATGTGGTGGTCACGATGCGTTCGTCGGGTGTGCCGAGCGCCTGCAGGATGGTGACGGGCTCGTCGCCGGAACTGCCCTCGACGGCCAGTTTGATGTCGGACAACACCCAGTTGGCGTGGGTGTGGGCGACGAGGAGCGGACCGCGCTCGCCGGCCGCGGCGGTGGCGAACTGGTGGCCGTCGACCAGGCGGACGCCCGCCTCGACCGGATCGATGCCGAGTCGGGCATACGCGACGTCGAGGAACGACAGTGCGGGGAGCACCTCGACCGTGAGGCCCACATCGGCCGCGGCCCGATCGCGCAGGTAGCGGACCGATCGTTCGAGGACCAGCGGCGAACCCGGAACGGCGTAGAGGACCTCGCCGTGTTCGTTCGCCGCGGCGACGAGTACGTCGGCGATCTCGGTGTAGACGTCGTCGAACGTGTCGGCTGCCTCGTACAGGTGATCGAAGGTCGATGCATCTGCAACGATCGACGCAGATGGATGGATCGCGGTGCGGAGGAACCGGACGCTGACGCGCTCGATGGCGGCGAGCGTCTCGACTGTGACGTACTCGGCACCGCCGGGGCCGAGGCCGACCACGACGATCCGCGGGGTCATCCGGTGCTGCCCGGGGCGGCCGGCATCGCCGCCCCACCGAGTGGGATCACGCCGACCTCGGGGTCGAACGTGCCGAACCGGGGGTCGATGTGGATGTCTGCCGCCGCTGTCGCCGTGTCCAGGAACGTGGCGGGGTCGGCGAGCGCGTTCACGGTGTCCAACGTCGCCTGCGCGTGGGCGAGCGTTTCGCGGGTGGAGTCGGACAGCGCGGCGAACCCCGGAAGCTGGGCGTCGAGCTCGGCCGTTGCCGCATCGACCACCTCGGGTGCGAGCGGCGTGTCGTCGGCGGCGAGTTGGGCGCCGACCACTTCGACGAGCACCCACAGCTGGATCGTGCTGCGCACGACATCGCCACTGGTCGTGTCGCCCTGACCGAGTACGTCGACGAGGTCACCGAGCTCGTCGTTGCCCAGCTCGGCGTCGTTGACCCGTGCCGGGGCGTCGGCATCGGAGAACGTCGAACAACCAGCGGTGACCGACGCCAGCGTGAACACGGCGGCGATGGGCAGCATGATCGTACGGAGGCGACGGTGCACGGGCAGGAGGTTACCCAACCATCTCCACCAAAGCGGAACGATGTCCTGGCGGGCAAGAGTCACCGCTCAGGCGTCGACCGGGATCAGCTCGTCGAGGAATCGGACGAGGAACGACGACGGCTCCACGCCGCGCTCCAGCGGCACCACGAGCCGGCCACCGCGGCTGTCGAAATCCTCCTTGTACTTCGCCGCCTTGGAGAGCCGCCGCAGGCGCATCGTCTCGCTGAGCTTGAGCGTGACGGGTGCCAGCTTCGCGGTGTTCGAGGTGTTCGGGCCGGCCGAGATCTGGATGTCGACGATCCCCAGCCGGTGGCATTGTGCCCGCAGATAGCCGACCTGGAGCAGCGCCTCGGCGGGGGTGGGAAGAGGGCCGTAGCGGTCTTCCCACTCGGTGCGGATGTCGTCGACCTCGGCGGCGCTGGTGACAACGGCGAGGCGACGGTAGGCCTCGAGACGCAACTCCTCCTTGACGACGTAGTCGGCTGGGAGAAACGAATCGGTCGGCACGTCGAGCTTGATCTCGCGCCGGCTTGTCCGGCGGCGGTTCGCCCTTCATCTCGCTGACCGCCTCGGTGACCATCTGGCAGTAGAGGTCGTAGCCGACCGCGGCGATGTGGCCGGACTGCGACTCGCCGAGCAGGTTGCCGGCGCCGCGGATCTCGAGGTCGCGCATGGCGATCTTGAAGCCCGAGCCGAGATCGGTCGACTCGCCGATCGTGCGGAGCCGTTCGTAGGCCTCCTCGGTGAGCACCTTGTCGCGGGGATGGAACAGGTAGGCGTAGGCCCGCGACCCGGAGCGGCCGACGCGGCCGCGGAGCTGGTGCATCTGGCCGAGGCCGAGCAGGTCGGAGCGCTCGACGACGAGCGTGTTCACCGTCGGCATGTCGATGCCCGACTCGATGATCGTGGTGCACACCAGCACGTCGTAGTTGCCGTCCCAGAAGTCCTGCACGACGGTTTCCAGCTGACCCTCGTCCATCTGGCCGTGGGCGACGGCGATGCGTGCCTCGGGGACGAGCTCGCGCAGTCGGCGTCGCCGCCGTGTCGATCGACTGCACCCGGTTGTGCACCCAGAACACCTGGCCCTCGCGGAGTAGCTCGCGGCGGATCGCCTCGATCGCGACCCGCTCGTCGTACTCGCCGACGTAGGTCAGGATCGGCTGGCGGTCCGCCGGTGGGGTCTGCAGCAGCGACAGGTCGCGGATGCCGACGAGCGACATCTCCAGCGTGCGCGGGATCGGCGTGGCCGACAGCGTGAGGACGTCGACGTTGGTCTTCATCTTCTTCATCGTCTCCTTGTGCTGCACGCCGAATCGCTGCTCCTCGTCGACGACGAGCAGCCCGAGATCCTTGAACTTGACGTCGTTGGTGAGCAGCCGGTGGGTGCCGATGACACAGTCGACCTCGCCGGAGCGGCAGACCTTCGATGACCTTCTTCGCCTGGGCATTGGTGAGAAAGCGCGAGAGCACCTCGACGCGGATCGGGAAGCCGGAGAAGCGGTCGGCGAACGTGTTGCCGTGCTGCGTGGCGAGCAGCGTGGTGGGCGCCAGCACGGCGACCTGCTTGCCGTCCTGGATCGCCTTGAACGCGGCGCGGATGGCGACCTCGGTCTTGCCGAAGCCGACGTCGCCGCACAGATCAGGCGATCCATCGGGTGGGCGAGTTCCATGTCGCGCTTGATGTCGTCGATCGCGGTGCGCTGGTCGGGCGTCTCGACGTAGGGGAACGCTTCCTCCATCTCGGCCTGCCACGGCGTGTCCGGCGCGAAGGCGTGGCCCTCGGCGTTGACCCGCTTCTGGTAGAGCACGACGAGTTCCTGGGCGATCTCGCGGACCGCGGAGCGGACCTGGCTCTTGGCCTTCGCGAAGTCGGAGCCGCCGAGGCGGTGCAGCGTCGGGCGCCTCGCCGCCGACGTAGTGGCGCAGCGTGTCGATCTGGTCGGACGGGCACGTAGAGCTTGTCGCCGCCCTTGTAGGAGATCAGCAGGTAGTCGCGCTCGACGCCGCCGATGGCCCGCTTGACCATGCCCTCGTACTTGCCGACGCCGTGCTGGTGATGCACGACGTAGTTGCCCGTCTTGAGGTCTTCGAACGTCGCTGCGCGGCATCGGCGCGCCGGCGTGGGCGGGCGGTGCGGTGTGCCCGGCGCCGGCCGGTGAGGTCGCTCTCGGCGACGATCGACACCTTCGCGTTCGGCAGCGTGCACCCGCGGTGCAGCGGGGCCACCACGATCGACCCCCCCGCCCCGATCGACGGTGAGTCGGGTGTTTGCGCCCCGTCGGGTGTTTCCGGCGCGGTTTTCGCGGGGGAAACACCCGACGCACCGGAAACACCCGACGACGGGGGGAGCACGACCGGGAAGTCGAGGCCGTTGCCGAGCAGCAGGTCGTGGAGGCGGGCGACCGAACCGATGCCGTCGGCGGCGACGACCACGCGGTAGCCGCGACCGATCAGCTCGGCGAGTCGATCCGTCAGCCCGGTCCCGTCACCGGCGACCGGCCCCCACCCGGAGGCCTCGACGAGCGGCGTGTCCGGTGACTCCGGCGTGGAGTCGATCGACCAGAACGCGCCCGAACCGGAGAGCAGGGTGTCGGGTTCGGCATGGAGGCGGGGGAACGAGCGGTCGGGATCTCGGGCCCACGTCGAGGCGAGCGTGCGGGCGAGGTCGTCTTCCTCGGCGATGAGGTCGATCGCCCGGTCACGCATCCGACGGGGTTCGACCAGCAACAGCTTGGCCGACCCGGGGAGCACGTCGGTCAGCAGGTGGCTGCCGTCGATCAGCCACGGCAGCCAGCTCTCCATTCCGTCGAAATGAGCGCCCTCGGACAGGCGTTCCCACTGCTCGCGCCCCCATGGCTCGGTCTGTACGAGTCGAGCGGCCCGGCTGCGGACATCGGCGGTCGGCATCAGCTCGCGAGCGGGGAAGATCAACACCTCGTCGAGGTCGCCGATCGAGCGCTGGTCGTTGACGCTGAACGTGGTGAGCCGGTCGACCTCGTCGCCCCACAGGTCGATACGGATCGGCGAGTCGGCGGTCGACGGGTAGACATCGACGATCGCACCGCGGCGCGCGAACTCTCCGCGATGCTCGACGAGCTCCTCGCGGCGGTAGCCGAACTCCACCAGCGTCGCCGACAGCTCGTCGGGGTCGATCTCGGCCCCCGGACGCACCGTGACCGGATCGACCTCGGTGGCGCCCGGCCCGAGCTTCTGGAGCAGAGCGCGCACCCCGGTGACGATCACCGCGGGCACTCTCTGCGGGTCACGCAGGCGCCACAGCACCTCGAGCCGCCGGCCCATCGTCTCGACGCTCGGGCTGACACGTTCGAACGGCAACGTTTCCCATCCGGGGAACTGGACGACCTCGCCCGCGGGGAGGAACTGGCGTAGGTCGTCGGTCAGCTGAGCGGCCATGGTGCCCGTCGGGCACGTCACGACGAGCGGGCGGCTCGTCGACAACTTGGCGAGCGCGGCGATCGCGATCGGGCGGGCGACTTCCACGACGGCGAGCCGGGCACTCGGATCGCCCAGCGCCCTGGTGAGGCCGGGCTCGTCACGGAGCAGTTGGGGCAGTGAGCCGAGCGGAGCGTTCATCGGTCGCCGGTTGGTGTCGTGCCGGTTGGTGTCGTGCCGGTTGGTGTCGTGCCGGTCGGTGTCGTGCCGGTTGGTGTCGTGCCGGTCGGTGTCGTGCCGGTCATTGCTTGCCATTGAAGCGCTGCATTGCCGAGTCGACTCCGTTACGAATGATCTCCTCGACTGCGTCAGCGGCATCGGCGACCCGTATGTCGAGCAACTCGCGTTCCTGCGCCGGCACCTTGGAGAGTACGTGCCCGACGCCGGCCTCCTTCGAGTCGGGCTTGCCCACTCCGATCCGCACGCGGAGGAAGTCCGTCGACTTCACGTGCTGGTGGATCGACCGCAGACCGTTGTGCCCGGCGAGTCCGCCGCCTGCTTTCACCTTCAGCTCGCCGGGTGCGAGGTCGAGTTCGTCCTGCACGACGATGATCTGTTCGGGCGACTCGATCCGGTACCGGCGTACGAGCGCACCGACGGCCCGGCCGGACTCGTTCATGAACGTGGTCGGGAACGCGAGCACGACACGCCGATCGGCGAAACGGGTCTCTGCAATCAGCGCGTTGTCGCGGCCGCCCTTGAGCGTGGCGCCCCAGCGCTGAGCGAGCAGCGACACGGCTTGCCGGCCGACGTTGTGGCGGCTGCGGGCGTACTTGGCGCCCGGGTTGCCGAGGCCGACGACCAACCAATCGAAGGGGTTGCCCTTGCCGACGCGTCCGAACACACTCATGCCGACTCGTTCATGCCGAGACGTTCATCATCGAGGTGGCATCGTTCGAGTGGTGACGGCGATGGGATCGGTGCGACCGCGATGCGATCGGTGCGATGCTCGGCGATCAGTCGCCGGTGCTGCCGGCCTCGGCGCCGCCGGCGACTGCATCGGAGCCGGCGCCCGCCTCGCCCTCGGCGCCCGCCTCGCCCTCGGCGGCCGCCTCGCCTTCGGCGGCTTCCTCTTCCGCGGCGCGCATGACGAGCACGGTGACCACCGGCGTGTCGGGGTCACCAACGGCTTCCACGCCCTCGGGCAGGACGATGTCCTCGATGCGGATGACGGTGTCCATCGTCATGTCGGTCACGTCGAGTGTGATCGAGTCGGGAATCTTGCGCGGGGTCGTGCGCACATGCAGTTCCTGCATGGTGAGGTCGACGAGGCCGTTGTTGCCGACGACCTCCTTGGCCTCACCCTCGAGGATGATCGGCACCGAGACGATGATCTCCTCGTTGAGATTGACCTGGATGAAGTCGATGTGCTGGACGTTGCGGCGCACCGGGTGGCGCTGGATGTCCTTGATCAGCGAGGGATAGACAGTGCCGTCGACGGTGAGGTCGAGGATGGTGTTCATCCCCGCTCCCCCGGAGAGGGCGCTACGCAGCCGGCGACGGTCGACCGAGATACTGATCGGGGTCATCCCGTGGCCATAGACGACTGCGGGGATCCGATCGCCGGCGCGCAGGCGGCGGGAGTCGGAGCTCCCGGTGCGGCGGCCGGATTCGGCGGTGAGAACGGTCTCAGACATGGTGATCGACTTCCATCAACTTCTCGTGCCGGCGCCAAGCAGGAATCGGGTCGATTCCTGGCGGCGCCAGGTCAATACAGCAGACGACCACGCTACCGCCCGCCCCGCCCCATCCCTCCCGTCCGTCCCCCGGAGGGCCGGTTACGCCAAGTGATACAAGCCACGAGTGTCCTCAACGGCGCCGGCCCCACGTATCCCGGGCACTTCTCCCGCTCGAGACCCGGCTCGTACCGCGGTTCTCGGACAACGCCGGGTCGTGGCAGCGGGTCAGGGCAGATCAAGGATCACTGCGATGGTTTCACGCAGCTGTCCCAGTGTGATGGCGCCGACGTTGCCACGAACGGCGAGTATCCGTCTCGGTGAGATGGCTCGAAGATGTTGACACTGGGCTGCCGAGACACCGTCGAG